>CAZFWG010000007.1:0-32168 GCA_964522525.1 uncultured Alphaproteobacteria bacterium | reverse complement strand
CCGGACGACCTTGACTTCACCCAAGTAACCATGGGCCAGGGAGATCATCACGCCCAAGGATCCGGCACTGTAAAGAAAGACATCCTTCATCGCGCGCCTCCATACACTTCTGTATGGTATATGAAATTATGCTGCATACGTCAATACAGTAGTGTATGGAAATGTCCATGACCCGACTGAGCGAACGCGACTGGCTGAATCACGGACTGAAAACCCTGGCCGCCTCGGGCTTCACGGCCCTGAAGGCGGCAAGCCTGGCACAGGCCCTGGGGGTTTCCCGCGGCAGCTTTTATTGGCATTTCCAGGACATCACGGACTTCCACGCCCGGCTGCTCACGCATTGGCAGAGCCTCACGACCGACGCGATCATTCAGGAAATGGAAGCCAAGGACCGCAAAGACAGGCGGCTGACCGATCTCATCCAGCGGGCCTTTCTCGCCAATCCCCAGCTTGACCAGGCCGTGCGGGCGTGGGCGGATCATGATGAGCAGGTGCGGGCCCATCTCAAGAAAGTGGACAAGCTCCGTTTGGGATATATCCGCGCATTGCTTGAGGCATCGGGGCTGGATGGGCCCACAGCCCTTCAGCGAGCGCGCTTCCTCTATGCCGCCTCCCTGGGCGACCCGGTCATTGCGCCGGGGGCGGCGGCAAAATTCAGCAAGGAGGATCTGGAGGAGATTGCGGCCCTCCTGGTCCGGTAGACTTGCTCTTGTGTCTTGCGCCCGGAAGAGCGCCCCAGAGGGACCGACCTCACGTTGCGGCGTGCTGCACCTCGACACCCGTGAAGGCCTTGAAAATGTCCCATCGATCCTCCCGCGGACCTTCATCCTTGAACCCGACGATCCACAAATCGGTGCGACTGCGGCGGCGGGTCCCCACAAGATTGGTGAAGCCGGCGCGATCCATGGCCCTGGCGAGCGACCGCAAGGAAAAGCCCGTCTTGTGGGCCATGTAGGTGCCCCCTTTCTCGATGGACGCACCGTGTCCATACAGAATATCGAGAGGCGTGATGGGCCCGGACGGCGAGGTGTAGACAGGATCGTCGAGCCGGCCTTCCGCGATCCGCTCCCCCAGACTTTGGAGGTCGGGACAGGTGATGACCGCAAACCCGTCGGGGGCGAGCACGCGCCGGAACTCGGTCAGGACCGTGTGCACCTGATGGGCGAAGACATGTTCGATATTGTGGGATGACCATAGGGAATCGACCGAACCCTCGTCGATATCCTTCATGTCGAGAATGTCACCGACAATGTCCGGATCGACGGTCTCGCTGATGTCAAAGCGCAGCTCCTGCCAGTCACCGTCCTGATAGCCAGGGCCAAGGGCCTCAAGGCGTTTCAGCCCGCATCCCACATGCAAAACGGTCTTCATCGGCTTCCCCTTCGGATCATGCGCCTCCTAGGCGCCCGTCGCGCGTTCCCCTCACCGTGCCCGAGCGCAACAGACCGGAGCCCAAAAATCACCGAAGGAAGAGAACAGCTTTTGCGGTCCGCGGCGCAAGCCCCTTACACTCAAGCCCAAGGTCCGATGGGCCGGAGACCACGACACCGCAGTCCGCAAATGACGCGGCATTGCCAAAGCGCGCCATGGAAGGAAACCACCATGCCATTCACCGGCTACAAGACCCTGCGTTTCGACACGGCGGACCGGGTGCTTACGATCACGATCGACTCACCGGGGCCCATGAACCCGGTCAATCAGGATCTCCATGACGATCTGGCCCGCGTCTTCCTGGATGCCCAGGACGATGACGGCAGCGACATCGTCGTTCTCACCGGCGCGGGCAAGGTGTTCTGCGCCGGAGGGGATGCCCATTGGATGCAGGAGATGATGGATGCGCCCCAGCGCTTCCGGGGGATCGCGCCCCATGCCAAGCGCATCGTCACGAGCCTCCTTGATCTGGAAAAGCCGATCCTGTGCCGCCTGAACGGGGCGGCGGCCGGTCTGGGCGCCACCGTCGCGCTCATGTGCGACATCATCATTGCCGACGAGACCGCGCTGATCGGCGACCCCCATGTCAAAATGGGTTTTGTGGCCGGGGACGGCGGCGCCGTGATCTGGCCCCAGCTCGTGGGCTATGCCCGGGCGAAGGAAATGCTGATGACAGGCGCCATGATCGAGGCGCGCAAGGCGGTCGATATGGGGCTTGTCAATTATGCCGTGCCCGGAGATGACCTCGACAGCCATTTGGCCAAGATGATCGACCGGCTGAAGGCCAGTCCGCCCTGGGCCGTGCGCTGGACCAAGACCGTGACCAACATCCCTTTGCGGGAACTGGCCCAGAAGCTGATGGATGCTTCCGTCTCCTATGAGATGGCCACCAATCTTCAGGCGGATCACCGCGAAGCGGTCGCGGCCTTCCTGGAAAAACGCAAACCCGCATTCAAAGGCGAATAAGGGACCTCAGGCGGCCTCGTCCAACTCGACGCCATGGGTATTGGCGAGCCAGGAGAGGAGCGCGGCCGGCACCTCGCCCGCCGAACCGAAATCGAGATGAGCGAGATCTTCGTCCATCTGCTGCACGATGAAGGGCAGGGGCGCGTCAAAGCCGTCAAATTGGATCGAACCCTGTTCGCCGACTTGGAGCGGCTCACCCACGGCGACGCCCGTGCCGCCCTCGGAAATGTCCAGAGCCTTCCCTTCGATCCGACGATTGCCAATCGTAAGCACCGCGTCAATCTCGACCATGTAACGCTCGCAGACCCGCCGATTCATTTCCGGCGCGGCGTTGCGGACAATCTCAATCAGCTTACGGCGCAATTCCGAAACGGCCCGACCCATGTCTTCGCTCACTTTTTCGACCTGGGCGGCCGTCTCGCCCGATTCCCTCGCCTGAGTGGCCACGCCGGTGATCTGCTGGGTGACGTCCTGGGAGGCGGAGGACGACTGACTGATGGCGGCGGCGATTTCCTGGATGACCTGATCCTGGAGGATCGTGGCCTGGGCCACGGCACTGGCGGAAGAATCGATGCCGCCGACCCCCTCGATGACCGCGTTGACTGATGTGACCGCGCTGCGCGTTACCGTCTGTATACTGTCAATTAAGTGACGGATATCGCTCGTCGCCGACGTCGTCTGGCTGGCCAGCGCCTTGACCTCATTGGCGACAACGGCAAAACCCCGGCCCACATCGCCAGCGCGGGCCGCCTCGATCGTGGCATTGAGGGCCAGAAGATTGGTCTGCTCGGCAATATCGCTGATCAGGCGGACGACGTCACCGATCTTGGAGACCTCCGTCTCCAGCGACCCCACGGTTTCCCGTGTGGACTTCCCGAGGGCCACGGTCTCCCGCGTCTTGGTGTTCATGACGGAGAATTCCTGGCGGATCCCTTCAATGGTTTCGGTGAGAGCGGCCGTGGAATTCGCGACACTTTCCGTACTGGCCATTGCTTGCTGAGCCGCCGAGGCGACGCTGATGGAATGCTCGCCCACGCTGCGCGCCGTGTCAGCCATGCCCTTTGATGCCACTTGCAACATACCGCTCTGGGCCTCGACGCGCTCCACGGCTGCCCGGGTTTCCGTTTCGACGCCCCGAGCCAAAGCCTCAAGCGTGGCGGAGCGCTGTGTCACGCTCGCCTCACTCTCCTCCGCCTGCATGATCCGGAGGTCTTCCGCTTCGAGGCTGTTGAGGCGCAGAACATTCACGGCGCGACCGATCTGACCGATTTCATCACGCCGCTCATTGGCGGGAACCTCGATGGCCAATTCGCCATCGGCGAGGCGATGCACGACCCCCGCAAGCGCTGTCAACGGCCGGGTAATCGACAAGCCGATCGCGATGCAGATGGCCAGCATGACCGCCAGGACAGTGACGGTCGCGACCAGCATGATCAGCATACCGCGGAGGCAGACCGCCTGAAGGTGCTCCACACGGGCCAGAATGCTGGCCGCCACAGCATTTTCGACCTCCTTCAGCCTGTCGATGCGCGCCGTGGTGACGGCGAACCAGTCGGTCGCCTTGATCCCGTTTGTGTCGCCGGTCTCGCCCACCGCGAGCAGGACCGCCCGCCATTTGGCGACGGTCTCGACCTCCGGCCCCTGGACGAGTTCTTCAAAACGGCGCTTCTGATCTTGGGCCGCATAGGCGACAAAATCAGCGAGATACGCCCTCTGCTGATGAACCTGGAGGCTGAACCTATTGAACAGCTTCGGCACGAAACGGCCCGCATTGAACAGATTGGACCCCATGGCCCGTTCCAGACCCGCCTTCTCCTTGGCCAGAAGCAGGGCCCGATAGGCACTGAAGGAACTCGCGGACTCGGCATCGACACTGATCGCCGCCATCCGGCTGATCACGTTGAGCATCCGCACAATGATGTCCGTGTAGTAGGCAACATTGCCGGAGACATCGATCTCGCCGGCATCGACCCGGGCGCGATGCGCGGCCAGCTTGTCCAGCTCACCGGCGATGTGGGTAATCTCGCCCGCGATGACCCCATCGATGGACGCCCAGTCCTGTGCCCGGGTCATTTCCCGGTAGGCGACCAGGGCCTCATCCGTCAGACCACGCCTTTTATCGACGACGGCCCGAAAGCTGTCCCGGCCTTTTGATGAGAGCAGGCCAACGGAGGCCCCCCGTTCGGGCTGGAGCATATGGACGAGATCCCCGGCCACGCGGCTCCAGGTGGCGAAGACGTGAAGGCGCGACAGATCCTCGCTCTCCTTCAACAAACGGTTGCCATTATAGGAGGCCGCCAGAAGGATAAGAACGGTCGGAACAATCAAAATGAGGAAGAGGCGCTGCCTGACGGACATCTCCAAATCCCTCTTCGGGGAACCACAGGTCCGGCATGACCTCCGCCCGTACCGATGTCACACCAGACCTGGAGGCTGCCATACCGGCCTTAAGGATCCATAACCGCAGCGTGTGTGGGTTTGGATTGGGACACGCGCTCAAGGACGGGACTGGGGCGATGGCATGGAATGGCACAGAACGGGATGGTAAGGATTGCCTGACCCAACAATCAGGATACCGGCATGTATTTCACCGATGAGCCCGACCACATCACCCTGCTGCGCGACAGCATGCGCCGTTTTGTTGAACAGGAGATGCCGCGGGACCAGGTGCGGGCCTGGGACAAGGCCTGCGACGTGCCGCCGGACCTGTTCCGGAAACTGGCGGCCACCGGTGTTTGTGGGCTGACGGTACCGGAAAGCTATGGCGGGGCCGGGCGGGACCTGGTGGCGGCCGTGGCCGTGATCGACGAACTGTCACGCCGGGGCAGTGCGGCGGCCGGACCCTTCATCCATTGCGCCTTCTATGGCGGGATGAACATTTCCGAGAACGGTTCGGAGGAACAGAAGAAACTCTTCCTGCCCAAGGTGGCCAAGGGAGAGATTCTCTTTGCCTACGGATTATCGGAACCCGATGTGGGCGGCGATCTGGCCAGTGTGTCCATGACGGCGCGGCCGGGCCGGTCGAACGACACGATCATCCTCAATGGCACCAAGCGCTGGTGCACGGGCGCCCGCTTTGCCGACTACGTCATCTGCCTCGTGAAATCCGACCCGGACGCGAACCGCTACCGCAATCTGAGTTTTGTCCTGGTCCCGACCACCCGGCCCGGCATCACCATCACCGATATCGATCATTCAGGCATCCGCTACGCCGCCACCACCGACGTCGCCTTCGACGATGTGGAGGTGCCCATCGACTATGTGCTGGGCGGACCGGAAGGATGGAACAAGGGCTGGCCCATGTTGGCCGGACCGGCGCTCGATGCGGAGAAGCTTGAAATCACGGCCGTGGCCCTCGGCATCGCCTCGGCGGCCGTTGACGATGCCTGGGACTATGCCCAGACCCGCAAACAGTTCGACAAACCCATCTGCGCCCACCAATCCGTGCGCCACGCCCTTGTCGAGGCGCGCACCAAGCTCCAGGCCTGCCGGCATATGCTCTATCACGCCGCCCATCTGGCCAATGAAGACAAGCCGTGCTCCGTGGAAACATCCATGGCCAAGCTGTTCGTGGCCGATACGGGCGTCGACATCGTGCTCACCTGTCAGCGGATCATGGGCGCCTATGGCTGCGCCTCGGAATACGACATGGAACGCTATGTCCGCGACATCACACTGATGCCGATCGTGGGCGGATCATCCAACATGCAGAAAAACAATATCGCCGCCCGGCTGCGTCTGCCGGAGTGACCCACAACCACGGAGGAGACCTGTCCATGAGCCTTGTTCAGACGGCAGAGAAACTGGCCCCGTCCTTCGCCGACCGGGGCGATGAGATCGAGGCCGCCCGGCGCCTGCCCGCCGATATCGCGCAAGCCCTGGCCGAGGCCGGGCTCATCCGCATGCTGGTGCCGGCGGCTCTGGGCGGCGGCGAGGTCAACCCCTGGGAAGCCGTCGAATCCATCGAGACCATCGCCCGCGCGAATGCGGCGGCCGGCTGGTGCACCATGATCGCCAGCACGACGGGTCTTGTCGGGGCCTATCTGCCCCGGGCCGATGCGCAGGAGATCTTCGGCCCCGCCGGCACGATCACCGGCGGCGTCTTCGCGCCTACGGGCAAGGCGGAAGTCGAGGGTGATAATTTCCGGGTCAATGGTCGCTGGCAATGGGTGAGCGGCGGGCACAACTGCCAATGGCTTCTTGGCGGCTGCATGATCATCGAGAATGGCGAAATGCGCCGCCTGCCCAATGGGGCACCGGATTCCCGCATGGTGGTGTTTCCCGCCAGTGAGGTCGAATTGCTCGATACCTGGTACGCCACGGGCATGAGCGGCACGGGCAGCGGCGATATGGCGGTCCAGGACCTGGTGGTGCCCGCCCGCCGATCGGTCTCCCTCGTCAAGGATGTGCCCTGGGCACCCGGACCGCTTTACCGCTTTCCCCTGTTCGGACTTCTGGCCATCGGCATCGCCGGCGTGGCGCTGGGCAATGCGGCGGGCGCCATGGACGAACTGAAGGAACTCGCGCTCGCCAAAAGGCGGCGGGACAGCCGGCGGACGGTGGCTGAGACCAATCACGGTCAGGCCACTCTGGCCCATGCCCACGCCCAGTGGCGCGGCGCGCGAGCCTATCTCCGCGAAGTCGTCGAAAGCGCCTGGGCCGAAGCCCAGACGGGCGATCCCCTGCCGCTTGAGACCCGCGCCGAACTGCGTCTCGCGGCGGCCCACGCCACGCGGATCTGTGCCGACATCACCCGCGACATGTATGACCTGGGCGGCGGCACCTCCGTCTATCTGACCTCACCGCTGCAGCGGCGCTTCCGGGACGGCCATGTGGCGACCCAACACATGATGGTGGCCCATTCCACCTTCGACATCGCAGGTCGCGCCCTTTACGGCCTGGAAACGGACGCCACCTTCCTGTGATCCATGGTGGCCTGCTGGCCCGGCCTGTGACCGGGCCGGTCCGCTGGCCATGCCGGTTTGTCCCGATGTTTCCGCCACTCTCGGGAGGGACACCACCGGGGCGGGCGCGATTTGCAATCCCATGCTGCACTGCGCAAACTGCGCGATCACCGGTCGCCGTGAAGCAGGAAGGGCAGCACATCCATGGACACCGTTCAGAAAGTCCTCGACTCGATCAGCACGTTCATCTGGGGCCCTTACCTGTTGATCCCCCTGCTGCTGGGCACAGGCCTGTTCCTCTCGATCCTGTTGAGATTCATGCCGGTGCTGCGCATCCCCAAGGGCTTTGCCCTGGCCTTCGAGGGGCGCAAGGCGGATGCGGGCGAAGGGGAAATCACGCCCTTTCAGGCCTTGACCACGGCCCTCGCCGCGACGGTCGGGACCGGGAACATCGCAGGCGTGGCAACGGCGATCTTCATTGGCGGGCCGGGTGCCGTGTTCTGGATGTGGATGACGGCCCTGCTCGGCATGGCCACCAAATATTCCGAGGCCGTGCTTGCCGTGCGCTACCGGGAAGTCTGCCCCGACGGGCGCTATCTGGGCGGGCCCATGTATTACATCCGCAACGGGTTAGGGCAGAAATGGGCCTGGCTCGGCAGCGCTTTCGCCTTCTTTGCGATGATCGCGGCCTTCGGGCTCGGCAACATGTTCCAGGCCAATGCCCTCGCCAATGCCTTTGACGCGAATTTCGGTGTTCCGCCCCTGGCAACCGGGCTGTTCATCGCGGGCGTGACCTTCGCGGTGATCGTCGGCGGCCTGAAACGCATTGCCTTCCTGGCCGAGCGCCTCGTGCCGCTCATGGCCGTGTTCTATGTGGGCGCCGCCTTGATCATCCTTATCCTGAACGCCCCCAATGTGCCAGGGGCTTTCGCCCTGATCGTCACCGACGCCTTTACCGGCACCGCCGCCACGGGCGGTTTCGCCGGGGCCGCCGTCTGGGCCGCCATGCGCTATGGCGTCGCCCGAGGGATCTTCTCGAACGAGTCCGGGCTCGGCAGTGCGGCCATCGCCCATGCCTCCGCCCAGACCAACGATCCTGTCCGCCAGGGCACCATCGCCATGATGGGCACCTTCATCGACACCATTATCGTCTGCACCATGACGGCACTCGTGATCCTGACCGTGCGCATCCCGACGGACGTGAACGGCCAGATGGAAATGATCCCCGCCTGGACGACCGGCCTGACGAGCGCGGAGCTTTCGACGGCGGCTTTCGGCGCCGGCCTGCCCGGCGCCCAGTGGGTGATCAGCATCGGTCTCATTGTCTTCGCCTTCACGACCGTCATGGGCTGGAGCGTTTACGGGGAACGGTCAGCCGAGTTCCTGTTCGGCAAGCGCGTGATTTTCCCCTATCGCCTTCTTTGGGTGGGGGCGCTGCTCCTCGGCGCCGTGGTGAAGCTCGATTTGGTCCTGACATTCTCGGATGTGATGAACGGCCTGATGGCTCTGCCCAATCTGATCGCCCTTATCCTTCTGAGCGGTACGGTCGTGGCCATTACCCGCAGCGGGCTTGAAGCCGAGAAGCCCAAAGAGGCCCGAAGCGAGGCCTGACCGGACGGGATGAAGTTTTGAGTTCCCACCGGCGCTCTGCCGCCATACCCTGGTGTGAATGATCAAAACAGGGTTCGGCCTGGCGCATTCCTGCCGAACGATCGGGAGGAATGAATGACGGACACGCCCCTGTCTGGCGCGGACGGCACGCAAAAGCCGTCCGAAGCCCTACCGCCCATCGGGCTTTTCGGTCAGCGGATCGCCTATCGCCACTATGCCCTGGCCATCCTGACACTGACCTATATCCTCAATTATATGGACCGGCAGATCCTGTCGATCCTGTTGCAGCCCATCAAGGAGGAGTTCGGTGCGGCGGACTGGATGCTCGGGCTCCTGTCGGGCTTCAGCTTCGCCCTGTTCTATGCCACGCTTGGAATCCCGATCGCGATGCTTGCCGATCGGGTGAACCGTCGCAACGTCATTGCCGCCTCCCTCGCTATTTTCAGTATCATGACGATCTTTTGCGGCATGGCGGTTCAGTTCTGGCAGCTCCTCCTCGCGCGCATCGGCGTGGGCGTGGGCGAGGCGGGGACAAGCCCGCCGTCCCATTCCATGATCGCCGATCTCTATCCGCCCCATCAACGGGCCACGGCCCTCGCGATTTTTGCGACGGGCGTCAATATCGGTCTGATGATCGGCCTGTTCGGCGGCGGCTGGATCGCGCAACACTATGGCTGGCGCATGGCCTTCCTCGTTGCGGGCATTCCCGGACTGCTGCTCGCCGCCTTCATCATGGTGGGCTTGCGCGAACCCCCAAGGGGTCATTCGGAAAACCGGACCGCGAGAACGCAGCAACGCCTGCGTTTCATCACGGTGTTCTCGACCCTGATGAGACAACGGACCTTCCGCCACTTGTCTTTTGCCGCCGCCCTCAATGCCTTTGTCGGCTATGGCGCGGTGGCCTGGACGCCGGCCTTCCTGATCCGCAGCCACGGCATGTCTCTGGAGCAGATCGGGATCATTCTGGCCCTGATGTTCGGTATTCTGGGTTTCACCGGCACGATATTCGGCGGGCGGATGGCGGACATGCTGACGACACGGGACATCCGCTGGCAGATGTGGGTGCCGGGCATCGCCATCATCGTCGCCGGCCCCTTCGGATTGGGCTTCTATCTGCTCGATGATACGACGCTCGCCCTGGTCTTCTATGCCGTTCCCGTCCTTGTGGGGACAATCTATCTAGGGCCGACCTTCGCCGCCACCCAGGCGCTCTCGCCATTGCACATGCGCGCGGCCGCTGCGGCCCTGCTTCTCTTTATCATCAACATTATCGGCCTGGGTCTGGGCCCTATGATCGTGGGCCTTGTCAGCGACCTTCTGGCCCCGACTTTCGCACAGGACAGTCTGCGCTGGGCGCTGTTGATTGTTGGGATCGTGAATTTCTGGTCGGGTGCCCATTTCATCCTGGCGGCCCGCACGCTGAAGGCCGATATGGACGCGACGGCCCGGGCCGATGCGTAGACGGATTACCGCTATCCCACGAGACGGGAGCGGCCGACCCAGAGAAGATTGAGGGCCCGGGTCAGAGGATCCGGCCCCCTTGCCCCGGCGATACGGCCCAGCGCTTCCCGGTAGGACGGCACCAGGCGCAGCCGATCGGGCAGGCGCGGATACCAGGCCCGGATCCGCTCCCAGGAACGCGCGGCCAGTGCCGCTTCCGCCGGGCCATACTCCATGCCGAAACCCTCGCGCAGACGGGGCGGCAGGCTCTCCAGGGTCAGGGCCACATACCAGCGGGGCAAACGGCGCCAGAACCGTCCGCCTTCCCCCAAGACCAACGCATCGACGATCTCCCGCCCGGCGCGGCCCACGGTCAGAATGTCCGAGTCCGTCATGGCCGCGACATAGGCCTCAAAACCCGACCAGTCGGCGGGCACGATTTCATCGGGGATGCCGAACATCCAGGCAAAGGCGCGGCTTTCCGCGTAATAGGCATCACGCTCCTCAGGCGTCAGAGGACCGAGAACCGCTTCATGCATGCGTACGGATGTATCCCACAAGGTGGCATGCACCCAGAGCATCGCATTGGCGTCATTGGCCGTATAGGCACTGCCGGCGGGGAACGGGCCCAGGCTTTCCGACATTTCCCCCCGAATGGCCGTGTGGATGCGATGGAGCTTGCGGGCCTTGACGCAGGCCTGATCGACGGAGCCGAAGACAAGAGAAAAAACGATCTCAAAGGTGCGATGGAACCGCCCGATCGGATCCGCCATGGCGCGGGACTGGCGGGCGACCCCCTCCGCGACCCAAGGGTGGGCGGTCTGCAGCATCATGGCCCGGGCCGCCCCGAAAAAGACCAGCGCCTCCTTCTGGACCTGCCAGACCTGGGATCCCGGCCCGAAAACGCCCGCCACGGGATCATCCGCCCGGGCGGCCGCGCGCGCCAGGCCCGCCTCCAACTCCAGAACGCCCACGGCACGGTGGCGGATATCAAGCGCTGGCTTGCCGGCCAGGATCATGAGGGGATCCATTCATCAAGGGGTGAATCAGGACGGCACATGGTCCGGTCGTTTTAACACGAATGGGCGAACCCCCGGCGCCGATGCGCCGGTAATGCCCCCGATTTGGCCCACACCGGCACAAACCAACGGCTTTCAAACTGGACTCAACCCTGCAGGGGCAGGGCCATGACACCTTGATCGTCATGATTGTCCCAATCCTTACCCCCGGTCTGGCTTCCAGGTCGGGGGATTTTTTTGAGTACTTCCAGAAAAGCGTAGCGGCTTGCCGCTCGGGAAGCGTTCAAGACCAATACGGCAGGGTCTGCGCAGTGATCCTCGGATCATGGAACAGACGCTAACGGACAACGCGAAATGTGGACCGGTCGCTGTGTCCCTCGGCATCCACGACCGAAACCGTGACGAACCCCGCACCGTCCACCGTCCATTCGCCATAGCGCTCAGCGGCATTGTCGCGCGGGAGAACCCGGCCGTTGACGATCCAGCTCAAGGGCCCGCGCCCGCCTTCGGCGTTGAAGGTCAACCGTTCCTGGACGGACGAGAACAGAACCGTGGCACCTTCCGGGGGGTAGAGAATGCGCAAGGGCGTGCCCTCGCTCGGCATCCGTGTCCGATCCCGGACCACGAAACGCCGCAAGGCCAGCGGTAGTTCCTTATTGTTCCGGACCGTGATCACGTCCTCGGGCGGCAGGTGGCGCTCCTCCGCTTCAGCGGGCAGGACAGAGAAGGCCTGGAGCATCAGGGGAGCGGCGGCGTTGCGGCCGATCGCCCCCGGGCGCGGCGTCCCGTCCGCCCGTCCGACCCAAACACCGACCGTGTAGCGGCGGGAATAGCCGATTGCCCAGGCATCCTGGAAGGCGGCGGAGGTGCCGGTCTTGAAGGCAATCCGCCGGTCCCGGACAATGTTTCTGGCCTGACCCCAACCGTCGGGCAGCGGCGCATTCTCGAGAATGTCCGTCACATACCAGGCCGCCATGTCGGCAAACAGACGCGGGGACCGGACGCCAGGGCCATTGCGCATAATGGACAGGGGCCGGACTTTTCCGCCATTGGCCAGACCCGCATAAAGCATGGTCAGATCCCGCAAGGAGATCCCAACCCCGCCGAGCGCCACGGGCAGGCTGGCCTCCACCGCATCGGAGGGCAAGGTGAGCGTGGCACCGGCCTGGCGCAATCCCGCATACAGACGATGGGGACCGATCTGGTCGAGCAGGGCCACGGCCGGGATGTTCAGGGATTGCTGAAGGGCCATGCGTGCGGTCACGGTGCCCTGGAAGCCCCGGTCGAAATTGCGCGGCGCGTAGGAGCCGAACGCCATGCGCCGATCCTCGATCAGGCTGTCGGGATGCAGAAGAAGGTCGTCGAACGCCAGACCGTAGATGAAAGGCTTCAGGGTCGAGCCCGGCGAGCGTATGGCGGCGGCGAGATCCACATGGCCGGCGGGCGCCCCATAGTCATGGCCGCCGAGATAGGCCCGGACCCGTCGGGTGTCGTTTTCCACGACCACCATGGCCATGCTGGCGCCATCATCGAAACCACTGGCCGCGCGCCGGGCCTGCTCCTCGAGCACTGTCTGGAGATCCCGATCAAGCCCCGTGCGGATGAGCGTTTCGTCCCGGTAACGCTGCACAAGACGGCGGGCCAGCCGAGGTGCCAGGAAAGGAAACGCCTGCCTGCGGCCGGGTACCGTCTCTTGCCGGGCTTCCGCGTGTTGCGTCCCATCGATGATGCCAGCGGCGCGCAGCCGGTCGAGCACCTTGTCGCGACCGGCCTTCGCCCGAGGTCGAAAGCGATCTGGACGCTGACGTTCCGGCGCCTGGGGCAGGGCGACGAGAAGGGCGGCTTCCCCCAGGGTCAGGGCCGTGGGTTCCTTGCCGTAATAGGCCAGGCTCGCGGCGCGGACACCCTCCAGATTGCCGCCAAAAGGCGCCAGCGTCAGATAGATCGCCAGAATTTCATCCTTGGAGAAATGAACCTCCAACTGGACGGCCCGCACCATCTGGTGGAGTTTCGCGGCGAGGCCCCGGGACCCGGGCTCGAGCAGCCGGGCCGCCTGCATGGTCAGGGTCGAGGCACCCGAGATCACCTCGCCATGGCGCAGCAATTGACCGACAGCCCGCGCCACCGCCAGGGCATCCACGCCCGGATGGTGATCAAAGCGCTTGTCCTCATAGGCCTTCAGAATACGGAGATAGCGGGTATCCACTTGCGACGGCGCGACGCCGAGCCGCCATTTGTCGTCCCGGCTCAAAAAACCCCGCAACAACCGGTCATCCCGGTCGAGAACCAGGGGGCTGCGATCCCGGAACCGATCGAGGGGCACGGGGAAGAAATAATCCGCGCCGATCAACACCGCGCCTGAAACGAGAAGCCCGATCCCCACTGATGCCAAACGGCGGCGCCAGGGGACGGCCGGTTTGGTCCTGGTGGTCGGATCACCGGTCATGGGCTCAAGGGGCGCCCGGCGCGACAATCACCCGGCCCTCATTCGTCCGCGCCATGATGCGCGGCGCATACATGTCTTCGACCCGCACCGCGGGAAGCGCGAAGTCACCCGGCGTCACGGCACGGACAATATAGGCAAGCGCAAAAGTGGGGCGAACGACCTTCTGCTCCTCGTCGTCGCGGCGCCGGCGATAGCGACGGCCGCCGATATTGAAGGCCGCGACGAAACGATCATCCCGCGCGGAGGCCAGCTGCGTGTAGGTCAGCTTGGGCAATTGGGGATATTGCGCGTCCTGGCCCACACCGCCGGGAAGCACCGTCTCGATTTCGAAGCCGGCCGGCAGGAGATCCAATACAGCCATCTCGCGCCGGCGGTTGTTGTTCATCCGACCCTGGATCAACACGACGTAACGGCCGCTCCGCTCCAGGGAGCCGGGATCGACCGGCTCGCCGTCAAGGGAGAGCAGGGTCTTGGTCACGCTCAAGCCGTTCGACTCCGGTTCTTCGGCTTCCATCGACGTGCCTTCCGCCGTGGCCACATACCACAGGGGTTCATCGCCCGTATTGCCGATGGTGATGCCCCGCGCCAATTCGGGCCGGCTGGGGGCCAGACTGATCATGCCTGGGTCTTCCTGGGGCTCGGTCCCTTTGACGACCACGGAGAGGGTGGCGTTCTCCAGAGCGCTGCGCAAGTGATGAGCGGTCAGCAGCATCCAGACCATTTCCTGAGTAGTGGCGAATTGGGGCCGGACGGCCAGTTCCGCCCGCCTCTCAAAAAGCGGCGGCAGGAACTCGAGGCGCCGGGCTTCCGCGACGAGGGCCGTCACGCCCGCCAGGTCGCGGCGCAAACTGCCATAGGCGATGGTCTTGTATTTCTCAGTGTTGCCGGCGGCCAGCCGTTCCACCGCTTCAGAAAAAGCGATCCGCCCGCGCGCACGATCCCCCAGCGCATCGAGCGCCCCGCCCAGGAAACCAAGCCCAATGGCGCTTTTCAGTTTGGTTCGCTCCGTATCAAAGAAATAGCGGACGGCGCTGATCCGTGCCCGTCCCTGTTTGGCCAGGGCATAAAAGGCATAGGCCCGCGCGTCCACATCCTGCCAGTTCGCTTCCGCCAGATTGGTAAGCCAGCTCTGCCCCCGCAGGATGGCATCCCGTGGCACGACGAAACCCTGTTCCTTGGCGGCCGCCAGAAAATCGAGCGCAAAGACACTCAGCCACAGATTGGCCGACCCTCCTGACCGGCTCCACATGCCGAACGCCCCATCCGGTCGCTGAAGATCGAGGATCTTGTCGGCGGCGTCCTGGAGCCGCTGCTTCAGGCCATCGTCCCCTGCCACGCCGCTGGCCACGGCGAGGTCATTGAAATAGAGGAGCGGAAAGGCGCGGCTCGTCGTCTGTTCGAGACAGCCATAGGGATAGCGACCAAGGGCGCGCAGGAGGCCCGGCACATCGACGGCCGGCGCGCTCGACAGGCTGAGGGAAAAGGCGGCTGTTTCCTCATGAAAGGGCGTCAACAGAGAATCGTCATAGTCGAGTTCCGTTCCGGGCTCCAACACGCCGGCAACCACTTCGACCCGGGGCAGGCGGGGAGCGCGGCTTTCGATCGGCCAGGAGCGGGCGAGACTGAAATCATCGGGTCCGCTGAGGTCCAAGGAAACCTCGGCAACCCCTGGCCTTTCGGCCTTCAAGGGCACGGGCAGACGACTTTCCTCGCCGGTTGCCAAGCGAAGATCATCCCCCTCCAAAACGACCTCGGCGGCAGTCAGCGCACCGTCCGTCGTGACCCGTGCCTGATAGGCACCGGCCGGACCTTCCACATTGTTGACCTGGAGCGTGGCCTGGGCCTCATCGCCGGGGGCCAGAAAACGCGGCAGCGCCAGGTCGCCCACCACGGCGCGGCGGACCGTCACCGGCTTGACGCCATGGCCCACGGCCGTGGGCGAAAAGGCCACCGCCATGAATGTCAGCTCCCCAACGAAATCGGGGATGGTCAGGGGAATGGCGGCCGAACCCGCCTCGTCCAGGGCGACGATGCCGGAGAAGAGCGCCACCGTGCGGGTGGGCACCACATTGAGACCGCCGGCATCGGCGAAGCCATCACCGCCGGAACGGATCTCTCCCTGAACACCTCGGGCGCCGCGAATGAGACGCCCATAGTCGTCGCGGATTTCCACCGCCAGCCGCCGCTTTCCGAAATAATGATCCTCCGGGGACGGAGGCTCAAAATCGGTCAAATTGAGAATGCCCGTATCGACGGCGGCCAGGGTGACAAAAGCCATGGATGGGGGCGCATTGCCCGAGCCGCGTTGAACTCGGACCGGCACGGTAATGTCCGATTGGGGTTCGACGAGATCTGGCATATCAAATGCGACCGCAAGGGAGCGGTCGGACTGGTCGATGGCAATATGGGCCAGACCGATGGCGCGGACAGGAACCTGGCTGCCCGATCCGTCAACGGGACGATAGGCATTCACGATCACATACGCTCCGGAGCCCCAATCGGCCGACACGGGCAGATCAAGGGTCACCCCATCCGCCGGCAAATCAAGAAGACGGGTTTCATGGACGCTTGCGCCGGCCACGGTCAGAAGAGCCTTGCCGGGCATGGGCGGGCGAATCGTGATGCGCGCGGTCTCGCCGGCCCGGTAGCGCGGCTTGCCGCTTAACACCGTGACCCGATCGGGTCGCTGATCCGAAGTCCCGCCATACCATCCGGACCAGAACCGCAGGCTCGACGCGGCGCCCGTGGCGGGATCCCGGATCGTCAACTGATAGTGGCCCCAATCAAGACCGCCGATCTCGATCCGGGCCGGCTTGGCATCGGGAAGTTCCGACGACGCCGTGACATCGATCGTACCCGCCTGCAAAGGACGATTGCGGACAATCCGTTCATAGCGCCATTCGCCATCGGCCTGGTACCACTGGTAGTTTACTACCCGTGCCACCAGTTCCCACTTCACGCCTTCCGCCGCAACCGACAACCCGGAAGGATCAAGCGCCAGCACATCGAAAGTCATGGGCGTGTTCCGCCGCACAACCTGATTGTCGAAACCCGGACGAATGCCGATGGAAACGTCGAGAGGGCGAATCGGGATCGACAGACGCTCCCGGGTCGGACGGCCGCCGGGCTCAAAGACGGAAACCGTGATGTCCGCGCGCAAGGGCCGCGCGACGGCCTCAAGCGGGCCGACCTTGCCGGAAACCGTGGCGTTTCCCTCATCATCCGTCGGCGTGACCGACAGATCTTCAAGGGTCGGCGAAAAACGCTGCTCCACGAGACCGAAACTGTAATCCGTATAGGCCTTGAAGGGCTCCGGGTCCGGCACGATCCGCATGGTTGCCTCGCCCTCGAGCCCCTTGGCGGGCGCGCCATAGAGATAGCGCGCGGCCACATCGATTTGAATGTCATCGGTGGGGCGCAGGAAATCGGCCCCGGTCTCCAGGGCGACTTCCAGACGTTCGGGCACAAAATCCTGGACGTCGAAACGGGCGCTACCGACCGCCGGGCCCCGGGGGTCGGTATGCACGGAAACCGTCCAGGGTCCGCGCATGGCGGAGCGTGAGAGGGTGACCGGCACATGCACGCCCCCGGCCACCAGATTGTCGACCGTCAGGCGGCGATACTCGATGCCGTCGGGGCGCCGGACCAGGAGGGTCAGGGAAGCATTCTCGATGACATTGACGGCAGCATCTCGCAGCAGACTGACGATCTGAACGGTCTCGCCGGGCCGATAGATCCCCCGGTCAAGATAGACGAAGGCATCGGTTTCCGCCGGCGCGGGACGACCGCTGACCCCCCGATCGCTGAGATCGAAGGCCGCACGGCGCAGATCGAGGAACATGAAATCATCGCCCCGCTCGGCCATGACCATCACTGGCGCATTGCCACCCTGACCCCGCGTCAAACCGGGATCGAAACGCACGCCGCCATCCGCGCCGGTGCGCACCTCGCCCAGAATTTCGTTGTTCCGGGCCAGGAGTGTCACGCGCACCCCTTCCACGGCCCCCGCCTTGCTCAAGGAGCGTACGAAGACCCGCAAGCCATCAGCGCCCGAAAAACTGGTCAGAGCGAGATCGGATTCGATGATCCATTGACTGGCGGAAAGCCGGGCATACGCATCCTTTTCCTCATCGGCCGCATTTTCGGCGGCAACCAGATAAACCCCGTTCTCCCGCTTTGGCAGCGCCTGACGGATCGGAAACAGCGTACGGACAGTTTCGTTGCGGGAGCCGGCAATGGCCATTTCGCCGGTCCAGACAATCTGTCCCTGGTTTTCCGCAACCCGGTCGAACTCCCAAGAGGTGAGCCGGCGCTGTTCGACCAGTCCCTGGCGCAGCTGGGACAGCAGGCGCTCCCCGACCCGGGCTACACGCAGCTTCACCCGGTCCACATTGACCGTCGTGATCGGCACGCCGTCATTGCCTTCGCGGGGCAGGATCAGGCCCGATCCGAAGGAGATCGCGGCGGGCCTGTCCTCGAGGGATACGGGCACGGTTTCGTCATAGGGGGTCTTGGAACCGGACGCGGCCGGCAGGCCCTTGCGGACCGTCACTTGATAGGTCTGGCCGAAGGTCAGGCCAGCCAGGCAAAGCAGGGAGCCTTCGGCGCGGATCGCCGGCTGCACCTCGGGCTCTATGACCAGATAGTCGGTAAAATTGATCGAGGCGTCTTCGGTCAGAGGCTCGGAAAAGACCAGACACGCCTCCGGGGTATCGGCGTCGGTCTTGATTTCCAACCGCTCGAAAACGAAATCGCGGGGCGCGTCCGGATCGACGGCCGCCATATTGGCGGCGCGCGCCACCGTTTCCGCGCCTAAGGTCGCATCGCTCCCGCTTTCGTCCATGCTCTCATCGGAGGACAGGACGGATTCGAGACTGGGCAAACCACCGACATAGTCGTCGCGATCCTGGGGTTGGGTTTCCTGGGGCCGTATGAGCAACGCCAGGCCCAGCCCGGCAAGCATCAGGGCTCCAAGACCGAAAGCGAACATCCGTTTCATGGTGTGCCCCTCTGATAGTGGCGGAAGCGCACGCTCCGGATGCGCTTAAAGCGTTGTGTTGCGGTTCTTTTAAGGCGTTTTTGGGCTGATCTCCATGACTGATTGAGCCCCCGTTCGGCACGCAAATCGTGACGTCAGCCCCTGCTTTGCGTGCTTGACCCCCGCGCCCGGCCGATGAGATTCTGGGCTTTCGAAATTGTTTCCATACCAGGAGCCTTGATGACCGTCGCTTCCACGCCCTCGACCTTTCGCCCGGCATCCGACACGAACGCCTCCGCTCCTTCGGACAGGCGGTTTCCGGCACTCGCCGCGCCCTTGGGCACGGTGCGCCAGGATTGGACACGCGCGGAAGCCGATGCGCTCTACAGTTTGCCGTTTGCCGATCTGATTTTCGCGGCCCAAAGCGTGCATCGCCAGAATTTCGATCCTAATGCGGTGGAGCAGGCGGCTTTGCTGTCGATCAAGACGGGGGGATGTCCCGAGGACTGCGGCTATTGCAACCAGTCCGCCCATTTCGAGACCGGACTGAAAGCCACCAAACTGATGGATGTGGCGGCCGTCCTCGCGGGCGCGCGCGATGCCAAGGCCCAGGGCGCCACCCGCTACTGCATGGGTGCCGCGTGGCGCAGCCCGAAGGATCGGGACCTGCCCGCGCTCGAGGAAATGATCCGCGGCGTCAAGGCCCTGGGCCTTGAGACCTGCATGACCCTTGGCATGCTGACAGGGGATCAGGCCCACCGCCTCAAAGATGCCGGCCTCGACTACTACAATCACAACATCGATACGTCGCCGGACTATTATGACCAGGTCATCACCACGCGGCGTTTCGAGGACCGGCTGGAGACCCTGGCCCATGTCCGGGAGGCGGGCTTGGCCGTGTGCTGCGGCGGGATCGTGGGCATGGGGGAGGCGATCGAGGATCGCGTTGGCCTGTTGCTGGCATTGGCCACCCTGCCCGAACATCCGGGCTCGGTGCCGATCAACGGGCTGATGCCCACGGAGGGCACGCCATTGGGGAAGAGTAAGTCTCTGCACCCAATTGAGTTCGTTCGGACGGTTGCGCTTGCCCGACTGATGATGCCACGCTCCGTCGTACGGCTTTCGGCGGGCCGGGAGGCCATGAGCGACGAGACCCAGGCCTTGTGTTTTCTGGCCGGCGCCAACTCGATTTTTGTGGGCAACACGTTGCTGACCACCGCCAATCCCGGAACCGACAAGGATGCCGCCTTGTTCGAGCGTCTGGGACTGGAAGCCAAAGCACCCGATCGGCCCGCGGCCGCGGAAATTGACGTGGAACGGCAAGACCAAGACCGGGTATCATCACCGGCCGCATACCAATAGAGAGCCCAAACCAGAAGAATGGGGACGGAGCGGGGAAACGGATTATGATCGAGGCGGTCCTATGGGATTTCGGGGGCGTGATCACGTCCTCGCCGTTCGAGGCCTTCAACCGCTATGAGCGGGAAAAGGGCCTGCCCGAGAATTTTATCCGCACGGTGAACGCAACCAATTCCGAACATAATGCCTGGGCCCTTTTCGAGCGCAGCGAAGTCACCCTTGCGGAATTCGACCGGCTTTTCGCCGATGAAACGCGGGCGGCCGGCCACGAGGTTCCGGGCCGCGTGGTGATCGGTCTTCTCCATGGCGACATCCGTCCCAACATGGTGAGCGCCCTTGAAGGATGCGCCGCCCGGTTCAAGACGGGCTGCATCACCAACAATGTGAAACCGGCCGATGGCAATGATTTCTGGGTCACCGGAGAACGCGCCGATCGCATCGCGGCGATCATGGAGATTTTCGACCACGTGATCGAAAGTTCCAAAGTCGGGATCCGCAAACCCGATCCGCGCATCTACGAGATGATGTGCGAGGCCCTTGGCGTGGCGCCTGAAGCCTGCGTCTATCTCGACGATCTGGGCATCAATCTCAAGCCCGCGCGCGCCATGGGCATGAAGACGATCAAGGTCGCGACGCCGACGGAGGCCATTGCGGAACTTGAGGCCGCGACGGGTCTCGCGCTCGGCTGAATGGGCGAAGGATGGCATTTATGCTGAACAGTGCGCTTGGTGACCGCGCCGCCCTGCGGTGCTGGGCTCTCCTATGCGGGCTCTTCCTCCTGGCGGCCTGCGTCAAGAACGATCATCGGATCACCCTGCCCAGACCCGACAGCAAGCCCGAAGAGACGGCCACGATCGTCTTTCAGTTGGTCTTTCCCCAGGAGAGCTGGGATCCGACAACGGCCAATCACGTGACCCTCGTCGCCATGGGCGAAGATGACGGCCCCCGCTATTTCACGACCGTGCATCGGGAAGCGGAGTTCGAGGTCCTGCACGTGCCCCCGGGGCGGTACCGGTTCTTGTGTTTCGCCACGAATGTGCGCCGGGCGCCAACGCAAAAAGCACTGCCGCGCGGCGCTTATGATCCGCGCAAGCACTTGCCCGTGCGTCCCTTCTCCGTGGAGGTTGGGGACGTGATCTATGCCGGCAATCTCAAGGTCTCGGGCCTGCGGAGGGGCGAGACGATCTCCGGCCCCGATGCGAGGCTGTCCTATGATCTAAGCACGGATGCAAAAAGCGCCCGCGCCGTGCTTGAAGCCCTTGATCCCGCCCTTGCCAAGGACATGGAAACACGTCTGTTCGTCCTGGAGGAACAGGCGCCCCAACCCTGAGCCACGAGGGCATTGGAAGGGAGAGCGTTAAACAGGGGCCGGGTGCCCCAGATTGGCCAGCGCCCTCATGCGCGCGGTCTCCAGTCCCGACGGATCGAGACCAAGCGCCTCGCCCACCCGCTCCATCATGGTCTTTTCGAAGCGGTGGAGCGTTCCATCCGCATAGACCACTTCCCACAGCATGACCATCACCTCGAGGCGCTCGCGGATCTCGAAGCCGCGCCGCACCGCCTGGGTGAACATCCAATCGGAATAGGTGCCGGCCTGTTCTTCCTGGGCCAGGGCCATGAGCACCTGGGCCTGTTCGGCGGACAGATCGAAATGATCGATCAGAAGGGCCTGAATGGTCCGGCGCTCATCGGCGCCGAAATCCCGGTCGAGACGCGAGGCCTCGACCATCAACGCGGCCGCCGCCACCTGCCGGCGGGGAAAGACCTTCTGCTGATCGCCGTCCCCCGCCCCGTCCTGGTGAGTTTCGAGAAACGACAGCAATTCCTTGAACACGGCGCCAATCCCCCCATCCGGTGCCTGAGCGGCTACCCTACGCAAGGGCCGCTCGGCGCACCAGAGATCTTCTGTCGTGGTTCTCACGTGATGGGTTCGGGGGTCTCCGTCAGGCGTACGCTGCGGCCCTGGGCGGCGCGGGGCGCCACCATGTCGAGCACCACGGCAAGGGCGGGCAGGGCCGTGATGGCCATGATCATGTTCATCATGAACATGAAGAACAGCAGCATGCCCATATCCGCCTGGAATTTCAGGGCCGAGAAGGTCCAGGTGGAAACGCCGACCGCCATGGTCAGACCGACGAACACGACGGCCACGCCGGTCTCTTCCATGGTCTGACGATAGCTCTGGGCGATCGTCAGCCCCTGCTCCAAATAGTGCTGCATGCGATTGTAGATGTAGAAGGCATAGTCGACGCCGAGACCAACCGCGAGAACCATCACCGGCAGGGTCGCGACCTTCAGGCCGATCGACAGTTCCTTCATGAACCAATAGCCCAGAAAGGTCGCCACGGTGAGGGGAAGGCAACAGGCGATGGTGGCCCGCCAGTCCCGATAGGTGCCGAAAACCATCAGAATAATGACCATATAAACGGCCAGGAGCATGGGCAATTCCGCGTCACGGATTTCCTCATTGGTGGCCGCGATGATTCCGACATTGCCGCTCGCGAGGCGGATGGTGGTGCTTTCGGGCACGCCGGAGAGGATCACGGTTTCGGCACTGTCCCAGGGCAGATCGGGCAGGCGGTCCCGGAGATCCACGGCCACCGTTTCGCCTTCGGGTGGTGTGTCAAAGGCGACCGCCACCTCGCCCCCGCTGGCCTCCTCCAGATCCCCGTCATTCAGGAGCACCGTGCCGTCCTCGCCCATGAGCGTAATGCCCAACACCGCCTCGCCCTTGAGACCGGGCGGTGTCGTGAAGGTCAGGTGGCGCAGATCCTCAAGGGTCAGGGACCAGGTGCCGTCGCGGTTGTCCTGGCCCCGGTTGAGAACAGGCGTAAAGCCATTGGCCGCCCGCCAGGTCTTCACGGCATCCACGACCCGCGTCAGGGTCTGTGCCTTCGCATCCTCGGTAAAAATCATCAGGGGCAAGACGGAACAATCGGCGTTCAAGAGGCCGCTGCCGGTGGGAATGGGCGAGGTGGCCTGGACCAGGGAAAACGGATTGCGCGGCACGGTCTGCCATTTGGGATTGCCTTCATTCCACCCGGCATTGGTCTCCCGCGCCACGGTCGCGACGGAGATGACGGAAAGAACACCCGGCACATTCTCCATGGCCCAGCCGAAATCATCGATGAACCGCATATAGTCATATTTGATGCAGGCCTCGGAGGGGGTTTCGATCACCACGGTCAGGAGGTTGAGCCCCACATCATAGCTTTCCGAAATCACCCGGCTGTCCACATTGTAGCGCGCGGTCGGGCGCAATTCCGGTGCCCCGGCATGGAGATCGCCGATATGCCGGCCATGGCTTTGCCAGATGCCCACGAGCAGGAGAACCATGGTGATGGAAAAGACGATCACGGCATTTCTGGGTTCGGCGAGGCGCGCCAGCCCGCCCATGATCCGGGTCCGGACGGCACGGGCATCCGTGATCTTCTCCACATATCCGTCGGCGACCGTGCAATAGGACGCAACAAGGGGCAACATCACAAGATTGGTGATGATCTTCAGGGCAACGCCGATGGACGCGGTGATCGCCAATTCCTGGATCATGGGAATGGCGATAAAGATGAGAGTTCCGAAGCCCACAAGATCCGTCACCAGGGCCATGGAGCCCGGAACGAGCAGGGCACTGAACGACGCCCGTGCCGCCTGTTCCGGGGTGGCGCCAGCCTCGACCTCGCGGGAAATCAGATTGATCTGTTGAACGCCGTGGGAAACCCCGATCGCGAAGACAAGGAAGGGCACGAGAATGGCCAGGGGATCAAGCCCGTAGCCCAGGATCTTCAACAGACCGAACTGCCAGATCAGGGAGGTCAGCGAACACAGGAGCGGCAGCACCGTCAGTTTCAGGGACCGCGAATACCAGAACACCAGGACGGCCGTGACCAGGAAGGCGATGGCGAAGAATTTCACGACGCTTCCGGCCCCATCGGCGATATCGCCGATCAGTTTGGCAAAGCCCACAATATGGATCTCGGTGTCGGCATCCTCGTGGGCCTCCCGGATCTTGGCCTCCAGGGCATCGGCCAGGGCGAAATAGTCGAGGGGCTCGCCGGTCCTCGGATCCACTTCCAGCAGCTCGGCCATGATCATGGCGGATGTGAAATCCCGCGAGACCAGCCGCCCGACATAGCCGCCCCGGATCACGTTGTTTTCGATCCGGGTGACGTCCTCGCGCGTCATGGTCTCCGGCGTGATGGTGCCCGAAATCACGTCATCCGCCCGGAAACCTTCCTCCGTGATCTCGAAGTATCGCGTGTTCGGCGTCCACAGGGACGTCACCGTCCGCCGGTCGACGCCAGGCAGGAAGAAGACATCATCGGTCGCGGCCTGGAGTTTGGTCAGGAATGCCTTGTTCCAAATCGTGCCCTCGCGATTGCGCAGGACAATGATGATCCGGTTCGATCCGAAAAGGCGGTCGCGGTATTCCTGGAATGTCTCGACATAGGGGTGATTGCTCGGCAGCTGCTTGTCGAAACCGGCGGTCATGCGCAACTGGAACGCAAAGAAGCCCGTGACAAGAGTGATCAGGGCAAAGCCGATCAGGATCTCCCGCCGCCATCGGAACACCAGATTCTCCAGCATCGCCACCATGGGGTGCCCTTCACTTTCCCTTTGCCGTTGAATTCACAAGCCGCCGCCCGGTGCCCGACCACAATCCCGCATTTCGGCCACGCGACACAATCGCGCAAGAGCGGCCCCGATCCACCACCAACCACGGGAACAGCTTCCCTCGCGCGCGTAAAGACGGTGCTAAGAGTCCTCCGGCAAAGGTGACACCGGCGTCAGATTTATTGCGCTCCTAGACATTTCGGTGCAGGCTGGATGTCTTATAAATGTCCCCAAAGGACACACGTCGTCAGTGGCATGGGCGTGGGGCCCGGCAAAATGGGAGGAGACCATGGCGAGACAAATCACCAAGGACAACGCCTATGATGCGGTGGCACCGGACGACTTCGCGTCCCAGATCCTGCCCAACCGCTACAACGAACGCTCTGGCGCCTTCGACAAGATCATCGCCTCGACCCATGACCATTTCTGGGATCCGCTCGACACCCGCTATATCGATTTCACCGAACCCTTCAATCTGGAGACCCAGGCGCTTCTGCCCGAGGACATGGTCCCGGCCCTTCAGACGCGGCTCGTTGGCGAACGGCTGAAAGGCGCGGAGCGGATCCGCTTCATCAACGCCAATGCCCAGTGGATGTTGTCGGCCATTTTGCACGGAGAACAGGGCGCCCTGTCCCTTTCGGCAAGCCTTGTGCACATTCTGCGCGACCAGGGCGCCCAGGAATACGCGGCCAATCAGGCCCGCGAAGAGGCCCGGCATGTGACGGCCTTTGCCCGCTACGTCCAGACCCGTTGGGGCGAGGCCCTGCCCGTGGGTCAGACCCTGGGCGATCTCCTCAATGAGCTGGTGGGCGCCGAAGAAGTCTACAAGAAGATCGTCGGCATGCAGATGCTCGTCGAGGGCCTCGCCATGGGGGCCTTCGCGACGCTCTATTCCCGGTCCCATGATCCGCTCCTGCGCCGCTTGACCCAACTCGTCATGACGGACGAGGCCTTTCACCACAAATTCGGGAAGATCTGGGCCGACCGGACCATGCCCGCGCTGAGCGACGAGGAACACGAGATCGTGGAAACCTGGGCGGTCCATTGTTTCCAGACGCTTCTGTTCAACCTGGTCAGCCCGGAACAGATGAAAGCCATCTACGCGGATTTCGGCTTCCACTGGGAAGAGGTCCATGCCGCCTTTATCGAGGCCGCCACCGACGATGTCCGCCGGGAGCGCATGCGCGAAAGCACCAATATCTTCCGCGTCTTGATCAAGACCCTGGTCAAATCCGGGATCATCACGGAGCGCACCCGGGATTTCTACGCGATCTATGTGGATCTCGAGGAACTGAAGGCCGAGGGTGATGAAATGGTGGGCGATGCCATCGCCGAGGAAGGGATCCGCTTCCTCCAGGGCATCAATTTCGAGGGGGGGTCCAACAGCTCCGCCCTGGCCCAAAGCTGACGGCCCGCCGCCTGCTGCCCGCATCGCCGCGACTCGATGGTCTTGTTTTGTTCTCACCGCAGGCTACACTCGTGGCGCCGACCGGGAGAACAAGACATGACCGCTTCACGCCCTGAAGAAACGCTTTCGGTAACCCGCGGCGTCTGCCGCGTGTTTGCCGCCCTGGGCTTTGCCCCCTTGTGTGAGGTCATGCTGCCCACAGGACGCAGGGTCGACGTCGCCGGTCTGGGCAAAAACGGCGAGATCATCGTCGCGGAAGTGAAATCGAGTGTTGAGGATTTCCGCACCGACCAGAAATGGACGGACTATCCAGACTATTGCGACCGTTTCTTTTTCGCCGTGGGGCCGGCCTTTCCGCTCGATCTGCTGCCGGCCGATCAAGGTCTGATCATTGCCGACCGGTTTGGCGGTGCGGTCATACGGGAGGGCGCGTCCGCGTCCTTGCATGCGAGCCGCCGGCGAGCCATGACCTTGCGGCTGGCCCGCCTTGGCGCGGAACGGCTGGCCCGGCTCTCCGATCCGGAGATCGCCGGCGTCTAGGCCGCCGCGCGGAGAGACAGCGCCCTCAGCGGGGCGCCCGTTTGGCCAGGATCCGCTGCAAGGTCCGGCGGTGCATATTCAGGCGCCGCGCCGTTTCAGAGACATTGTTGCCGCACAGCTCATAGACCCGCTGGATGTGTTCCCAGCGCACCCGATCGGCCGACATGGGGTTTTCCGGCGGTTCTGGCGCCGCACCCGGCTCGGCCAGGAGGGCCCGTTCCACATCGTCGGCGTCCGCGGGCTTCGACAGATAGTCCACCGCACCCCGCTTCACCGCCGCAACGGCCGTGGGGATGTTGCCATACCCTGTCAACATGATGACCCGGGCGTCGCTGCGGGCCTGGTGAATGGCCGAGACCACATCAAGGCCGTTGCCGTCTCCCAGGCGCAAATCCACGACGGCAAAGGCCGGGGCCTGCCGCGCCAAAGCCGCCAGGGCTTCCGCTTTGCTCTCGGCCGCCGTGACCTGAAAACCGCGGCGTTCCATGGCCCGTTCCAGACGCGTGCGAAAGGGCGCATCGTCATCAACAATCAGAAGAGACGAATCGCCCAGGCGCCGGACGGGAGCCGAGTCAGGATCAGGCACGAAGGCGCTGTCCGAACTCTCGGTCGTATTCATATCCATGATACTCCCCTTACTTTTTTCATGAGTTGGTATCTAGGGCGCGCCGCAGCCTTGGCCGCAATCGGCGCCATTTTTTTTCATCAAAACCAGGGGAGCGATTACGAGACGCCGCCCCGGCCCTGACATCTCGACATTTTGTCAGGAAATGGGGACCGCCGACAGCATTTGCAAATCTGGTAGATCCGTCAGCCGCTTACCAACGCGTTGAATAAACAGCTTCAGGGGATTTCGACCGCCTCGCGGGGCCAACGCACCGTCACGGCGGCGCCCCAGGGACCCTTGGCCCTTTCCCGCGCGGAACAGGGATCCGCGTTGCGCCAGGATCCGCCCGGCAGCGTGCCCTCGGCGGCGGGAAAAGCGCCGCCGCCGCGGTTGACCACATCAATCCGCGCGCCGGTCCTTTCGAGAAGGGTCTGGGCAATAAAGAAACCCAGCCCCATGCCGTGGTGCCCCTCATCGGGAAACGCCCGGTTCTCCGGATCCTCGTCGCCATCGGGCGGGGCCTTCGGGCGCCGGCTCGTGACATAGGGCTCGCCCAGCCGATCGAGGATTTCCGGCGCAAAGCCGGGCCCGTCATCACAGATGCTCACCCAGATCTCCCGGGCGTCCCACTCCGCGCAGATCACCACCTGGTTTCGGGCGAAATCGACGGCGTTCTCGACGAAATTGCCGAGCCCATAGAGGATTTCGGGGCGGCGCAGCAGATGGGGTTCCTCGGGCTCGTCCCCATGTCCCGCCAGACAGATCTCGACATCGACGCCGAAATCCCGATGCGGCGTCGCCACTTCGTTCAGCAACACGCCCAGGGCCATGCGGCGCATCACCGCATCGCCCTCTTCAGGGTCCTGGGACAGTTGCGACAGGATCTCGCGGCAGCGGGCCGCCTGATCCCTCAGGAGTTGCACGTCTTCCCGGTAAGGACTGTCGGGCGGAAGCTCCCGTGACAGCTCCTTCGCGGTCACGGCGATCGTGGACAGGGGCGTGCCGAGCTCATGGGCCGCGGCCGCCGCGAGGGACCCGAGGGCCGCCAGGCGCTGCTCGCGGGAGAGTACCTGCTGGGTCGCGGAAAGGGCGGTCCGCTGACGATCGGCCTCGACGGAGACCCGCCACGCATAGGCGGAGAAAAACAGGATGCCGAGCACCATGGCGATCCATTGGCCCGCCTGATAGACAGGATCCAGATGAAACGATCCGCCTACGCCCCAGGGCAGCGGCTGATGGAACACCGACAGGACCGTGATCAAGGCGAGACCCAGGGCACTGAGGAACACCGTGGCCCTGAGATTGAGCACGGTCGCGGCAATCGTGATCGGTGCCAGGAGAAGCAGCGTAAAGGGGTTGCCGATGCCGCCGGTCCAGTAGAGCAGCCCGCTCAGCTGAATGAGATCGAAGGCCGCATGAACCGTGGCCTGCCCCACGCCGACGCGGCGCGAAAAGGGATGGCGGATCTGCAGGAAAATATTGAAGGCCACGCTGGCGGAAATGACCACGAAGCAGGGCACCAGCGGCAGGTTGAAACCGAACCCGAAATAGACGATGAGCAGCGCACCAGTCTGGCCGAGAACGGCCAGCCACCGCACCAGCACCAAGGTCCGCAAACGGACATTGCGTTGGGGCCTTGAGGCTTCCATGCCCCAGGCCCGCAAGCCGACAAGGCGTGCGCGTAAGCTCCGGCTCGCAATATCGGCCCCGAAGCGGTTTTCGGCTTGGGCCAAGGCGCTATTGGGCCCCGACATTCCGGAGATAGCGGGCAACGGCGACCTGGTTGGAGCGGTCGGCCAGCTCAAGGGCCGTGCGTCCGGTCATTTCCGTGACCTGGACATCCGCGCCCCCGTCGACGAGAACGCGCACAACGGACAGATGACCCAGATGGGCGGCACTGATCAGGGCGGGTTCACCCCGCTCGCCGGGCAGTTCCGGATCGGCGCCGGCATCGAGCAGCGCCTTGACCATGCCGGCTTCGCCGAGGGCGGCGGCGCGGGTCAGGGCCGTGCGGTCGTCATTTTCTCTGCGTGGGCGATCATCCGGGCGGGCGCCGGCATTCAGAAGTTCCGAGACGAAGAAATCCTCCCGGGATTCAACCGCGAGGATGATGGCCGGCACGCCCAGGCTGTTGCGCACGGTGGGACGGACGTCATTCACCAGGGCCAGCTTGAAGGCTTCGATATCGCGGTCTTCGATGGCATCGATCAGGCTCTGGGGTCCGCCCGACCGGCCGCCAAGCTGCGCAAGGGCCGGCACTGCCATGAGGGCTACGAACAGGCACGCCGTGAAGCCAAGCCGAAGGGCGCTGGACCCGGTGCCTGATTTCGAAAAAAGACCCATCATCACCATTCTCCCGTCTAGGTGCCCGCATAGATGATTGTTAGCCGACCCGGCCAGCCGCGGCAAAGAAACCCTCAAAGGACGCCGCTCCGTTCAACGCCCATGGTCCCGCGAGTTTTGGATTCTCAGCATCGCTCTTATATATAAAGCTCAGAATTCGCGTGTACAGGCGCGCATTTGGAAACATGTCCCTATGCTCAAACCTTCTTCGCCGTCTCCTCGGGGCACCACGCCCTCGCCCTTACAGCCGCGCGTGACTAAGCGGGCGCAGGCCGGGTCCGGACCGCTCTTCCTGATCGGTGTCTTATGCATTATCGCGTTGAGTGCCGTGGCCTTGACCTTGATGACGAGCCGCCCGGAAGGCCCGGTGGTCCATACATCCGGGGAGCCCAATGTGGGCGGGCCTTTCACCATGGTGGACCATCGGGGTCAGGCGGTCACGAACGAGGATTTTTCCGACCGGATCATGATCCTCTATTTCGGCTTCACCTTTTGTCCCGATGTCTGCCCCACCCAGCTTCTGACCATTTCCGATGCCCTTGATGCATTGGGAGACAAGGCGAATGCCTTTGCCCCAATTCTCGTCACGGTCGATCCGGAACGGGACACGCCGGATGTCCTGGCCCAGTACATCGAGAATTTTCATCCCGCCTTTACGGGCCTGACCGGGACCGATGATCAGCTGAAAGCCATGACCGAGGCCTACTATGTGACCTATTACAAGGTCGAGGACTCGGACACATCCGCCGACTATCTCGTCGATCACACGAGCATCGTCTATGTCATGGGGCGGGACGGCAAATATCTCACCCATTTCACCCACGCCACGACACCTGAAGACATGGCAAAGGCCCTGGAAGGCCTGCTTTAAGGGCCCTTCGGGGGCGGTGGGCGCATCGGCATGCGCCTTTTGACCCCATATCGGGTTACACTGGCATCGCGTAATGGGAAAACGCGGGTCACTGGCGGATGCTGTCTTAAGACGATGTGCCTTAGACTTGGCATCGGATTTGGGTAAGGATCGTTGGACGCGTTGGGCGCTCCAGGTTTAACTTTGGGGATGATGACATGCTGTATCATGTCTACGAGATGAACCACGCGGCTATCGCACCCTTGCGGGCGGTCGCGGATCTCAACCAGATGATCTTCCGCAGCCCGTTGAACCCCATGTCCTATACGGTCATGGGGCGGACCATTGCCGCGGCGAGCGACCTTTTCGAAAGCACGACCCGGCGCTATGGCAAGCCACGCTTCGGCCTTGGCGAAACCATGGTCAATGGCGAGGCCGTTGCCATTACGGAACATGTGGTCTGGCGTCGGACATTCTGCCAGCTCAAGCATTTCCGCCGGGACGATGAAATGCTGGCGGCGGCCCGCAAGGGCGACACGGAACCCCAGCCCAAGGTACTGATCGTGGCGCCGCTTTCCGGCCACTACGCCACGCTGCTGCGGGGCACGGTCGAGGCCATGCTGCCCGAGCATGAGGTCTACATCACCGATTGGCGCGATGCGCGCATGGTGCCCGTTTCCCGGGGCTCCTTCGACCTCAACGACTATATTGACTATCTGATCGAGATGATCCGGCACCTGGGGCCAAACACCCATGTCATGGGCGTGTGTCAACCGGGGCCCGCCGTGCTCGCGGCGGCGTCCGTGATGGCCGAGGACAACGACCCGGCCGCGCCCGCGTCCATGATCCTGATGGGCAGCCCGATCGATACCCGCAAGAGCCCGACGGAACCCAACATCCTGGCCGAGCAACGGCCGTTTGAATGGTTCGAGGACACCATGATCATGACGGTGCCCTGGCCCAATCCCGGCTTTTCGCGCCTCGTCTATCCGGGCTTCATCCAGCTCACCAGTTTCATGTCCATGAACCAGGACCGGCACCTGGATGCCCACTGGAACTACTACACCAATCTGATCAAGGGGGACGGGGATTCCGCCGCCCGGCATCGGGATTTCTATGACGAATATCTCTCGGTGATGGATCTGACGGCGGAGTTCTATCTTCAGACCATCGATCATGTCTTCCAGCGGCACCTGCTGCCCAAGGGCGAGCTGGTCCACCGGGGACGGACCATCAAGCCGGAAGCCATTCGGACCACCGCGCTGATGACCGTGGAAGGCGAGCTCGACGATATTTCCGGCATCGGACAGACCCAGGCGGCCCATGACCTCTGTGTGAACATCCCGGAGGCCATGCAGCTCGACTATATCCAGCCCAAGGTGGGTCACTACGGCGTGTTCAATGGCTCGCGCTGGCGCAACGAGATCCAGCCGCGGGTTCGGGATTTCATCCGCGCCCACCTGGTCCGGCCCCAGACGATCGTTTAAGGCGCGATCGGGAACAGCCGTTCCCTCCCCGTTGATCCAAGACAGATCACTTGGGGCGGCGTATGCACGAGCGTGCGCCGCGCTATTCCTCGGGCGGGGCCTCTTCAGCTGGGGCGAGAGCGGTTCTCTGATAGATGAAACCGATCCCGACCAGGGTGGCGCCCAGGC
>CAZFWG010000006.1:90590-93730 GCA_964522525.1 uncultured Alphaproteobacteria bacterium | reverse complement strand
TCCAACCCCTATCTCGCCTTTGCCGCGCTGATGATGGCCGGGCTCGACGGCATCGAGAACAAGATCCATCCGGGTGAGCCGTTCGACAAGGATCTCTATAATCTTCCCCCTGAGGAGTTGCAGGGTGTACCGACCGTGTCCGCATCCTTGCGCGAAGCCTTGGAGCATCTCGACTATGACCGGGACTTCCTGAAACGCGGCGGCGTGATGGATGACGACCAGATCAACGCCTATATCGAGTTGAAGATGGAAGAGGTCGTGCGTTTCGAGACGGCGCCGCACCCGGTGGAATTCGCTCTCTATTACAGTGTCTAGTCACCGCTCGTGACAGACGACGATGGTTCAAGGGGCCAGAGCAAGACCGGCACGGTCATGCTCTGGCCTTATTCATTGGCGGAAAGCTTGCGAAAAGGACAGAATCGCGCCGTAATAGAATACTTAAACTGGTAGGTACGCAGATCTCTCGGATAGTTAGTTTAGGGACATGCGGAGATGAGCGAACTGGCGCCGGAGGCGCAGGCTCGACTTGAATCGTATCTGAAGGATGTCGCACAGGCGCTTGAACGTGACGGCGTGGACGGCCAGCGCATTCAACGGGCCCGAAATCTCCTGACGGATCAAGTCACAAGCCGGATTGCCCAGTCCGACGGGCCCGTCGATGTAGCCGCCCTTAACGAAATCCTGAAAAGTCTCGATCCGCCCGATGTGATGGCCGATCCACCCTTGAGCGCCAATCGCGAGAAGCAGAAGCCCGAGAGCGACGAGCCCGGCACGCCCAAACCCCTGGAGCGAATGCGTCGTCCCAGCAGTGGCCGCCGGGCCGGCGCGGGCCCGCCCCCGGAACGGGAATTTGCCCTTAAGGACTATGACAATTTTGCCCTCGACGACGAGATCTCCGATCTCGCGGCCTATGAGGAAGGACCCTGGCCTCGCATATTCGTCCGTATCGGTCTCGGCCTCGCCATTCTCACACCCCTCGCCGCCCTCGCCACCCTCATTCTTCTCCCGCTTCGCGACGGCACGACCTTCGATGCCAACGCCCTGCTTTCGGGAACGCTCTTCGCCGAAGACAACAGGGCAACGGCCGGGTTTCGCATGGCGCTCCTGGTCTATATCGGCGGCATGCTGATGGCCTTTGCGTGCAGTTCGGCCGATACCTATGAGCCCGTCAGCCGCATCGGCCTCGGGATTTCAAGTCTCCTGGCCCTGCTGCTTCTCATCGGCATGGGCGCCCTTGCCTTTCTCGGCTTCGGCTTCTTCTGATGCCAGGTCGCCACCACGCTGATTGTCCGCCCTAAACTGATCTTCAAGACGCGCTCGGGCGTCCGGGAGCGGACGGTTCTTGGCACCGAAGACATGGCGCGTCAGGAAATATCCGGTAAGGGCCAGGCCATGGGCGATGTCGGGCCGCTCCACCGCCATCTGCCGACTGAGCAGAAAGGGGGGCAGGACCAGGAGCTTGTCCGCATAAGGCGCAGCCGCCTCCCGGCTCACGGCCCGGCCCGATCGGGGCGACACATGGGTCAGGTCATCCCGCGACCCTGTCACCGCGCAGCGGGTCAAATCGAGCCCGAATCCGACACTTTCCAGGAGCCCGAGCTCCCAACGCACGAGGACGGCGGGCCAGACCTCGTTCACCTCCAAAGCATCGAGCAGAACGGCAAATCCCTCATGGACGCCGGGGGCCGGTTCGCGTTCCGGCAAGGCCCCGGCCGCGACCGCGCAGGCGGCGTTCAGGCCGGCAAGGCCCATCCCGTCGAGGACCAGGGCGCTGGCCCGCTCCCGGATCGGCTCGATGGTGAACTGCCCCAACTGATCCTCAAGACGCGCGCGCCACATCGCTCGGACGGTATTGCCCGGCTCAAGGACCGGGGCCATGCGCCGGGACCCGCCGCCGCGCACGAGCCCCATCCGCAGGCCATGCTCCGCCGTCAATAGGGACAACACCGCATGCCCCTCCCCGTGGGGCCGGGCGCCCAAAACAATGCCCTCGTCCGTCCATTCCATCATGGCGCGCTCAAATGGCTTTCTTTTCTCGTCTTGATTATAGTGCGTTTTGTAACCCCCTGACGGGAGCCCCTTTTGGACACGCCCAACATATTACGACACCTCCACTGGCAGGCCGGATGGTGTGTCCATTTGGGGTCGCGGCTCAATGGCAGTCTCCTGGAAGCCATGGCCGATGACCTCGGCGAGAACGGCGTTCTTGCCGATCTGCTCTCCGACTGGACCGAGGATCCCACTGCCGCCGCCCTGGGTCTGCGCCTGACCGGCGCCCTGCAGAATCTCGTGCGTCAGGGCAAGGCACCGGCGCTCGTCGCGGCCTATGACGACCCCCATGGTCGTCACGATTCCGATCATTTGCGTACCGCCATTACCGAAACCGTCACTGCCCATGGTCCCTGGATCACGGCATTCATCAAACGGCCCGTACAGACCAATGAGATCGGGCGTTCCGCCTGCCTGCTCGGCGGTTTTCTGGAGATTGCAAAGCATACACAGCGCCCTTTGCGCCTCCTGGAGATCGGATCGAGTGGCGGGCTCAACCTCCTGTGGGATCAATTCCACTATGATCTGTCCGGTCTCCATTGGGGTGACGCGGAAAGTCCGGTTCAGTTGTTCATCAAATGGCAGGGGAACCCGCCCGCTTTGGATGCCTCCGTCCGCGTGGACAGCCGCCGGGGATGCGACATCAACCCCATCAATCTGACGACCCATGACGATGTAAGCCGGGCTGAGTCCTATATCTGGCCCGGCCAAACCGACCGTCTGGTCCGCTTCCAGGCCGGTGTCGAACTCGCCCGCCGCCACAACATTCAGATCGAGGAAGCCAATGCCGCGACCTGGCTCACCGAGGCCCTCGACAAACCGACCGATGGTCTGTCCACGGTGATCTTTCATTCCATCATGTGGCAATACATGCCCATCGATACCCAGAAGGAATGCCGCAGGGCCATCGAAGAGGCCGGCGCCCGGGCGCCCGACACGGCACCGCTGGCCTGGTTGCGCATGGAGCCCGCCCTGCCCGATTCGATCCCCGAACTCACCCTTACTCAGTGGCCGGATGGGCACACAAGGCGGCTTGCCTGGTGTCACCCCCATGGCATGGATCTGCGGTGGGAGCCGGAGGATCTGGACTA
>CAZFWG010000006.1:42792-90490 GCA_964522525.1 uncultured Alphaproteobacteria bacterium | reverse complement strand
CCTGGTGTCACCCCCATGGCATGGATCTGCGGTGGGAGCCGGAGGATCTGGACTAATCCGTCATCAATCCCGTTCGATTTCCACCGTCACATGGCCGATGCCATAGGCCGTGTTCAAATGATCCCGGATGGCCGCGACCAAATGATTTGTGTCCGTTTGCGCATCGGTGCGCGCGTGAAGCGTCGCCAGAATGCGATCCTGGGTCAGGCACCAGACATGGACATGGTGAACGGCGTGCAGTCCCGGAAACCGGGCGACGAGATCAGCGCTGATCTTGCGCACATCAATATGACCCGGCGCACCCTCAAGGAGAATATGACCCGAGCGGGCCACGACGCCCCATGCGCTGCGGAGAATAAGGCCAGCCACCAATAGGGACAGGAGCGGATCGATCGGCATCCATTCGGTCACCAGGATGACCACAGCCGCCCCGATCGCGGCTACGGAACCCAGAAGATCACCGATCACATGGATGAGCGCGCCCCGGACGTTCAGATTGTCCCGATCGGCGCCGTGGAGCAGCATGAACACGAGACCATTGATGCCCAAGCCGACAATGGCCACCGCCATCATGGTGGACGCCTGCACCTCAACGGGATTGATGAACCGGCCGATGGCCTCGACAAGGATCCACAGGGCGATGAAGATCAAGGTGATGCCGTTCGTGAAGGCCGCTAGAACCTGGAAGCGATGGAAACCATAGGTCCGGTGATCATCTGCCGGCTGACGAGCCATACGGAATCCGAACCAGGCCAGAAGCAGGGAGCCGAAATCCGTGAACATATGGCCGGCATCGGCAATCAGCGCGAGCGAGCCTGAGATCACACCGCCGAAAACCTCGACGACCATGAACCCGCCGGTCAGGCATGCGGCCCAAAGGGTTCGGGATTCGTTGATGTTGTGACCACACACGGCGTCATGCCCGTGGGCGGATGGGCCATGGTCGTGGGAGGGACCGCCCATGATTTTCTCCGTAAGGTTACTCGGCCTGCGGAAAGTCGAGGCCCATTTCGCGATACCGCGCGGGCTCGTCGAGCCACTTTTCCCGGACCTTGACGAACAGGAACAGGTGGACCCTGGTCTTGAGCATGGCCTCCAGATCCGCCCGCGCCTGCTGGCTGATTTCCTTCACCGTGCGACCGTGTTTGCCCAGAACAATGGCTTTCTGGGTGTCCCGCGCCACATAGATCGTCTGCTCGATCCGTATGCTGCCATCCTTGAGGGACTTCCAGCTCTCGGTCTCCACGGTCGTGTGATAGGGCAGCTCATCGTGGAGGCGCAGGATCAGTTTCTCCCGTGTCACCTCCGCCGCCAAAAGCCGTTGGGTGATGTCGGCGGCCTGATCTTCCGGATAGAGCCAGGGCCCTTCCGGCATGGCGGCGCTGACATGGTCCAGGAGATCACTGACCCCGTCCCCGTTCAGCCCGGAAATCATGAAGGTCTCGTTGAACGGACCCGCGTCGCTCCATTCCTGGGCCAGCGGCAGGAGAACCTCGCGGCGCAGCGAATCGACCTTGTTCAGGGTCAGGATGGCCTGTTTTCCGGATGCCTTCAGACCCTCGATGATCCGTTCCGTATCCTCCCGCGTCTTGCCGCCGCCATCGGCGGCCGCGATGCGGGCCGCGTCGATCAGGACCACGATGGCATCCGCGTCCTCCGTGCCACCCCAGGCGGCATCCACCATGGCCCGGTCCAGGCGCCGTTTGGGCGCGAAGATCCCGGGCGTATCGACAAAGACGATCTGGGTCTCCCCGTCCATCGCGACCCCTCGGATCCGCGTGCGAGTCGTCTGAACCTTGTGGGTAACGATCGATACCTTGGTGCCGACGAGCTGATTGAGGAGCGTCGATTTACCGGCATTGGGCGCGCCCAGAATGGCGCAAAACCCAAAGCGGCGGCCCTCGGATCCTTCCGTCCCCGTCACGCCTTCGCCCCTTCCACACCTTCACGCAGCAGCATCGCCTCGGCCGCCGCCTGTTCCGCCGCCCTCTTGGAGGGGCCGGTGCCTTGGGCCGATGCCAGATTGGGCACGCTCACCTCCACATCGAATTCCGGTGCGTGGTCCGGTCCCCGGCGCTCGGTGACCCGGTAACGCGGGGTTTCCTTGCTGCGGCCCTGCACCCATTCCTGGAGGCGCGTCTTGGCATCCCGGGGCACCACATCAAGGGCCTGCAGACGATCTCCCCAGAAACAATCGAAGAAGGCGCGCGCCACATCCATGCCGCCGTCAAGATAGAGTGCTGCGATCAGCGCCTCACAGGCATCGCCCAGGATGGCGGGTTTGGCGGCGCCGCCGGATGATTTCTCCGCGGCCGCCAGGACGATCATGCCATCGAGACCACATTCGAGAGCGACCTCGGCGCAGGTTTCCTTGCGCACAAGGGCATTGAGACGCGGCGCCAGATCGCCTTCCGGTGCCTCCGGATAAGCCGCGAGGAGGGCCTCCGCCGCCATCAGCCCGAGCACCCTGTCGCCCAGAAATTCAAGCCTCTCATTGACGCGCAGGCCGCTCTTGCCGGCGACGGGATCCACGCTGGCATGGGTCAGGGCCTCGAACAGGAGGCTTTCATTCGTGAACCGATGGCCAATGCGTTCCTCGAACGCCGCCCGCCGATCCGACCCCGGCATTTCGGGTACGGCATCGGCCTTGGCGCTGCGCCCGGCACGGCGCACCGGCCGCTTGGCGCCGCTTTTTGCAGAGATGGTCGAACGTTGTTCCGGTGTCATGACGGACCATACCCATCGGTCAGCCCCCACCCGTCGGTCAACCCATGCCCGTCGGTCAACCCTGGGGCCTCAACGCCCATGGACGGTTCAGTCAACACCCTGGAAGAGCCGTCCCCAGCGGATCGCCTGGGGCCATTTCCAGATCTGCCAAAGGGCCGCGCGACGCGCGTCGGTGGAGAAAAACAGGATCTCCGCCCGGCCGACGAAATTCTCGATGGGAACATAGCTGACACCCGGCGTCCGGCTGTCCAGGGATTGGTCCCGATTGTCACCCATCATGAAGTAGTGCCCGGCGGGCACGGTGTATTCCCGCGTATTGTCGAGGCTGCCATCGGGCGTGTCATCGAGGGTGTCGTAGCTCACCCCATTGGGCAGAACTTCCCGATAACGGGGGACACGGATGATATTGCCGCTGGCGTCCTCCTCGACGAAATCATCCACCCGGTAGCGCTCAACGGGCGCGTCGTTGATGAACAACACGCCGTTGCGCACCTGGATCCGGTCGCCCGGCAGGCCGACAAGCCGTTTGATGTAATCCGTCTTGCCATCGCTCGGAAGTTTGAACACCACGATGTCGCCGCGTTCCGGATCTCCGGAAAGGACGCGGCCGGAAAAGACCGGCGGGCTGAACGGAAATGAATGGCGGCTATAGCCATAGGCGTATTTCGAGACAAACAAATAGTCACCGACCAGCAAGGTCCCCTTCATGGACCCGGACGGAATATTAAAGGGCTGAAAGAAAAAGGCGCGAATCAGCAAGGCGACCAAAAGCGCGATACCGATCGTCTTCACGTTTTCCCAAACGGCGTTGGACGTCACCCTTAACTCCTTGACCGCCTCGACGGACATGGCAAGCCTCACTGGTTGATGGGCAGTCGTTCCCGAGAGAATGACCTTACTTATTCAGACCCTAGCACAGCGTTCGCCCCACCCGTCATCCCAAACCCCTGCCCGTCAGACAATGTCGGACTGTTGTGCCGGTCAAGACACAGGCCGCGCTTCGATCAGCACGACGGCCTGCGCCCATGGGTCATCATCCGTCAGGGTTAAATGTATATAGGGGGTAAAGCCCGGTGGCATCAACGCCTCCAGCCGCCGCGCGGCCCCGCCGGTGAGATGAATGGTCGGCCGCCCGGACGGCTCGTTCACAACACCGATATCCTTCATGTAGACGCCCTGGTTGAAGCCCGTCCCCAGGGCCTTGGAACAGGCCTCCTTCGCCGCGAAGCGCTTGGCGTAGCTGGCGGCCCGATTGCGGCGCCGATCGGATTTGGCGCGCTCGATCTCGGTGAAGGTACGCTGGGTGAACCGGTCGCCAAAGCGCTCAAGGGTCGCCGCGATGCGCCGGATGTCGATCATGTCATTGCCGAGCCCGATGATCATGCGGACGGCCCCCGCGCTGTTTCCTTCACAGCATCCACTCCAGGGCCGGCAACCCCGCGCGCCTCGTCCATGATCTCGCGCATGTGGCGGACGGCCGCCTCAAGGCCCATGAACACGGCCTCGCTGATCAGGAAATGGCCGATATTGAGCTCACGCAGCTCCGCAATGGAGGAGACAGGCGCAGCCGTCTCGAAACACAAGCCGTGGCCCGCATGGATTTCGAGACCCAAAGCCGCCCCTTGAGCGGCGGCCTGGCGCAGTCTCTCGAATTCCCGAGCGGAGGCCTCGCCGTCGCCGGCGCGGAACGCCTCGCAATAGGCTCCGGTGTGCAACTCGACGACGGGGGCCCCAAGCCGCCGGGCGGCGTCGATCTGCCGCGCCTCGGGATCAACAAACAAGGAAATCCGGGCACCTGAGGCGCTGAGCCGGCGGACCAACGGCGCAAGGCTGTTGTCGAGGCCCGCCACATCGAGGCCGCCTTCAGTCGTCACCTCCTCCCGCCGTTCGGGCACGAGACAGACCGCATGGGGTTGGATTTCCTCGGCCAGCGCCACCATTTCCTCGGTGGCGGCCATTTCCATGTTCAGCGGCGCCGCCACTTCGGCGGCCAGGATGCGCATATCCTCATCCCGGATATGGCGGCGATCCTCGCGCAGATGGGCGGTGATTCCATTCGCGCCACCGGCAAGGGCCGCCCGCGCAGCGCGCAGAATATCAGGAAAACGCTCTCCGCGCGCATTCCGGAGGGTAGCAACGTGATCGATATTGACGCCGAGGCGCAAAGGGGCGTGGGACATGACACGAACTCGCGATGGGAAATATTCTGTGGATGACACATAGGCCGAGTTCGTTACAGATAGAAGATCCGGGAGCGTCGCCGAGCATCGTGCCTCCCCTGAGACATAAAGCTCCAATGCCGAACGGAAGTTGACCGCATGGCCCAGCCAGATCGCATCGCCCGTCCCTGCCCCCAATGCGGCAGCGCGGATACCACGCCGACAGCCATCGAACGGGACGGCTGGCAGGTCGGGACCTGCAAGGCCTGCGGTTTTGTCTATCTGACCAGCGAACTGCCCCTGACGGTGTTGTCGGAAGATCATGCCTGGGAGCATTCCTATCTCGCCGAGCGGGCGCGCCGGACGGAAAACAGATCCGCCATCGTCAATAATGTGGACCTGTTCATGCGTCGCCAGCGCAATCGTTTTCGCCGCCGGGATACCCGCCACTTCATCGAAAACCTGGCCAAGCCGGGCCCCGTGCTCGATCTCGGGTGCGGCTCCGGCCGGCGCGGGCTCGCGCTCGATGATCGGTTCACCCCCTATGGCATCGAGATTGCCAAGGACATGGCCGAAAAGGCCCGGGTGGCGTTTGCGCAAAGGGGCGGCGACTGCATCCATGCGCCGGCCGATGACGGCCTCGCCGCTTTCGAGGATCGCTTCTTCACCGGCGCCATGCTGCACGCCTATCTGGAGCACGAATCACGGCCCCGGCAGATCCTGGAGGCCCTCGCCCCGAAACTGGCGCCCGGCGCGCCCGTCGCGATCAAGGTGCCGAATTACGGCTCCCTCAATGCCAAAGTGGCGGGTACGGACTGGTGCGGCATCCGCCTGCCCGATCACCTGAATTATTTCACGCCGAAGAGCCTGCGCCGCATGGCGGAGGCGGCGGGCTATACGATGACGTCCAATTTCCTGATGGCGTTGCCGACCAGCGACAACATGTATGCGGTGTTGAGGCCGAAACACGCGGCCTGAAGCGAACACGGGCAAGCCCTCAAGGATCTCGCCCGCGTCGCCCTCGAAAATGACATCGCTATCATCCGCACAGACATCATTTATGACTGCCGAGACCGGTCTCCACTGGCCCCGCAACGTGGCTTGCGCCCCCAAAATGTCCGAATATGATTTGGGGAAGCGATGGGCAGCGTTTTCTCGTTTGAAAAGGGGCGGATCCACGGAGGCGACGCTCAAGACGGTGTCCCGCGACAAGGCCCTACTGGCAGGAACCCCTAGACATCATATGATCAAGACATGCATGTCGAAACCCTAGAAACTGCTGCACGGTTCATTGAGATCGAATTGGATTGGGATGAGCTTTATCGGGCCGATCCATGCGCCAATATCTATTTATCTTCGCGCTTCATATGGTCAATCATTGTCAGGGTCCCCGGAAAGTTCCGAATTCTGGTGGCGTGGTCTGATGAAAAAAAATGCATAGGGGCGCTCCCCCTGTTTCTGAAGACAAGATGGAGCAACGAAAATCATTGTCTGTACAATGACTTTGACATGCTTGGGCGCGTGTTCGATGGGGATTACACAGGCCTATTGTGCACCTCCGAAAACGAGGCGGCGGTTTGTGAGGCGTTTGCCCATGAAACGGCAAAAATGTCATTCGGGCGGATCAATCTCACCTTCTTTGACGCGCCAGCCCGTCGTCTTGAGACGTTCTGCGCGGCATTTGATCCCGAACGTTTCGAGACCACGCCGTGTGAGCGGAAAATCAACGCGGGCAAAACCGACAATCTCATCTGTCCCTATATCGAACTGCCCGAAGCGTTCTCCGCTTATCTTGACACCCTGAGCGCGAATTCACGGCAGAAATTGCGCCGCCTCCTGCGCCAGTTGGACACCAATCCCGACCTAAACATCACGCGCTCGCGCCCGGAGACCTATCAACAGGATGCGGCCCTTCTGTCAGAATTATGGTATCTACAGTATGCAGAGCATAAAGGGCAGAAACGCGCGACAAGGCTGAAGGCGCAGTTCAGGGAGATTATCACCGCCGGCTTGGCCAACGGGCTGATCTATTTGGCAATCCTCTGGCGCGCGGGCAAGCCGGTCGCGGCGCAAGCGAACTATATCGATCCGGTGAAACGGCACGCCCTGTTTCACGTCGGCGGGCGTGACGAGACGGTCCACGACCTGCCCTCCGGACTTATGCTGCAGGCACACTGCATCCGCTGGTCCATCGCCCAGGGCCTGCGCCGTTACGACTTCACCCTGGGGAATGAGCCGTACAAATACAGTTTCGGCGCAGTCGATCGGCAGATCGCGTGCGTTGAAATTGCCACCAGGTCCGGCGTGAATACCACGGAGCGGTTGGACGAACTGTGCCGGGACGATGTTGCCGAGATCATCCAGCGCTATGCGGCCACAGGCCGGAGCGAGGATGCGCGCATCGCGGCGCGGCAGGCCTTGGAGGTCTGGCCGGACCTGGCACCGGCACGTGACGTGGAAGCGTTGATCGCCAAGACCGCTCAAGGGCGGCCAATCACGTGATGGATTGTGGTTCAGATGGGAAGGCATCCGAACGCCCCCTGACGGCCGAGAGCGTTTCCCGATGCCGCTGGGGCCGCCGGGAAGGCGGCGGCGCTCTCATGGAGCGCCGCCTCTCGATTTTTAGAAGCTGGCCGTGAACGCGACACGGAGGTTCCGGCCGGGCAGCGGCAAGACGTCCTTCAGGAAGGACGGATGCAGCCGAGCCTCTTCGTTGGTGAGGTTGCTGGCCGTCACCCGGACCGCGAACGGACTGTCCGGTCCGAGGGGACGCACCGTGGCGTACAGATTGAAGAGCTGGAAGCCTTCCGTGGGCAGTTCGAAAGCGGCCACGTCGTCCTGTTCGGCAGACGCTTCAAGCTCGAAACGCAGATCACCATAATCGTGGCGCGCCTCAAGCCCGACGACCGTGGACAGCGGCGGAATGCGCGGCAGGTCTTCGTCGATGCCGTCGTTCCGGGTGGCCCGCACAAAATCGACCCCGACATCACCATAGACGCCGAAGCTGCCCATGCGGAACAGTTCAACGTCGATTTCGACTTCAAAGCCGCGGAACTCCGCGTCCACACCCTGGAACAGGAAGACCGGCAGGCCGTCTTCTTCCTCGCCCGTATCATCGAACAGGACGAAATCCTGATAGGATGTATAGAAACCGTTCACCGAGAACCGGAACCGATCGAGGACGTACCGGAACGTAGCCTCGACACCGGTCGCGATTTCTTCGTCCAGGGTCGGATCACCGATATCGAAGGTGCCGGTCGCGAGGTGCGGACCGTTGGAGAACAATTCCTCGATCGTTGGCGCCCGTTCGGTCCGGAATGCGGTGACACCGACGAAGGCCGCATCCGTGGCCTGATATCCGACGCCACCGGAAACCGAGCTGCCGGTGAAATCCGCGATCTCGCCCGTCACGGTGTTCTGATGCTCGGTGTATTCAAAGCGGGTGCCGAGCTCGAAGCGCCAATCTCCTCGCGTATATTCGTGTTGCAGGAAGACCGCATATTGCTCCGTCTCCGACGGCGGCACAAAGGCCTCTTCCCCGATGGCGGAGAAGTCGCGCAGGAGGAACTGGACGCCCTGGGCACCCCGGTACTCGCCGCCAAGAAAGTTGCGTTCGTTCGTGAGGGTCTCGATGCGGCCTTCCCAGCCTTCGTTGGAGAACACGGTCCCCGCTTCGCCAGGGCCTTCGAATTCCGTGTGCTCATAGTCCGCGTAGCCGAGGCGGGCGGTCGCCTTCTGGATCCAACCGTCGAACTGATATTCGGCGGCGAAGTCGATGCGACGCTGCATCAAGTCAATGAAGCCGGGGCCTTCCTCTTCCTCCTCGCCCTCTTCTTCGCCTTCTTCACCTTCTTCCTCTTCCTTGGCGCCGGGCAGGCCGTATTCGCTGTCGATGATCGTCCCGGAAACGCCGATATAGCCGCGGTCGGTGACCCAGGAGAGACCACCGGAGGCGCCGCTCGTCTCAAAGAAAGTGTTCGGCGCCGTGCCAAAGGCTTCCTCTTCTTCCTCCTCCTCGGCACCCTCGCCGGCTTCGGCCGCCTCGGCCGCTTCCGCAGCGCGCAGAGCCGCGGATTCGGCAAAGCCCGGAATGTCAAAGTCGTCGGCCTCGCGGTAGAAACCGTCGCCGTGCAGGACGATCGAACCGCCGCCGAATTTGCCGACCTCGACATCGAAGGCACCGGAGAAGTCGAAACCGTCATTGACCGTGGAGGCACCGACCGTTCCGGTGAGGTCGATCCCGCCTTCCGGCGTTTCATAAGGGATGCGACCCGAGAGGACGTTGACGACGCCACCGGCCGCAGACGAGCCGTAGCGCAGCGTGGATGTGCCGCGCACGATCTCCACCTGTTCAGCGGAGGACGGATCGATGGCAACGGCATGGTCCGGGCTGGTCACGCTCGCATCGATCGAGCCGATGCCGTTGTCGAGAACGCGAATGCGCGTTTCGCCAAGACCACGAATGATCGGGCGGCTGGCAGCGGGCCCGAAAAAGGTGCTTGAGACACCCGGTTCCCGCGTGATGGTCTCCGCGATGGTGTTCTGGAAGTTCCGCGCAATCTCTTCCTGGTTCACCACGGAGGTGCCGGTGATGGTCTCGTTCACCGTGCGCTCGAATGGCGAGGCGGTGACGATGATGCTGTCTCCCGTAATCACGGACGGTCGGCCTTCGGGACTCTCAGGCTCGTCGCCCTCGGCCGCAGCGGAGCTTTCGACCTCAGCCGCAGCATCCGAGCTTTCGGCATCAGGCGACGGGGTCTCGGTGGGTTCTTGGGCAAAAGCCGGCGCCGTCAAGACAACGCCTGCAGCGGAGGCCAAAAGTAAACTTCGTATAGACATCAATAAACTCCCAAATCTGCTCTTCAAGACCCAACGGCGCGACCTCGCCATGGGTCGCCGGCACGTCGGGCCAAAATCCATTCAACAGGTGTCAGAGAGCAGTGAGGGGAGGCGCCCGGCTGGAATAGGCAACACTGGCGTCACCGGTGAAAGGATCAATTGCGTCGCAATCAATCCGACACAGAGCGTGACCGGTCGGCAGAGGTACGGCCGGGGCTTCAGCGGGCGGCCCTTCCAGAGGCCGGACCGAATGAAGACAAAGGGCGCATTCCGCCTCATGGCTGTGGTCATGGTCATGCGCTTCATGGGCATGGGACAGGGTCAAGCCCTGCATGCCGAGCAGGGACAGCGCCAAGACGGCCTGGAAAACCAGCCATTTTTCCCATTTGCGAAGCATCAAACCCATACCCCGGGACACCACAAATCGTCATTGCAGAACGATCATGGCTGTCCTCTGGCGATACAAGATAACAGTTTGTCGGGCGGGTCAATGGGCCTGTGGGTATGGCTATGGGACCGATAACCAAAGGGTGTGTGGGCCGAAGTCGAACCCTTCGCTAAGGTCCCAGCCTCGCCGATGCCTGAGATGAAAAAGAGGAGAACGCTCCGATGTGGTGCCCGTCGAAGCCCCTGCGATCCTGTGCAATGACCGCCAGCCTGACCATGGCTTGCCTGGCCCTGTCTCCGGTCGCGTCGGCCCAGGAGCGGGAGGGCTTCTCCCCGGAGCATCGGCACCATTTCTCGGTCATTTTCGCCGGTACCAGCCTCGTCGACGAAGATGAAACGGGCTTCACCCTGGGCGGTGACTATGAATACCGCATCAACAAGAATTTCGGCACAGGGATTGTTTTGGAACGGGCATTTGGCACTGTGGACGCCACGACGCTGCTCGCGGTCGTGGATCTGCATGTGTGGCGGGACCTGATCATCCAGGTCGGGCCGGGCGTTGAATTCACGGAAGACGAAACGGTCGTCGCCGGGCGTCTCGGCGCGGTCTATGAATTCGAGTTGCCCCAGAACGTCACCCTGTCGCCCCAGGTCCACTATGACATCTCGCGGGAAGACGCCATCGTCTTCGGCGTGGCCGTGGGTCGTGCGTTTTAGACAATCCGGAGCGCTTTGAGCCGCTCAGCTTTTGAGATCCCGGCTGCCGGGTTTGACCGCCGGCAGGGCCGCAAGCTCCGGCGGCAGATCATCGGGGGCAAAGGCGGGGAACGAGACCGTGGCCAGGGCAATCAGCGGCACGCCGATTTCCGCCGTGCCGCCCGAACGGTCGACAAGGCAGGCCTCGGCCAGGACCTCCGCGCCCGTCGCCTGCACCGCCGCCAGACACTCCCTAGAGGAAAGCCCCGTGGTAACGATGTCTTCCACCAGAACGACCGGCGTCCCCGGTTCGATGGCGAAACCGCGCCGCAACCGAAACTCCCCCTCCTCCCGTTCCGTATAGATCGCATCGACCCCCAACTGGCGGGCCGTTTCATAGCCGGGCAGGATGCCGCCAACCGCCGGCGACACGACGAGGCGCACCCGCTCCCCTACCGCGTGGCGAATGCGATCGGCCAGGGCACGGCACAGGCGTTCCGTCCGCGCCGGATTTTTGAAGACCAGGGCCTTCTGGAGAAAGACCGGGCTGTGCAGCCCCGAACTGAGGATGAAATGACCTTCGAGAAGCGCACCGGCGGCGCGGAATTCATCCAACACCTCGTCCGGTGCCATGCCATCCCCTTTCCTGATGCGTCGCGTTAGCCCTCGCCCCGGGGCCGCTCGACACTTTCCACAAGATCACTGGCCCTCAACGCCGCCATGAGCTGGGTCAGGTGTTTCAAGTCCTCCACATCGACATCGAGAACGATCTCGAAATAGAGGGCATTCCGATCCGTGATTTTCAAATTACTGATGTTTCCGCCGTTCTGGGCAATGATGGTCGACAAGGCGCCAAGCGCCCCCGGCGTGTGGGACAAGAGCACCTCAAGACGCCCCACGGGCACATGGCTTTCCGCCCCGGATCCAGGCCCGCTGTCCCAGGCGAGATCGACCCAGCGTTCCGGCGCCTCGTGATAAAGGCTCAAGACCTCGCAATCGATGGTGTGAACCACCATGCCCTCGCCGGCGCTCATGATACCGACAATCCGGTCGCCCGGCAGCGGATGACAACACTGGCCCAGATGCACGGCAATGCCCTGGATCAATCCCTTGATGGGCATGGGACCGGCCGGTCCCTTGCCCGAGACCCGGGCCGGCGCCTTCTTGGAGGTCTTGGCCCGCGCGCCACCCGGCGTCACCTCGATATCGATCCCCGGATAGACCGCCTTGAAGACGGCTTCGGCCCCCAGATCGGCGGCGCCCACCGCCTCGAACACGTCATCGACCCGGGGCCGCTTGAGCTTGGTCAAGGCCTGTTCGATGCCCTTGTCGGTCAGGTCCCGGTCATGGGTCTCGAAGAAACGCTCCAACAAAGTCCGTCCCAGGCGGACGAATTGTTCCCGCTTGCTCTGGCGCACGAAACGGCGGATCGCGGAGCGGGCCTTGCCGGTGACGACGAAACGGTCCCAATCCGCATGGGGTGTCTGGGCTTCGGAGCGCACGATCTCGATCATGTCGCCGTTCTGAAGACGGGTACGCAGCGGGCGATGGTGCCCGTTGATCTTGGCCCCGACACAGGTGTCGCCGACATCCGTGTGCACCTCATAGGCAAAATCGACCACGGTCGCGCCCCGAGGCAGGGCGATCAGCGCGCCGCGGGGCGTGAAACAGAAGACCTGATCGGAGAACATCTCAAGCTTGGTGTTCTCCATCAGTTCCTCAGGGCCCGCACCATGCTCGATGAGATCGACAATGTCCCGCAAGGTGCGATAGGCCCGCGTGTCGGCTGCGCGGGAGAAACCCTCAGTCCCGGACTGATCCTTGTAGGCCCAATGGGCGGCGAGCCCCCGTTCGGCCACCGCATCCATCTCATGGGTGCGGATCTGGATCTCGACCCGCTGGCGTTCCGGGCCGATGACCGTGGTGTGAATGGACTGATAGTCGTTGCGCTTGGGCGTCGACACATAGTCCTTGAACCGTCCGGGGACGCACGACCATTCCCTGTGGAAGACACCAAGCGCCCGGTAGCACTCCTCCACGTCATCGACGACCACCCGGAAGCCGAAAACATCCGCCAACTGCTCAAAGGAAATCTGCTGGCGCTCCATCTTGCGCCAGATGGAATAGGGCCGTTTCGCGCGGCCCGTCACCAGCGCGTCGATATCGTGTTCCCGCAACAATTCGCGCAGGCGCTCGGTAATGCGCTCGATGACATCGCCGGAGCGGTCGGTCAGATATTCAAGGCGTTTGATGATCGATTCCCGGGCACCCGGATTGATGTGGGTGAAGGCGAGATCCTCAAGCTCCTCCCGGAAATCCTGCATGCCGATCAAACCGGCAAGCGGCGCGTAGATCTCCATGGTCTCCTGGGCAATGCGCGCGCGTTTCTCGGCCTTCGAGATGAAATGCAGGGTGCGCATGTTGTGGAGCCGGTCGGCGAGCTTCACGAGAAGCACGCGGACATCCCGCGCCATGGCGAGGAGCAGCTTGCGGAAATTCTCCGCCTGCTTTGTTTCCTCGGACATGAGCTCAAGCTGGGAAAGCTTGGTGACCCCGTCCACCAGTTCGGCAATCTCCGAGCCGAAATTGTCGTGGATGTCCTCGGAAGTGACTTCCGTGTCTTCGACCGTGTCGTGGAGAAGGGCCGTGGCGATGGTGCGCGTGTCGAGCCGCAGATCCGTCAGAATGCCGGCGACTTCGACAGGGTGGGAATAGTAGGGATCCCCCGATGCCCGGGTCTGCTTGCCATGGGCATTCACGGCAAAAACATAAGCGCGATTGAGCAGAGCTTCATCCGCTTCCGGATCGTAACCGCTAACCCTTTCGACAAGCTCGTATTGCCTGAGCATGGAGCATCCCGGGGATGGTGCCGGCGCGGACGCTCACTGCCCGCAGACCCGACCCGTTAAGGCGAGAGATCGGGGCATGCAAGACACAACACACCCACCCCGAGCCCCATGAGAGAACCCTGTGGTCCTCAGTATTCCAGATTTTCACGCTCCGCGGCACTGGCCGCTTCCGCCCGGTTCTGGGTGTCCTGCTGCATGGCCTTGAGATACTGCTCTTCGGTCATGGGCGTGGCTTCGGGCTGATCGGGGGTCGCCGCCAGTTGAGGCACGGTTTCCTCTTCCGGCTCATCCACTTCCACATGGCGCTGCATGGAGTGAATCAGGCCTTCGCTCAATTGATCGGGGGTCACGGTTTTTTCCGCGATTTCGCGAAGGGCCACCACGGGGTTCTTGTCGTTATCGCGGTCGATCGTCAGGCCCTCGCCGGCCGAAATGGAACGGGCGCGCTGGGCGGCCAAGAGAACGAGATCGAAACGGTTGGAAATCTTGTCGACGCAGTCTTCCACGGTAACGCGGGCCATTCAGGTCTCCTATCGAGGATTACGGGGCAGAACGCCGGATATGCGGCGCGCGCAAAAGCATAATCAATACTGCATATCTCTACAGAAAATCCTTGACAAGACCTTGTTAACATATCTGCCCCCTCAATTGGTGACAGGCTCGCATATTTGCGCGTCGCCAAGATCATCGAGCAATTCCCTTGCAAGGCGCCCGGACACCGGATGGCGCCAATCCGGGGCGATATCGATCAGTGGTTTAAGGACAAATGCCCGCAGGTGAAGCCTTGGATGGGGCAAAACCAAGGGCGTCGCGCCGCTCCACGGCGCCCCTGGCACGGGCTCAGCTTCCCGGGCAGCCCCAATTGTGACAAATTTATGATAGTCAATCAGATCGAGATCCAAGACTCGGGCTTCCCATCGCTGCTGCCGCGTTCGGCCGAACCGGGCTTCGAGCCGGTGCAGATAGGCGAGCAGGGCTTCAGGATCCCAATCGGTTTCCACACCCATCATGCCGTTCAGGAACCAGGGTTGGCCGGATACGGGAAGGGGTGCCGATCGATACAGGCGGGACGTGGCACGAAGCAGAAGCGGCCCTTCCGCGACAGTTTCAATCAAGGCTGCGATGGTGTTGGCGGGCGGACCAAGCGGTCCAGGCAAATTCGCACCAAAAGCGACAAAGATCATTGGGCAGAAACTCGAAATAGTGTTCTAATGGAAACATGTTGCTGGTGCATATATCTCCAAAATCATTGTATTCTACCAAAAGTAGTGTTGCATCTTTCTTGCACGGTTGAAGCTTAATGTTCGTATCTGCTCCAGGATAACATTAACGTCTTTTACATTTATTGTTGATCCTCATGGGTGACATCATCATGTATCGCATTTTGTGCGAAGCCCTCCGGCATGATCGGATAAAGAGGTTGCAAAAATCATATTTTACAACTCTAGGATGAGTGAAAGACCAATAGCTCTTCTTGGCAGATGCCAAACTCAAAACAGATCAATTGATCATGAGCCCCTTTTGCGGGCTGCCAAACAACAAGGACCGATTCAGGCATGTTTTACGAAGAAGAAAGACTCGCTCTCTTTATAGACGGATCGAATTTATACGCGGCTGCCCGTTCGCTGAATTTCGATATCGACTATAAACGTCTGCTCGAGCACTTCAGAGGTCTGGGCCTGCTGGTGCGCGCCTTCTATTACACCGCCTTGGTGGAGGACCAGGAATATTCCCCCATCCGCCCCCTCCTGGATTGGCTCGACTACAACGGCTACACCCTCGTCACGAAACCGACGAAGGAATTCACCGACTCCCAGGGCCGGCGGAAGATCAAAGGCAATATGGACATCGAATTGGCGGTCGACGTGATGGAGATGGCCGATCATGTGGACCATATCGTTCTGTTCTCCGGCGACGGCGACTTCCGCCGCCTGACCGAGGCCGTTCAGCGCAAGGGCAAGCGCATGACAGTGGTCTCCACGGTGCGTTCCCAGCCGCCCATGCTGGCCGATGAACTCCGTCGCCAGGCGGACAATTTCATTGAACTCGAACAGCTTGCCCCCGCCGTCTCCCGCGAAAATGCCAATCGCGGCAATCAAGGCAATACGCCGTCCCGCACCCCGCCCGCCTCTGCCGTCCGTTATGGCGAGGACTATGAGGGGGATGAGGACGAGTTCGATGACGACGACGGGGACGAGGATCTCGGACCGGACATCAACAAAGCCTATCCGTGAGGGCTGAACAGGCACGCGCGCTCCGGCCGGACACCCCGCCCGAGCCGCCCACCGATTGTGCCATCTGCCCCCGGCTTGTCGCGTTTCGCCGCGACCAGCAAAGTGCGGAGCCCAGCTGGTTCAACGGTGCCGTGCCCTCATTCGGAGACAGCGACGCGTGGCTCTTGATTGTGGGTCTTGCTCCGGGCCTTGGCGGCGCCAACCGTACGGGCCGGCCCTTTACGGGCGACTATGCGGGCGATCTGCTCTACGCGACCTTGCTCGAGACAGGGCTTGCGGAAGGACGCTATGACGCGCGGCCCGATGACGGGCTCACCCTCAAAGGAGCGATGATCACCAATGCGGTGCGCTGCGTGCCGCCCAAGAACAAACCGACGGGGGCGGAGATTACCGCCTGCCGCCCGTTCCTGCTCAGCCGGATTGAGGCCCTTCCGTCCTTACGCGCCATCCTTGCCCTGGGCCGCATCGCCCATGACAGCACGGTCACGGCCCTCGGCCATCGTCCCTCGCGGGTAACGTTCGCACATAACGCTGAACATGAGCTGACGGCCCCGGACGGGCGCGATGTGCGCCTCCACGACAGCTATCACTGCTCCCGCTACAACACGAATACCGGCCGTCTGACGGCGGATATGTTCCGCGCCGTGTTCGAGGCGGCCCTGCGCCATCGCTGAGACCATGGCAGGCGGTCATTCCTGCCGCGGCTCCTCCAGCAGCCAATAGAGCACATTGTCCGTGAAGGCCGGATCCTGGGTGAGACCCAGAGGGCCGGCAAACAGGAACATGACCGTTTCCCAGTCCACGGAGCCGATACGGGTGCATTGAGATCTCAATGAGTAAGGGGGATAGGCGCAGGCGACGCCGAGAACTTCCGTGACAGGATCACGATCAAGATCTGCGGACTTCAAGAGGAAAATCCACCCGACAATGCGGCGCCCAGGATGAGTAACACAGGCCGCTTGCGTTGAACACGCACGACCGGCACTCTCAATCAGAAACAGAGCTGGTTTCAGGCTACGATAGCCGTTCGCGGCACGTAGAGTTCACGAGCCAAGGTCAGTCCCATCGATACCCTTGGCCCCAAGGCTCTTACCCCTTATCCCTCAGCAAACGTTGTTTTTCCCGGTTCCAGTCCCGGTCCTTTTCGGTCTGTCGTTTGTCCACGGTCTTTTTGCCCTTGGCGAGGCCGAGTTCCAGCTTGGCGCGCCCCTGGCCATTGAAATAGAGCCGCAAGGGAACGATCGTCATGCCGCCGCGCGCGACCTCCCCGCCCCATTTGTTGATCTCGCGCCGATGGAGCAGGATCTTCCGGGGACGGCGGGGTTCGTGGTTCTGGCGGTTGCCGAAGGCATATTCCGGGATATAGGAATTGATCAGCATCATCTCGTCGCCCTCGACCGTCGCGTAGCTCTCGGCGATGTTGGCCTTGCCCTCGCGCAAGGCCTTGACCTCCGTCCCCGTCAGGACGAGGCCCGCCTCCACCGTGTCTTCGATTGAATAGTTGTACCGGGCCTTGCGGTTTTCCGCGACGACCTTGCGGACATTGGACTCCTTTGTCGTGGCCATGGCATCAGCCCCGCGCTACGGGACCGAGCCCCGCAAATTCCAAGGCCGCGTCGACGGCCGCCCGCGCCTGCGCGGACGCCGGCATCAAAGGCAGGCGCATTTCATCCGCACACAGGCCCCGCACGCTCAAGGCATATTTGGTGGGCTGCGGGCTTGCCTCAAAGAACAAGGCGTCGTGGAGAGGCATGAGCCGGTCCTGCAGCGCCCGCGCGCCAGCATAGTCGCCGGCGAGGCTCGCTTCCTGTAGGGCCGCGCATTCCCCCGGCGCCACATTGGCACTGACCGAGATGCAGCCCACGCCACCATGGGCATTGAAACCGAGCGCCGATCCGTCCTCTCCGGACAATTGGATGAAATCGGGCCCGCAGACTTTGCGCGTGAGACTGACCCGGGCCATATCCGCATTGGCGTCCTTGATGCCAATCACCCGCTCAAGTTTGGCGATCTCGCCAAGCGCCTCAAGGCCGATATCGACGCCCGTGCGGGAAGGCACCGTATACAGAATGATGGGCAGCCGCGTCGCCTCATGGATCGTGCCGAAATGGGCGACAAGGCCCGCCTGGCTCGGCCGGTTGTAGTAGGGCGTGACGATCAGGGCCGCATCGGCGCCCAGGGCCGCCATGCGCGCGGTCTCGGCGATGGCCGCGCCGGTCTCGTTCGATCCGGTGCCGACGATCACCGGCACCCGGCCGGCGACCGTTTCGACCACCGTGCTCACCACCCGCGCCCGTTCCTCGGCGGTCAGGGTCGGCGTCTCGGCGGTCGTGCCGCAGGCGACGATGCCATGGGTGCCCTCGTCCAGATGCCAAGCCACCAGACGTTTCAAGGCATCCACATCCACGGCGCCACCGTTGAACGGAGTCGCGAGGGCACAGAGCGAGCCATGAAATCGGGGTAAGGAGGCGGTCGCCATAACGGGTCCTTGGGCGATGGGGAAGATTCACGGCCTGTCAGCGGCGGCCCTGCGGGGGCCGGCCAGTCCGTGGGCTTCTGCGGGTGTCGGGCATGGGTACTGGCACACAGATGGTGCCCATGACACTTCCATGTCAAGACAAAGGCTCGGGAAGCCGAAACCCTTCATGAACGAAGTCTTGTCTTGTTGGGATTCCGCTCCCCAGATACGATCGTTGAGGTGACTGATTCGATCGTGCGCCCGTAGCCGGAAAGCCTGCACTGCTCTTATTTTGGGGCTGGTTTTGGGGCCAGCGTAGGGAATGTTCGCCGATCGCCCGAGTTGATCCTAACACCGTGGCGTTTCCTCGAAGGTCCGCCTTTATCAGCCCCATCGCCCGCATATGGCCCGGGGCCCCATCCGACGGCGAGAGATCCATGATCCTGGTGTGGTCGCCCCTTTGCCGGTCTGAAGTCACCCTGCTCTTTGCCCCCCTTGCCGGTTTGGCCAGGGTCCTTGCCTTTGGCCTTCTTTTGGGCCTGGCCATCGGCGCTTCGGCGATGGTGTCTTCCCCGGCTGCGGCGCAGAGGGGCGTGCCTCTGCCCTCGCCCCGCCCGGAGAGCATCACGCCCCGGCTCCTGTCCCTTGATGACGCGGACCAATTGCGGGAGGTGCTGCGCAAGGCCCGCGCGAATGGCTGGAGCGCCGCGCTTCCCCTTCTGCCCAAGATCGACAATCCACTGGGCGTGAAGATCGTCCGCTGGCTTTATCTCCAGCAGACCAATGGCGGCGCCAGTTTCGAGGAAATCGCCAATTTCATCGAACTGAACCCCCATTGGCCCCGTCAGACACGGCTGATCGAGCGCGCCGAGGAAACCATGCCGGAGACGACGCCCGCCGCATTCGTCATTCAGTGGTTTGGCGGCGGCGACCCCCTGACCGGCGACGGCAAACTGCGCCTCGCCGAAGCCCATATGAGCATGGGCAAGACGACGCTGGGGCGCGTCTGGCTGCGCCGCGCCTGGCGGGAAGGCAAGCTGTCCCGCGACGGCGAACGCCGCGTTCTGGCCAAGCACCGAAAACTGCTGGACACGGACGACCATGATGCCCGGCTCGACCGGCTGATCTGGGACGGTCAGACCGCCGCCGCCCGGCGCATGTTGCGCCTCGTCAGTCCGAACATGCGCGCCCTCGCCCAGGCCCGCCTTAAACTGCGGGCCAATGCCGGCGGCGTCGACGCGGCGATCGCGGCGGTCCCGAAAAAACTCCAGAACCATCCGGGCCTCACTTTTGAGCGCATCCGCTGGCGGCGCCAACGCAACCGGGACATGGAAACCTGGCCGCTCCTCCTCGCCGCGCCGTCGGACCCGGAGGGCCTCGGCGACCCTGTCCGCTGGTGGTATGAGCGGCGGATCCAGGCCCGGGAAGCCTTGAAGGCCGGCCAACCCGAAACGGCCTATCGCTTCTTGCGCAATCATGGCCTGACGCGGGGCCACGCCTTTGCCGAAAGCGAATGGAAGGCCGGCTGGATCGCGCTGCGCTATCTCAACCGCGCGGACGACGCCGAGGCCCATTTCGCCCGCATGGCCGAGAAGGTCTCCCGTCCCATCAGCCGGGGACGCGCGCTGTACTGGCGGGGACGGGCGGCGGAAGCGGCAGGCCGGATCGAAGACGCCAAGGGCTTTTATGCACAAGGCAGCGCCTATGACACCACGTTTTATGGTCAGCTGGCGGCCGAAAAGACGGGGGGTGCGCGGGCGCGGGTCGATCTGCCGGGCACGACGGTGGTGGACAAGGATGCCCGCACGGCATTCCGCAGCGGAGAACTGCCCCAGGCCGTCCTGATCGCCTCGGATTTCGCCTCCGACTATATCACGAGGCTCTTCCTGCTGCGCCTCGTCGAGGTCTATCCGACAGCGGAAGGACATACCCTCGCCGCCAGGCTCGCCCTTGAAATCGACATGCCCCACATGGCGGTGCGCATCGGCAAGCTGGCCTCCTATGCGGGCCATCCGTCAACGGATTTTGCCTATCCGGTGTTCGACCTGCCCCAGTACAAAGGCAAGGGCGAGGAGCCCGAACCGGCCCTCACCCACGCCATCATCCGCCAGGAAAGCGAATTCAACCCGCGCGCGGTGTCGGGCGCCAAGGCGCGGGGCCTGATGCAGATCCTGCCGAGCACGGCGCGCCGCACGGCCGCCCGCCACCGCCTCGGCTATCGCCAGGCCTGGCTGACCAATCGCCCCGACTACAACACCCAGGTGGGCCGGGCCTATCTCGGCGATCTGATCAAGCGCTATGACGGCTCCTATGTCATGGCCGCCGCGGCTTATAATGCCGGGCCGTCGCGGGTCAATCGTTGGGTCCGGGAATTCGGCGATCCCCGCCTGCCGGGAACCGACGCCGTGGATTGGGTGGAACTGATCCCGTTTCGGGAGACCCGCAACTATGTGCAACGGGTCATGGAGAACACGCAGGTCTACCGGGCCCGGCTCATCAACGCGCCCCATCGGGTATCCCTCGCGCTCGATCTGAAACGGGGGCCTTATGGCTTTTCCCGCGACACGACCGGGCTCGCGGAGGCGGAATGGCCCGCCCGGCCCGAACCGGAAGTGGCGGCCGCCCCCGCCGTTCGAGGGGACAGCCGACCCATTGAGCCGTCGAATATCGCTCCCGATATCGAACCGCCCTTGCCCCCGGATGATCCCGGCGCGCTTGAGACCGGCGAAGACGCGCCAGTCCTTGACCCGCCGCCCCAGCCCATCGCGCGCATGGATGTCGACCTGCAGGACACGGCCTTTGATGCGTCCGATCCGGCAGCGCCCTTGATCGAGGAACCGGTGGCCGGAGGCGCCGAGCCGGGCTCCCAGGAGATCTCTTCGCAGCCCGACGCCAAGGGCGTCGTCATGCCGATTTTCAAGCTCCGCGACCCCCATGTGGTGAGACCGCGCGTTGTCCGCCGCAGCCCCCTCACGGCCCGCCCGACGCCCCGCCCGGCCGGCGTCGGCAATTCCACCCTGGAATAAACCAGGACCCCGTCATCAAGCCGTCCTTAACGGATCCGGCGCCCCATGTTAGGCCTTGGGTGGCGGGTTTTAGGGCGAGAGGAAACAACCGATGACGGATGTGCTTTTGGTCGGCGCCGGCCAGATCGGACGCAAGATCACGTGGCTGTTGGAACGCACGGGCGACTACCGGGTCACGCTGACGGATCGCTCGGAACAGGCCCTCCATCGCCTCGGGCCAGGGGCCGCCACCCGCGTGGTGGCGGTCGACGCCGAGAGCACGGAAGACCTTGTGCAGGCGCTCGACGGCATGTTTGCCGTCATTTCGGCGGCGCCCTATCACGTGACCCGCCATGTGGCCGAAGCCGCGCGGCGGGCAGGCGTCCACTATTTCGATTTGACCGAAGACGTGGCCACCAAGGAATTCGTCAAGACGGTCGCGGCGGACGCGCAGACCGCCTTCATTCCCCAATGCGGCCTGGCGCCGGGTTTCATCTCGATCGTGGGCTACAATCTGGCCCAGCGCTTCAAGAGCCTCGACACGCTGCGCCTGCGCGTGGGCGCCCTGCCTCAATTCCCTTCCAATGCCCTGACCTACAACCTGACCTGGAGCACGGAAGGGGTGATCAATGAATATTGCCAGCCCTGCGAAGCCATCGTGAACGGTCAGCTGGCCAGTGTTCCGCCCATGGAGGAAATCGAGCATTTTTCCCTCGAAGGCATCCGCTATGAGGCATTCAACACATCCGGCGGCCTCGGCACCCTGTGCGAGACCCTGGAAGGCAATGTCCGCCAGCTGAATTATCGCACCATCCGCTATCCCGGTCACCGGGACGCCATGAAACTGCTGCTTCAGGATCTGCGCCTGGCGGAGCGCCCCGAACTCCTGAAGGACATTCTGGAGCATGCCCTGCCGGCGACGCTCCAGGATGTGGTCGTGATCTTTGTCACGGCGACCGGCGTCCAGAACGGCCGCCTGATGCAGGAGTCCTATGTCAATCACGTGCTCGCCCGGGAGATCGACGGGCGCATGTGGACCGGCATCCAGGTCACCACCGCCTCCGCCGTCTGCGCCGCCCTCGACATGTTGCGCCACGGACAGTTGCCCGCCCAAGGCTTCGTGCGCCAGGAGCAGATCAGCCTGCCTGCCTTCCTGGCCAACCGGTTCGGTCGGGTCTTCGCCCCGGACACGCCCATGCCGACCCTCTAGTCACAGGCCTCAAGGGGCCTGGCCGGCGGCCCCTCGGCCCGCCTCTACCCCACCCTCACCTCTCCAGCCCCCCGGGCCGGCGAGGAGGAGACCAACGCGCATCGGAGGGCTCCTGACACAAGGCTGTCAGGAGGGCTGTGGCAGGATCGCCGCCGTCAGCAACCTTTGTGGAGACACTCCCATGAGCTTCAATCCGGAACATTTTACGGTGTGGGCGGAGATCCCCGTCCAGGACATGGACCGGGCCATCCGTTTCTACAATGAGGTCTTCAAGACCGACCTGAAGAAAGAGGACAGTGGCCCGAATCCCATGGCGACCTTTCCGACCACTGGCGACACCGGCGTGGCGGGCCATCTTTACCCGGGCAAACCCGCGCCGGCCGGTTGCGGACCCACAATCCATCTGGCAAGCCCCGACAAGCTCGAGGATGCCTTGAAGCGGGTCGAGAAAGCCGGTGGCAAGGTCGTCTCCCAACCCGTCCAGATTCCGGTCGGCCGCTTCGCCTATTGCGAAGACCCGGACGGCAACTCCATTGGTCTGTTCACCTACTGACATTCACCATGAGACGCGCTGACCGCCTGTTTCAGATCGTACAATATCTGCGGGGCGGTCGGCTCGTCACGGCCGCCAGGCTTGCCGAGCGGCTCGAAGTGTCCGAACGGACCATTTATCGCGACATCGCCGATCTCCAATCGACGGGCGTGCCGATCGATGGCGAAGCGGGCGTCGGCTATGTGTTGCGCCAGGGCTTTGACCTCCCGCCGCTCATGTTCACACGCGAGGAGATTGTCGCCCTGGTGGCCGGCGCACGTCTGATCCGGGCCTGGGGCGGCGCGGCCATGGCGCGGGCCGCCGAGGAGGCCCTGATCAAGATCGAAGCCGTCCTGCCCGACAAGGAACGGCGCCATTCCCGGGACGTGGAGATCCAGGCCATCGCGCCGGAAATGACGGCGGAACTGCGCACCCGCATCGATGCGGCCGAAGGCGCCGTCGAAGCCCATCACCGGATCCATATGACCTATCAGGATGCGGAGGGCCGCGCGAGCGAGCGCACGGTTCGCCCTCTCGCCTTGTGGTTCTGGGGCAAGGTCTGGACCCTGATTGCCTGGTGCGAATTGCGGGATGATTTCAGGATGTTCCGGATCGACCGGATCCTCGGCATGGAGGAACGGGAACCGTTCCGGTCGGAACGCGGCAAGACCCTTGCGGATTTCTACAAGTCCCTGGAGGACACCCCGGACCGGACATGACAGCCACTTGCGCGCCATAGGGACGCACACGGATCAGGGTCAGACTGCAAGGAGTGGGGACGAGCGCCGGGGAAAAACGACGGGTGGGCGGTCACCCGCACCACCCGGTCGTGTCTCTATTTCTTCAACAGCTCCAGCAGGATCGTGGTGTTGGCCTCGACACCTACCTTGATCGAAGGTTCGGGCTCAATATAGAACAGCGGCGAGTGGTGGCCCGCGACCATCAGCCCGCCTTTCTTTTCCGCATCGAGCTTTTCCTGGGAATTGGCGCCCACACGGAAGAACAGGCCCGGGATCGGCGGCTCCACGGCATGGAAGTAGTGGAAATCCTCCGCGCCCATATTGGTCTGTTTGAAGGGGTAGAAAGCCTCTTCGCCGAATTGCGCGATGATGGCCTTGCGCGCCCGCACCGCGAGGGTTTCATCATTGACCGTGGTGCCCGTGGACTCCTCGGAGACGACAACCGTCGGCAGACGATCTTCCGGCAGGCCGGCGGCCTTGCCCGCGCCCGTGGCGATGCGCTCAATCCCCGTCAGGAGCGTCTTGCGCGTTTCCTCGGAATTGGACCGGACCGTCAGGTCAAGCTCCACCTTTTCACCGATGATGTTGTGTTTGGACCCGCCGTGAATGGCACCGACCGTGACCACGCCCGGCTCAAGCGGCCCCAGTTCCCGGGACACGAGCGTCTGCAAGGCGACCACGATCTGGGAGGCCAGTACCACCGGATCCTTGCCCAGATGGGGCGAGGCGCCATGGGTGCCAACACCGTGCACGGTGATGTCCACCGTGTCGCTGCTCGACAACATCAGCCCACCCCGGAACGATACGGTGCCCGCGGGCAGCCGGCTCGAGACATGATGGCCGACCACATAGTCGGGCCTCGGAAAACGCTCATAAAGGCCGTCTTCGATCATGGCGCGGGCCCCCAACACCCGTTCCTCGGCGGGCTGACCGACAAAAACAATGGTGCCGGACCATTGATCCTTCATGGCCAAAAGTCGGCGCGCGGCCCCGACCAGATTGACCATATGGGCGTCATGGCCGCAGGCATGCATGACCGGCTTTTCCACGCCGTCGATATCCACCTGAGTGACCTTCGACGCGTAGTCGAGATTGACCAGTTCCTTCACGGGCAAGCCGTCCATATCAGCGCGCAACAGGACGGTCGGCCCCTCCCCGTTGCGCACGACGCCGACAAGGCCGGTGCCGCCCACGCCTTCGGTCACCTCGATGCCAAGGGCACGGAGCTCTTCGGCCAAGCGCTTCGCGGTCTTGGTTTCGAGGAGAGACAGTTCGGGATTGCTGTGGAAGTGATGGAAGAGTTTTTCCAGATACGGATAATCCTCGGCGATCGCGTCCCGCAGTCCAGGATGGGTCTCAGCCAGGGCCATGGATGGTTGGCCAACCATCCAGCCAAGGGTCAGGGCGGCCACGATCGCTTTCTTCATTCCATCCTCCTCTGCGAACACTCAAGAAGTGATATCGATACAGATTTTTCCGAAATGGCCACCCGAACCCATATAGCCCAGGGCCTGGGGCAGGTCATCGAGCGCGAAGCGATGATCATCAACCACAGGGGAAATGCCATGGAGGGCAATGGCCCGGCACATGTCCTCGAAATGTTCCCGGCTGCCCACGGACAATCCGCGCATGGTACAATTGGTGGCGATCATGGCGCCGAACTGGATGGCCTCCTGGGGACCGGACAGGACGCCGATAATGCTGATGTGGCCGCCCATCCGGATCGATTTCATCGCCTCCTTCAAGGTCTTGGCGCCGCCCACCTCGACCACATGGTCGACCCCGCGCCCGCCGGTGATCCGGCGCACGGGAGCGGACCATTCCGGTTCCTCCCGGTAATTGATCACATGATCCGCGCCCAGCGCCTTGGCGCGCTCGAGCTTTTCATCCGATGACGATGTGATGATCGTCTCCAGACCCATGGCCTTGGCGAATTGCAGGGCACAGATCGAAACGCCGCCCGTGCCCTGGAGAAGCACGCTGTCGCCCGGCCGCAGATCCCCCTCAACGACAAGGGAGCGCCAGGCCGTCAAGGCCGCACAGGGCAGACAGGCCACTTGCGCATCCGTCAGATGCGCGGGCACCTTCACGACCCCCTCTTCACTCAGCACCATGAATTCCTGGGCGCAGCCATCCACCGGACCGCCCATGGCGAAGGTGAGCTTTTCGAGCGCGGGCGGCCCGGACATCCAGGTCTGGAAGAAAATGGGCGCCACCCTATCCCCCACCGCGACCCGTCTCACACCTTCTCCGATGGCCGCCACCTCGCCGCAGCCATCCGACAACGGAACGAGAGGCAAGGGAAAATTGCCGCCATAGAGATTCTGGGTGATGAGGAAATCCCGGAAATTGAGGGAAGCCGCCTTCATCTTCAACAGGACCTGGCCCGCCCCCGGTTCCGGCATGGGCTTGTCCAAGGGTTTGATGTGATCCAATCCATAAGCGTCCTGAATGGCCATTGCCCGCATGGCAGACGTCTCCTCCCTGTTTTTCGTCCCGGCTCGAGCGGGGGTCTCTTAACCCTAGCGCCCAGAAGCGCAGAGCGCCAAGTCCGGGTCCCCAAAATTCAAACATGTGTTTGACACCGCAGGCGGCCTGTGGCAGGAATTCAAACGACTGTTTAAACGCAAAGGCCACCATGTCATGGATGCCGCCTGTCCCCCGGACACTAAGAGCCGCCTGATCGAGGCGGCCGCGCGCATATTTGGCGAAAAAGGGTTCGAGGGGGCCGGAATTCGCGAGATCTGTGAAGCGGCGGAGACCAATGTGGCCTCCGTGCGCTACCACTTCACGGACAAGGCGGGGCTCTATCGCGAGACCCTCGCCCATGCCCAATCCCAGACCTTCATGACCCGCCCGCTGCCCGACCTGACGGACGATCCGGAAGCCGATCTCGTGACCTGTATCGAGTGGTTCCTGACCCTGGCCAGCACCGCGCGGACGGGTCCGTTCGGGCGCCTGATGATGCGGGAGATGCTCGATCCCACCGATGCCCTCGACCTCATGGTCGAACGGGGCGTGCGTCCGCTGCACGGCCATGTGACGCAGCTTGTCGAACGCGTCATCGCAGGGAACCCGCCGCCCCGGCTTCCCCCCCAGGAAATCGCCGTCTGCATTGTCGGCCTGTGCGTGCACCGGATCAAAGCCTATCCGGTCATTTCCCGTGTCCTGAACTATCCCGGACCGCGCATGGCGCCTGACCCTGCGGACCTGCCCAGACTGGCCCGACTGATTGCCACCTTCGCCATCGACGGTATTCGTTCCCGTGCGACCCAGGAGCCCCCCGATGTCCACTGATCGTTCCCCGTTCCTGCCTGCCACGCTGCTGACCCGCCTGCGCCCGTTCCTCCCCGTCGCGGGCGCCGTTTTGATCATCTTTCTGCTCGTGATCGCCAATGGGGGGCCGAGCAAGCGGCCCGTTGAAGAAGCGACGACGGCGGTGCGGACGGTGGAGGTTGTCCAGGGCGCGGTCGTGCCCCGGGCGATCGGTTTCGGTACGGTCGCTCCGGCGACGGAATGGCAAGGCATCGCCGAGGTTGGCGGCCGGGTGATCTTCCGCCATCCGGAACTGCGTCCGGGCTTCCTCTTGGAAAAGGACACGGAGATCATCCGCATCGATCCCGTCGATATCGAACTCACCATCGCGCGGCTTCAGGCCAATATCCGCGCGAGCGAAGCGTCCCTTACCCAATTGGCCCAGGAAGAAGAAAACACCGCCCAATCGCTTGCCATCGAGGAACGGGCCCTGACCCTGTCGGAACGCGATCTCAAGCGTCAGCAAGACCTCCTGAAACGGGGAACCGCGTCCCAGGCCGCGGTCGACAATCAGGAGCGGGCCGTTCTCACCCAGCGCCAAAGTGTTCAGTCCCTGCGCAATCAGGTGAGCCTGTATCCCGCCCAGCGGGCCCTGCGGGAAGCGGAGCTGGATCTCGCCCGCGTCCAATTGGCGGAAGCCGCGCGGGACCTGACCCGGACGGTGATCACCCTGCCCCTCGACGCGCGCATCGGCACCGTGTCCGTGGATCCGGAACAGGTCGTGACGGTGGGTCAGGTCATGGTGGAGGCGGACGGTCTGGAGACGGCTGAAATCATCGCCCAACTACCCCTTGGACGGGTCTTTCACCTCTTCCCGCCCCGGCCGGACCGGCCGCTCGACCCCAGCGACATTTTCGCCCAGGGCCAGGGCACGGTTCCCATCCTCGAAGAACTCGGATTGACCGCGCGGGTCAGCCTGGTCAGCGCCCCCGTCGGCGCGTCCTGGGATGCGCGGGTCGTCCGCTTCAGCGAAAGCGTCGATCCCCAGACCCGCACCATCGGCGTGGTCGTCGCAGTCGACGATCCCTACAGCAAGGCCGTGCCCGGCGAACGGCCGCCTCTCACGCGCAACATGTATGTGTCGGTGGAGCTGATCGGGGCGGCGCAGCCAGATCTCCTTGTCGTGCCGAGCACGGCGCTTCGCGGTGACCGGCTGCATCTTGTTACGGATGATAATCGCCTGGAAATCAGGCCCGTTAAACTCGCCTTCATCCAGGGCGATCTGGCCATTGTCAGCACAGGCATCGAGGCCGGGGAACGCGTGGTCGTCTCCGACCTGATCCCGGCCGTGCCGGGCATGAAGCTTGCGCCGGAAGCGGACCCGGATCTTTCGACCCGCATCAAGGCGGCCATGGCCGGTGAAGGAGGCCTGCGATGATCCTCCGCTTTTTTGCCCATCATCCGACGGCGGCCAATCTGCTCATGCTGTTCGGCCTTGGGCTCGGGGCTATTTCCATCGGCGATATCGGCCGCTCGACCTTCCCCGACCTGCCCCTCGATGAAGTGGAAGTGCGGATCGTCTATCCGGGGGCGAGCGCCGAGGAGGTCGAAGACGCCCTGTGCCAGCGCATCGAGGATGCCGCCGACGGTGTCACGGATCTCAAACGCATGACATGCGACGCCCGGGAAAACTCCGCTCGGGCCGTGATGGAACTCAACACGGCCACCGGCTCGTTCGATCGTTTCTTCACGGATATCAAGGCGGAAATCGACGCCATCAACGACTTCCCCGCCGATGTGGAAGAGCCCGTTGTCAGTCAGCTCGGCCGAACGGATCCGGTGACATCGATCGCCATCGCCGGTGACATGACGCCGACGGATCTCAAGGCCTATGCGGAGGATGTGAAGCGCCGTCTGCAACGGCTCGGAGAGGTGAGCCAGATCGAGGTCCAAGGCTTCTCCGAACGTCAGATCCGTATTGAGATCCCCGCCGACACCTTGCGCCAGTTCGGCCTCTCCGTGTCCGATATCGCCGGCACCATTTCCCGGCAGAGTGTTGATCTACCGAGCGGTACGCTGTTCACGCCGGACCGGGACATCCTGCTGCGCTTCCAGGACGAACGGCGCACGGCCGCCGACTTCGAATCCCTTATCGTGGTGTCAAGCGACAGCGGTGCGGAGTTGCGCCTTGGGGACATCGCGACGATTACGGACCGTTTTGAACTCGATGAAGAGCGCATGGTCTTCAACGGTCAGCCGGCCGCCCTGCTCGAGGTCACCAAGACCCGCAGCCAGGACACGCTCGACGTGGTCGACGCGGTGGCGGCCTTTGTGGAGGTCGAGAACGCCCGGGCACCCGCCAATGTCACCTTGACCCTGACACGGAATGTCTCAAGCATCGTCCGGGACCGCCTTCAGCTTCTCCTCGGAAACGGCGCCATGGGGCTTGTGCTTGTCTTCCTGGTCATGTGGCTGTTCTTTTCCCTGCGCTACGCTTTCTGGGTGGCGATGGGGCTCCCCGTTTCCTTTGCCGGCGCCATCTTCGCCATGGGAGTCCTCGGCATTACCTTCAACATGCTGAGCATGATCGGGCTTCTGGTCGCCGTCGGCCTCTTGATGGATGATGCCATCGTCATTGCCGAGAATATCGCGGCCGCGCGTCATCGGGGGCTTTCTCCGCGGGAAGCGGCGGTCGAAGGCACCCGCCAGGTCCTGCCCGGCGTGCTGTCATCATTCACGACCACCGCCTTCATCTTCCTGCCCCTCGGTTTTCTCGAAGGGGACCTGGGGCAGATCCTGCGGGACATGCCAATCGTTCTCCTGATCGTGCTCTCCGTCAGCATGATCGAGGCCTTCTTCATCCTGCCCAATCACCTCTACCACGCCATGCAGCACCCGGATAAACCGGGCCGTATACGCCAGGCATTCGAGGAAAGCTTCATCGGCTTCAGGGACGGCGTGGTCGTCCCGGCCGTTGAGACCGTGGTGGCAAACCGCTATCTGTTTCTGAGTTCCGTCCTTGCCTTGATGATCCTCACCTTCGGCATGTTGCCCAGCGGTGTCCTGAAGTTCCGCGCCTTCCCCGATCTTGACGGTGACAACATCGTCGCCCGCATCCTTCTGCCCCAGGGCACACCGCTGGCGCGTACGGATGAAGTCGTGGACCGCGTCCTTCAGGCCTTGGAGCGCACGAACGAGGCCTTGCGCCAGAATGAACGGCGCCAGGCCTCGCTCGTCACCAACACGCTTGTTCAGACAAACCTCAATTCGGTGAGTTTCGAGACCGGCCCCCATGTCGCCAGCATCTTTGTGGACATGCGCGGCGCCGAAATCCGGAATGTTTCGGCCGATGACTTCCTGAACCGTTGGCGCCAGGAGACAGGCGACGTGGCGGATGTCCTTGCGGTGACCTTCAGCCGCCTGCAAATCGGGCCTGCAGGCCTGCCCATCGATCTCGAACTGGTCGGCGATGATCTTGAAGCCTTGAAGGCCGCCTCCCTTGACATGCAGAACTGGCTTGCCGGTTTCGACGGCGTCTACGATCTGCGGGATGACTTGCGACCGGGCAAGCCCGAACTGCGCATCCATCTCCGGGAGGGCGCGTCGTCGCTCGGCTTTGACGCCGAGACCATTGCGCGCCAACTGCGGGCGGCCTTTTTCGGCGTCACGGCCGATGAGATCCAGGTCGGATCCGAATCCTTCGAGATCGACGTGCGCGTCGCCGAAGCGGACCGGGATGCACTCGGAGATTTGAACGTCTTTACCGTGACCAGTGCTACCGGCGCCCAGGTGCCCCTCGGGGCCATCGCCATGGTCGAGACCGGAAGGGGGCGGGCCCGGATCAATCGGATCGATCGGGAACGGGCCGTTACCATTCAGGGGGAAGTCGACTTCGACAAGAACAACGCCAATGAAATCCTTGCTGCCCTCGAGACCGAATTTCTGCCGGGCTTTCTGGAACGCCACCCAAGTGTGCGCCTCAATGTGGAAGGTCAGCAGGCAGAAGCGAACACCACCTTGGCGTCCCTCGGGCAATCGGCCCTGTTCGGACTTTTCGGTGTCTTTATCATCCTGAGCTTTCAGTTCCGCTCCTACCAGGAACCCCTGATCGTCATGGCGATCATTCCGCTTGCCTTTGTCGGTGTCGTGATCGGCCATTTGCTCATGGGCTATGATCTCTCCATGCCGTCGATGATGGGCTTCGTGAGCCTTGCGGGCGTCGTCGTGAACAATTCGATCCTGCTCGTGACCTTCATCAAGTTTCACGGCTCGGCCGGGATGAAAGTGGAGGATGCCGTCATTGCCGCCGCCCGGGACCGCTTCCGGCCCATTGCCCTCACCACACTGACGACCGTGGCCGGGCTCCTGCCGATCTTGAGCGAAACGAGCCTCCAGGCCCAGGTCCTGATCCCGCTCGTGATCTCGATCGCCTTCGGGCTGATGGCCACGGCTCTTCTGGTGTTGTTCGTTGTGCCGACAACCTATGCCATGGTAGAGGATTTCGGGCTGACATCCTTCCGCAACCTCAATGGCGATGGCGATGATGGACACGAACAGGCACGTCCCGCATGAGCCCAACCTGGGCGGCTGGCTTTTCGTTGCCGGCCTCAGCGGCGCGCTTGCCGTGGGGTTCGGCGCCTTTGGCGCCCATGGTCTGGAACGCGTGGCGGAGCCGGCCGCCCTCGCTGCCTACAAGACGGGCGCGCTCTATCATCTGATCCACAGTCTGGCGCTGTTCGGGGTCGCCGGCCTTGCCGCCTTCGACAAGGACCGCGCCCGGTGGCCCGGCCGCCTGTTCCTGGTGGGGATCATCCTGTTCAGCGGATCCCTCTATGTCCTGGGACTGACGGGATCCCGCGCCCTCGTGCTGCTGACACCCGTGGGCGGCCTTTGCTTCATCGCCGGTTGGCTGGCCCTCGCGCTCACCGGTTGGCGGCTTGGCCGATCGGTCTAAAGGGCCATAACAAAGGCAGGTTTCTCTACGCCCCGTCGAGAAGATCCGTGAAGCCTGCGGGCGCGTAAGGACCGATCACGAGCTGCTCCAGGACGCCCGCGCCTTGGCGGCGGCTGCCATCGCCCCGCTCCATGGTGGCCACACAGAAGGCCTGGACATGGAGATGCAGCATGTCCATGGGCGGAATATCCCCGTGAACATATTCATCATAGCCAACGGCAAGCTCGCCCTTATACATGCCGTGGCCCCATTCGGGATGGGTATAGCCGATGCCGCTCATGGAGAACTGCCATTGGGGTGCCAGATGAATGCGGGTGGCAACGCCATCAAAACCCGCAAACTCCAGAACGGCCGATTGGGCATGGCGCGTTCCGGGCTTGTAGGCAATGGTGCTTGAGACCTCCCGCTGGCCCTGTTCGGGTGATCCGTCAGCAGGCGCCAGAATACCCTTGGTGTTCCATGCTGTCCCGTGCTGGTCCGCATTCAAATGATAGAAAACCGCCATGTCATCGAAATTGAGGGGCGACCACAGCCAGTAGAATTGGGGCAGCGGCGGCGGCGCCACGGGCTGGGGATCGCTTGCCCCGATGGGGCGCACGCCCCAGGACCGATCCCGGGTGCCCCAATTGTTCTCTGCCTCGAACAGGAGTTTCTGACCGTCAAATTCGACGAACCCGTCATAATGACCATTCTGGGTCAGCCGCGTGTAGTCAAGAAGAAGACGCGGTCCCTGGCGGTGGGTGAAGCGGGGCTCCTCAATGGGAAAATGGCGGCCGGTGAAGGTCACATCGGCCCGGATGCCCTGCTCCGGGGCCTCGACCTGAATGCGCAGCCGACGGAGCGGTTCGACGACCTCGATGGTCAAGGGCCCGATCACCGTATCGAGACGTTCGGAGTGGAGCACCTTGCTGACCCGGAGATTCCGTTGAACGCCATCTTTCACGATGCTGAAGGCACCGTCCATGATGTTGAGATGCGGATAGACGCCCAAGGCGCAGGCAAAAAAGCCGCTCCCGTCCTTCAGGTAACCGTTGAAGAAATACCGATCATAGAAATTCCGGTCACTGCCCGCCGTGGCGATGGGTTCGGGCAATTGATGGATCGGAAAGTCATCCGCTTTGGTCAGCATGGTTATCGCTCCTGTTGCGCCGCTCAACGGTCCGTCAAAGTCACAAGGCTGCGCCGGTTCCCAGAACCGCGGTCACCTGACTTGAAAGCTGTCCCCCATTGCCGTGGGCGACGGCAAGCTGGGCGCTCGGCACCTGGCGCACACCGCAAGCGCCCCTCAACTGCCGCACCGCCTCGATCAGGCAGAACATGCCATACATGCCGGGATGGACGCAGGACAGCCCGCCTCCATTGGTGTTGACGGCCAGCTTGCCGCCCGGTGCGATCGTCCCGTTCTCGACAAACCGTCCGCCCTCGCCCTTTGGGCAAAAGCCGAGATCCTCCAGAAACAGGATGGTATTGATCGTGAACGCATCATAGAGCATCACGACATCCACATCCTCCGGCCCCACTCCCGCCATGGCAAAGGCGCGCGGACCCGACTGAGCCGCCGCCGTCACGGTGAGATCGGGCATTTCGGAGACCTGCATGTGGTCCTGGGCGGCCGCCACACCCAGCACATAGGCCGGCGGTTGCGGGAAATCCTTGGCGCGGTCGGCCCGGACGAGAACCGCCGCCCCGCCCCCATCGGTCACCAGGCAACAATCCAGAAGATGCAAGGGATCGGCGATCATCCGGGAGGAGAGCACATCCTCGACCGTCAGCGGATCCCGCATGAAGGCCTCCGGATTAAGGCCCGCCCAGGCGCGCGCCGCAACGGCGACTTCCGCCAATTGTTCCGAGGTCGTGCCATATTCATGCATGTGCCGGTTGGCACTCAGGGCATAGCCGGAAATGGGCGGGCGCGGACGATAGGGCGCCACCCACCAGGGTGTCTCGGGCCGTTGGGCGCCGCGCCCTCCCACGCGGGTGCGCTGATTGGAGCCGTAACAGACAAGGGCCACCTCGCACAGACCGGCATCGAGCGCCAGAGCCGCCCATTGAAGATGGTTCATGAAGGAGGAACCGCCCAGATTGGTGCCGTCGACGATCTTGGGGCTCAGCCCCAGATATTCGCCGACCACCAGGGCCGGGACGGCGGACATCATGGAGGCCGCGAACAGTCCGTCCACATCCTTCAGGGTAAGGCCCGCATCGCTCAAGGCGTTGTGGACCGCCTCGCCCAGGATCTCGAATTCGGTCCGCTCCTTGGCCTCGCCGATCCGTCCATCGGGCGCGAACCCGCCCAATCCGATGCCGACAATGGCGGCCTTGCCACGCAGTGAGTGCATGCCTGTCATCCCTTCCCTGCCTTGTCTATTGTCCCTGTCCTGACGGCCAGGATCAAACCGCTGGCCCAATCCAGACGCGTGATCGCAAGGCCCTCCATGGCCTCAAGCCGGGCCGTGAATTCATCCACCCGGGACTGATGATTGGCGGGCCAATTCGCCTGGGGCAACAGGTCATCGACCAGATAGATCCCGCCCGGTTTCAAAAGCACAAGCGCGCTCTCAAGATCTGAAAACTTTCCGGGCCACGCATCGGCAAAGATCAGATCAAAGGAGCCGGGCGCCGCCTCCGCGATAAAGGTCGCGCCATCGCACAAGTGAAACGTGATCCGGGGATCACCGGCCAGGGCGCGCTTGGCCACCGCTTGCACATCGGCGTCCGTATCGACCGAATGAAGACGGGAGGCCTGGTCCATGCCTGCGAGCAACCAGGCGGCCGAAACGCCGGTGCCGGTCCCGAGTTCGAGGAAGTGCCCGCCCGGCTTCGTGGCCGCCAGGGTCATCAAAAGCTGGCCCGTGCGCTCCTCGCTCGCCGCATCGAAAGCGATCCGCCTTGTCGCGGCCGCAATACCCGCCAGAGCCGGCGGCGGCATGGTTGGCTTGAAGTGGAACGTGGCCCCTGGCATGGCGTTTTCTCCTCGCGGTCCGGCTCCAACATCTGCATCCCACCAGCGGCTTGCTCATCAGCAAATGTCGGACGCTCAAGAACCCTTGGCACGTTATCGTTCTTGTGGAACGTGTTGACTTTGACATCCGTGTTCAGGGCCCACCGCAAGGGGTGCTCAGATGTCAAACCCGCTCCACTAGGCGGGATCGAAAACCACAAAGGGCTGATCCTCGCCCGCTACGATGCGGGCGCGCACGGCCATGCCGATATGGACCGCCTCCGGATCGATCTGCTCGACCCGGGAAAAGAGGCGCGGGCCTTCCGTCAGCTCAATGATGGAAAAGTTCTGGGGGCCGCCGGCTTCCGGCTTGTTGCGAATGGTCGTGAAGGAATAGACCGTGCCCGTTCCTTCGGCCTTGACGAAGGTGAGATTCGGGCTGCCACAGGCCTTGCACAACATGCGGGGGAAAAACTGATAGGCACCACAATCGCGGCATTGCTGGATGCGGAATTCCCCATTTGCGAGATGGGCGTGGCACTGGGCATCGGGCCCTGGACCCATAAAGGGACCGAGATTGTCGGACGGATGGACCGCCTGTGTCATGGCATTTTCTCCCGCGACAGTGCTTTGTCCGCAATGCTAGCCTTCTTTGCCGGCCGCAAAAAGGGAGGATCCCATGGGGCAAACACCGGGCTACCCAGACATGCCGCCGCCGACCCTGCGCGAAGTGAATGGCGTGCGCCTCGCGGTTTTTGAAGCGGGTCCCGAAGACGGTCCCGTCGTCATTCTGGCCCACGGCTTCCCCGAAATCGCCTATTCCTGGCATGCCCAGGTCAAGGCGCTGGCCGAGGCCGGCTACCGGGTAATGGCTCCCGACCAGCGCGGCTACGGCTGGAGCGAGGCGCCGGGCCAGGTCGAGGCCTATGATATGGCCCAACTGACCGGCGATCTGGTTGGGCTCCTGGACGCGACCGGCCGGGAGAAGGGCATCTTTGTTGGCCATGACTGGGGCGGGCTCGTGGTCTGGCAGATGCCGCTCATGCATGCGGACAGGGTGGCCGGTGTTGTCGGCGTCAACACGCCGTTCATTCCCCGTCTCCGGGACGACCCGATCGAGCGGATGCGCGCGGCCCTGGGCGAGGATTTCTACATCGTCTTTTTCCAGAAAGCGGAGGAGCCCGAGGTCTTGCTCGAAAAGGACGTGGACCGTTCCATGCGCTTCTTCATGCGCCGGCCCGATCCCGCGCTCAGGCAGGAAGACGTCTCGGTCGAGTCGAGCCCCAATCTCGATTTCCGCGGCTCCTTCGAGGCGCCGGAAGAGACCTGGTCCGGCCTGCCCTTGTTTTCGGATGCCGAGCGCGGGATCTACACCGGGGCTTTCGAGCGGTCCGGCTTTTTCGGGCCCGTGAGTTGGTACCGCAATTTTTCCCGCAACTGGCGCCTCGCCGAAGGGCTGACCCAGCATGTATCCATGCCGGCCCTCATGGTGGTGGCGGAAAAGGACCACGCCCTGCCGCCTTCCATGGCCGAGGGCATCGCCAAATATGTGCCCGATGTGGAGCTGCATCTGCTTGAAGGGTGCGGGCACTGGACCCAAGCCGAACGGCCCGCGGAACTCAACCGCCTACTGATCGATTGGCTCGATCGCCGGTTCGCTCAGCCCCGCCATTCAACGACCTGACCAGGACCCGGGAGACCTTCGTGACCGCCGCCCAGATTTTCTCCATCGCGAATCTTTTCGTCGTGCCCTTCTGGGCGTTGCTCATCATCGCCCCGGGATGGCGCGTCACACATCGCGTGGTCCATTCGATCGTCGCCCCCTTGATCCTGGGCGCGACCTATATCGCGCTCATTGCGTCAGGCGCGTTCACGGCGGCGCCGGAGGGCGCGGGCTTTTCCTCTCTCGAGGGCGTGATGGCGCTCTTCACGGTGCCATCAGCGGTCCTGGCGGGCTGGGTCCACTATCTGGTGTTTGACCTCTTCGTGGGCGCCTGGGAAGCACGGGACGCAAAACGTCGCGGCTTTCCCCATTGGCTGCTCATCCCCTGTCTTCTTCTGACATTTTTATTGGGACCCGTCGGTCTTTTTCTCTATCTCATTCTACGGATGATTTTGGGTAAAGGTGGCTCCAGCCTCGACGAACAGACCTAAAGGTCGAACACTTATCCACACCATCCCCAGACCGGACCGCGCGTCAGTGGGCACCCCTCCGCATATGCACGCGTGCCGCGCACTTCCCCGACTAAGCGGTGAATGGTTGCGATCCTTTTGCGAACGTATTATGACATTGGATCAGGAAAGGGGGACCGCTCGACCCCAGTCCACACCATGAACCAAAGACAACATGCCGGATCAGAACATGCGCCCTTGGCGTTGTTGATGGCTAGATGTGTGTGGCTCGCGGGACTGGCGAGCGCGGGGGTTTTTGCATGTCTGCAGCGAGTTATCGCGTTGACAATCCGTACACGCCGCGAGACGCGTTCCGGCCATCCGATGGAGGCTTGGACCGGCCCCTCCGTATCCTGATCCCCAGCTACCGGTCCCATAAGCATACCGGTGGTCAGGGTGTATATCTCAATTTTATGACACGCGCCCTGGTCGAGATCGGCCACCAGGTGGACGTGATTTCAGGTCCACCCTATCCGGAGTTGGACGAACGCGTGGGGCTGATCAAGCTCGACAGCCTTGATCTCTATGCCAAGCCCAAAGTGTTTCTGGGCCTGCCCGCCATGCCCCAACGGGCCATGACCAACGCCGTGGACTTCTTTGAATATCTCTCCCACATCACGGGCGCCTTCGCCGAGCCGACAACCTTTGGCATGCGGATGGTCGCCTATATGCGCGATCATCTTCGCGACTATGACATCGTACACGACAACCAGACTCTGTGTACGGGGCTTTTACACCTGCGTGCCATGGGGCTTCCCATTGTCGGCACCATCCATCATCCCATCACGCGCGACCGGCGCATCTCCGTGGATGCCGCCGATACGCTGAGCCTGCGTCTCTTGGTTCAGCGCTGGTATTCCTTTCTGGGTAAGCAGATCAAGGTGGCCCGTCAGCTCGATCCCCTGATCGTGGTTTCGGAATCGACCCGCCGGGACGTGGCCGGCGATTTTGACATTCCGGCCGAGCGTCTCGAACTCGTCTATCACGGGGTCGACGGCACTTTGTTCCGTCCCCTGCCCGAAATCAACCGTCGGCCGAACCGCCTGATCACCACCGCGAGCGCGGATGTGCCCCTCAAAGGGCTCATCTATTTGATCGAGGCCTATCATCAGCTGCTCGATCGCTATCCCGATCTCGAACTCATGGTGGTGGGCAAGCTGCGCGAGGGCGCGACCGCCCAACGGCTGGACAAGCTCGGCATCCGGGACCGGGTTCAGTTCGTCTCGGACCTGAGTTTCGAGGACATCGTCCGTCTTTACGCGGAAGCCACCATCGCCGTCTGCCCCTCCGTTTATGAAGGCTTCGGCTTCCCCGCCGGTGAAGCCATGGCCTGCGGCGTGCCCCTTGTCTCGACTTCGGGCGGTTCCCTGCCGGAGGTCGTGGGCGAGGCCGGCCTCGTCGTGCCGCCGAAGGATCCCGCCAAGCTGGGGCAGGCGATTTCGACCCTGCTCGACGACCCGGAACTTCGCGATCGCCTCTCCGTTGAAGGCCGTGAACGGATCTTGCGCCTGTTCCCATGGGAAAAAAGCGCCCGCAAGGCGGCCCAGGTCTATTATCGTCTCCTGTCTTCCCCCCAATGGTCCGCCCATGCTCACCGTCGACCCGAAAACTCTCCGGCTTGAGGATGGCGCGCGGGCCCTTGATTTGGGCTGCGGCGAAGGGCGCCACATGCATGCGCTCTATTTCGAGAAGGCCCTGCATCTCGTCGGTCTCGATCTGAACCCGGATGATCTCGACACGGCCTGGCAGGGCTTCGAGGCGCATCCGGACCTGAGTGGGCGGACCGCCAGTTTCGGCTTCACCGCCGGGGATGCGGGCGCCCTGCCCTTTCCGTCCCATGTCTTTGACACGATCGTGTGTTCCGAGGTGCTTGAGCATATCCCGGACTACCATGGCGCGCTTGGCGAGATTGCCCGTGTGATCAAACCCGGCGGTCGCCTTGCCGTCAGTGTGCCGAGATATTGGCCCGAATGGATCTGCTGGCGCCTCAGCGAGCACTATCACAACACGCCGGGCGGCCATGTCCGCATCTTTCGGGACCAGGCGCTGCGCCGGGAAATCGAAGCCGCGGGTTTCCGGTTCATCCGGCGCCACTATGCCCACGGTCTGCACAGCCCCTATTGGTGGCTCAAATGCGCCATGTGGGACGCGCGGGACACGAACTGGCTCATTCGTCAGTATCACAATTTCCTTGTTTGGGACATCATGAAACGCCCGTGGCTCACCCGCGCCATGGCCGGTATTGCCGACCCTCTCATGGGCAAGAGCGTGGTGCTTTATTTCGACCGTATTGAAACCCCTGTAGCCGAGTCCGATCTCCCGTGACCCACCTGCATCTCACCAGAGCGGCCGTTGAGGACGGGTTCTTCAACGGGGCCCACCGGCGTATCCGCGACCTTCAAGATACGGACGGGGCCATCTCCTGGTATGACGGCGGCGTCATCGACCCCTGGAACCATACCGAATCCGCCATGGGACTGACGGTTCTTGGCGACCATCAAGCGGCCGTCAAAGCCTATGGTTTCCTGCAAGACACCCAGCTTGAAGACGGGTCCTGGTGGGCCCAGTATGGCGCGGCCGTGCCCATGGACGAAAACAAATATACCGGGGACGGAAATCGGGAAAAACGTCTGCGCGACACGAATTTCTGCGCCTACCCGGCCACCGGCATATGGCACTATTATCTTGTGACCGGCGATCGCGCCTTTCTCAACACTTTCTGGCCCATGATCGAACGGGCCATCGACTTCGTCCTCGGCTACCAGTCCGCCCATGGCGACATTCGGTGGGCTGCCCAGGATGACGGGACGCCGGAGGACGACGCCCTCGTCACCGGTTGCAGCTCCATCCACAAAAGTCTGTGGTGTGCATATCAAATTTCGGTGGAGACGGACCATCCCCGGGCCGACTGGCTCGAAGCCCGCCGGCTCCTGGGTGACGCCCTGCGCACCAAGCCGGAACGCTTCGATCGGCAATGGGAGAGCAAGAGCCGCTTCTCCATGGACTGGTACTATCCAGTTTTGGGCGGTGTCCTGACGGGTCCAGAGGCTGGCGCCCGGCTCACCTCCCGCTGGGACGAATTCGTTGCCGAGGGGCTCGGGTGCCGTTGTGTGGTGGATCAGCCCTGGGTGACGATCGCGGAGAGTTGCGAGCTGGTGCTGGCCCTGCTGGCGGCGGGAGACTCAGCCAGGGCCGCGGAAGTCTATTCCTGGCAGCACCAATGGCGGGACACGGATGATACCTATTGGATGGGTTATCAGTTCGAACACGGCGTGCCATGGCCCGATGAAAAACCCGCCTGGACGGCCGCCGCCGCCGTGCTCGCCGCGGACGCCCTGCTCGGCCTCTCCCCCGCGTCCAGCCTTTTCACAAAATCCACGCAGCCTTGAGCCTCTCAAGGGATCTTGCGCAGGAAGCGCAGCGAGCGTAACGAACCGACCTCCTCGAACTGACCCGACGCCAGCGCCATGCGATAGATTTCGTAAGGAGGCCGTCCGCCGTCCGCCGGATCAGGAAAGACATCGTGGATGGCCAGGATCCCGCCGCCCCGCAACCGTCCCGACCAGCCCCGATAGTCGTCAAGGGCGGCCGCCATGGAGTGGCCGCCATCGATAAAGATGAAGCCCAGCGGCGTCGTCCAATGGGCCGCCACGGTAGCCGACCGCCCGACAAGGGCCACGACGCTGTCCTCGAGGCCGGCCCGGCGAAGGGTGTCGCGAAAGACCGGTAGGGTGTCGAGCGCCCCGGCCTTGTCGTCCCACAGGGACGGGTCATGATATTCCCAGCCCGGTTGGTTTTCCTCCGACCCCCGATGATGGTCCAGGGCAAACAGGACCGTTCCCGCCGCCCGCGCGGCCGTCCCCAGATAGACCGTCGACCTGCCGCAATAGCTGCCGATTTCGAGGCACGGGCCCAAATGCCCCGACTCAAGGGCCGCCCTGTAGAGGGCCTCACCTTCATCCGTTTCCAGAAAGCCCTTCACGCTATCGATATCAAGGGGCAGGGTCATGGACCCGCCTCGTTCGGCCTCAAATGTCATGGGTCATCCCAATCCGGTCAGGGTGCGGCTGACCTCCCACAGCCTCTCGGCCTTTTCCTGGGAGCGGGCCGTGGGCGACGGCGCGGCGATCCGGCATTTCTCAAAATACTCCCCGGTCACGCCCTCCACATCCGGGGAGGTGGCCAGATAGAGGCTGGTCCGCGCCCCTTCTTCCGGAGAAATCGCGCTCACTTTTTTGGCGAGCCCCAACAGGAATTTAAGAGCCGTGCCCGTATTGTTGTTGCCGAATTCCGAGGCCACAAAGCCCGGGTGAAGCGCGTTGACGGTCACGGACTGGCCTTCAAGACGCCGGGCCAGGGCGAAGGTGAAAAACAGATTATAGAGTTTGGAACGGCCATAGGCCTTCCATCCGGAATAGGACTTTTCCATCTGCAGGTCGGCGAAATCGACGCCCACATGGCGATGGGCCACGGACGAGACATTAACGATCCGCCCCATGCCGTCCGCCCTCAAGCTGTCGAGCAGGAGATGGGTCAGGACGTAGTAGCTCAGATGATTGAGGGCAAAGGTCATTTCCAAGCCGTCAGCACTCACCTGACGGCTGGTGAACATGGCGCCCGCATTATTGACGAGCACGGAGAGCTGCCCCTGACGGTTCTTGATCTCATCAGCAAGCGTGTGAATTTGGGACAGCTCGGACAGATCGGCCACATAGGGTTCGAGGCGGCCGTTCGGCGCCTCCCGCTCAAGAGCCGCGCAGACGGTTTCCACCTTCTGCCGATTGCGGCCAACCACGCCGACATGGGCCCCCTTCTGGGCAAGCCTCAAGGCGGTGATGCGGCCAATGCCGTCCGTTGCGCCGGTCACCACAACAGCTTTGCCGCTCATCTGAAGTGACGCATCCATCAAGGCTCTTCCTCCCTTTTTTCACGGCGAGCCGATCCGTCATCATTCATCATTTTGCGTCGCGGCGCCACGGGGCGTAACCGCTTGCTAAGGAGTGTCTGCCAGTCTTCACACCGTCTGATCTGCCCGGTGAAGGGACTATTAGGGTGAAGGAAGCGGAGCGATGAAGGTTCTCGTTGTGGACGACTACAACACCATGCGGCGGATCATCCGCAACCTTCTGTCGCAGATTGGCTATAACGACGTCGACGAGGCCGAAGACGGATCGTCGGCATTGGCCAAGCTGCGTCGGGGGAATTACGGCCTTGTGATATCCGACTGGAACATGGAGCCCATGACCGGCTACGAACTCCTGAAGGAAGTTCGCGCCGATGAAAAGCTGAAGGCGATGCCTTTCATCATGGTCACGGCCGAATCCAAGACGGAAAACGTGGTGGCGGCCAAAAAGGCGGGCGTGAACAACTATATCGTGAAGCCGTTCAACGCGGCGACACTTGAGCAGAAGATCAATGCCATCCTCCCGGGCCGGGCCGCTTAGGGCCAGGGAGACAGACCATGGCACAAGCAGAATCCCAACAACCGTCGGAGGGATCGGAGGTTGTTCATCTGTCAACAGATGAACGGACCTTCGCAACCCTCGAGCAGGCGATCCGGAGAATGCCGCTTGGTCGATGGTTTCTGCGGGAGGTGGAGCGGCGGGCCCGCAGCGGCGAGACCCGCGACATCCTCGATGCCATTGACGGCGTGCGCACGTCCCTTGACAGTCAGCGTGCCAATGTCCGTCTGGAGATGATGAAAAAGGAGCTGGAGGGCATGGCCGAGGCCATCTCCCAAACCCGCTCTGAGATCGCTTCCATCAGACCCGAGGTCGCCAGCAGCAACCGCATCATGGCGGCAACGGAAGAGCTCGACGTCATCGTCACGGCGACGGAACGGGCCACGTCGGATATTCTGGGGGCGGCGGAAAACATCCAGAACACCATTCCGGAGCTGCGGGCAGCCAGCGTAGACGACGTGCTGTGCGACCGGCTCGAAGCGCAAGTGACCGATATCTTCACGGCTTGCACGTTCCAGGACATAACGGGGCAGCGGACAAATAAAGTTGTCAATGTCCTGCGCTATCTTGAACAGCGCGTGAATTCCATGATCGAGATCTGGGGCGTTCCCGATCCCCAGAGCGAGGCGCCGGAAGACCAATTGCTGAATTCCGGTCCCGCCCGCGAGGGAGAAGGCGTGAGCCAGGACGACGTGGACAAGATGCTGGAAGAGCTCTTCTAGGCACGTTCGACCTTGAAAACGGCCGGTATGGCGGACGATCCCGTCCGCCCCCGCCCCGCCAACGCGCTCGTGATCACCCGTCCCCTGAAAATTCGCTAGATTACCGCCACGATCGACAGGCGGCCGCGCGGATTGGGTAAGGGCCGACGCTCTCTTTCTTTTTATGGTTGCCGTGACGTGCATTTCAGACGATGCACCTTATGTTGCCTTGCGTTGCCCCGTGTTTCGTCTGCGCAACGGGCCGGTCCCCCGATCAAAGATGGCGGCCGCGTTGCCCTAACAGTGTTTCGATGCTTCATGACTCACATGCCCCGGCCAGCCCGCGCGCCCGCGCCGCGCACGATCATTCCCCTGCCAAACGGCATCAAGGTCCCCAAACCGTGGCGGGTCTTGCACGTCATCGGCCTGATGCTGGCGGTGCCGGCCTGCGGCGTGCCGCGCCCGGAGATGCGCGATCCGGACATCTCCGCCCTCGACCGGCAAACGGTGACCCTGGAGGCTCTGCGTCCTTCCGTTGAGGAACCGGTGACCGTGAGCTATTTGCAGGGAGGCGACCCGGAAAGCCCCCGCGTGATTTATGTCCATGGCACACCGGGCGCGGCGACGGGCTGGGCGGACTATCTGGCGCCGGGCCAGACGCGCTTCCACGCCATATCGCTCGACCGGCCGGGATTTGGCGAGAGCGGCCCGGAACGGGGCGCCGTGACCTCCCTTGAAGCCCAGGCGGCGGCGCTTTTGCCCTTTCTCGAGAAACAGGGCGGCGCCAAGCCCATCCTGGTGGGGCATTCCCTGGGCGGGCCGATCGTGGCGCGGGCCGCCGTCGATCACCCGGACAAGATCGGCGGTCTCGTGATCGCCGCAGGTTCCCTTGATCCAAATCTGGAGAAAATCCATCCGCTTCAGCGCTTCGGGGAATGGCCCCTCGTGCGCAGCCTCCTGCCCCGCGCCATTCGCAACGCCAACCGCGAACTGATTGCGCTTGAACCCGAATTGGCCGCGCTCGCCGTAAAGCTCGGCGAAGTGGACCTGCCCGTCGTCATTGTCCACGGGACGGAAGATGACCTCGTGCCCTTTGAGAATGTTGCCTTTATGGAAAACCGGTTCACAGGGACTGATCGCCTGGAGATTGTCGTCCTGGAAGGCGTCAACCACTTTCTGCCCTGGAATTCGAAACCCTCGATCGACGCGGCCGTGCTTCGGGTGACCGAACTGATGGGGCCCCGTTGAGCCCCAGGGACTCGGTCTAGGCTCAAACTCACCATCTCCACGGCAAACCGCTGGGGGATCAACAAAGAGACAGGCACACCATGGGCATGGGCGAAGAATCCAGCGACATGCTGATCGAATGGTTCCGCCAGATGGCCGAGAACCCTGTGTTCCTGTTTCTGGCGATCATCGCGGCCACCTTCATCCTGGAAGATGCCGCAACGGTCGGCGCGGGCGTGATGGCCGCGGAAGGCCTTGTGCATCCGGGCGTTGCCCTGTCCGCCCTCTATGTGGGCATTATCTGCGGTGATCTTGGGCTTTACGGCTTGGGCTATGTGGCCGCTGGCCGGGCCTGGCTCAGGCGCAAGATCGGCCTGAAACGCCTGCGCCAGGGGCGAAAATGGCTCGACCAGCGATTGATCCTCACCCTGTTCGGCGCAAGGTCCGTTCCGGGCCTGCGCCTGCCGACCTATACCGCCAGCGGGTTCTTCCGGGTTTCCTTTGTGCGTTTCGCCCTGATCGCGATCGTCGCGGCGGCCGTCTGGACGACCGTCTTTTTCGGCCTCGTCTACAGTTCCGGCCAGGCGGCTGTTGAGTATCTGGGCAATTGGAGCTGGATCGTGGGGCTGACCCTTTTGGCCGCGGCGGTCGTTCTTCCCCGACTGATCGCCAAACGCGTCGCCGGATCGGAGTCGAATGGAGCCGGCGCGTGATGGACAAGCCGATAACCTGCTCTGGCGATACCAGCCACTTCCACAAGGGCGGCATGCATGGCGGCCTTCCGCCCCTGGAAAAATCCGCCCCCGTCCTATCCAAATTCGAGCTTTGGCGGCCGGGTTTCTTCTATTTCCCGCTCTTCGTGCAATGGGCGCTTCTGGGCCTGCGCTATCGCGGCCTTACGTTGCCGACAATTTCCAATCCGATGTTTCCGGCCGGCGGCCTGATCGGGGAGTCGAAACTCGATGTCCTCGACACGATCACCGACCCGCAAGCGCGCGCGCTCATTTCCCCCTACGCCGGCATTCCCATGCCTCCGGAGGTCGATCTCGACGTGTTGTGGCGTCAGGCGCTCGATCGTATCGAGGCGGACAATCTGGGCTGGCCCATTGTCGCAAAACCCGATGTGGGCAGCCGGGGGGCGGGCGTCCGTCTTGCAAAGACCCCTGAGGAGTTGCGCGACTACATGGCCGGGTTCCCGCGCGGCCGGCTTGTCGTGCTCCAGGCCTTTATTCCGTACGAAGCGGAAGCCGGTGTATTCTATGTCCGCCTGCCGAGTGAAAAGAAGGGCCGGCTTTACTCCCTGACACTCAAATATTTCCCCTATGTGGTGGGCGATGGCATCTCCACGCTGAAGGAACTGATTGAGAGGGATCCAAGGGCCGGGCGCATGGCCGCCGTCTATTTGCCGCGGCATGCGGATCACCTGGATCTCATCCTACCCGAGGGCAAACCCTTTCGCCTGGCGTTTGCCGGGAGCCACAGCCGGGGAACCATTTTCAAGGATGGCGGGGACTACATCACGCCGGCAATGACAGAGGCCTTCGAGCGGATCGCCCAGGCCATCCCCGAGTTCTATTTCGGTCGGTTCGATGTGCGTTTTCCGACCCTGGAGGATCTTCAGCGGGGCGAGAATTTCCTGATCATCGAGATCAACGGCGCGGGCGCGGAAGCGACCCATATCTGGGACAGCACCAGTTCTCTGTGGAACGCCTATAAGAGCCTCGCCGATCAGTATGCCCTGCTTTATCGCATCGGCTTCGAGAACCGGAAACGCGGCTTCAAGCCCATGCCCTGGTGGCAGGTCGTGGGCGAGTACATCAAGGAACTGCGTGCCGTTGAACGCTATCCCCTGACCGAATGATGTATCGGACCGGGAAAAACGTGCCCCTTTAGATGTTTAGTTCCAGCTGATCTTGTGTGCTGGTCATGGAACACCTGCGCAAATCCTGTTCGAACTGTGACGCGGACACCTACCAGGTTCAAAGTTCAAAATTGGACGAAACTTAGTCAATCGGCTCGTTCCGCAACTGCCCTTTCCTAACCCAAGCAGGCCCCGGGTGGGTTAGGCGATAAACGCCCAAAATCGGTCGGCCGGCGTTTAGTACGAATCGCCGGAATCAGTCGTTGGTCCGGTCTACGGTGAGCGGCGGCCTTAAGCCCAACCTCGCCTTCGTCAGGATGCAGCGAATGGCTGCATAAGATGAGCGGGGACCTGGAACCCTACTTACTTGGCGGGAACCGAGTCATCAGACAAATACGAATGCAACCGATCCAGCAACGCGCCCCATCCGTGTTTCCGACCCTCTGCACCGTCACTTGGAGGAATAACGCACATCTGTTCCTTATAGGTTAGTCGAGTTCCATCGCCTTCGTCTTCAAATAGAACCGTCGCAAGTGAAATCGTGTGGACGGTTCCGTTCATGGCCATGGAGTAAGCGTAGATGATGCGGGACTTTTCCTTGATGTCGAAGAACGTCGCTTCTTTCCTGTGTTCGCCCATGTCGTTGCTGAAGGCTCCGCGTTCGACACCTCCGACACGAAAGTCCATCTCGGTGAGGCCATTCCCGAACCATTTGGACTTCCTCTCGCGATCAGCCCATGCCGCCCAGACATGGTCACGGGAATTCGGATAAAAGCGTTCTATTTCAAAGCTGTCTGCACGTGGCTGTTCATCTGTCATTCCCGGTCTCCGTTTTGAGAAATTCTCCGAGGCGATCCAATTCGCTTTCGACACGTGCACGATGCAGACTTGCCCAGTCTTCAACCTGCGCCAAGGCGTTCGGTCTGAGTGCAACAGTTCTTACACGGCCCTTTTTTGTTGAGCGGACGACCCCGGCAGCTTCCAGCACCTTGAGGTGCTTCATGAACGACTGACGCGCCATTCCATGCGGTTCGGCCAAGGACGAAACCGAAGCAGGGCCCTCAAGCAGCTGGGACACAACAGCCAAGCGTGTTGGGTCAGAGAGCGCCCCGAAGATGGTTGGGAGGTGTGACGAATAGGTAGCCATGAGGCTGCATAACGCGAGCCTTTCTGGGAGTCAATAAAGGCAGCCATCTAGCTGCGCATTGGCAAAGCGGACTTCCGGCGGCCGGACCCTAGGGAACCATCGCCGGAACGTGAACGAGACACCCCGCCCCGCCCGTTACCAT
>CAZFWG010000006.1:40231-42692 GCA_964522525.1 uncultured Alphaproteobacteria bacterium | reverse complement strand
CCTAGGGAACCATCGCCGGAACGTGAACGAGACACCCCGCCCCGCCCGTTACCATGTGAAGCATCAATCTTGGCCAGGTGGGGTGTTTTTGATGTCTCGGTTTCTCTCGCTTCTCGTCGGTGCGGCGCTCTGCGCGGGCTGCGCCCAGCTCAATCCCTCGAACGAACCCTTCGCCTCGGACATTTCCGAGCTGAAAATGGTGATGTCGAACGACTTCACGGCGGTCTATGCCCGACCCGGCGCCGATTTGGAGGACTACGCCTCGGTCCGCATCCTGCCCGTGCAGTTCTGGGGCAATATGGAGGCCTTCGACACCATTTCGGATGAGGACAAGGCCCGACTCAAGCAGACCTTGACCGAGGCCCTGGAAGGCGCGCTGTCGGAACAGCTCGCTCTTGCCGAGGAGGCCGGCCCCGGCGTGCTCGACCTCCAGGTCCGGGTGACAAACCTTAATTCGGGCTCACCGGGCAGCAATGTGATCTCGACAGCGGCCATCAAATTCTCGATCGATGTGGGTCAGGCCGCCATGCAGAGCGAGTTCCGGGATTCCCAAACGGACACCCTGCTGGTCGCGATCCAGGACGAGGCGTCCGGTCGGCGCTTCCTCAACCACCGCAATTTCCTGAGCAAATGGGGCGACGTGGAAAAGATTTTCGAGGGCTGGTCAGCGAGCCTCGCCGAACATGTGGCCGAGGCCAAGACCATGATGGCCAAAGAGACCAAAGCCACGCGCCGTCAATGAATTGGGGTCAATGAGTGCGGCGGCCGTGGCAGACCGGCCCCGCGCCGCTCACGGCCGCCTACAATCAACATGTTATACTCGGTTGACAAATGCCCGAGATGGCGCGATCCGTGTTCGGGAGAAACGAGAATAGGTCTTGAGATCCATGTGGAGGCCCTTCGTGATCCTGAACACGAGCACGCCCTTGTCCAAACCGTTGACCATCACCCGTGCCCTTCGGGCGGGCACAGGCAGGCTTGCGGCGGGTCTTGTGATCGCGGCCTTGGGCGCCGTACCGGCCTCCGCGGTGCCCGTGCCCAAATTTCTCGATACGCGGGACCTCGAAACGGTCAGCTATACCGAGATCACGCCCATCCCCCATGACCTGCTGGCCAAGGCCTGGGCCGCGTTTCGGGCCCATGCGGAACATGTGAAAGAGACCCGCTATCTCACCATTGCGGATCTGTCCCGCCATTCCATGGAACCGCGCCTGTTCATCCTGGATCTGGAAACGGGCACCCACGAGGCCCTGCTGGTGGCCCATGGTCAGGGGTCCGACCGGAACCATGATGGCTATGCGGATGTTTTTTCCAATGAGCTTGATTCCCACATGACATCCCTTGGCGCCTATGTGACCGGCACGACCTATTACGGCAAACATGGCCTGTCCCTGCGCCTCAAGGGCCTGGAGCCCACCAATGACCGGGCCATCGAAAGGGCCATTGTCATTCATGGTGCGCCCTATGTGAGCCCAAACCGGGAAATCCTGGGCCGCAGTTGGGGATGCCCGGCGATCGAACTGGGCAAGGTCAATGACGTTCTGCCCCGCTTGGCGGGCGGATCGTTTCTCTATGTGACCCGATAGGAATCACCGATCCCTACGCCGATCGCTTGTGCCCCGGTGAAAACTCCGTAGACTCACGGGCTCCTTGCCCAACGGAAGACGCACCATGGAACAGCCCTATTGCCTTTGTGATGCCCGCGCCGGGCTCGGTGAGTGTCCGGTCTGGATGCCCGAGGACGACGCGGTCTACTGGGTCGACATCAAGAACGCGCTTCTGTTCCGGACGTGCTGGCCCTCCGGCGAGACCACGACCTATTTTTTGCCCGAAGCCTTGTGCAGTTTCGCGCCCCGCCGGCACGGCGGTTTCATCGGCGCCTATGAGCGCTCCCTCGCCATCTGCGACGAGACGGGGGCCAAAATCACCTCCCTGTCCGCGCCCGAGGCGGACCTGCCGGACAACCGCTTCAATGACGGCAAGGCCGGCCCCTATGGCGCGTTCTGGTTCGGTTCCATGGATGACAAAGAAACGGCACCGACAGGATCCCTTTATCGTCTGTCTCCGGAAGGTCAGTGGGCCCATATGGATGCCGTCGGTGCGGTGACCAACGGCCCGACATTTTCCCCCGACGGGCATACGCTCTATCTCACGGATTCCACAAACCGGACCATTTACGCCTATGACATGGCGCAGGACGGCGCGATCACAAACAAGAAAGTGTTTCTCGTGCTGGATCCGGAACAAGGCTATCCGGACGGTATGACCGTGGATGTGCGCGGCCATCTCTGGGTGGCAAGTTTCGGCGGCGCCTGTGTGTTCGATGTCTCTCCGGCGGGCACGGTCGTCGATCGCATCACCCTGCCCGTTTCCAACGTGACATCGTGCACCTTCGGCGGGCCTGACATGAACCACCTGTTCATCACCACGGCGCGCCATCATCTTTCCCCGGATCAGGAAG
>CAZFWG010000006.1:24175-40131 GCA_964522525.1 uncultured Alphaproteobacteria bacterium | reverse complement strand
ATCGGCCAACCGAAAAAGGGCGATGTGGTGCTGGTCTCGGGCGCCGCCGGCGCCACCGGATCGGTCGCGGGCCAGATCGCGAGGCTCGCCGGTGCGGGCAAGGTGATCGGCATCGCCGGCGGGCAGGAGAAATGCGCCTGGGCCCGGGATGTCGCGGGCTTTGATGCCTGTATCGACTATAAGGCCGAGAATGTCGCCACGCGGATTCACGAGGAAGCCCCCACGGGCATCGACATCTATTTCGACAATGTTGGTGGTCCGATCCTGGAACAGGCCTTGATGTTCATTGCACGGAATGCCCGCGTCGTTCTGTGCGGCGGTATCTCTTCAGGCTACACAATGGAGGAACTGCCCCCCGGCCCCCGCACCTACATGAACCTGGTCATCCAACGGGCCCGTATGGAAGGCTTCATTGTGCTCGACTACCAGGCCCGCTTTGGCGAAGCGGTCCAACAGCTTTTCCAATGGGTCGGCGCCGGTGATATCCGCTATGCAGAAGACGTCGTCGAGGGTCTGGAACATGCTCCCGACACCCTCAATCGGCTGTTCGAGGGCCGCAACATGGGCAAGCAGCTTCTCAAGCTTGCCGACCCGCCCTTGCCTGTTGCGTAGACATCCCCATGTGAGCAAAAGCAAAAGAAAAGAGGAGTGTCCATGTCTTCCGTTGCCGTTGTATTGGGTGTTGGGGCTTCCCGCGGACTGGGTGGGGCACTGGCCCGCCGCTTCGCGCGGGGCGGGCTCCATGTCGTGGTTTCCGGCCGTACACAGAGCAAACTTGAGATGATCGTTGATGAGATCCGGGATGCCGACGGATCGGCCGAGGCCTGCATCGCCGATGTGACGAAGCCGGAAGATGTTGAGGCCCTGTTCGCCCAGGCCGATGCGGCCGGCCCCTTGGGCGCCGTCCTCTACAATGCGGGCAACAACGCCATCATTCCGTTTGCGGATCTGGATGCGGACACTTTCGAGAGGTTCTGGCGCATCTGCTGCCTGGGCGGTTTCCATACGGCAAAGGCCGCCCTGCCCCGGCTCGAGGCCCAGGGTCATGGCAGCCTCCTGTTCACGGGCGCCTCCGGTTCCTTGCGGGGCAAGCCCAATTTTGCCCATTTCGCCTCGGCCAAGGGCGCGCTACGCAATCTTGCCCAGTCACTCGCCCGGGAATATGGGCCGAAAGGCGTTCATGTGGGGCATGTCATCGTCGATGGCGTGATCAATGGCGACATGGTGCGGGCCCGTTTTGGCGAATATCTGGATCGGCTTGGTACGGACGGTACGCTCAATCCGGACGATATTGCGGAGGCCTTCTGGCACATGCATATCCAACCCCCGAGCGCCTGGACCCACGAGCTTGATGTTCGTCCGTTTAAGGAGAATTGGTGACGATTGGCCGCGCTTGCGGTCATGCCACTTCAACGTATGAAATGGCATAGTAGCCCTTCAAGTGATTGCAGGAGATACCCGCAAATGACGCGCACCACGGCTGTTATTGGCGTATTCGCTGCCGTCCTGGTCGTTCTATCGGTGTTGTCGGGCCGCTGGTCGGCGGCCGTCGGCATCTCCCAGAGCCAGGCCCTGGTCTATATCGCCGGGGGCTACGTCTTCTTGTTTGTGTGGCTCATGGTCCATGCGAGCGTGAAGCGCAAGGATTAGGGTCCTTTCCGTTCAAAAGGAAACAGCCCCCCTTCGTGGCGCTCTGGGACAAAAGCGCTCCGCGGGGCCGGCGCGCGTGATCCGACATGGTCAGCTCAGGCTCCAGACACTTCGACGGCCCGCACAGCGGCGATCTGATCATCGATCCAGCGATGTTCCGCCCACAACGCGTCGTCGCTCAGGATTCGCGTATCGGTCGCACCCTTCATCAGGGCGTGGCTGTAGGCCTCCAGGGCCCAGAGCAAATGCGCCCGGGGCAGCCCCGTGCCGTGTTGGTGCCAGAAGTGAAGCTCCACATCCCCATAGCGCCGCTCCAACGGGCCTTCCCATTGGTCGCGCAGCTCCTTCCGTTTTTTGGCGGTTTCCTTGGCTGGACGCGCCAGTCTGGCTCCCCAGTGTTTCCGACGGCCGGCAATGACCTCCCGCCACAGCGTTTTGAGCCGCTCGGTTTCGTCCGCCCGCCGCAACGCCTCGCTGAGCAACAGAATCCAAAAATCGCCATAGCCCGGATTGAAGGCTTCAAGCACATAGACCGTCAGATCATCGAAGCGTGAGGCCGCCAGCCACGCATCGAACACGATCCGTTCCGCATCAGCCCCCAGGGAATAGGCATCAGCCTCCGGACGTTCCTTTTCCAGGCGCGAGAACACCGTGCCGACTTCCTTGCGGAACCGAGTGTAGATGGCGGACACGGGTCACTCCTTGTCCGGCTGACGGATCGCGTTGATGGTCACCTCCACATCACTCTTGAAACGCAGATTCCGTGAAAAACGGGTGATGACATAGAGAAGCCAGAGCACCGCCACGCCGCAATAGCCGAACTGAAGGAGCGCGATCGTCTCCATTCCCAGATCCGGAGCCTGCTCACTGATCAGATTGAGCCCCAACACCCCCATCAGGATCACGATATTGGTCAACAGATAACGGATGACCTCCCGGTTGATGCGGTCGATATCGCTGTAATACGCCGCGACGATCAGGCGCCATTGGGGATTGTTCTCGATATCGGCGATGGCTTCCGGGAAATCACTATCTCCCCAGATCTGCGCATCACTGATCTCGGAGCGGAGTGTATTGGTGACATCGATGAGGCGGATGACCACGAAGAAGCAGGGAGCGCAGATGGCCCCGACGATCCAGGGAAAAAGGCTCGACATGTCAGGCCCCCTTCCCGTCTTGGCCCGTCGCGGCCATGCGTATGCCCTCGATAACGGTCATGATGCTGAAGACAACCACGGCAGAGGCCACCGCCATTGTCGGGGCATTGTAGGCGGACGGCGGACCCGGCAGAATATCGATCATGCGAGCCAGGCTTTCGTTTCCGGAGGAAAGCACCGCGAGGATCCCATAGGTCCAGCCGGCCAGAATGCCCGCCAGGATCGAGCCGATGGCGGGGCGGCGGAAGGGCATGAGGCTGACGCCGGCGGGCGCGGCAAGCGCGAGGGCGACGGCCGGCAACAATGCCAGGGATGAACCGTAGACGGCAAAGACAAGCTCCGCCACATTGAAGCCGATCGCCCGGAACCCAAGGCAGATCAACAGGCCGACAAGGGCGATCTTCAACATGTCGGACCGGGCCAGATTGATGATGGCCGCGTCCGATCGGGGCGGCTCTTCATCTCCGCTCTGACGAATGTCCATGGCCACGGACTGGGAGGCGGCAATCAGGAATGTGTCCGCCGTGGACATCATGGCGGCGACCAGGGCCGCGACGCCCAGGGCGCCCAAGACGCTCTCCAAGAGGCCGTTCGCGCCATAGGCCTTGAGCGCCAGCATGAGGCCCCCATCCTCATTCGTCTGAACGAATTCCGTCAGGGACAGGGCCGCCAGGACAATAAGGGTCCAGGTCGCGAAAAAGAACAGGGCCGCCGGAAAGACCCCGTTGCGGGCGGTCTGGGTAGAGGTCGAGGCCGCCACGCGCTGCCAGGCCGACATGTCAACCACGGGAAAAAGCACATTGATGAGAAAGAAATTGAGCAGGATCAGCCACGGCAGGACGAAGGATCCGGTCAATTCCTCCGGAATCAGACAGCCGTCGCTTTCCCCTTCCGACAGGGCAACAAGGACCAACAGGGCGGTCACGAACAGGATGGCCAGGGATTGGATGATGTCCGTGCGCACAACGCTTCGGAACCCACCAAGCAGCGCGTAGGTGATGAGGATCCCGGTAAAGAGGACAAGGGCTGCCCAATAGCTGCCCGGACTGCCGAACAGATTCTCGAAAATATAGGTACCGACGATCAGTTCCGTGGCGAACACGCCGATGAAGCCGATCACCGTCGCGCCGCTCCCCACCCGGCGCATGGTGTCGCTGCCGTAGCGGTCGCCTAGAAATGTGTGGATGGTCTGACCTTCCGCGATCATCCCTTTGATCCGGGGAATGAGCACCCACAGCAGAAGATGGCCCAACGCGTAAAAGGCCACGGCCCAGATCAGGGCAAGACCCAATTGGGGCGCGAGGCGCATGAAGGCGATGAACACGGTGGCAAGCGACATGCCCGAGGCATAGAAGGTGGAGAAAACCCCCCGCGCCGTCAGTCGGCGGCGATAGATGAAAAAGTCATCGACGCTGGTGATGGTACCGAAATCCTGGACGGCAATGCGCAGATAGAGCAGCAGCAACAGGCCCGTCAGCGCCACGCCGAGCACGGGAAAAAGCACATCCGGGGTCAATAGAGCCGCCATGGTTCCCCCTCAACACCACGGGTGTCACAACACGTCATTGACACTACGATCACCGGGAAGCCGAGGCCAGCCGGGAATGATCACGAGACCTCGGGGCCCGCGCCGATCGCCGCGATGTTTACATAGTGGTAGGCGCCCGCGCCGTCGAGGAAATCCCCGACCCCATAGACGCCTGCCAGCAGCTCCTCTTTGACGAAGAGATTGGGACCCGGATAGATCTCGGTCAGACGCCCCCGTGCCTTGTAAATCCCCAAAAAGACGGCGAGTTCGCCCAGAATGTAATCGGCCAGCCGGATGAGCTTGGCGTCATCCAGCCTGTCGGTCTCCTTGTCGCCCGCTTCGAAATTGGTGGTCACCTGCCGCAGGACCGTATCGCGAAAGGCCTTGTTCCCTTCAAAGAGCCGTTCCAGCAGGCGCGATGTCTCACGGATCGTGCCTTCATAGGCCGGATCGCCCTCGATCTCCTGCTGACTCAGGACACCTGCCAATCGGCACTGGCGGGTCGGTTTTTCCCGGTAGGCCTTCATGAACATGGCCTGGAGTTCCGCGCCGCGGGCCCGGGCCCGGGACAAGGCGCCGGCCGGGGCCATGCCCTTGAACACTTCAAAATTGATCGCTTCCAGATCATCCCCCAACCAGATCAGAAGCTCCATGGCCGGCTGACGGTCGCACCAGTCAAAAATCGCGCCCACCCGGGATCGCGTGAAGGTCTTGTTGGACAGGGAAACGCCCATCAACACGAAATCGGCATCGGGCGGCAGGGAAGCCATGGGACCAACCCTCAAAGGCGAGGAACAAAGCAGCGATACACTCGAAAGACTATAGCCGTTTCCGGACCTGGTACGAAAGCCGGCCCTGGGGTGGGCCCAGGGATTGGGCTAGGTTCAGGCCAGCGAAAAACAGCACCGGCGGAGGATGCCATGCCGACCCAAGCGGAAAAAGCGACCCAATTTCGGGCCCTGCACGAGCGTGACGGCGCGTTTGTCATTCCCAACCCGTGGGATCTGGGGAGCGCCCGGATCCTGGAGGGGCTGGGCTTTGAGGCCCTGGCCACGAGCTCCGCGGGCTTTGCCTGGACGCTTGCAAAAATGGACGGAGATGTGAGCCGGGAGGAAAAACTGGCCCACTGCCATCAGCTTTCCCAAGGCACCGGCCTGCCCGTCTCGGCCGATCTGGGCAGCGGCTTCGGCGACAGCCCGGAAACGGTCGCGGAAACCGTCCGCCTTGCCGCCGAGAGCGGCCTTGCCGGGTGTTCGATCGAGGATTCCTCCGACGGCATGGACGGCAAGACCTATGATTTCGACTTGGCCGTCGAGCGGGTGGCGGCGGCCGTCGAAGCCGCGCGCGCCCTGCCCCATGATTTCGTCTTGACGGCCCGCTGCGAGAATTTTGCGCGAGGCGGCACGGATCTCGATGACACGATCAAGCGCCTGCAACGGTTCGAGGAAGCCGGCGCCGATGTGCTCCATGCGCCGGGCCTGGTGGACCTGGAAATGATCCGCACCCTGTGCGCTTCCGTATCGAAGCCCGTCAATGTGCTGACGGGTTTCCGGGGCATGACTGTCTCTCCGGCCGATCTGGAGGCCGCCGGCGTCAAGCGCATCAGTGTCGGCACCCAACTGGCCCGCATCGCCTATGGCGCCATGATTCAGGCGGCGGAAGAATTGAAAGCCAAAAGGGCCATCACGGAGCATGAGGTGCCGGTCCGTTCCTCAACGATCGTGAAGCATTTCATGGGATGACGCGGGCCCAGCCGCCAGGTCCCTCAACCTTGCGAATAAATAAGAATTTCCCCGTGCAAGCACAGGGAGAATCAGAGTGTCATCTGTTTCCACTTTTCCGCGCTCTAAGGTCCGGGAGTCATCGGCCCCCCGGCAATCAAAAACAGGCGAAGGCGCGAAAAACAGGGTTGAGGGCCGGTTGCCACGTGGGGAACACGATGAGTGTTGAGCTGATCTGGTTGGCACTTTCGGGGATTGCCGGATGGACGGCCGTCCTGGTCTTCGGTTTCGTCCTGGCGCATGTGGGGGACGACAAGTCCTCCAGCGAATGCCTGCAGTAGGAGGCGCGCTTCCGACTGGCGGTGTGGCGGCGTGGTCTATTCCGGCTTCCATCCGTAGTCGGTTCGGGCCGCCTCTTCGCTGACAAGGCCCGCGCCCATGTCTTCCTCCAGGACGGCACGGTCCCGTTTCGCGGGATCGCCCATTCCGCCGCCGCCGGGCGTTTCGACAATGAGCCGCGTGCCCGCGGGCACGGTGTCCCGCCCCATGCCGCGCAAGGTCGTGCCGTCGGACAGGGAGGCGCCGCCCGGACCGCCCGGACCGCCGCCATCCCGTCCTCGGGCGGGATGAAGCACCCGGTCGAACATTTTGGACACGGCCATGGGCTCGCCATCGGCGTGCTCGAACTCCATGACCTGCCCGAGCCCGCCCCGATATTGTCCGACACCGCCTGAATCCGGCCGATATTCCTTCCGCCACATGATGATCGGCGCCGTGGTCTCGTTGATCTCGACGGGCGTGTTGCGCACACCGGACGGAAAGGCCGTACAGGACAGACCGTCCTTGGCCGGACGGGCGCCTGTTCCCCCCGTATAGAACGGATTGATCACGAAGGGCGTGCCCTTGGATCCGGGCGCAACGATGGGCCCGCCCATGAGGACGGGCAGGTAAAGGCAGGAGGCGCCTTCGGCGGGCGTGCGATCGGGAATTGCTTGGGACAGGGCGCCGAGCACCACATCGGGCAGCATCTGCCCCACCGTATGACGGGCCGAAACGGCCGCCGGCCGAGGCGCATTGAGGATCGTGCCTTCCGGCGCGCTGACCTGGATCACGCCCAAGGAGCCCGCATTGTTCGGCACGTCGCCGCCGATCACGCAGCGCACCCCGAAAGAGGCATAGGCTTGTGTGTAGGTGAGCGGAACATTGACGCCAAGCGGCTGAACCGGCGAGGAGCCCTCGAAATCCACCGCGATTGCCTCGTCTTCGACACGGACCGCGACCACCAGATCCACCGGATCACCATTGCCGTCGATGCGCATCTGGTTGCGGCAAACCCCATTGGGCACCTTGGCAATCTCGCGCGCCATGGCACGGGCGGAATTCTCAATGATCATGGACCCGACGGCTTCGAGATCCTCGAGGCCGAACTCGTCCAGCATGATCTGAAGACGTTCCGCGCCCGTCTGGTTGCAGGCCGTGAGCGAATAGAGGTCGCCTTCCGCCGCGACCGGGTCCCGGACATTGGCGCGGATGATCCCCATCAGGGTGGCATTGAGGTCCCCCTGACGGAACAGGAAATCGATGGGAATGAGCAGGCCTTCCTCGAAAACCTGGCGCGCGTCCGGGCCGAAGCCGAGGCCCCCCACATCGGCGATATGCGAGGTGGCGGCGAACAGGGCGATCAGACGCCCTTTGCGGAAGACCGGCGTCACCACCGTGAAATCATTGAGATGCCCGGTCCCGTCCCAGGGATCATTCGTCATCAGAACGTCACCCTCATGAAGGGTCTCGATCGGATGGTCCCTCAGGAAGGCACCCACGGAAGCCGCCATGGCGTTCACATGGCCCGGCGTGCCGGTGACGGCCTGGGCCAGCATGCGCCCGTTGGTGTCGAAAACGCCGGCCGAGAGATCGCCCGCCTCGCGCACGGTCGTCGAAAAGGCCGTGCGGATCAGGGTCTGGGCCTGCTCCTCCACCACGGCAATCAGCCGGTTCCACATCAGCTGAAAGCGGATTTGATCGATCGCGTCGGTCATGTTTGTCCCTTCCGGGTCAGGACGATATAGCCCAGGCCGTTGATCCTCGCATCATAGGGCGACGTCACCACCGTGGTGGTCTGATCCTCCACGATAAGTGCCGGCCCCTCGATCCGGTCCCCGGGGCCGAGCGCGGCCCGGTCGAAGACCCCATAGTCAAGCCCGCGAGCCATGGACGGATCGAACACCGGTCGGGTCTCGCCGGGTGTGACATTCCCCCGGGGGGCCGCGTCCGGCGCCGTCCGGGCGGGCGGTTTCGGTCCGGCAAGGGTCAGGGTCCAGGTCAGGATCTCGACCCCCATGGCCGGAATGGTCCGCCCATAGAGGGTCTCATAGGCCCGCTCGAAACCGGCCAGAAGCGCCTCGGCCGCATCGTCTTGGGCGTGGGCGAAGGGCACCTCCACGGCGATTTCATGGCCCTGGCCCTCATAGCGCATGAAGGCCTGCCGCGTCTCGGACAGGGGCGCCGCGCCGACGGCGCCACGCACAACGGCTTCCGCTTCCCCGCGCATCGCCTCGAACAGGGCATTGACCACATCGCCATCGAAGGCGCCAAGGCGCATGTGGCGGCTGCGCACCACTTCATAGGCCGCAGGAGCCAGTAGGAACCCGACGGCCGAGCCCACGCCCGCATCCGTCGGTATCAGGATGGTATCGATGCCGAGCTTCTCGGCAAGCCTTGCCGCGTGCAAGGGCGCCGCGCCGCCAAATGCCACCATGGCCCTGGCCGCGATGTCCCGGCCCCATTCGACGGCGTGGGCGCGCGCGGCGGAGGCCATGTTTTCATCCACGACTTCCGCCAGACCGAAGGGGGCCGCCGCCCCCTCCAGACCCAGTGGCGCCCCGATATCCCGGGCGATGGCGCCCCCGGCCGAGGACGCGTCAAGGGCCATCCGTCCGCCGGCGAACCGTTCGGGCAGGATCTTGCCCAAGGCCACATCCGCGTCCGTCACGGTGGGACGGTCCCCACCCCGGCCATAGGCAACGGGCCCCGGTTCGGAGCCGGCGCTTTCAGGGCCGACCTGGATGCGCCCCAGCTTGTCGACACTGGCAATGGATCCACCGCCGGCGCCGATCTCCACCATCTCGATGACCGGAATGCGCACGGGCAGGCCGGAACCTTTCTTGAAGCGATAGGCCCGGTCGACCTCGAAGGTCCGGGAGGTCAAGGGCTCGAAATGGTCGATCATGCAGATCTTGGCCGTGGTGCCGCCCATGTCGAAAGAGAGCAGTTCGGACAATTGGCATTCGCGCGCCACCGCTGCCGCCAGGACCGCGCCCCCGGCGGGCCCCGATTCCACGAGGCGAATGGGAAAACGCGCGGCCGTGTCGAGGGTCGTCAATCCGCCCCCCGAGGTCATCAGGAAAAACGGACAGGTGAAACCCCGCGCCGCCAGCTCCCGGTCCAGACGCCGCAGATAGGTCTCCATCAGGGGGCGGACATAGGCATTCGCGACCGCCGTGGACAGGCGTTCAAACTCGCGGATTTCCGGGGCCACCTCACTGGCCAGGCTGATCGACAGGCCGGGCCGCGCGCGGGTGAGGATTTCCGCCGTACGCTCCTCATGGGCGCGATTGGCATAGGCATGGAGATAGCCGATCGCCACGCTTTCGATGCCCTCACCGTCAAGAACGGGCAGACAGGCGTCCACGCTTGCCTCATCCAGGGGGATGAGCACATGGCCATCCTTGTTCATCCGCTCCCGGACGGGCAAGCGCAACCGGCGCGGCACCAGCGGCCGGGGCCGGTCGATATTGATGTCATATTGCTCGAAACGGTTCTCATAGGCCATTTCCAGGGAATCCCGGTGGCCTTCGGTGGTCAGCAGGGCCGTCCGTGCGCCCCGCCGCTCGATCAGGGCATTGGTGGCAAGCGTCGTGCCGTGGATGATGACCGTGATGTCGGCGGGGCCAAGACCCGCCGCGCCCATGGCCTGACCGATCCCGTCAAGGACACCCTCCCCCGGATCGCCATGGGTCGTCAGCACCTTGACGGTGTTGCGGTTCCCGCCCTCCTGCTCGAGGACCACATCGGTAAAGGTTCCGCCGATATCGACGGCAAGCCGGGCCTTAGTCATCAACGGGCACCGTATAGTTGAGGGCGGATCGTCCGCCGTCGGGGAAAATCGTCTGCCCCGTGATATAGGAGGCCATGTCGCTTGCGAGGAACAGGGCCACGGAGGCGATTTCCGACGTCTCGCCCACCCGGCGGAGCGGCGTGCGCGCCAGAATGCTCCGCCGTGCCGTGTCGTCGGTCATGACGGTCTTCAGGATGTCCGTCATGATGGAACCGGGGCCGATGGCGTTGACCCGGATGTTATGTTCCGCAAGCCCCAGGGCGGCGACCTTGGTGAGCTGCTGCAAGCCCCCCTTGGAGGTGACATAGGCCACCTGATTGGGAATGGCCAGGACCGAATTCACCGATGACATGTTGATGACCGATCCGGAAACACCGTTTTCCACCATATGCCGCGCAACAAGCTGGGTCAGGACGAAATAGGAGCGCAAATTGACGCCTATGACCCGGTCAAAATCCTTCGGATCGAGATCGAGAATCGTGCCGGGCACGATCACGCCGGCATTATTGATCAGCACATGAACGGACCCATAGGCCTCAACGGCCTTGTCCACAAGGTTGCGGCAGGCCGCGTCGTCGCTGACATCACAGGCAACGGCGAGGGTCTTGGCCCCGGTCTCGTCCGCGATGCGCGCCGCCGTGGCGGCGTTCCCGTCACCGTCGATATCGCCGAGCACCACGCGCGCTCCTTGAGCGGCAAAGGCGTGGGCGCAGGCCGCGCCGATGCCCGCCGCCGCGCCCGTGACAATGACCGTCCGGCCCGAAAAATCCAGCATGGGAGCCCTTTCTTGGTGAGTCTCGCCCTTCCAGTATCGGTGCTGGGCGGGCAATGTCGAGCCCTGCGCATGGCGACGCGCGCGTTATGGTGGAGAGCGATCCGGATCACGGGGTTGGGCCGCGGCGGTGGCGCGGATGTTTTTCGGGACGGACCGCGAGCGGTTTATCAACCTCCACTTCTGGAAAATCTAGACAGAAACCTTTTGATCCACATGTTTATAGACGCTCCCGCAGCCTCGATGTCTTGTCTCCAGAGACAACAGTCATTACGCCAAAAATGCTGTACAAGCATGAGTCGATTGCATTTTCCAAATATTTCAAGCTCCCATCTATATATATAAAACAATCCAATCTCTCAATTTTCTTATCATATATCTTCATGAATTGCTCGATATCTACATTTTGCTTCTTTTTACTCCGCTCAAAAAGTAAAAATCTTCTATACATGTACTCTTTATTCTCAATTCTAAACCCATCGATTTTAGGTATTTTGTGTATACCACTTGCATCTCCAAACAAATCTATATAATAATCTGGATAGACTTTATATATGCTGTCACATATCCACCCAAAGCACTTTATTTCTCCATTCAACTCCGTAACGATATTAATTGAAGAATTTGGCGATTTGATCCAAAATATTTTATCATAAAGCCAAGAAAATAAACACTGAAGATCTTCTCTTATACATACTTTCTTCATAAAATATCTATCTTCTACGTAGGCGCCATTTCTAAAAAGGCCCTTTATTAGATTAAATCTTTCGTTTAACACAGTATCAAATTTACTCAAACCAATGTATCCTATTATAATATTTTTATCCGCTCTTTTAAAAGAATAGCTTCCATTAGGAAATTTTGAGAAATCAAAAACATGATTTATGTACTTTCCTCTTCTATGCTTATTCTTAAAATTTAGTTCAACCCACCCCAATTTTTCTAATGAAGATCGGTAGTAAGCGCTGGAATCTAAAGCATCTTTGCCGCTTTGTGCGATGACACTTGAAGGCATAGCAAATAAGACGCATACAATTACTTGTGCCACGCCCCAGATTAATCTCGTCGAGAAACACATGTTCACCGACCCATCCTCAGCACGGTCTTTTCCCCGGATTGGGGGCCGTGCGGTAGCGGTTGAATTTCTTTCCCTGGAAGGCCGTGTTCATCAGATCCACCATGATCAAACTTCGCAGATTGGCATGTCATGCCGACCTGCCCCTCTTGGGCCGCGCCCAGCGCCAGGCATTGTGCCCATAGTTAACTGACCGTAGGATACTTCTTCATTATGCGTACAATATTCTGATAAGCGTTCAAGAAAATCGGAAGCTAAAGCTTTATCTCTCTCAAGTTGAAGAGCTTGCTTACGCTCTTCAGTTATTTTTAATGGTTTACGCTGTTCATTTTCTCTCAACGGCATAACCTCACCCTTCCACTAAACAAAAGATAAACTCTCTCACATAGCCTATTGTTCTATCTAAATATACTAAATTAGTTCTATTGAAATAAAAATGGGCCCGAAAAGGACTTTCCCTTAGATACACTGTACACTGTGGATTTATTAAATAATTAATACGCTTCATACAGCGTATTATCTCTTTTATTTTGCCGACATTATTGAATTTAACTCCAACTTCCTGCTTTGCCCTATAATTCTCAATATTCTTATTAGGATAGTCTTTAATATAGTCGATCACCTTAAAACCTTGAATTTCATAATCAAGGACCTCAAAATCATAATACTGCTCTTCTTTATCAAATAAATTAGCCGGCCTATTAAATAATACAGGTAAAATGCCTTCAAATCTTCCAACATCTAAACCACTGACAATAAGAGAGACATGGGTATAATTTTTTGGATCATTAATATATTCATAGTTAGAAAAAACGACTGGATCGCCACTAATCATGTCGATACCAAAACGTCTCCCTGAGCAAATGCGCCTCTTTCCACATCTTTCCCCTAGTGGCCAAAGATAAGCCGGATCATATTTGACCGTAACTTCGTAGGACTCATCAACGCTTTTATAAATTTTCAAAGTATCAGTATCTGGATTGGCACCATGATATTTCTGACAATCGATTTCGTCATCCGCAAACGCGGCATGGCTTACTGATGCTCCAATCAACAAACCGAAGTAAACTAAACAACGCCAAAGTGACGGACGTGTTGCTGCTGTCATGCCTCACCCCCCATAATCAGCACAGTCTTTTCCCCGGATTTGGAGTCCGTGCGGTAGCGGTTGAATTTCTTTCCCTTGAAGGCCGTGTTCATCAGATCCACGAGGTCCCTCCTTCTCAGATTGTCCATCCTGTAAAATCTCCCTCTTTCAAAATGGACCAAAAATTAAGGATCAATTGATTTAACTTATTCAACTATGATTCATTTCTACAATATCAGATAAGAAAAACTCAAGAAAAACATCCTCTCGTATAATTTTTCTTATTGTGAACAAACACTATATCACCATCGTCATATTTATCTCCATTATAAAGAGATCCAAAGCATATCATACCTTCAATAGCTATTAACTCTAATCTCTCCAACTCTTTTTGATCACCTATCTTTGTATATTGCAAACCATAAGTATCTGAATCATCTTTTGAACTAAAGGAAGCAAAACTACATATTATTTTTATTTTTCCATCAGATTTAGAAAGCATCTCTCGTACATCAAAAATAATGACCATCTCGTCAATAATCATTTTCATTCTAAGAATTCCCCTGAGATTAAATCTCTCCACACGCTGAATGCATACATTCCGCGTCTCATCAATAAGCATTTGATCCGAAGCATTGGACCCTGTCTCGTATACCTCTTTGACTTCGAACATAGTGTTGTCTCCTTCCATCTGGGACGCTCTGTGTCATTCCATCAAAGAACGCGCATTATTCTGAATCCTAAATCTGGCTGTCGTGCATTTATTGCTCGTGCGCGCCTGTAAAAGAATTTCATCCGACTATAGCCACCCATGAAGGATCCCCCTTTTACTCCACCCCATCGACAGTCTTTGTCCTTGATAAATAGAGGTTAACCATCCTTAGGAAGTTCTTTCAATCCATACAAAGAAAAATAGTCTTTGTCCAAATATCGACAATCCAGAATCCACTCGGCAACATTACCTGCTGTATCAAACAAACCGAAAGGGTTTGCACTATAGCTGCCTACAGGCAACGCATCACCGAATAGAGACGTCCCCATGCCTTTTGGAGTGCCACACTCAGAACAGTTGGCTGCATCAATTATTCGCTGATTGCCCCACCAGTAATTATCTTCTGAGCCACCACGCGCAGCATATTCCCATTCTGTTTCGGATGGTAATCTGTAAGTATTGCCTGTTTTATTTGATAGCCATTCAGCATATTTGTTTGCATCATGCCAACTCACACCTGTTATTGGATCATTATTTTGGTTGGCATTGTTAACTTGTGGCTCATGTGGCTCACAAACACCGTTCGAGACACATTCTTTGTATTGGCCGAGTGTAATCTCATACCTTCCCATCGCATAATGATAGCTAATGGTGATCAGTACAGAGCCGATTTCTGATGGAAGCGCGTCAGGCTCATCGGGTGAAGTCCCCATTTGGAAGCTACCCGGTGGAATCACAATCATCTCCGGACAGTTTTCACAGTCTTTGAAGACGGAGAGAGTTTCTAAGTTTCTGTTATCTCCAACGCTTACAGACGGGACTAGCCAAAGAGCGGTAAGGACAACCATCATGAATACCGGTCGTATCATTGGCAAACTCCAGGTATTTAAGACTTGTCTCATATAGATCTGATCACCGAACCCGCGTTCACCCCCCCCCCATCATCAGCACGGTCTTTTCCCCGGATTGGGGGTCCGTGCGGTAGCGGTCAGCTTTAGGGTCCCTGCAAGCCATGGTCATCCGATCCCCGAACATGCTTCGTGCGCACCATTATACCGCCGTGCATCCGTCGAAGACGACCGGGAACGATATCCAGATTGGCGCTCAAATCGCTTCGCCCCTGCCCGACAGCGCGATTCGCATTCAAAATTTTCGCCAGCATTCATATATCCATTAAATATTCGACCTAAAACTTCTTGGTAATTACAAATTTATTCAAATAAATAAACTTCGATATTTTTGAGAATTATTTTTACTGCAATATATATGAAAAGACTTTAGATAACTATATTTCTCCCAATTCAGAATACTAAAATGATACCTTCTTGCTTAAATCCATACATGATCTGACCATTTAAAAATTTTCAATTTTGAAAATTGGATTTCGTATAAAATTTCCCATTATGATAGAAAGAGATCTGTCCGTCTTCAAAATCAAATCCGTTATAAAAAAAACCGAAACAAATAACACCTTCAATAATCATCATTTTAATTCTTTCTATTTTCACATTATCATCCATATCATGTACAGTGAAACCATATTCCTCGGCAACATACTTGGAATTAAATTCATAGAACTCATAAGTAGTTTTATTTTCTTCTCCTTTATCTCTACCCCTAATAAATAATCGAAAGGGTATGGTTTTATTTTCGACAACTATTCTCATTGCTAAAATTTTACCATAGTGTCTCCTGTAGAGAAACTGAAGCCAAACATTTCGACACTCATCTACAACCATTTTATCATCACCACGTGGACTTTTTTCGTAAGATTTCTTTATTTCAAACATAATTTACTTCCCTTCCATTGGCAGGCCATTATTCGCCCATCGTCAGCACGGTCTTTTCCCCGGATTTGGTATCCGTGTGGTAGCGGTCAGCTTTAGGGTGCCTGCAAGCCATGGTCATCCGATCCCCGAGCATGCTTCATGCGCACCATTATATCGCCGTGCATCCGTCGAAGACGACCGGGAACGATATCCAGATTGGCGCTCAAATCGTCTAATGGGCTTGGGATGGGGGGCCTTGGCCCTTCGAGCACAGCTCTCAGGGCATTTTTGGCTGAAATCGATTCGCCGGATTGTATTTCTGAGGCCGCGGCCCCTGCGCCGAGCGCTCGGGGCATCAAACGCTCAAATCG
>CAZFWG010000006.1:21692-24075 GCA_964522525.1 uncultured Alphaproteobacteria bacterium | reverse complement strand
TTTCTGAGGCCGCGGCCCCTGCGCCGAGCGCTCGGGGCATCAAACGCTCAAATCGTCTAATGGGCTTGGGATGCGGCGCACTGGCCCTTCAAGCACAGCTCTCAGGGCATTTTTGGCTGAAATCGATTCGCCGGATTGTATTTCTGAGGCCGCGGCCCCTGCGCCGAGCGCTCGGGGCATCAAACGCTCAAATCGGTCCACCGGATAAGGCCGTCGGCGCACTGGCCCTTCGAGCACAGCTCTCAGGGCATTTTTGGCTGAAATCGATTCGCCGGCTTGTATTTCTGAGGCCGCGGCCCCTCGCAGGCGCTCGGGGCATCAAACGCTCAAATCGGTCCACCGGACCGATTTGACGGCCTCCGGCCGTCGCGTTTGATGGTGCGGACGGGGGGACTTGAACCCCCACTTCCCGAAGGAAAACGGATTTTAAGTCCGTTGCGTCTACCGATTCCGCCACGTCCGCTCAGGCGAGCGCACAGCAATAATCTCCCGCCGCAACAGACGCAACCAGGGCACAAATCAATGAAATCAAATGCAAGGACAGGCGGCAGGGCGTGCCGCCCGTGGGGCCGTCAGACCTTGCGCCGTCAGACCTTGCCCTGCCAGACCGGCCAGCAAGTGGATTTGCCGTCCGATTTGAGCTTCTCATAGGCGGCCTTCTGGGCCGCTTCCGCGGTTTCGCCGGCCTGGGTCATGGAAAAATCATCCGCGCCTGTGCACCAGACATAAAACTGGTGATCGCCGGCCTGGACCCGGGCCTCCTGACTTGAATCGAGGGCCCGAACCGGCACCGTTCCGGCAACCAGGGCCGCGCCTAGACAGAGCAATCCGAAAAGCCGTTTCATCCGAAGCGCCCCAGCCATATCAGCCCTCCTTGTTCCCCGCTCACCGGACGGGCCACCGCGGTCGCCCCATCCTTACCGGCCAGGAAACCATGCAAAGATTGAGCGAGGCTTACAAACAACCCGGCCACGTAAATGGGTCCGCGCATCGTCCAAAAGGAGAAATACTACTCCGTGAGTTCCACCGGCTCCTGCCCCAGGGCGCGCACCGCCTCGCGCACGGCGCCGGTGGCATGTTCGAGGATCTCCGGATCCGTGGCCCGCACGACCAGGCTGACGCCGAATTTCTTGTCCCGATAGAAGGGATAGGAGCCGATCCGGGCCTCTGGATATTGGTCCTGGATCGCCGCCAGGGGCCCCGCGATGTGCCCCTCCGCCAGATAAGCGCCGATGGTCCGGCTCTGGAGCCGGGGGCCGCCCTCAAGCCGGGGGATCACGCTTTCCATCATGGCCTTGGCGACCATCGGCACCCCGGCCAGCACGAAGACATTGCCGAGCTGGAAACCGGGCGCCCGGCTCACCGGATTGTCGATCAGGAGCGCGCCATCGGGAATGCGGGCCATGCGCCGCCGGGCCTCGGTAAATTCATCGGGCTCGTAATGGGCACCCAGAATGGCCAGGGCATCCGCCCGCACATCGATGGAAACGCCGAAGGCGGCCGCGATGGCATCGGCCGTAATGTCGTCATGGGTCGGCCCGATGCCGCCGGTGGTGAAGACATAGTCGTAAGCCTCCCGCAGGGCATTGAGCGCCGCGACGATGCGGGCCTGGATATCCGGCACCACGCGCACTTCGCCGACCTGGATCCCACAGGCGCCAAGCTCCTTGGCGATCATGGCCAGATTGCTATCCTGGGTGCGGCCGGACAGGATCTCATCGCCGATAATCAAGACAGCGGCGGTTTTGGGGGCTTGGCCCTCGGCGTCACTCATGCGGTTCTCCCTGTCGTCTCCTGCCTCTTCAATATAGGAACTCTCCATGGATCTGCCCCAGCCCCTTTTGACGGGCCGGCTGCTGCGCCGGTATCAGCGCTTTCTGTGTGACGTGGAGCTCGACACGGGCGAGACGCTCAAGGCCCATTGCCCCAATCCGGGCTCCATGATGGGCCTGAAGGACCCGGGCCTGCGCTGCTGGCTGTCCTCAAGCGACAATCCCAAACGCAAGCTCAAACATACGCTGGAACTGCTGGAGGCCGACGACACCCTGGTGGGCATCCACACCGGCCGGCCCAACGCCCTGGCGGAGGAAGCCATTGTTGGCGGGGTGATCCCGGAGCTTCAGGGCTACGCCAGCCTGCGGCGCGAGGTGCGCTATGGCGAGAACAGCCGGGTGGATCTGTTCCTGGAAAACGGCGCGGACTCCCGCCCCTGTTTCGTGGAAGTGAAGAATGTCCATCTGCGCCGCCGCGACGACCTGGCCGAATTTCCCGACAGCGTGACAAGCCGGGGCGCCAAGCATCTGGCCGAACTGGCCGCCCAGGTTGCGGACGGCGCGCGCGCCGTGATGCTGTTCATTGTTCAGCGGGATGACTGTCAGTCCCT
>CAZFWG010000006.1:0-21592 GCA_964522525.1 uncultured Alphaproteobacteria bacterium | reverse complement strand
TGGCAGGCTCAAGACCGCTGGGCTTCAGCGGTCGAGCCTGTCGGAGGAAAAGCAAACGAAAACGGCAACCAAGGGCCGCTTTGTTGTCGGGATTTTATTGAAGATACTTTAGGGAGGTTCTTAGGGTCGATTGCTTGCACCAGCGGTTCGGCCCAAACATTTACAAATGAAGACGCCGCAAGGGGGATGCAAATCTCCCGGCTGACCCACGAGGGCATTGACCTGATTGGGGTCCAGATCGAGGCCGCGATGCACGGAAAAACGAAACTCACGCTCGACCTCCTGCTTGCGGCCATCGACCGGTTGCAAAGCGGGTTCGCCGTCTATGACGGTGAATTCGAGGTGCTCTATGTCAATTCCGCGGCGCGGCGCCAGTGGCCGGTGATGTATGAGCAGATGGAAGCGGGCGTGGCCCGCAAGGAAGCCATCCGCCGCCAGATCCGCACCCAATATCCGGAAGCGCCCGAGGCGAAAATCTCCCAATTCACCGATTACGTCTATTCGGCGATGAATTCGGGCGAAGGTCATCAACTGACGACTTTCGACAACAGGATCGTGCGCATTCACCATGAACATCTGGGTGAAACGGGCATCCTCGGCATCAGCATCGACCTGACCGAATTGAAGCAGAATGAGAAGGATCTCAAGCTGGCGCAGAAGGCGGCTGTCGCGGCGAGCGAGGCCAAGTCGCAGTTCCTGGCCAATATGAGTCATGAGATCCGCACGCCCCTCAACGGCATCCTTGGCATGGCCGAGGCCCTTTCCCGGGATGATCTTTCTGCGGATCAACGAGAGAAGGTGGACATCATTCTCGACTCGAGCAAGACCCTGCTGACGATCCTGAATGATGTCCTCGATTTGTCGAAGATCGAAGCTGGAAAGCTCGACATCGCGCCCGTCGATGGCCATCTGGGCCATACCTTGCAGCGGCTCATGGCGCTGTGGCAGCCGATGGCCTCGGAAAAAGGACTGCGCCTTGACTTGGACATCGCGCCGTCCGCCGTCCTCGAATGCCGTTTCGACCCGGTCCGGGTCCGTCAATGCGTCAGCAATCTCATCTCGAACGCCATGAAATTCACGGAGCAGGGCCGCGTAACCGTCGATGTCTGGACGGATCCCCTGACCGAAAACACGCCGCAGGTCGGCCACCGGGTGACCATTGCCGTACGCGACACCGGCATCGGCATGCCCGAGGCGGTCATCGAGAAAGTGTTCAACGCATTCACCCAGGCGGACAGCAAGATGGCGCGAGAATCCGGCGGCACGGGCCTGGGCCTGCACATCAGCCGGACCCTCGCCCGCATGATGGGCGGCGACCTGACGGTGGAAAGTACCGAGGGCGTGGGCTCGACATTCTTCTTTACCTTGATCGCCGAACCCAACAGCCGAGACAACACCAATACGCGCGAAGACTTCTCGCCCCATGATCCGAGAACGGATCTTACCTGGCTCAAGGATCTCAGTATCCTGATCGTCGATGACAACAGGGTCAACCGTCAGGTGGCACGCGCGTTCCTGGCCCCCTACGGCCCCAGCCTTATCGAGGCGGATAGCGGCCAACAGACCCTGGACTTTCTGTCGGCGGCGAAGATCGATCTTGTCCTCCTGGACATGCGCATGCCCGACATGGATGGCCCGGAAACCATCAAGGCCATCCGCAATGCCGAAGGGTCTTGGCGCAACGTGCCCGTGATTGCCCTCACCGCCGACGCCATGCGCGATGACCGGGAACGGTATCTGGCCATGGGGCTCGACGGGTATACGGCGAAGCCCATCGATCTCAATGCCTTTATCGGTGAAATCGCGCGCGTCCATGCCAAGGCGGCCAAACGTTCAGATGACAGGACAAACGGTCCAAAACCATCTGTATAGTGACGGCCAAACTTCACGGGAAGGCTTCCTTCATTCCAGAGCGCCTTCCTGTGCAAATGCCTTGAGGCCGAAAGCGCCACCACACACGGCGCGGATGCAATCAATCTTTAAGCGGATCAATTCCTCGCGTGAACCCATGTCCCAGCCTTGAACCGCCCCTCCCTGCCCGCGATCTGCACGTTGACAGTGCCCCCATGACAAATGTCATGGGCCCCACCCTGACGCCTGTCAGTGGCGGCTCCCCCACACCCTGGGGCATTCTCGGAGCACTCGGGACGACAACAGGAGGGCAGAACCGTGATGGAGGCAGGGCAGAACAGCGTGGTATCGGCCCGGGGCTTGACGCTGCGGTATCGGGAGACCCGCGCCCTTGACGGAGTGGATCTGGACATTCCGCGGGGCCAGGTGACGGCCCTGCTGGGTCCGAACGGCGCCGGCAAGACAAGCTTCATCACTTGCGCCCTCGGCCTGACCCGCCCGTCAAACGGTACCCTGACGGTTCTGGGGGGCGTGCCCGGCGCGAGGGCCGTGCGGCGGCGTCTGGGCGTCATGCTTCAGGACGCGGATCTGCTCGCCATGCTCACCCCCCGTGAGCATTTGTCCCTGTTCGCGTCCTATTACCCGGCGCCCATGGCCGTGGATGAGGCCGTGTCCCTGAGCGGGATCAATGATTTTGCGGACAAGGCCTATGGCCGGCTTTCCGGCGGCCAGAAACGCCGCGTGCAGTTTGCCCTGGCCCTGATCGGCCGTCCGGATCTGATCTTTCTGGATGAGCCCACGACGGGCCTTGATGTTGAGGCGCGCCGGATTCTGTGGCGCAACATCCGCTACATGACGGACATGGGCGCGGGCATTCTGCTCACCACCCATTATCTGGAGGAAGCCGACAGCCTGGCCGATCGCATCGTGGTGATGAGCGAGGGACGGGTTGTCGCCGAAGGGGCGACCGATGACATGCGGGCGGCCATCGGCGGCGCCATGATCCGTTGCATGACGGTTCTCCCCCCTGATGCCCTGGCCGGCTTGCCCATGGTCAAAGGCGTCAGACAGACGGGCCGTTGGAGTGAACTGCTGACCGGCGATGCCACCGCGACCCTGAAAGCGCTCATTGAGGCCGATCCCCAGGTGAGCGAAATCGGCGTGCGCAAACCCAGCCTTGAAGAGGCGTTCCTGGACCTGACCGGGGGAGACCACTGATGATCCGTATTTTGATGGAAGAGGCCAAGGCCGAATTCAAGAAGGACGCCCGGGCGCCGGAATTCATCCTGCCGACCCTGGCTCTCCCTGTCGCCTTTTACGGGCTTTTCGCCATCGCCATTGCCGGCAGTCCGGGCAATGCCGGCTATCTCCTGGCCACCTTCGGCGTGTTCGCGGTGATGGGCCCCTGCATTTTCGGTTTCGGGATCAATGTGGCGAAGGAACGGGAGACGGGCTGGTTGCTGCTCAAACGGGCCGTGCCCGCGTCCCCCCTGGCCTACCTGGCGGCCAAGATCCTGACCACGGTTTTGTTCCTTACGGCGGCGCTGATCCCGGTCTATCTGGTTGCCTATTTCGGCGCCGGCGTGCGCCTGTCGGCGCCTGTCTGGGGCGCCCTTGCCCTTGTTCACCTGTTGTCGGCCGGCCCCTTCGTGCTTATCGGCCTTATTTTGGGCTTCTCCCTTAAGAGCAATGCCGCCGTCGGAGTCTCCAACCTGGTCTTCCTCGTACTCGCGGCCATCGGGGGATTGTGGCTGCCCATCACGGCCCTCCCCGCCTTCCTCCAGGCCTTCGCGGTCGTGCTGCCATCCTATCATTTGGCCGAAATCGCCCTTGCCGTTTCGGGCGCACCGGGAGACCACAGCCTGGGCGTGAGCCTCCTGGCCATCGCCGCCATGACGGCGGCTCTCTCGGGGCTTGCCCTCTGGCGCTGGCAAAGCCAACGTTGAGGACGGAACAACGGGCATGGACATGGTTCAGGACGAGACCGTAGCGGACAAGACCTTCACGGCGCGCAGCATCGCGCGGCGGCCGGAATTCTACCTGCTCTATCTCCTCTTCTATTTCTTTCCCTGGCTGTTCGATCCGCCGGGATGGACGGATGCGGCGATCGCGGCCATGGCCATGGCGATCTTTGTGCCGATCTATTATCACGCCTACGAACAATCAAGCCGCCGCTTCATTCCCCATATGCTGGCCATGGAGGCCATTGCCTTCGCCGTCGCCCCGTTCAACGGCATGCAAGGCACCTTCCACATCTTTGCGTGCGTCCAGGCGGGATTTCAGCGGCCGGCTTCCCTCGCCTATCCGCTCCTGGCCGGTCTCACCCTGGCCTATCTGGCCTTCAGCTTGATCGTCCCGGCCCATTGGATCGAAACCGGCATCGTGACCGTCATGGGCCTGTTTGTCGGCATCTCCTGTATGGCGGGTGCGGAGCAACTGGAACGGACCAAGCGACGCGAGCAGGCCCATGCCCTGGATCGCCAATTGGCGGCGGCCGGGGAACGGGATCGCATCGCCCGGGATCTTCATGACCTGTTGGGTCAGACCTTGACGGCGGTGGCGGTCAAGGCGGATCTCGCGACGAAGCTTCTGGACCGGGATCCCGTGGCCGCCCGGGCCCAAGTGGAGGACATTCACCGGACCGCCCGGATGGCGCTCTCCGATGTGCGCGCCGCGGTCTCGGGCCTGACCCGCACCACGCTTGCCGCGGAGATCACGGCGGCCCGGACGTTGCTGCGCGCGGCCGATATCGAATTCGAGGTGCGGGGCCAGACCCCGACCCTGGACGACGCCCTGACCATGGCCCCGTCCCTCAACACCGCGTTGGGTCTTGCCTTGCGGGAGGGCGTGACCAATGTGGTCCGCCACGCGGACGCCCGCACCGTGGGTCTGGCAATGGACGAAGACGGCACCATGATCAGGTTCCAACTCCGCGATGACGGCAAAGGCGGCACCGTGCGCGAGGGCGCCGGCCTGACAGGCTTGCGCAAGCGCATCGGCGCCGTGGGCGGCGACGCCACAGTGGAGTCCGGCGACGGCACCGCCCTCATCGTGCGCGTGCCCCTGCCGGAGGGCGTCGCATGATCCGTCTGGTGATCGCCGAGGACCAGACGCTGTTGCGCGGCGCCCTCGCCGCCGTGTTGGCGTTGGAGCCCGATATGGACGTCGTGGCCGAGGCCCATGACGGAGAGGAAGCGCTGGCCCAGGTCGAAACCCACATGCCGGATCTCCTCCTGACCGATATCGAGATGCCGCGCCTCTCCGGCATCGACCTTGCGGCAAAGGTCCGGGAACGGATGGGCGACACGGTCCGGATCATGATCGTGACCACTTTTGCGCGGCCCGGTTATCTGCGCCGCGCCCTCGAGGCGGGCGTGACCGGATATGTCCTCAAAGATTCCCCCAGTGACGATCTGGCGGCGGCGATCCGGACCGTGGCCCAGGGCGGGCGGGCCATCGCGCCTGAACTGGCGCAGGCCGCGTGGAGCACACCCGACCCCTTGACGGGTCGGGAACGGGACGTGTTGCGCCTCGCCGAGGCGGGCCGCACGAACAAGGACATTGCCCAGGCCCTGGGCCTGTCGGCCGGCACGGTGCGCAACTATCTCGCTTCCGCCGGGGAAAAACTGGGCGCTGCCAACCGGATCGAAGCGGCCCGGACGGCCCGGGAAAACGGTTGGCTCTAAGGGCATCGGACGATCGGATACCGGCCCCTTCTCTGCGCATACGGCATGCCCCTGATCGGCCACGGCATCTTCACCCAAATTAAATGTCGCGGTGCTATGCCTTGCAAGGAATTCGCAGGGAGAGGGAAAATGCAATTCGACGCCCCAGAAACTGCCGACGCTTTGTTCTCACTCAACGCTCCAGAAGAAGCGGACTCGTTTGAGTTTGGCGTGATTGGCCTCAACGAGGACGACGAAGTCGTCGTCTACAACACGGCCGAGTCCAAATTTGCAGGCCTACCCATGGATAGCGTGTTGGGCAAAGACTTCTTCACGGAAGTCGCTCCGTGCATGAATAATTATATGGTTGCCCAGCGCATGGAAGACGAAGCGGCGGTCGACGACGTCATCGACTACGTCCTGACGCTCAAAATGAAGCCGACAAACGTCAAAATCCGGATCTTGAAGAGAGACGACGAAGATCTCCGCTTCATCCTTGTGCATCCTTCATAGGGCGATGAACGAATGGCGGAGAATTATGAAGAGCTGCTGCAATTCATCTATCAGGCACCGGTCGGCCTGATTCAGGCCAATGTGGCCGGCGACGTCTCGATGATGACGCCGAAAGCGGTGCAGCTGTTGATGCCGATCTCGGAGCAGGCCGAGATCCGCAACGTCTTCGATGCCCTGTCATCGACCGCGCCCGAGCTCCGTCATTTGACACATTCATTCCAGAAAAAGCGCGGCATCATCGTGGAGCGGCGCCGTTGCCCCGTCGTCGACACGTCGGGTCAGACGACGAGCGTCCTGGAACTCGCCATCAACAAGCTAGCGAAGGACCGACTTGTTTTTCAGATCCAAGATGTGAGCGAACTCGTCAAGCGCGAGAACGAGGCCATGCTCAACGCTCATATGATGGAAGCGATCGTCGAAAACATCCAGGATCAGAAGGTGTGTGTCCTGGATCAATCAGGGGATGTCGTGAGCTGGTACGGTTCCGGCACGCGACTGAACGGGTACACGGAGGAGGACGTCCTGGGCCATTCCTTCGAGGAAATCGCCTTCATACCCGATGATTTGCGTGGCGGCGGCATCAAGGGGTGGAAGGAGTTCCTGGCCAATGTTGCCCACACGGGGGCTGTCAGAATTCAGGGGACGCACCGGCGAAAAGAAGGCCCGCCATTCTGGGCGGAAAGCGTTATTACACCGCTCAGAGGGGCCATCTTCACGCAAGCCAGATTTCTTGTCGTGACCCGGGACATCACGGCGGAGCGCGAGCAGGCGATCGACCTGGAAAGACGCGCCTCGACAGACCCCCTGACCGGCGCCCTCAATCGTCGTGCGTTCTTCGATCAGGCCACCCGACGCATTGAAGAGCTGACAGCTTCTGGCAAAGGCTATTGCGTCGGTCTTCTGGATATCGACCACTTCAAGCGCCTGAACGACACCTATGGCCATGCGTCGGGGGATCGGGCGCTCACGGCCCTTGTCCAGGCCTGCGAACGCTGTGTGCGCGAGAGCGATCTTGTCTGCCGGTTCGGTGGCGAGGAGTTCCTGTTCTTCCTGCCGGCCGCCGACATTGACCTGGCGACTTCGCTTTCGGAACGATTGCGCCAGGCCATCGCCGGCATCGAACTCTCCCATGAAGACCAGCCCGTGCGTTTCACGGCGAGCATTGGGATCGCCGCCTCCCAGTCGACGGAAACGCTTGAGCAGGTCATCGAGCGGGCCGATAATGCTCTTTATGCGGCGAAAAGAGGCGGCCGTGACCGCGTTGAAGTCAACGCCCTCGCAGCCTGACCCATGAACGCCAAGCGGCCAGGTTGGCCTCAACAGGGCTCCGGCACCTGATCTGTCACCTGAAGGTTTGAGGGGTTCGGCGCCCCTCTCGCCTATAGGGGCCCGCCTTTGCCGGAGAGAAACGCACCGAACCGGCGCGCCTTTTTTTGCCACCGGTTGGGTTTTAGTTTCTGCACGTCTCGAATCACATCTTCGCAATCGACCAGGACCTCCGAGAGGCGCTGGTCCCAAACGCCCTTGTTGTCCACCAGTTGATGGAGGATGAAATCCGGTGTGTCATTCGCCTCGATGAGAATTGGTCCATCCGTGGAAAGACCAACATCCCAGCCCAGCATGTGGTAGTGTTCCAGATAGGCCGTTGCCGTCTTGACCAGTGCCACTGCCTCGGCCCAATGGGGCACCGGCTTGCCGACCAGGGATGCCCCGTCCGGACCCGTCACATCGATCTCTTTGAGATCTGCCCCGATGCCCGTGACCATACGGGTGAACGTGCCGCTTTCCACGTCAATGCCCGCCACGAAATTCCCTTGCCGCCAATAATTGTCCGCGACATTACCATTGGCGGGCATCTTGGCCGCCGCGCGCAACACGGTGACACCGGAACGATCCATGACCGCCAGCATCCGAACCGTCGGCAGGGCGGGCAGCGGGTCCGCCGTCAGCCCTTCAATCGGACGCAGGAATTTTTGAATGACGTAGCCTGAGCTTTCATAGAGGCCAACCTCGGCAAGGAAATCAGAAACGGCGATCCGCCGATCATGATTCACGACAAGGGCATCATCGGTCTGGTCGTAGCCATTGATGATACAGGCCCCAAGACTTTGGAGTGACTGGGTCGGTTTTCCGAAAAGGGGATAGGCGTCCGTGCTGCGCAGAAAATCGCCGAGCCTATCGGCATTCCCGGCCTTGCATGCCAAGTGAACATCGAGCCCGTCTTTCACGAAAAACAGGGTTTGCGCGGTCGGAAATCCAAGCCCCGCCAGGGTGGCGTCAAACAGGGCCTTGTCATTGGTCAGGCCCTTCCATGCGGGATCGAAATTGCAGGTCGACCAGATCTTCTTGGCCCTTTTGGATCCCACAAACTGTTTCTTTTGATCCACGCTCAGACCGGGATCGCACAACTGCCAGCTATAATATTCTTTTATCGATAGTCTATTGGGTGAGAATTTCAGCTTCAGGATTTCACCCAATTGAGCCAGAACCGGCACGCCATATTTTTTTTGCGCGTGCGCCATGGCGGTTCGAAGTTTCAGTTTCGACCGGGGGCGCGTGTAAGCAATGACGGGCTCAGAAACGGGCTGCATTCTATTCACTCCAGCAGGTGCAACGATCGACATCACGGCAGCGTCGATCCGCCGGTTATAGCGCGTTCGAAAAATGGACACACCTCCAGGCTCCAGGACCAGCCCTACTTTTCGGGCGGCTCCTCGTCGTCGCGCTCCATGGACATGACGGCGGTGCCCATGGACGCGCTGCCGAAGGTAATGGCGAAGAAGAACATCAAGAGAATAAGGGCCAGCCAGTTGATCTCGCGCTCAAAAAGAAGCTCGCGGAGCTGTGCCACGTTGAAAGCAATCAGGATGGCCAACAGGGTCCACCCGACGCCAATGCCGAAGATGAGGTGAATGGCGAGAAAACGCAAAAGAGGGTTCTTGGGCATGGCGATCCCTTGAGGGCCGACGGACAGAGCGCTCGCGACCTGCCCCATAGATATGGGCCTCCGCTCGTCGGCGACCAGCGCCTGCAAGAAGGCTCATCCCGCCGTCGGCGCCCCATACCGCCCCCTAATCAAGGGGCCGCGCCAATCGGCCTCTGATCTTTGTCATGTGATTGCCATCACAGCATCATCCCCGAGCGCAGACGACAATGGGTAGTACCTGTGGGCTGGGATCGTCGGTCTTGAGAGGGGGCCTCGCACGTGAAAATCGAGCAGTCAGTTAACTGGACGCGCCTTGTGCCACCATCATTCTTCACCACCCTGGTCCTCACCGCGGCGACCTGGGCGACACTGACCACAGCTTCTCACGCCATACCCGGTCCGACGCCCAGCCCGGGGCTCATGGTCGCGGAGTGCTCCATCAACGGTCAGCCGGCAAAGCTGGTCCTGCAATATGAGACCATTGAAAACAGCGGCATCACCTGGGGTCCCGGCCCCCGACCCGAAATCACCGGCGTCTTGGGGTTCGGCGACTACACCTATTACTGGTCAGGATATATCGAAAGCCCGGCCGTGAACCTTGATCTGGGGGGCGAGAATTCCGTCCTGACCCACTACGACCAAACCGTCTGGCATCGGGAAGGACGCATCTTCATGACATGGACCGATGAGACCCATTTCTACCTTGAAGTCTTCGAGGGCCAGTTCCCGCCGGGCCGCCACTATTGCGTCATGACCTATAGCGGATCTCTCGAAGAGGCGCGCGCCAGAAGCGACCTGTGAGGAAGAATTGATAGGGGCCAAAGCGACCAGGACCGTCTTGGCACCCCCTGCTTCCTGGACGGCACCTGAAACTCCCTTATGTACACTGATATACAGTATTGGGAGAAAACGTATGTGCCGCACACTGCTGTTGCGGGAGCGCCGACTTTTCCTGCGCTCCCGGCTTTGAGGTTTCCGTGAATCTCAGCAATGGACGAAGTTCGGATCCTGGGATTCGATCTGCTCCTTGAGGGTCATGCGCAGATTTTCACGCGTGCGCGCCGTAATGCCGTTGCAGCAATTGTAAAAGCCGAACGCCACACCATAATGGTCTTCCAGAACCCGCCGGGCCATGTCGGGGCCAAGGAGGCGAGCGAATTGCTTGCCTTCTTCCGAATTCGGATCGAGAGCAACCATCGCCCGGTCTCCCGTGACGTCCAGCTTTTCGACAAGCTCGTCCACATGGGCCATGCCCAGGGGCAGATCTTCTCGGAACGCAGCAATGAAGGCACTGGCCAGTTGTGCTTCGCTGGCCGTCTCCAAAGTCACGCCCTGGGCCTCAACATGACGATTGATCGAGGGGTAGCTCATGGAAAATCCTTTCCGGTTTCAACAGGGGATGGATTGTCACCAAGTGTTTATCCGAACCGCACTCTTTTCTCGGCGACAGGGTGATTGCCCGCTTGATCGCAAAGCGAAGCAAAGCTCTTGAGAAAGGCAGGATCGATCTGCCGGGTGACATCGCATCCGACGGCCTCATTGGCCCAGCTCAGCGCATTCTTCTCATGGAAATGAACGCCCCAATGCCAAAAGCGCTCCCAGTCCCGGCCGCAGGACATGGCCGTGTGCCACAGCGCTTTGAGGGCGCGCCGGTTCTCAGGCTCCAGGGTCTCCAATAGCGGTGCGGCGCCGCGCTCCGCTTGTCGAACCCAGCGGGACTGGGACAGCCATCCGACCAGATCGCTCCCGCAGGCATCCCGCAAAAACGCGATATCGTCATCATCCTCGACCTTGTTGCCGAGGACACGGATCGCAATATCGTAGTCCTTGGCATAGTCCTTATACTGATGCCAGACGCTGAGGGACTTTCGCGTGGGTTCGACGACGAGGATCGTCAAATCGAAACGGGTGAACAGACCTGAGGCAAACGCATCCGCCCCCGCCGTCATGTCCGTGACCACCCAGTCCTCGGCGCCGTCGACAAGATGATTGAGAACGAGTTCGACAGCGCCCGTCTTGGCGTGGAAACACAACGTGCCGAGATCTTCCTGCCTAAATCCGCCAACCCGCAAAAACCGGAGAGCCCCTTGGCGAAGGGCAAAGTGATTGAGAACCGGATCCCCCGCCGTGATGGAAATGAGATGTGAGCCCGGACCGGGCGGTGTGGTCTTGACCATCGTCGCCGGGGAGGAAATGAGAGAGTTCGTGCCGCGCAAGAGCCGCTTCAAGTCGGTCAGGACATTGCCCAGTTCAGGGATCGCGGAGACGGCCTCAGCGGGAAGCGCCAACGCCTCTCCAAGATGCTGATTGATATCCGCGTCAATCGCGAGGACCGGCAGGCCGTTGTCGAGCAAATGGCGGATGAAAAGGGACGAAGCCGTCGTCTTGCCGCTCCCGCCTTTTCCAACAAATGCAACACGCATGGGACAGAGCTTTCATCTTGTTGAGCGATGCCTCGGACATCCATCGTCCGGCATCCTGTTTGTATTCGTCTCTGTGGGTATGGATATGAGAAAGGTTTCGTGGCGGTAAACTCAAAATGCAGTGTTGCGACAGCCATACTCAAGAACCGGTGGCACCCCATCCGCGAGCCGGCTGCCAGGATCCAGATGGGTCGTCAGCAGACGTCACATCAAGACAGGGCTACAGACTCGGCAGGTGGTATAACATAACGCTCTTTCGAGTTGCAACTCGGAATATCGGCACTTCCTGATGATCAGTGGCTCGGGGCGTATTCGCGTTCCGACAGGGCTTGCCGGATGATGTGGAAGGAAGACCACAAAAACAGCCCGGCCATGATGATGGCCACGGTCAGGTCCGGCCAAGCGGTGCCGGTCACGAGCACCCCCACGGCCGCGGCAACCGCCCCAAGATTGCCAATCATATCGTTTCGGCTGCACAGCCAAACGGAGCGCACATTCGCATCTCCGTCCTTGAACTTCATCAGCACGAGAACGCTGGCAAGATTGGCCAACAGGGCAAGCACGCCGACGACACCCATGATGTGAGCATCCGGCACGCCCAGCACCAGAAGTTGGTACACGGTGCTTGCGAAAACCCAGAGACCCATGATCATCAGCGAGACACCCTTGAGCAGCGCCGCCGTTGCCCTTGTGCGCAACGGCATGCCAAGCACATAGAGACTGATCCCGTAGGTCAAGGTGTCGCCAAAGAAATCGAGGGCGTCGGCCTGCAGGGCCTGGGATCCGGACAGGGCGCCGGCGGTCATCTCGATGAGAAACATCGCCCCGTTGAGTCCGATAACGATCCAAAGAGCCCGGCGAAATTCGGGTGTCATACCGTCAAATTTGGCTTCGTGACCGCAACACCCAACACCCATAATCTCTTCCTTATACAAACCAACCATACAGATCGGACAAAATGCCGATGGCGTGCCCCGGCCACGGGCGATCCCCGACCGGCATTCAGGATCACCTGATCCCTACCATGTGACCCGCATTATCTGACCCACCAGGGCTTCAGGTCCGGTGTTTCAAGATCCTTGGGCTGAATACCATCCAACAGGAGATTGGCGAACACCGGCCCCTCTTCCGTCATGGTGACCCACATGATCTGGTCGAACTCGCCATGGGTCAGGCCGCGCAGCTGACTGCCGCCGCCCGTGGTGGCCAGCGTGATGTGTTCATGGGTATGGGGCCCGTCGCTGAAATCGCCGTAGTCGTAGGAATGCCGATGGCCGGCAAAGGCGGTGTAGTTGCGGTCGCCCAGCATGTCCTGGACACGGACCCAATCGGCCGCCACCTCGAGATTGGTGGGGTAAGGCCCTTCGACTGGATAATCGTCGAGATTGAATTCGCCGGTTTCAGAATCGCGCGGCGGGTAGACAAAGCTTGTCCGCCAGAAGGGCTTGTGGATGAACACGAATGTCCAACGCACATCCGCGTTGTCGGCTAGGACCTTTTCCGCATAGGCAAACTGTGCTTTGCGGGCTTGCGCGACCGCCTCGGACGCGGCCCACTCCTCATGGCCCGGACCATTGGTCTTGTCGTTGCTGGCGCCTTCAATGTCGGAGAGATCGAAGAACTCGGAATTCAGGACCAGGAACAAGGTGTCCTTGTATTTGAAATGGTAGTAGCTGGCGCCGAACCGGGTGGTCCAGATCTGCTCCATTTCATCGTTCATCATGTCGTGATTGCCGGCCACATAGAAGAAGGGGGCATCGAGCTTATCGATCTGGCCGTCAAATTCGTCCCATTCGGAGCGGATCTGATCCTCGTCCTTGGTGTAACCCTCGATGAGGTCGCCGACGCTCATCACGAAGGCAGGCTGAACCAGGTTCACCTTCTCAACGCCGACCCCGAAAATGCCAGGACGCCGCCCGCCGGTCCGGTCCGTGACGATCACGAAATGAAAACGGTCCTCGCCGTCCAGGGCTTCAAGGGAGGTCCAGGGCTTGGTGTCCTGGTGATGGGTGGCGAGGTCGGAAACCTCAAGCTGTGTGGACTTGGGCCCCTGGTCCGCAGGCATCGCACACGCGGAAAGCCAGATTGCCGTGAGTAGGATCGTGAGCGGCCTCATGGGTGCCCCCTGAATTCGATTGCGCGAACCACGAGCAAGATAGTGTTTCTCGTGGCGCTTGTGGCTCCGACGCTTGAGTGGTGAGCGCGCCGCAGACGGGGTCTCAAGGGTCAGAGCCAAAAGCGCCACGAGGGAAATGGGCACATGACGGGCCGCCGTCCGTCAAGGGTCAATGTGAGAGGGCACCGATCCGCCGGACCGGTCGCCTGGAGGCCCATACTGCCCGAACCTTACGAAAAATCCATGTGACGAGATTTGTGTATGTCGATTGCGGGGGTGCCCCGCCCTTCATCCCGAGACCGTGCCGTATTGGGCCGGGGCCTGGGTGCGGCGGCGGTAAGCGGCCGGCGTTTCCCCAATATGGTGCTTGAACGTCTTGGCGAAGGACGCGCGATCGCCATAACCGACGCGGGCCGCCACGTCCTCGATCGGCATGCGGCTGCGCGTCAGCAGCTCCCGGGCGCGGTGCAGGCGCTGTTGCAACACGAAGGCCCGGGGCGTCAGGCCGGTCGCGCGCTCGAACCGGCGCGCGAAGGTCCGCTCGTTCAGATGGGCAAGTTCCGCCGCGGCGCCGACAAGGGCGGGCGAGCCCAGGTGATCCACCATGAAGCGCTGGGCAAGCCGGATGGTCAGATCTTCCGCTGGCCCATCATCCGTAAGGGGCGCATCCTCATCAAGCAACGGTTCTTTGACGTCCTTCTTATAGACTTGGCTGTAGGCATAGGCGGTCCGGGTCCCGAGGAAGCGGGCGATGACGTAAAGGCTCACATCGGCCGAATAGAGCGTATGCCCCCCCGTCACGAATTCCCGGTTCGCGCCGGAGACGACCATGGTCTGGTTCGTTTTCACACTCACCTGGGGGAAGCGCCGGGCGAAATAGGGGGCATAGGCGGGATGCATCGCCGCGCCGTGGCCATCCAGGAGGCCCGTCTCCGCCAGGGCGTAGGCGCCGCTGCACATGGTGGAGAAGACCGCGCCGCCGGCATGTTGGCGGCGCAGCCAGGCAATCTGATGGCCCGACAGAAGGGGTCCATAATCGGCACGGGTCAGGCAGCCGTCATCGAAGAGGGTCGGCAGGATGACCACGTCGTAGCGCGCCGAGGTGCAGAGCCGCCCCTGGGGCAGGATCTCGATGCCGCACAGGCTTCTAAACGGGTCCGGTGTCTCCGCCAAAAGGCTGACCGCAAAGCGGTTCACCGCCTGGGCCGAAACCGGCAGATAACCGGTCGCCACCAGGTCTTCAAACACGGCGAAGATATTGGCGAGGCTTGCCTGGGGCAGCAGCAGGATCGCGACCCGGATCGCTCCCTCTTCTGCGGCACTCTCGCCCCCATTGGGACCAGCACAGGAGCCCGCATCCGGGCCGCCGGCACGCCATAGCTGATAATCTCGCGGCAATCGGAACATCGGTTCGCCCCACAAAATGTCCGTTTCAACCATACTCGGCCGCCGGGCCCGCGTGTAGAGAATCCTCAACAGCACACGGCGCAACAGACGGCGGGAGAGGATCATGAAACGGGAATGGATGGCAGCGATCGTGGCGGCGATGATGCTCTTCCAGGCGGGAAGCGTACGGGCAGAGGATCCGGTTCCCCTGACGGCCAAATCCGGCTTCGTGGCCAAATATCTTGTGAAAAGGAAAGCGGAGCTGAGTTTTGCGGAATTCAAGAAGCTGGAGCTGGAGCATGTGCGCTTCGCCCTCGCCTTGCCGGGCCTGCGCGACTACCATCTGAGCTTCTTCCCGCCGGTGGACGGGGTCGATCAGGCCTTCGATGCCATGGCCGAGGTCACCTTCGACAGCCGGGAAGCCCATGATGAGGCCCTCGCCTCACCCGCCGGGCAAGCGGCCCTCGCCGATCTGACCAATTTCCTGCCGGAACCCGTCGAGATGGTGGTCCTCACCTCCGATCCCGGCGATGCGCTCCGTTGGTCCCATCCAGGGAAAGAGTGAGCACAGGGCCACAAGACGCGGCGCCACAAGCCGCGGCTGCTACGGACACGGACAAACTTTGGAAAATGTCCGTGTCCGTTGGAATGATCAGCCGATATAGGACATAAATCCGAGGCCGTGGTCCCGCGCCGTTCGCACCGAATAGATCATTCCCATCAGCGCGTCCCCCTTTGCAATGACACGGCTCACGAAACGGGCTCCAACAGCTTCTCAGAGGCGCTGACGGACGCTAGGATCACGTCAGGAATGGGGAACAAGGTCCAAAACACTCAAGCCCGTCCCTTTTGGGCCCTTCGACAGACCGTGGTCCGGAATATATCATGGATCGGCGGTCCCATCCGAGAACCAATCGGAACGCGGACGTCGTTTCAAAAAGGGGGAGATCCATGTCAGCCGTGAGTTGTACCATCGGTATCGCGTTTGTCCTGGCGATCGCAGCGCTGCACATTTCGGGATTCGATCATTACACATCTCAAATCAGGGAAAGCGATGCATCGGACTTTCTGAAGGACATGTTCCCCATATTGTATGCGATGCCCAGTCTTTATCTCCTCACCTTGGGCGCTTTCGGGGTTTTGGCCCTCTTTGCGCCCACGGCGCGGCGGCCCATTTGCTTGATCCTGGCCGTTGCGGTTGTCGCCGCCGGCGCGTTGGCATTGATGCTTGGCGAATGGATACCGGTTGCCGTGATGAGCGGGGGCGCCCTCTTTTTCCTGGTGGCGGCCCTGACCGTCAGAGGAAAGAAAACTCAGCCTGTGGCATAAGCCCTCTGCGCCGCCGGACCGCAGGCTCCGCGCGTCATGCGTCATGGACCCACCTCCGGCACCATCACACGGACAGAACTGTGACGACACCGTCGCATAAGCGCCCTATCCTCTGGTTTCACAAGGCGGAGGGTACAACTTATGGCGGGCCCGGAGACACGCGACGGCATTCCGATTCCGGATCGGCCTGCCTGGCAAACGGTTTGGGACCTCCTGCCCTTCATGTGGCTCGAGAGCCGATGGGATCTCCGCCGCCGGGTCATCGCCGCTGTCGCCTGTCTCGTCGTTGTGCGCGCGATCGGCCTCTACATCCCGTTCATTTACAAGGACATCGTCGACAGTCTGAGCGCGGGCGCCTCGCCCCAGCAAGTGATGCTCTGGACGCCGGTGGCGCTCATTCTTGCTTGGGGTGGACTGCAGATATTTTATCAGCTCACGTCCTTCGGGCAGCAGGCCCTCCTGTTTCGTGTCAGCGAAGCGCTGGACCGCACCCTGTCCACGCGCGCCTTTGCCCATGTGACCAGCCTCTCCATGGGGTTCCATCTCAAAAAACGTACGGACAGCCTGGCCCGGATTGTCCGGCGGGGCGCGTCTTACGCGGACTTTCTCCTGCGCATCGTCATATTTGATCTCCTGCCGATGGTGATCGAGTTCTTTGTGATCACGGTTCTGATAATCGTCAATTTCGGCTGGCTCTATGCGGTGATTATCCTGACGAGCGGTGGGATCTACCTCGTCTTCACGGGGCTCGTTGCTGAATGGCGCAAGAAATACCAGCGTGCCCTGATTGAGGCCGGGCAAGAGAGCGGCACGAAATTCTTCGACGCCATAACCAATGTGGAGTCCGTCAAGAACTTCACCAATGAGGACCACGAGTATCGGCGGTACGACCGATCCCTCAAGGACTATGAGGACGCCAGCGTCCGGGACGACATGTCGGCTTCGGTCTTCGGCATTGGGCAGGGCCTCGTCTATAATGTGACGCTCGTGGCTCTGATGATCATGGTCGCGCAAGACGTGATGGCCGGATCCCTCACCGTCGGGAGCCTCGTCCTCATCATGTCACTGCTCGCGCAGTTCTATCGACCTGTGCAGATCTTTGCGGCGATCTATCAAAATATCCGCGAGGCGCTGGTCGACAGCGAACAGCTTCTGGGCATTCTCGCCATGAAGCCCGAGGTGGACGACAGGCCCGGTGCGCCTGACCTTGTCCTGCACCGTGGCGCGATCCGCTTCGAGAATGTCCGCTTTGGGTATACGGAAAGCCGCCTTGTCCTGCATGATGTGAATTTCACCGTGCCTGCCGGCGCGAAGGTTGGCATTGTCGGGCGCACCGGCGCCGGCAAATCCACGATCGCAAAGCTCCTCCTGCGATACTATGATGTGCAAAGTGGCAGCATACGGATTGACGATCAGGACATCCGCACCGTCACTCAGCACTCCTTGCGGGCCTCAATTGGCATTGTTCCTCAGGAGACGGCCCTTTTCAATGAGACCATCGCCTACAATATTGCCTATGGCTGGCCGGATGCGACCCGTGCGGAAATTGTCGAAGCGGCCAAACGCGCGCAGCTTCATGAGGCCATTGTCGCGAAGGAAAACGGCTATGACACGCTGGTCGGGGAGCGAGGGCTGAAACTGTCCGGGGGGGAAAAGCAGAGGGTGGCCATTGCCCGGGCCCTTCTCAAGAATCCCGCGATTCTGATCCTCGATGAGGCCACGTCATCCCTCGACTCCGAGACCGAAAGAGACATTCAGGATGCGCTTGATCTCGCCTCAAGGGATCGGACGACGGTCGTGATCGCCCACCGTCTGAGCACCCTTCAGAATGCGGATCGCATTCTGGTTCTGGAAGACGGCGCGATTGCCGAAGACGGTACCCATGAAGACCTGTTGGCTCTTGGCGGCATCTACGCTTCTCTCTGGAACCGCCAGGCCATGCCCGGCCGCACCCGCGCGGAATAGAACCACGGGGTTAACGAAGCGGCTCAGGCCGTTGATCGCAACGTGGTTCAGATGAAATTGGTGGCCCAGATCGCAGGTGACGTTTCTGCTGTTTCTTCATCATCTTTGTGTGCCAGCCAGAAATAATACATGCTTTTGAACGTTTCCGGGTTTTGTCGTTCAAACGCGTGCCAGTTTTTGACGTTCGTCGCGGTGGGGTCATCCGGGAACATCTGCCGGTAACGCTGCTCCAGATCTGCCGGCATGAGCACTTTGATCAATTTAAGACCGGCATTATTGATCATTTCTTCTATATCTATCCATGTGTGTAGATTCTCTTGGACATGGAACAGCATGTCGCGGCATTCCGAAAGCGATTTGAAATCAATGAAATTTTGAGCATTTCTCAGGAAATGGCCGGGGGCGGAGTCAAGAACATCCTGCCTGAATTGCCGAATATCCTTGTCGTTCGCTTTGTATCCTTTTTCCTTGATGTGAGCCCAGATCTCCCCAAAGAGATGCTCTCGTGCAATCTTGCTGTACAGACCGATCAGCATACGGCTGCCTTTCGGTTTTAAAACGCTTGCGAGCTTATTCAGACCCTTTTGCGTATCTTCCATATGGTGCAGGACACCGGAGCTTAGGATGATATCAAATTGCTTGTTCAGTTTTTCGATCTCAAGGATATCACCCTGCATGAATTCAATATTTTGGACGCCAGCCTCATTCGCCTGCCGCTTTGCATAGGCGATACTCGAAAGGCTCAAATCGATGCCTGTGAAACTTGACGTCTTCAGGGTCTGTGCCGCGTTTGTCACTTCCTGTCCGGTTCCGCAGCCCGCATTCAGAATCTGCAAGTCCTTCGTTCTCTCAAGCATGGCTTCCGGCTGTGGCGCCACATAGGTGGAATGCCATCTTGGGCAGGGGCTTTCTTCATACTGATTGCGTGTCGCTTGGGACACGGCATTCGTGATGCTTCCCAATGTGGGGATTGTCGGCTTCAGCGCCTGTTCCGTCAGGAAATTCGTGATTTCCAGCTTGATCAGGCCTCCAATTTTTTCGTTGTCTTTCAATACCGGCCAGCCCTCAAGCAACGGTTTGACGAGGCGCAAGGATCGATAGCAGGCAAGTATCAGAAGTTCTTGATCGTCCAATTCAGACGCCTGCTTACTAATATTTTTTTGCAGAATGTCTTCTATTTTCTGGGTTTCATTTGGCGTCTCGAACATTGCATGTTCGGTCAGAGAAATCTGTGACGCCATAGCCCGTATGAAGGGGACAAGGGGGGCTGACAACTCTGGACAATTGAGAATGGCCAGCCTCACCTTCTTGAAAAGGGTTTCGAGAATATCGGCAGGATGGACCAATTGCTCAATACCAAGACATAAAAGTGGTTGGTTGAGTGTCTTGGTCACGCCTTGATCTTTAAGGAGACCCGCGCATTCATCGGTCCCTGCCCTGGCGATTCTCTCCAGAACCTCCTTGAATTCAGGACTTGTACTGATGGTGGAAAACCATGCATCGATTGCCGGGAGACAGGAGATTTTGTCATCCTGCAGACATTTTACAAATGCTTCCTTCACTGAAGCTGCCACCATATTGATCGGCATTCCAGACAAGGACGCAATAAATGCGGACTTGTAGCGCAATTCCCCAGGCGCCAGATTCACAAGCTTGGAATACTGCGTTGCCGCGGTAAGCTGATCGCCACCATAAAGGGCACAGGCCGCATAATTGTTTAAGGCCTCTTCGTCATTTGGATGATAACTGATGATATATTTATAGCCGTCCGCGGCCTCCCTGAAGCGCTGCAACCTAAGATATGCTTTGGCAAGATTGCGGGCATAGTCGACCTGCGGTGACAGCGTGAAGGATTTTTCAAGAAAAGGCACGGACTCTTGTATTTTGCCTATGGTGACATAGACATTCCCGACACTCTGAAAAGCAACGGCGTTCTTGGGATCTGCTTCCAGGGCTTTCTTGTAAAAATAGATAGCATCATCAAATCTTTTCTCGCTATAGGCCCGGTTTCCCTCGCCAAGAAATGCCTCTGGTGTGTTTGCGATTTCCTTATCCCTACTCACGTTTCGACTCCTGTTGGTATCGATTTTCTTGGCATCCGGCTTCTGGAACCAGATTGGAACCAGATTGGAACCAAAAGCAAAACCGGGGAACAAGGCCACTCTGGAAATCGCCTTCAAATCGCAGCAGTAGCAGGTTCCGGCAGCCACAAACCTGTTGCTGCCGGCCATTGCGCTGTTTTCCCAGCGAGAGACCGGGAAAGCCGCAGAAACCGACCAAATGGCGGCTTCTGCGGGCGCAAGGCGGCAACCAAGCGGGAATAATGTCAGATCGCCTGACGCCCCACTGAGGATCAAAGCTCTTGGGCGGCCAGAGAGGCGATATAGGCTCGCACAAGCGCAATCCCTTCATCATGGAGAAGGGTCCTGCCCAATTCGGGCATGGCAACGCCGGCCTCCGGACTCATCATGCGGGTGAGCAGAATGGACCGATCCGGCACGCCGGGCTCGATGACAAAGGCTGCATCACCGGCGCCCCTGCCCGCGGCCACGGGCCGTTTGTAAACGCCCCGGGCATAGGCATGGTCCTCACCATAGGTCAGGACAAGGCCGGAATTGCTTGCCGGACCTTCAAGACGGTGGCAATGGGCACAGTTGATGTCCAGATACGCCCGGGCCCGGGCCTCAAGACTCCCCGTGGACGGATCATTCCAGACCGGCACCCGTGGAGCCTCATCCGGCGCAGGGGCACCCTCCAGCAGGCCGAGATCGGACCAGTGCGCAAGCTGATTGGCCGCCCCCCCGGCATAGGCAAACGCGTGATTGAGATTGCGGGCCTTCGGGCCGATCAGGGTGACCTTACCATTAATCTCATGGCAGCCTTTGCATTGGTTCTTGTTGGGAACCCGGTAGGTGAAGGCCCGTTCGGTTCCATCCTCTTGAATGAACGAAACCGGAATGCGTTTGCCGATGACCCGCAACTGGGCCTCGGTCATGTCTTCATTCCAGACATAAGGCCAGGCAACCCAGCCCTTCTCCTCCCGCACCAGGAGCCGGGTCTCCAGGACCCGAACATCCTGGTCGGGACGGCGGAAATCGGCCGGAAACGCGAAGCTTTTGACAAAGATCGTCCCGACGGGGAACGAAAAGACCTCATCCGGATCGTAGGCGGCCGCGCTGCCCGGCGGCACATGGACAAAGCGGTATTTCTCCGCATAGTCGGAAAACAGCGGTGAGATCAGATCATAAGGTACCAGCCCGTCATTGGGCACCTGCCCTTGTACATCCTCGAACAGATTATAGGCCGAAAGGGTCCGGGAGGGCTTGCCCTGGATCAGATCATCCAGGGCGAGGGCGCCGATGCGGCCCTCCGCCAAGGCGGGGGCCCGCCCGAGCAGACCCACCATCACGGGCACCAT
>CAZFWG010000005.1:76841-93979 GCA_964522525.1 uncultured Alphaproteobacteria bacterium | reverse complement strand
CTGCCCCTGACAAGGCGGAGGTGAGCCCATGAGTCAGAAGGCCGAGGACCCGACCACAAGCGGGCGATCCTGCTTTGCAATGATTGCTGATCTTGCATGGACCATCTCCCATGACCATGGAGGGTGCCCATTCAAATACGGATGGTCCGTCCGCCTGATTGCCGAGGAACGCACCGGTCACCATGTATCGATCCGAGGCGCGAAGGGCCTGATGGGGCTGGATCTTTCCCGCCAGCGTTGCAAGCCGCGTGATCGCCTTTGCGGACGCCTGAACATAGGCATCGGCAAGGTCATCAGCCACTTGATCATCCGACAAAGGAGAAGAGAAGGCTTCAGAAATGCCGCCATGCATGGCGGCGCTGGAGAGCACGATCTGTTCGTCTTTCAGATCGACAAGGGCCGCCGTGACACTGACGAAGATATAATCATGGTAGGTTGTATCTCGACGACCATCGATAACATAGGGCGTTTCAAGGGTGCCCCGCTGTTCGAAAGAACCAACCAAGGTGAGGGCGTAAACCGTATCAAACACGCTTTCGACGCGGGCCCGGTCGGCGGTGGTGGCGCGCCGATCCAAAACCGTTTCGAGCACGGCGTCCACGTCGCGCGCGGTGCGGACAACGGGAAAGGCAGACCATCGGGGCAGCCCATCATCCGATATGTTCAGCCCACCGATTTGTGCATCGATCGCCTGGAGAATGCGCTCGCCCCGGGCCATCATTGACGGGTCCGTTCCGTGGAGCATGTCGACGAGACGGGTTCCAAGCCTCGCATCCAGATGACCCAGTCCGCCGACCACGATCAGCGTGTTTTTGGGCGACTGCTTTGCCAGAGCCGTGGCGGGTGCCAGAAGGCCCATCACCAGCAAGCTCACTGCCAGAGCGGATTGAACAACGATAAATACACGTAATGAGGGTGTTGATTGGCGCATGTCGGTTGGTTCCCCCCTGACCTCAACTCTGCCATTCAAACGGGCTTGGATTCCGGTCGAAACAGCGTGAAATCGCCGCTGGAACCTGTCTGAGCCCTATGCAAAATTATTAACGTTTGTTATAGAAATGACCACAAGTGATCGTGTCAACGGTGTTGCACGCAAAAAAAGACACGCTAAGGTTTTTATTGCAAATGTGTTATTTTGATCACTAGTGGGTGGCAAGGCGCTTGCCCCTAGTACTGGGGTGACAAGAACGAAGCGCCCATCATCCGACAGCGAATGAAAATGGCGCGGTGGGCTCATGCCGCCGCCACGCGCCACACCGTGGCGTGGACCCCAGGGGGATTAAAGGGGGGAGATTGAAGCGGGGTAGTCTCTCGAGTGGGTCGGTGTCAGCGTGTGAGCCGCGCCAACGCCGGCCAGGGTCCAGCCACCTTCATCCTGGACCCTGGCAGGGTCATGGGAAAGACGATCCGTCTATCCCGCATTGTCGTCGTGGAGACTTGCCACGGAAATAGCGTCATCCTCAAGGACAGATGAGATCATGGCCTCGTCGGAAGCGAAGGTCACCCATTCCACATTTTGCAGTGTGGAGATGATTGTCCCTGACATGGCGTCCCGGACAATTGTGGTCCCGTCGGTCTCATCGAAGACGTAGTCGGCCTGGGAGCCTACGAACACGGCGACGTCATGGTCGCCTGCGCCGCCGTCCAGGACATCATGGCCGTCCGGATTCCCGATTTCACCGCCGAACAGCAGATCATCGCCGCGACCACCAAGAAGTAGATCGTTGCCCGCGTCGCCAAACAAGACGTCATCGCCGCGGCCCCCGGATAAGGTGTCGTTGCCCACGCCACCGAGGAGGTCATCGTCGCCGCGGCCACCATCGATTTGGTCATCGCCGCCGCGGCCTTCAACATTATCGTCGCCCCAGCCACCGTCCAGCATGTCATGGCCGTCACTGCCGAGAATGTCGTCATCGCTCCGGCTGCCTTCGATCATCATGCCGGACATCTCATCGACTTGATCCGTTGGCGGCTGATCACTCAGCTGATTTTCGACGTCTGGTGCAGTGCTGACCAAGTCTTCCGACATGTCATCGCCGTCACTTTCCGTTTCCTCACATAGACAGACGGCCGCACCTGTCTTGGGACAGGGGCCAGACTTCCCGACGGGGCTTTCTTCCACCCTTTCCGCTGTTTCGGTTTCTTCACTTCCCGATATGTTGGGGGACGTCGGATCAGATCCTGGCATTTGTCTGTCGGTGTTTTCCGTGCCAACCGGGTCGGGACCGGGCTGCGGCGGCATCGTTGTACCGGCTTCCTCCTGTGGGGGCGGAACGGAACCGCCGCTTTGGTCAAGGGACAGTGCCTCTGCAAGACTGCCGGTCACTTCCTCGGGGTCGATCAGGTGAATGCTTTGCTCAAGGCCGCGCGAAGCTTTGCGGCCGAAAATGCCGATAGAGTCACCACCGCCCAAATCGAGGATCGACCCGTCGCCGTGATCGGGATCATCCACTTGCATCAAGCGGGCGCGGATATCGATCCCGTCGAAATCACCATCGCCATCCGTATCAAGATCAGCTTTTGAAAATCCGACAAGGACGATACTGTCGCCATCCTCTGCTGCATATCCTTTGACCGTGTCCGAACCGTCACCTTGGCGGAAAAGGACCGTATTGGCCGTCTTGACGCGGTAGAAATTGAGCAGGTCGTCGCCTGTGCCGCCGAAATAGATGTCCGTGCCACTGGAGGAACCCTTTTTGCTTTCCAGAAGATCGGCACCGGCACCGCCCACCAGGATATCATTACCATCATCGCCGCGCAGGGAGTCATTGCCCTCCGCCCCGATGATCGTGTCATCACCACTCTGACCATAGAGTCTGTCATTGCCGCCAAAGCCTTCGATCCGATCCGCCGTACTGTCGCCACGGATATGGTTGGGAAGCTCGGCTTCGACGATCAGGCGTCCGTCCTGACCTTCCACAAAGCGTGTCGGACGGCTTCGTTCGGCTGAGACAGACTGCAGTTGCTCCTCGCCGAACACGGCGCCGCCCTCAACGACGATCTCCCGACCGCTGACATTCAAAAAGCCGACCGGGCCGACGAAATTACCGGGTGTGATCTCTTCGATAAATTCCTTGACGTCATGGGGGCTGCTCGCGGCGTCGCCGACGAATGTATGGTCCCTGAGAACCACGTCCCCGCCGCCAATTGCGGACGAGACCTGCATATGGACGCGCGCATTGGCGGAGATGCCGCCCTCGATAAGGTCGGTGTCCCGGCCCAGCGCAAAGGCAATATTGGAGACGTTCCAGGCAACCGGCCGTTCCATGACGAAACCATCCTCGGCGAACACCCGATGGACGTCGAAAGCAACGCCATTCCAGAGGGGACCGTAGCCGAGATTGGATGTGCCACCTTCAAGGTCAAAATCGATCGTGTGCGCGACATTGTCCTGGAACAGTCCCTGCTCGGTATATTTCCTGTCGTCGCCACGGCTTCGTTTGAAATCCGTTTCGTGACTGACGAACCAGTATCCCATGCCATGGCCCACACCCGCCACGTGGTTTCCGATGAAATCATTGGCGGTGTTTGTGATCCAGAACCCGGAGGAACGTTCATCGTCGTCATGTTGGCCATTGAAGCTGCCGCCGTCGGGCCTTTGTTCCGGCTTGAAAAGACGATGTTCCGGGTCCACCTCCCGGGGCAGCATGGCGAGATTGCCAAGGAATTGGTTGCCGGTTTCGACGCCATCTTCAATGTAATATTGGTGGCCGACAGTGTCATAGACGACATTGCCTTCCAGGAGCAGATTGTCCGTCTGGTGAATCACGATCCCCCGTTGCAGGGTATGATGCACGGAGACATCCTTGACATAGCTGTCGGTCTGGTCACCGCCATGGTGGAAGTGAATGGCATAGCGCCCGAGCTCCCCGGTGATGCCAAGGCCTGTGAATTCGACCGCATCCAGATTGACCTGGGCATCCCCGATGAACATCACATGGCCGCCATAGCCGATATCATAAGGGTCGCCCTTGCTCCCTTGGATTGACGTGAGCCCTTCCTCGCTGCCGCTGATGGTGATGGTGCGGCTCAGATTGGCGACCTCGGCACGCTGATCCAGGATGGTGCCGTCCGGCAGAACCTCCTCCTGCCCGAAATGGACGTGGTCCAGCGGGGCATCGAGAGTAATGATTCCCTGATCGATGGCGGTGATCGTGCGCTCCTCGACCTCGTAGGCATCGAAGCCTGTGGGTGCAATGGCGATGACGTCACCGACCTGCCAACCTTCCGGTGTATCCTTCAGCTCAATGACGGTATCGCCCGCTTCCGCGGTGGCACCCAATTGGGTCCAGCCGTCGGTGCGGGCACCATGGAGCGAGATTTCCCCGCCCGGCGCGGCGATCAGGGCCTTGCTGTGCACGGGATCCGTGAGGTGATGGTGATGGGCGCCATGGTCACCATGCCCGGCGGGCAGCCAGTCGGCCAACACGACATCCGGGTCGGTTCCATCGCCGGTCAGCACAATCTCCGCCTTGTGCTGATAAGGTTGATCGGCTGTGCCGATCTCGAGCTTGCCAAAGACAATGACATTGTCCGCTGTCAATGTTCTGTCGGCCGTGTCGGCGAAAGCCAGGGTGCCGTGGACCGCGAGGGTGCCGAGGGCGGGAGGCTCCTGATCCAGGACCACGCGCAAACCTTCCGGAATGATCACATCTTCGCCGGCTTGGGGGACGCGGCCCAACCAGGCTTCCGCTTGAGACCAAAGAACGACTTGTTCCTGGGGCATCATCATTGGGTCCATAGACGGTCCGTGGGTGCCGTGCATGGTTCCGTGGTCCGTCGCCATTTCCGTGTCCGATCCGTGCATGCTGTGCATGGTGCTGTGCTCCAAAGCTCCGGGAGGATTTTGGTCCTCCCCATAGGGGGCGCCGGCTTGCCGCGCGACGTGAACGCTCGATATCGACCCGTTTCCCAGTCTCCAGGCCGCTGCAGTCTCGGGAGGGTGTGCCCGAGGGTGCGACAGGTGACGGCGCGCCCGTCAGCTTCTTAAAAACTAGTAGGGCCGACGAAAGGGCTAGCATTGCTTACAAGTTCCTGCTAATTACTCTTTTGTCACTGGGGCGGCTTGGCTGGCATGCTAGGATCACGCTGGCTTGGATCACCCTGTATCCGAGGGGCAAAGACGATTGGAACGGGGTCCATTCGAGGCCTGTGAGATCGTGGAGCCTCCGGGGCCGTGGCGATGCCATCGGCGAAGGGATCGATACTGAGGGTTGAACATGCCTGAGGCCTTGGCGCCGTTGGAAAAACGGCAGGATGAGTCGAAGCAGCTCAAAAGAAGTCTCGGGCGGTTGCTCAAGAGCCTGAGGGAAAAGGCCGGTCTTTCCCAGGCGCAATTGGCCAAGAATCTGGGGCTTTCTTATCATACGGCCGTGTCCCAAGTGGAAGCCGGCTCAGGGCGGATTCCCCAGCCGCTTTACGGTCAGTGGGCAGATCAGCTTCAAATGGACCGAACCGTGTTCGCGATCCTGATTCTGAAGCATTTGGAGCCGGGCCTGTTCGACCTATTGGACTCTGACTGCTTTGGCGACTTCGATATCGAGTCCTATGAGTCCCTTAAAGATCGAACATGATGTCCAGGTAACGCCATGACCCGTTTACGGCTCCTAGACTTGGCGGAAGGGCGGAGGGATCGATCCTGGACTTCCGAGGAACGCGCCCAGGTGCTGCGCAGTTTCACGATCCTCAGCGACCTTTTCGGAGATCTCGACATCGACTGGGGTTACTCCGACCACGATGCACCCTGGGCAAGTTTCATCTGTCAAAAGAGTGATGACGTCATCGCGCATTTCGTGCGACTGGACGACCAGGTGATCGTTGATTTTCCCACGCTTGATCTGAGATACAGTGGTCGGACGCTTGCCGAGGCGCTTTCAAAGATCACCCAAGGAAATGCGCAATATGTGGACGAACCATGGGTTCGGGAGACGCTGGCACAGTATTTTCGACATGTGGGTCGCTCGACCATCGGCATTATGGCCGGTGCCTTGTGGGCTCTCTGGGAGAGCAAAGCGGCCCATGCGCGCCGTATCCAGACGGTCGACAAGCAGATGGTCCCCGAATCCGCCTTGTCCAGATGTCTGGTGTCGAAACCGGTGGCCGGACGTGAAAAACCAATCGCCGACTATGTCCTGCAGGGTCTCCAGATGGGGGTTGCCTTCATCGCATCGACCGCCATCGCGCGGGCTGGTGCTGGGGGCGATGGAGATGAGCACGGCACGCCGGATCAGTCTTCGGACCAGGCCCTGGTGCATGAACTCGCCCAACAGCTTGTGGAAACACACTTTCAGGCTCGCCTAATCGATTTGGGAGTCAACACCACGCCGCTCGAAAATTCTGAGCATGGCCTGGTCCTTCATTCTGCCATCCCGCTAGAGACGCCTACGGATCGGGGCATCGTCAAATCAAGGGGTGAACTGACAGCCGAAGCCATCGAGATCCTGACGGGGATCACCGAATTTGCGGTGGGGAGCCGGGCGCGACCGGCCGAGGGCGGGCAGGGAGCCGTTGGGAGCGGTGCGGACGAAGACGCACAAGGCCCGCAACAGGAAGATCCGCCAGCGGAAGGGGTGGAACCGAGGACGTCCTCGCAAACCGCGCCGCCGGATTGGAGTGCGCCTGGTTCCGGAAGTTACGATGACTTCTTGGCAGCCTGGGCGGCCCTGGCCGGTGAGGATGCGAACGAGGATGAACTTATTGTCGGCGATGGGGAGGCGAATACGCTGACCGGCGGCGCCGGCGATGACACCCTGCTGGGGCTTGGCGGGGACGACATTCTTGACGGGAATCGCGGCGATGATTTTCTCGACGGCGGGGCGGGGGACGATACCATTCTCGGTGGGGCGGGCGATGACACGCTGTTCGGTGGGCAGGGCGACGATCATCTGAATGGTGCCACCGGGGATGATGTCATCAACGGCAATGACGGGTTCGATCGTTTGAAAGGGATGAGCGGGAACGATCTCTTACATGGCGGCGCGGACGGTGATCGCCTTTCCGGCGGTGATGGAGACGATACCGTTTACGGAGGAAGCGGTGACGACACCCTGGAGGGTGGCGACGGTCATGACATTCTCTTCGGTGGTGACGGCGATGACGATTTTCTCGTCGGCATGGGTGATCTGTTCTATCACGGCGGCCGAGAGAACAGTTCGGCCAACGGTTTTGACAGGGAGTTCCTGGCTCTGGGCGATACGATCCTCGGTAAGACCACTGTGAGGATCGACTTGACCGAAGGCCTTCTCCACGCCGCCGATATCGGTCTCAGTGCCCAGCTCATGGATATCGAGAACGTGGACATCGCGTCGGCGGGCGATGACCTGATTGTGGGAAACGCCAAAGACAACGATATCCGCAGCAAACTCGGCAGGGACACCATCCACCTGGGGCAAGGCGGGAATGACATTGTTGCCAATTTCTCCGTCAACAGAAGTGATGTTGCGGATGCCGACACCTTGACCTTCGAGGCCGGCACTGTGGAGTTTCTGTTGAGCACGGCCGACGACTTCTATGCGGCGGCGCGTATCTTGGCCGAGGATGGCAATCCCGACACGGATCTCCTCATTGCGGACAGGGATCTGATTTTCATTCTGGACCGGGACGATGAGGGCAGGATCATGCATTCCATTCGTCTCGACTATGTGGTGAGGCGTGAAGGTTTGAGCCAGGACGCCTTGCTGGATCATGGAGCCGTATTGCGTCAGGCTGAAACGACCGAACATCTCGGCAATGGCTTCATGGACTGGCGGGATAATGGCTTCGTTCTCGCGGACCATGTGATCGACCACCAGGACGCGTTGACCCTCTCGTCGGGAACGGTCTCGCTATCCGTCGAAATCGACAGCCTCCTCAATCATCGAAGCTTCCTGTTTTCGAAAGCATCGTCCCGTTCCGAGGATAAGGGGCATACCTCGCTTTATGTCGAAAAGGACGGTCAACTCGTGCTCCGGCTGGAGCAGACCGCGCGCACCCGTGATGACATCCATCTCGAAACCGATCGTGGGGTGATCAAGGCCGGGCAAAGCTACGATATCGCCTTCACGTTCGGGGAAGATGGTGTGCGTCTCTTTCTTGACGGGAGAGAAGTGGCGTCATCCACGGTGCGGATCGATTGGCTGGAAAACGAAGAGGACATCGTCCTTGGAGCCTCGGCCGCACATATCCGCTCAGGAACCCAAGGCTTCGTCAAACATCATCTAGACGGAACCATTGAGGATTTTCGGATCCTTGCCCGCCAGATCGAGGGGGATGCCGTGGGGGCCGTTTCCGCCGAGGCCGCGCCGGTGTTTGACCCTTTCACGGTCGTGGAGTGGACGGACAGTTTGGATGACCTCAGCGGCTGAACACGTCTGACCTCCGATGGTCTCACAAAGAAACGATCAATCCCCGAAAAGTGTTCGGGATCTGCTGCGATGCTTCGCCATGATCGCAGCGAGACAAATGATCTCAGCAGGCCGCCCGAAGAAGCCGAAAGGGCGGCTCTTTACCACCTAAAAGGGCAGGGGTTCAAAGCGATCCGCGTCCACGTGGCTCGCGCCAACAGCTCCCGAGCCTTCCTGTCAAAAAACAAGCATGCTTGCTGGATTTTTTGAGCATGGCATACTCAAGTTCTGGTTTTTTGACGATTGAGGGAGGGTGTCATGGCGAAAACCACACCAAACCAAACACGCGACGACCGCTGTCCGGGGATGAGTTACACCGATCTGCTTGATCTCGATACGCGGGAGGTTCCCGAATTCCTGCGGGAAGAAACGACCCGGGAATTCGCTGACACGCCCCTGTCCACCGAGCGCTATACGTCCGAGGCTTTCGCCAAGCGGGAAGCGGAAAAGCTGTGGCCCAATGTCTGGCAATTCGCGGCGCGGGAAGAGGACATGCAGGATCCGGGCGACAAGGTCGTCTATGAGAATGCCGGCCGGTCCTATGTCCTTGTCCGTCAGGATGATGGCGGCGTGCGCGCCTTTCATAATGTGTGCCTGCACCGGGGGCGGAAACTGAAGGACAGATCCGGATATTCCCCGGATCTGAAATGTCCCTTCCATGGCTTTACATGGAATAACGATGGCACACTGAAAGAAATTCCCTGCGCGTGGGACTTCAAGCATCTCGATCAGAAGGACATGGCACTGCCGGAATTGCGGGTTGACCGCTGGCAGGGCTTCATCATGGTCTCGGAAAGACAGGACATCGAACCGTTCCGGGAATGGGCGGGGCCAGCGGTCAGTCACTATGATCGCTGGGCGCTCGACCAGTGTTATACCGCAGCCTGGATCGGCCGTGTGATCCCGGCCAACTGGAAAGCCACGGCCGAAGCGTTCATGGAGGCGTGGCACTCCATCGTCACGCACCCTCAGATCCTCGGCTTCACCGGTGATGCGAACACGCGTTATGACGTCTACGGCGATCACATGAATCGGGCGATCACGCCCTCGGCTGTGCTCTCGCCGCATATCGCCCATATGCACGATCAAGAGTTTATTCTTGAAAAGATGGGGGTCTTCGCGACCGAGAAAGACGGCAGCGAAGGAACGCCGAGCCGCCGGGTGGGCAGTCGTTTTGCGGAACAATCCATTTTGCCAGAAGGGGTCAGCGCCGACGATCCGGTCCTGGCACGGAAGGTGACCGCGGAGGCCAATCGCCAGACCTTCCAGAAAAACTCCGGCTATGACTTTTCCGACGTGTCCGATACGGAAGTGACGGACAATTTCACCTACAACATCTTCCCCAATTTCTCACCATGGGGCGGTTTCATCCCGAACATCGTCTATCGCTGGCGGCCGTGGCGGGATGTGGATCACTGTCTGATGGAGGTCCGCATCCTGATGCGCAACCCCCATGGCCAGCCGATGCCGAAGGCACCGCCCATGCATCTGATCCCGGAGGATCAGGCTTTCGCCTCCGCAGCCCATTTGATCGGATCAGGCCTCGCAACGGTTTTTGACCAGGACATGGCCAATCTGCCCTATGTGCAGGAAGGGATGAAAGCGTCCCAGAACAAGCGGGTGGAGCTTGGCAACTATCAGGAAATGCGCATCCGCCAGTTCCACGAAACCCTGGACAAATATCTGGACGCTTGATCGCGGGGTCGACCGTCGCGTGGGCTGTCATGTCCCGCGCGACGGTCCGTGTGCCCTTCTGTTCGCAGGCTTCTTATCGTTCCACGATGACCACGCCCGATAATCCGGGAGCACCATAAACCTGGCTATAGGCGAGCCGTGGCGACCCCTGAACCTGGCGTTCGCCGGCTTGCCCGCGCAACTGCACCACATTCTCATAGACCTGCCGCAAACCGGACGCGCCGATGGGCTCGCCGCAGGCGAGGCATCCGCCATCCGTATTGACGGGCAGGCGGCCCTTGAGGCGGGTCTCGCCGTTGTGGAGCATCCGTTCCTGCTCCCCATCGGCACAGAAACCATTCTCCGCCATATGCATGATCTCGGCGCCTGATTCCGTATCTTGAAGTTGGGCAAGATCCATGTCTTCTGGGCCGGCACCGGCCATTTCATAGGCAGCTTTCGACGCGAGCTGCGTCGGGCTCGGACCGCGCTGCACATCAAGGGCGGGCGCAAAGACCTCGAAGGAACCAGCCGGGCGGGTGCGCACCGCCGCCCCGCGAATGCGCACACGTTCAGCGCCCAGTGCCCGTGCCTTGGCTTCACTGGCCAGGATGAGGGCCGCGCCCCCTTCTGCCGGGGAGCAGAACATATATTTCGTCAGGGGATCATTGATCAACGGACTGGACAGGATCGTCGCGGCGTCCATCGGTTGCCGGCGCCAGGCATGGGGCGTCAGGGCGCCGTTCTGGAACGCCTTTTCGGCAACGAGCGCCAAGGTCTCCGGCGTAACGCCGTAAAGCTCCATATACCGTTTGATCTTCATGCCGAAGAATTGGGTGGTGAGCATGAGCCCCGTCTCGCCGTACCATCTCGGCAGTCCCCAGTCCTCGGGGTCTGGATTGAAGGCCCCCCGGGGATGTTTGTCGAAACCCACGACCATCCCGATGTCGAACTCACCGGATTTGATGGCCCAGTATCCGGACAAAAGAGCCGATCCACCGGTGGCGCAGCCGTTTGCCACATTGATGAACTGGACGCCTGTCAGGCCGAGTTCCGGCAGCATGCTGTCCGCGTTGCCGGCGGCCGACGACCCGCCAAAGGCGAACTCCATCTCTTTCCAGTCCGCCCCCGCATCGCTCAGCGCTTGGCGGGCGGCAAACACGCCTTGGGCCAGTCCCGATATGTCGTGGCGGCCAAAGGGATGAATTCCCGCACCGACAATATAGACATCGGTCATCGTCTTGCTCCCTGAACGTCAAATTGTGGATGGAGGGCGGCATCAGCCCTTTGGCCGGAATGCGTAGGTGTAGACCTCGTCGCCCGCATCGTTCGTCCGAAAGGGGATCAGGGTCATTTCCATTTCCATACCAATCTTCAACGCGGCGAAATTGTCGGTGGCAATCCGTGTCTCGACAATAATCTCTCCCTCAAGCTCGACATAACCGACGGCGAAGGGCTTGAAGTCCTGATCACTTTCCGTTCCCGCATAGGGGGGTGATTTCGGCCGGAAGCGTTGAACCGTCCAGGACCACAGCTTTCCTTCTGTTTTCAATTGGACGGCATCATAGCCGTTTTGATCGGCATCCTCCGGAAGGGGAAAGACAAGGCGCCCGCTTTCGCGATGGCGGCCCCCATAAAGGGAGGGAGCGTCCGGCGATCCGGAGAAAAGGGTTCGTGCGACGGAAATGGCTGCCATGCGTCTCCCCTCCAGGCATGTGTTTGAAAGCATGCGGGGTTTTGCCCGTTGCATTCGGGTCTCGTTTTCAAAACCATAGCATAAATGTGCCAGCTATGCTCTATTCAGTCAACGCTGACTGTTTTTTCGGCGGCACGGAACTGCCTGCAAAAAAGGCTAAAGGGGGAGGTCGCATGGACGCATTCCATAGCCTGGCCGATGTCATTCGTGTACAGAGTAAAAACAGAAAAGACGCCGTCGCGTTTGATTTCGAAGGCCGATTGACGACCTTTGGCGAATTGGATGTCCGCTCCAGTCAGACCGCGCAGGGTCTTGTGACCTTAGGGGTGAGGCCCCAGGAGCATATCGGCTATATCGGCAAGAATTCGGATCTCTATTTTGAGATCCTGCTTGGCGCGGCCAAGGCGGGGGCCGTCATGACGCCGGTCAATTGGCGTCTCGCGGGCCCGGAAATCGCCTATATCCTGAACGATGCGCACGTGAAGGTCCTGTTTGTGGGGCCGGAATTCGTCGATCTCATTCACGCCATCCGATCCGATCTCGACCCTGACCTGAAGATCTTTCTGGTCGATCCTCAACGTGCTGACTGGCCCGACTACGCGCTGTGGCGGGATGCTCAAGAGACGGAAGATCCCCGCATTCCCTCAGCCAGGGAAGATCCGGTGCTGCAAATGTACACGAGCGGCACCACCGGCAGGCCCAAGGGTGCGATGCTTGCCAATCGGGGGATCCTGGGGCTGCGCGGTCTGGATGGCGGCCCGTCCTTCGAGTGGAACACATGGACGGAAGACGACATCAGCCTCGTCGCCATGCCCTGCTTTCACATCGGCGGCACGGGTTGGGGGATCATGGGCCTCTACAACGGAGCCAAGGGCATCGTGATGCGCGAGTTCGATCCCCTGCTGGTTCTGGGCTATATCGAGGTCTATCGGATCACGAAAATCTTCATGGTGCCGGCGGCCATGCAGATTGTCGTCAGCCAGCCCAAGGCCCGCAGTGTCGATTTTTCCTGTCTGAAATATATTCTGTATGGGGCCTCTCCGATCCCTCTGGATCTGCTGCGGACGTGTATGGAGGTGTTCGGCTGCGGTTTCGTCCAGATGTATGGAATGACCGAGACCAGCGGGACGATCGTGGCCTTGCCGCCCGAGGACCATGATCCGCAAGGAAACGAACGCATGCGCTCCGCCGGGAAACCGATGCCCGGTGTCGAAGTCGCCATTCTTGACGCTCAAGGCCACCGCCTGCCGCCCCGCGAGGTTGGCGAGATCGCCACCCGGTCCGTGGCCAATATGGTGGGCTACTGGAACCTGCCCGAGGCAACGGCGGAAACTCTGTCCCAGGATGGGTGGTTGCGGACCGGCGACGCCGGATACATGGACGAAGATGGCTATGTCTATATCCATGACCGGGTCAAGGACATGATCATCTCCGGTGGGGAGAACATCTATCCGGCGGAAGTCGAGAATGCGATTTTCGGTCACCCGGACGTGGCCGATGTGGCCGTTGTCGGCGTGCCGAGCGAGAAATGGGGGGAAGAGGTCCTCGCCATTGTCGTGCCCAGGGAAGGCACGGCGCCGACATCCGATGACATTATCGCTTTCGCCCGTACACGGATCGCCGGCTACAAATGCCCCAAAGCTGTTTCATTCATCGACAGCTTGCCGCGCAATCCGTCGGGCAAGATCCTGCGCCGCGAGTTGCGCGCGCCCTATTGGGAAGATCAGGATCGCAATGTGAGCTGAGCACAGGTCGGCCTTCGGGCCCACCCAGCGTCAAAAACGGCTCGGGGTTTGGGCCGGGGCTCCCCTAATTAAAAACAGGCAAGCTTGCTTATTTTATAGGCGTCGCCTATGCTTTTCAATGGAACCAAGCTCGGCCCCAATCGCGCGGAGGGCGGTTGCGCGGTCTTGAGCAAAAACAGGAGGGACGGAGATGGCGGGCATCGTCAGCATCAAGGTGCCGAAATGGGGTCTGGCCATGGAAGAGGGGACCATCGTCGAATGGTGGAAGCAGGAAGGCGATATCCTTCAGGAAGGGGAAGATCTTGTCGACATCGAAACCACGAAAATGACGAATGTATATGAGGCCCCGGTTTCGGGCCTGCTCCGGCGCATCGTCGCGAAACCGGGCGATGTGATGCCGGTCGGTGCCCTGATCGCGGTCGTCGCCGATGAGACCGTCACCGACGCACAGATCGACGCCTTTATCGAAGACTTCAATGTCAGCTTTGTGCCGGACGCGGTGGGTGAGGGAGAAGACGTCCAGGCAATCCGCACCCTCACCATCTTGGGACGGGATTTGCGGGTGGGGGAGGCCGGGCTTGAAAAGGAGGGCATTCCCGTCGTTTTGGTGCACGGATTTGGGGGTGATCTCAACAACTGGGTCCTGACCATCGATGCCCTGGCCGAACACCGGCCCGTCTATGCCCTGGAGTTGCCCGGCCATGGGGAGTCTTCCAAGGATGTGGGGGACGGCGGTCTTGAGGGGCTGGTCCAGAGCCTCGTCGAGGAATTGACCGTCCTCGGCGTGTCGAAGGCCCATTTGGTTGGGCACTCTCTGGGCGGAGCCCTTGTCCTCGCCGCAGCGACGGCGCGGCCCGACCTTGCCGCGTCCGTGTCCCTGCTCTGTCCTGTGGGTCTGCCCGGCGGGATCATGAACCAGGACTATTTGGACGGTTTCATTGCGGCCCGCCGCGCCCGGGATCTGAAGCCGGTTGTCGAGCTTCTGTTTGCGGACAAAAGTCTTGCCACCCGGAGCCTCCTTGAGGACTTGATCCGCTTCAAGCGGTTGGACGGCGTATCAGACGCATTGACCCGCATCGCCGCGCGGCTGAGGGAAGAGGGCTCGGCCTATGGCCGTGTTGCGGACGGTCTTGCCGGTCTGACCGTCCCTGTCTTGATTATTGCCTCCCGCAACGATCTGATTGTCGGCGCCCCGGACGCAGCCGCCTTGCCCGCCAATGTCCGTCTGGAATGGCTCGATGACGCAGGCCATATGCCTCATTTGGAGATGGCGCAGAAAGTGAACGACCTGTTGATCGGACAGTTGAGCGCGTAACAGGCTCAAAGATCCGACATCTTGATCTGTCCCTCACGGATCATGAACAGGACCTGCTTGACGAGATTGCACAGGCGCTCCGTGCGCCGCTCATCATTCCATTTGAACTGATTGAGAATGAGGCCTTCGAAGGCGGAAACGATGAAATCATTGGCAAGGGCCAATTCCGTGAGCTTGTCGCGCCATTCGGGGAAGACCTTTGCCACCTCATTCAACTGGATCTCGTCGAATTCCTTGGCCTTGGGTATAAGGATGGCCTGGAGGTCCTCATCCGTACGGGCTGCGATGTTGAGTTCCAGATAGGCCTGATATTCGACCTGGGAGACGTTTTCCCAATAGATGTCGACGCCGGACAGGTCTTGCGTGCGTTCCTGTTCGGTCAGGTTCCGGATGGCGTCAAAATTGCGCTCCATCCGCTTAAAGAATGTGTAGGCCAGGACCTGCTCGATCAGTTCCCACCGGGTCGCGTAATGGTGGAGCATGGCGCCCCGGGACACATTCGCCATGCTCGCCACCAGTTTCGTCGTGGTCTGTGCATAGCCATGTTCGGCCAGACAGTTGACGGCCGCGTCGAGAATGGCGACCCGGGTCTTCATGCTTTTGCGTTGTTGCCAACTTTCCAGATCGTTCGAGACGCCGGTGGGCTCAAGGCGGGCAAGTACTCTTTGTCTTAAATCATCAAGTTCTGTTTCCGCATACGCACTTTTCAAACTGCTTCGCATTCACAATCCCAAGGCTGCTTTCGCCAGAATGTTCCTCTGGATCTCACTGGTGCCACCGTAAATGGTGGAGGCTCTTGTGTTCAGGTATTTGGCCATAACAGGTGCCGCATGGGCAAGGCCAGGTGATAAATTGTCACCGTGCCCATGGTGGGGTTGGTAGTCCGGCATGCCGTGATATCCGACGACTTCCATGGCGAGTTCCGTGACCTTTTGCATGGTCTCGCTGCCCATGATCTTCAACATGGACGAGGAGACGGGGCCCGGATTGCTGCCGACCGAGAGGGCAGAGACGACCCGCTTTTCGGTCATGTCGACGGCCTCGATGGTCATTTCCAACTCGCTCAGCTTGCGCGAGAAATCGCCGTCCTGGCTGATCGCCTGCCCTTCGGACTGCTCGATCGCCATGAGCCGGCGCACGCCGGCGAGCATGCCGCGTAAGCGGCCCGCATAGGCGCCGCCCCGTTCGAACTCGAGCAGATATTTGGCCACCGTCCAGCCATTGTTCTCTCCGCCCACGAGCTGTGAAGCGGGCACACGGACATTATCAAAAAAGATCTGATTCACCTCGTGGTCGCCACCGAGGGAGAGAATGGGGCGAACCTCAAGACCCGGTGAGTTCAGGTCGACCAGGATGAACGAAATGCCTGCCTGCGGCTTCGCATCAGCACTGGTCCGTATCAGGCAGAAGATCCAATTGGCGAAATGGGCATGGGTGGTCCAGATCTTGGTGCCGTTGATGACATAATCATCGCCATCCCGGACGCCCTTGCACTGAAGGCTCGCCAGATCCGAGCCGGATCCGGGTTCAGAATATCCCTGACACCAATAGTGTTCGCCCGACAGGATCCGGGGCAGGAAGAAATCCTTCTGCGTCGGCGTGCCGAATTCCATCAGGACCGGTCCACACATTTGCAGACCCATCACCGGGATCGAGGGCGCCCCGGCCGCCGTGCTTTCCGTGTCCCAGATATAGCGCTGCACCGTGGACCATCCGGTGCCCCCATATTCCTTGGGCCAGGACGGCGCGACCCAACCTTGCTCGAACAGGATGCGATGCCAGCGGCGGGCGAGCGGACCCTCCACGAACACGCCCGTCGACCGGGCGGCTTCCGCCTTGATTTCGGGGGTCAGTTTGGCGTCGAGAAAGGCTCGGACTTCGTTGCGAAACGCTTCATGTTCCGGGCTGAGGGATACATCCATGGGCACGCACATCCCTTCCAACGCTTTGCTTTTTCAAAGCATTTCACTGAATGACTGACCTTTAGACCATATCGGAACTGGACGGGCATGAAAACCGTCCTGTACGATGTCGGAGCGAAAAAAAGCAGGCGTGTTGGTCTATAATGACCCAAGCTCGATGCAGGGAGGCGAAGATGGATTTGGGTTTGCGTGGGTTGAAGGCGGTTCTGGCGGGCGCCACGAAGGGTATTGGCCGTGCGACCGCGGAGGTTCTGGCGGAGGAGGGCTGTGATTTGGCGATTTGCGCCCGCGATGCCGGGGGCGTCGAAAAGACCGTGGGTGAACTCAAGGCCAAGGGAGTGACTGTCGTGGGCGCCGCCGTCGATATGACGGATGCGGATGCTTACAAGGACTGGATTGCTTCGG
>CAZFWG010000005.1:69920-76741 GCA_964522525.1 uncultured Alphaproteobacteria bacterium | reverse complement strand
GGGCCCATCTTTGTCGAAGGCGGCGCTTGGGATTTCATCAAGAACAACATGACCCACATCTATGAGGGCACGCTTGCGAATGTGCCCATGGGCCGGTTGGGAAATGCGGATGAAGTGGCGCGCGCGATTGCTTTCGCCGCCTCCCCCGCTTGCCGTTTCATGACCGGTACGAACATCGTCATCGATGGCGGTATCACCAAACGCGTCCAATACTGACATTGACCGGGGAGGGCGATGCCATGGGGACAAGCGTAAACAAACGCATCAATGGCGTGTTGGTGGCCGGCGGCAAATATCACGATATTGATTTTGCACGGCTTGAGCTTTTGAAGCTGCTTGCGGAAGATGACCGGGTTCGTGTGCGTGTTTTCGAGGACTACACCAACACCGCCGCCCTCGAAGAGGCCGACTTCCTTGTGACCTATACCTGCGATGTCATGCCGTCCCTCGACGCGCAGGAAGCCTTGCGGCGTTTTGTCGAGGGCGGAAGACGCTGGTATGCGTTACACGGAACAAACTCCATCTTGAGATTTCTCGCCGATGGCCGGGTGGATTCTCCGCGCTGGGCCCCCCATTTCATGGATACGCTCGGATCCATGTTCATTGCCCATCCGCCCATCGCGCCCTATCGGGTTCAGGTGCGGGACCCGAACCACGAACTGACCCGGGGCATCGCGGATTTCGAAACCACCGATGAACTCTATCTGATGGAAACCTATGGTACGCTCCAGGTGCTGATGGATGCGACCTATGGGGGCGAGGCCCCCGGCTTTGTCGAAGACACATGGCCGAAGGCAAACCATCCGGTTTTCTATATCCATGAAGTCGGTCAGGGTGCTGTTCTGTATCTCACCCTCGGACACTGCCGGGGGCACTATGACATGCAGCCTCAGATTGACTTCTATCCCCAGATCGAGCGCTGCGCCTGGGATCTGCCGGTCTTCTACGATCTGCTGCGCCGGGGCCTCGCCTGGGCAAAAGGCGAGGGGCCCGACGCATAAGGTGGTCCGGATGGCGGGCTGATCATTCTACTGATCGAACTCGACATGGAGTTGGAGGACCCCGCGCAGCAGAATATTCGGGCTATATTCGAAGGTGTTCAGACCGTCGGCAAAGCGGATGTTCTTCAGCCGGTCGAACAGGATCGGGAAGGCCGTACACATTTCCATGCGCGCCAGCTGTGATCCGACGCAGGTATGGATGCCGGCACCAAAGGCCAGATGTTCCTTTGCGTTGGGACGCTCGACACTGAAGGTGTTGCCCTCTGGGAACTTCGCCTCGTCCCGGTTCGCGGAGCCATAGCGCACCAGAATAAGGTCGCCCTCCTTGATCGGCACACCACCGATTTCGCTGTCCGCCGTCGCGACCCGCCACATATTGTTGGTGGGCGACAGATAGCGCAGCGTTTCTTCCACCAAATTGGGCACGAGGTCATGATTGGCCAGCACCTTGGCCATTTCCTCCGGATTGGTTAGGAGAAAGAACAGCCCCGCTGTCAGTGAATGGGCCGTGGTCTCGTTGCCCGCGACCAGCAACTGCTGGAAAATCGACAGGAGCTCCGGATACTCCATTTTCCGATGATCGCCTTCCTCGGAAAGATCGGCATGGACCAGATCGGAAATGATGTCTTCCGTCGGATGGGAGCGTTTTTCCTCGACCTTCTCCACGAAATAGCGCTGGAACTCCACGATTTTGCGGGCCGCGTCCAGTCGCGCTTCCCGTTCGGAGACGCCGCCGAGTTGGGTGATGAACGCGTCGGACCAGGTGTGGAACTGGTCCATGTCCGAACGCGGGACACCCAGCGCATCGGCGATGACGATCATGGGTAGGTGATTGGCAAACTGACTTTTGAATTCACAACGCCCGTCACGGACGAACTGGTCCAGGAGAGAGTGGGTGACCTGTGCCACATATGGGCCCATCTGGAGCACCCGCTTATAGGTGAAGGCCTTCATGGCGAGCTTGCGGTAGCGGGTGTGCTCCGGCGGGTCGGCCGTCAGCATCGTGTCGACCACCATCCAGCCGTTCTGCAGAATCGCGAGTTCGTCCGGGTCGATCTGCGCCGCAGATCCCGAACGCAAGCGTTCGGCGAAGCGGTTGGAAAAGAGGAGCGGCTGGCTGTTGACTTCCATGATCCGATCATAGGTCGAGACATACACCAAGCCCGTATTGGGATCGCGATAGACAGGGGCTTCCGTCCGCAGGCGTTCAAAATAAGGGTAGGGATCCTGCAGGATCTCCGGATCGAACGCATTGATCTCGTCGAGGGGGCAGCTCTTGATGTCGGTGGGTGCCATGATCAGCCTTTCCGGATTTTAGGGGACGGTCTCGGGAAACGCCCCATCAAGCGAGAAAACCGCCATCGACGGCGAGGTCCGTACCCGTCGTGAACGATGATGCATCGGATAGAAGAAACGCGACCGCCTGGGCCGCTTCTTCGGGCGTGCCGAGCCGCTTCATCGGGTGGGACTCCGCAAATCCGCCGATGACCTGCTCCCGCGTGGCGCCGGCCGCCTCCCCCTGCTGCACATAGGCTTCGACCATTTCCGTATGGATGGCCCCCGGCAGGAGGCAATTCACACGCAGATCATAGCCCCGTTCACAACAATAGAGCGCCACGCTCCTCGTCAGCAGGCGGACACCGCCTTTGGACGCCGAATAGGCCGTGAAGATCGACCCGCTCTTGACGCCCAGTGTCGAACCGACATTGACGATGGCGGCCCCCGGAACGTCCTTCAGATTGAGCACACCGTGCTTGCAGCCCAGAAATGTGCCATCGAGATTGATCCCCACGACAAGCCGGAAGTCGTCAAGGGAGAGGTCTTCGATCGCACCGGGAATACTGACCCCCGCGGAGTTGACAAGACTCGTCACCCGGCCGAACCGGGATTTCGCGGCCGCGAAGGCCGCCGCCCATTGCGTCTCATCCCGGACATCCAGGCCAACGAAATCAGCGCGCTCACCCAGTTGCGCTGCAATATTCCGTCCCTTGTCTATCTGAAGATCGGCCAGCATGACGTGGGCGCCCGCATTGACGAGCTTTGCGGCGGTGGCGGCGCCAATGCCGCTCGCCCCCCCGGAAATCAATACGACTTTGTTCGACAGTCCGCCGTCTGCCATTCACAGCCTCCCTTCCGTCGCGGCTTCGCCGTTCTCTTTCGCCCTCAGTGTAGTCCAAAAGCTCCCGCCACGGCACACTTAAGAACAAGCAAGCTTGATTTTTTTAAAACGTGAAATCAAGACGCCTTGGCCTTGGCCGTTTCCATGAAGCCTCGGCGAGCGGTTGGTGCGACCGGCTGGAAACACGCGAAAACGGCGGAATACCGCGGGATCTTGAGAAGGGTCTTCGGCCGTGTCGGGCATGCCGGATTTCGCAGTGCGAGAAAAGCGGCCTGTCAGAACGCCCTATACGGCGAGTGATTTGTACGGTAGGATTTAAAACAGTCACATCTGCTTTTTTATGTTGACGTCAAGAATGGCGAGCCTTTTCAATGGAGACAGCTCGCGAACAAAAACAAACCAGGGTTGGGAATGGGGCAGGACCTCGAGGGTAAAGTGGCATTTGTTTCCGGAGGCGGCCGTGGGATCGGTCGCGCTGCCGCCCTTGCGCTGGCCCGATCAGGGGCACGGGTTGCGCTGGGATGCCGAACCCTCTCAGAGGGTCAATCCGTCGTACGAGAGATTGAATCTTCCGGGGGCGGCGCGCTTTTTGTTCCTCTGGATGTCACGTCAAACAGCGCCTGGCGCGCGGCAATAGCGACGACCACCGAGCATTTCGGCCGGCTCGACATTCTTGTGGCGAATGCCGGGATCTCGATCATCCGGCCCACCCAGGATCTTTCTCTAGCTGATTTCCGTGACGTGAACACCGTCAATCTAAAGGGCGCCTATCTCGGGCTGCAACATGCCGTAGCGGCCATGCGCGCCCACGGAGAAGGCGGCTCCATCGTGCTTGTGGCCTCGATCGTCGGCAAGATCGGCACGCTCGGCACGGTTCCCTATGCGGCCTCCAAAGGGGGCTTGCGTCTCCTGGCCAAGGCGGCGGCTCTTGAACTCGCCAATGAGAGGATCCGTGTGAACTCCGTTCATCCCGGCTTGGTCCGTACGGATATGACAGCCGGTTTTGATGAAGGACAGTTCTCCGCGGCCATCCCGATGGGGCGTTTCGGTCAACCCGAAGAGATTGCCGACATCATTGTTTATGCCGCCTCCGACCATTCCGAGTTCATGACCGGATCCGAACTCGTGGCGGATGGCGGCTTCAGCATTCATTAGACGGAGCGAACCAGGCGTGGGTGTGCTTGACGACCATACAGTCCTTGTCACCGGAGCGACCCGGGGCATCGGCCGTGCGGCCGCCGTCCTGCTCGCGCGGAACGGGGCTCGCGTGGTTGCCACGGGCCGCAATGAAAAGGACGGCCGCGAGACCGAACGGATGATTGCGGAGGCCGGCGGCACGGGCCTGTTCCTGACCCAGGACATTACGCGCGAAAGTGACTGGCAGCGCAGCGTGGATCTCGCCATGTCGCGCTTCGGTGGGCTTCACGTCGTCGTCAACAATGCCGGCGCCTTCATGGTCAAACCGATCGCGGAGACCACGGAGGATGACTTTGACTGGATCTACGCGGTCAATGTTGAAGGGACGTGGCTTGGCATCAAATATGGCTTCGAGGCCATCGGGCAAACGGGCCGGGGCGGGGCCATTGTCAATGTTTCTTCCCTGATGGGACAGGTCGGTTATCCGGGGGCGACGGCCTATTGCGCAACCAAGGGCGCGGTCACCGGCATGACCAAATCGGCAGCCCTGGAAGGCGCCCTGCATGATCCGAAAATTCGCGTGAATTCCCTGCATCCCGGTGTGATCTGGACCGAGATGCTGACAGATCAGTTCGGTGATGATCCGGCACTGGCCGATGCCTTCGCACAGGATACGCCCCTGAAAATGATCGGACGGCCCGGCTATATGGCCGAAGCCATCCTGTTCCTGGCAAGCGAACGGTCCTCTTACATGACCGGGGCTGAGCTTACCGTTGACGGAGGGCGTGGTGCCGATTGATGCGCATAAGCGAATAAGGGTGTCAGCTGAGGGAGCAATAGATGCAGCTGAGTCGTGACGAACTCAAACGTGCCTACCGGCGCATGATGACGATCCGCCTCTTTGAAGAACGTGTGGAGCGGGAATTCGCGCAAGGCAATATTCCAGGCTTCGCCCATGTCTATCTGGGTCAGGAAGCATCCGGTGTCGGCATCTGCCATGATCTGACCGATGAGGATTATATTGGCTCGACGCACCGCGGACACGGGCATTGCATTGCGAAGGGCTGTGATGTCGAAGGCATGATGCTCGAAATCATGGGCAAGGCGGGCGGTCTATGCGAAGGCAAGGGCGGGTCAATGCACATCGCCGATCTGTCCAAGGGCATGCTCGGGGCCAACGCCATTGTCGGGGGCAGTCCGCCGATTGCGGTGGGCGCGGCGCTTACCCAGAAGCTCAGGGGCACGGGCAAGGTCGCTGTCGCGTTTTCCGGTGACGGAGCATCAAATCAGGGAACGACCTTTGAGGCCATGAACATGGCCGTCGTCCTCGCTGTTCCCGCCATATTCGTGTTTGAAAACAACGGTTATGGGGAACATACGGGGTCCTCCTATGCCGTGGGCACCGAATCGATCGCGGCGCGCGCGGCCGGGTTCGGCATGCCCGCCGAAACCGTGGACGGCACAGACTTCTTTGTGGTTCGCGATGCCATGGCCCGCGCGCTTGAGCGCGGCCGCGCCGGACAGGGTCCCTATACGATTGAAACCGTCTGTCCCCGTTTCCTCGGACATTTTGTGGGCGATCCCCAACCCTATCGGACGCCTGACGAACTGGCGGCGGTGCGCGCCCAGGACGGCATCCAGTATTTCAAGGCGCGTGTCCTGGAGGCGGGGCTGCTTGATGTGGGGGAATTGGAAGCGATCGACGCCGAGATCGCAGGCGAACTCGAGAAGGCCGTCGAAGCAGCCATCGCCGCTCCCAATCCGGATATGACCAGTCTTGAGTCGAATGTTTATTCGCAGTACTGAGGAATTAAGCCCATGCCGATGAAAACCGTTCGTGAGGCAATAAACGAAGCACTGCACCAGGAGATGCAGCGCGATCCCAATGTCATCGTGCTGGGCGAGGATGTCGCGGGGGGACACGGATCGACGGGCGGCCCGGGGTCGGTCGGCGGGGTATTCGGTGTGACGGCCGGTCTCTACAATGAATTCGGTCCTTTCCGCGTCATTGATACGCCGATCTCCGAGTCGGCGATCATCGGAGCGGCCAATGGTGCCGCGTTGACGGGACTGCGCCCCGTGGCCGAAATCATGTTCGTGGATTTCGTCGGCGTCTGTTTCGACCAGATCTACAATCAGGCAGCCAAGTTCCGCTATATGTTCGGCGGCCGCGCCACAACGCCCTGGGTGATGCGTACCATGATCGGCGCGGGCCTGCGCGCCGGTGCCCAACACTCCCAGACCCTTCATCCCCTCTTCACCATGGTGCCCGGTCTGAAGGTTGTCATGCCGACAAACGCCTATGACGCCAAGGGGCTTCTGATCGAGGCCATTCGTGACGACGACCCCGTCATCTTCATGGAATCCAAGACCCTCTATGAAACGCAGGCAGATGTTCCAAGCGAGGCCTACACCATTCCATTCGGTGAGGCGGAATATGTCCGCGATGGGGACGACCTCACCATTGTCGCCCTTGGTGGCAGCATGCCACGCGCCCAGGAGGCGGCCGAGAGCCTGGCGGGAGAGGGGATCGATTGTGAAATCATTGATCCCCGGACAACCTC
>CAZFWG010000005.1:64566-69820 GCA_964522525.1 uncultured Alphaproteobacteria bacterium | reverse complement strand
ACGGTCAGGAAAGTGATGGCCTATGGGCAATAAGCGCCATACGCCGTCTCGTTCGATGTGGATCCGTTTGGATGGAGCAGCAGGCTGAAATGACGGGACGGCTGACACAGAAAGTGATCATCGTCACGGGTGCGGCCTCCGGGATCGGAGCCGCCACGGTGCAGACCTGTGTCCGGGAAGGGGCGCATGTTCTCGCGACGGACATTCAAGATGCAAAAGGAGAAGCCCTCGCTGTGGAAAGTGGGGTGACTTATCTGCATCAGGACGTCACCGATGAAACCCGCTGGGTGCAGATCATGGATGAGACCGTCTCCCGGTTCGGCCGTCTCGACGGGCTGGTGAACAATGCCGGCATGTTTGGCGGCGCTCCGATCGAGGACAGCGATCTTGATACCTGGAACCATATCCTGGCGGTCAATCTGACGAGCGTCATGTTGGGGGCCCGTGAAGCGATCCGGGTCATGAAGGCCAATCCCGGCGGGCCCAAGGGCTCCATCGTCAATATCTCTTCGATCACCGGCTTCATTGGACTGAGCAGCAGTGCGGCCTACACGGCGTCAAAGGGCGGCGTCCGCCTGTTGTCGAAGTCAATCGCTGTCCACTGCGCACGGCAGTATCGCGACATCCGGTGCAATTCGGTCCATCCCGGTGCCATCGACACGCCAATGAACCAGGCGGCATTCGAGGCATCGGGGGAGCCGGAGACCATGCGCGCGTTCTTTTCGACGCTGCAGCCCGTTGGTCGGCTTGGCCTGTCGGAGGAAGTGGCGGAGGCCGTCGTTCATCTGGCCTCCGATGAGGCGTCTTTCACGACAGGAACGGAACTGGTCGTTGACGGAGGATGGCTCGCGGCCGCCGGCCCTCTCTAGGGCGAGACGGGCCTCTATATGGGAGCGAAAAATGTCTGTGAACCGGCAATGGTTGATCGCTGATCGTCCCCTCGGGCGTGCCCTGAAAGATACGGATTTTGAATTCGTCACCCGTGAGGTCCGCCGGCCGGGTGACGGAGAGGTCCTGCTGCGAACCCTCTATCTGGGTTTCGATCCCGCCCAGAAAGGATGGATGGAGAATATCGGCGGCTATGTGGCACCGACCGAGATCGGCGATGTCATGCGGGGATCCGGTATCGGACAGGTTATCGAGTCGAACGCACCGGGGTTCGAGCCCGGTGACATGGTCATGGGCGTGATCGGCTGGCAGGAATATCCGACCATCAACGCACAGGAACTTTCCAAGATCACCAATGATGAATTGCTGACCGCCAATCTCGGCGCGCTCGGCACGACGGGCATGACCGCCTATTTCGGCCTGCTGCGACTGGGGCAACCCGTGCCGGGAGATACGCTTGTTGTCTCCGGTGCCGCCGGCGCCACCGGGTCCATGGTGGGGCAGATCGCAAAGATCGCCGGATGCCGCGTGATCGGAATCGCAGGCGGCTCCGCGAAGTGCCAATGGCTGGTCGACGACCTCGGCTTTGACGCCACCATCGACTACAAGGCGGGCCCGGTGCGGCCACGTCTCAAGGAGCTATGCAATCAGTCCATCAACGTTTTCTTCGACAATGTCGGGGGGACCATCCTGAACGATTGCCTCGCGCATCTTGCCATGCATGCCCGCGTGGTGATTTGCGGCGGTATCTCCCGCTATGAAACCGGTCAGCTGCCCGCGGGGCCCGAGAACTATTTCAATCTCATATTCAAACGTGCCCGGATGGAAGGTTTCATCGTCCTCGACTACATGCCGGAATATCCGGAAGCACGGCGGCGGATAGGGCAATGGATCCGTTCCGGACAGATCAAATACAAGGAGGATATCCAGGAGGGCTTCGAGAACGCCCCCCGGACTCTGATGCGTCTGTTCTCTGGCGAGAATTTCGGCAAGCAGCTTCTCAAAATCGCAGATGTCCACGGATAGTGATGAAACACTGTGTGCTGATGAAAATTAGGGAATATGAGCAAAGTGAAGTGCGGAGAATACGGGTTTATAGGGGGTGCTGAAGGAACGGAGAAGGTACGGATCATCATGGCGATGATAGGTCGGAGGCATGGGTAAGTCATCGTGTGTCAATAAAGTTGGTCTTGCAGGTTTGAGTGAATTTTCTGGCCTTTGGTTCGGTTGGGAATCTTGCCGCTGCAATGCTGAGTAAAACGAAACTTGAGGGAGGCAGCCATGAGGGGTTATGGCAACGATCGTGAGGCGGATCACAAAACGCATAGGTTCGGAACGGGCATTTCCACACTGACGGCAGCACTGCTCGTCAGCAGCGCGCTTTGCGCCGTGCAGGCACAAGAAGCGGAAGCGACGGACGAGACGCCACAAGAGGCGCAAACCGTCGAAGAGGGGGAAGCGGTCCAGGAAGTGGAGACTGGACAGGAAGGGACGATTGATCGCAGCAGTCTCGAACGCATGGTGGTCACCGCGCGTAAGCGTGAGGAGTCCGCCCAATCCGTGCCCTTGGCGGTGACCTCCGTGACGCCGGAACAGCTCAACAATGAAGGGGCACTGACGGTCCAGGACCTTGAGGGTTTGGTTCCGTCATTGGTGATTGATCCTGTCAATGCGGGGCCTGGCGGTGCCGCCGTTTCAATCCGTGGCATCAGCTTTGAAGACATTGAGCGCAGTTTCGAGCCGACGGTCGGTCTCGTGATTGACGGAATCTTTCTAGGGACCAACTCGGCCCAGTTGACCAGTGCCTTCGATCTGGAGAGCATCGAGGTGTTGCGGGGTCCCCAGGGAACGCTTTTCGGTCGGAATACGATCGGTGGCGTGATCAATGTGCGGCGTTCACGCCCGACCGGTGAGTTCGGCGCCAAGTTCCGGGGAAATTCTGCAACGGATGACCGTCAGGAATATTCCGCCATCGTCAATGTACCGCTGACGGATCGGGGTGGGCTCAAGTTCTTCGTCTTCAACCGCGATTTGGACGGTTTCTACGACAACGTCACTTTGAATGAAAGGGATGGGGGCCAGGACTATCGCAACTACGGTGCCACGGTCGCCTACGACTTTACGGATGATCTCGACATCCTGTTCACCGTGGAACGTCAGGTCATTTCGGGATCGCCGCCCAGCATCTCCCTGTCGCAAAGCAACAGCGACCTGGTCTGTTCCGGCATTCCGGGCGTGTTGCCGCCCTTCGCGCCGGCAAGTGAGTGTGATCTGACCGTTGACGATTTTGTCGACGACTTCCAGACCTTTGGGGAATTCGATGATGCGTTCGAGTTGCGTGAGTTTGACCTGACCGGTGAAGTCAATTGGCGTATCGGTGGTGTGACGGTCACGTCCATCACGGGCTATCGGGATTCGGATGAACTGCAGACTCAGGATTTTGACTCGACGTCGGCGTTCTTTTTCCAGACCAGCCGTGATCAGACATATCGTCAGTTCAGTCAGGAATTACGGGTGGCGGGACAGGCCACGGACTGGCTGGATTTCGTTCTCGGCTTCTACTTCTTTGACAGCAACTACACGCTCGATCAGGAGACCCTTTCCCCCCTGTTCTTCAATGCGGATCTGCTGTCCAATGGTATTCTGTTGGCTGACGTTGAGCAGGACTCGTTATCCTATGCCTTTTTTGGGGATTTCGACATCAACTTCACGGACCGGCTGCGCCTGAATGTGGGCGGCCGTTTCACGGCCGACCGGAAAGACTTCCGCATCAGCAACGCGCTGAACCTTGTTGATGCCGGATTGGTCATCCCCGTTTTCGATACAACGGATCCGACGCAAGTGCCGGCAGGCGTCGATCAGAATGATGAGGGATTTCTCGAATCCTCCTTTGACGATTTCTCACCGCGCATTTCCCTTGACTTCCAGGCAACGGATGATTTCTTCGCCTATGTCTCCTGGTCGCAGGGTTTCCGGGCGGGGGGCTTCAACGGCCGTGCCGCGAGCATCGTATCGGCGACGACCATCTATGATCCCGAGGACGTCAATTCCTTCGAGGCCGGTTTCAAATCCGAGTGGTTCAACAACCGTCTCCGCTTCAATGCGACGGGCTTTGTTGCGTTCTATGAAGATCGTCAGGAGGACGTCGTGCAGCCCATTGCCGGCGGGGCCCTCCAGGAGACCGTCGTGATCAATGCGTCCGACTCCCGGTTCTGGGGCGTTGAATTGGATTCCGTAGTCCAAGTAACGGACAGCTTCGACATTGTGGGCTCCTTTGGATATCTGAACGCCGAATTCGACGAGTTTCTCGTCAACGGCGCGGATGCCGCCGGGAACACGATCCTTGATCCGGCCACGGGTGAGCCGGTTCTTTTCGATGTGTCCGATCTCACGATCCGCCGGGCGCCGCCCGTCACCTATTCCATCACCGGCAACTATAACCGTCCGCTCTGGGAAGGTGATTTGTTCGCCAGTCTGAGTTGGCGCTTTCAGGGCGATTTTCAGACGACGATCGTGAATGCCAACCCCCTGATCGGTCCCCAGATTTCTCCGCCTATTGATGGACCCGATACCAATGGCCCCGCGTTCAACGATCCACGCGGTTTGTCCGAAAAGCAGGGCCAACTGAACTTTTCCGTCGGCTACGGTTGGGATATCGGTGGTGCCCGCGTGACGGCAAGTGTCTACGGACGAAATGTGACCGACAATGTCGGTCTCGGGGCGGCATTGCCCGTGGCCGGACTGTTCACCTTCGGCAGCCTGGACGATCCCCGCCAGTTCGGGGGCACGATCGAAGTGGAGTTCTGATCCGTCGAGAATCTGGACGGCGCCTGGTTCACCCGGATCAGGCGTTGGCTCTCGGGGAGGGAGCTATACCGGGACCTATTACCCCTTAAGCGGGGCCAGACGAGGACGAGATTATATTCTAGTCTCTCCCCATGACGACATCTGCACGCACAGCCGACATTCTCGCCCGCCGTCTTTACGAGGCCGGGTGTCGGCATGCCTTCGGAATGCCGGGCGGCGAAGTCTTGACCCTGGTCGACGCCCTTGAGACGGCCGGCATCGCCTTTACCCTTGCCAAACATGAAAACGCCGCCGGCTTCATGGCCGAAGGCGTGCATCATATGACTGGTGCGCCGGGTATCCTGGTGGCGACGGTGGGGCCCGGGGTCATGAATGCCGTCAATGTGATTGCCAACGCGGAACAGGACCGTGTGCCGCTCATCGTCTTGACGGGCTGCGTCGATGCCCATGAGGCGTTGCGGTACACGCACCAAGTTTTAGATCATCGACGTGTTCTGGATCCCATCACCAAGGCGACTTTCACCCTCGGTGCAGAGGCAGCCGACGTGACGGTGGACAA
>CAZFWG010000005.1:0-64466 GCA_964522525.1 uncultured Alphaproteobacteria bacterium | reverse complement strand
CCCGAGACAGACCTGGTCCGGAGGCGAGGTTGCGGATCTGAAGGCGGCCCTGGCCAATGCTTTTCCGACATCGGACGAATGGGGACCGGCGGCGGTGATCGACACCTGTCGCGCGGTCTTGCCCAAGGAAACCGTGGCGACTGTTGACAGCGGCGCGCACCGCATTTTGCTGAGCCAGATGTGGACCTGTCACGAGCCGCGCACCCTGCTTCAATCATCCGGACTGTGCACCATGGGATGTGCCCTGCCGCTGGCCCTGGGGGCCAAGGTCGCCGCGCCCGGCCGGCCGGTTGCCTGTTTCACCGGCGATGCCGGGATGCTCATGGTGGCGGGAGAACTGGCAAGCGCGGCGGAACTCGGCTTGAATGTGATTTGTGTGGTGTTCGTGGATCGCTCTCTGGCCTTGATCGAGATGAAGCAACGGACGCGGCAGATGGCCAACAGGGGCGTCGATTTTGCAGCCCATGATTTCGCGGCCATCGGGCGCGCCTTTGGCGGCATCGGCGTGACCGTAAGCGATCGGACCGCGCTTCGCATGGCTCTTACTGATGCGCTGAAGGCCGAGACATTCACGGTCATCGGCGCCCTGATCGATAGGCAGGCTTATGACGGACGATTCTGAACGGCGCCCCGGCGCCTTAAACGGCATCACGGTGCTCGATCTTTCCCGCATATTGGCGGGGCCGACCTGCACTCAGCTCCTCGGCGACCTGGGCGCGCATATCATCAAAATCGAGAACCCCAAATCCGGCGGTGACGACACGCGCCAATGGGGGCCGCCTTTCGTGATCGATCGGGAGGGGACGCGCACGGATCTTTCCGCCTATTTCATGTCCGCCAACCGCAACAAGCAGTCGGCCGCTGTCGATCTTGCAACTGCGGACGGGCAGAAGATCATCCGTGCATTGGCCCGGCGCGCCGATGTCGTGATCGAGAATTTCAAGCCCGGCGGCCTGAAGCGCTTTGGTCTCGACCATGCCTCCCTGCGCGGCGATCGCCCCGAACTGATCTACTGCTCCATTTCCGGGTTCGGACAGACTGGTCCTAATGCGGCCAAGCCGGGCTATGACCTGATGGCGCAAGGCTATGGCGGGGTCATGTCCTTGACCGGCGCGCCCGACGGGGAGCCCATGAAGGTCGGGGTCGGGATCGCCGATGTCATGTGCGGGATGTATGCCGCTGTGGGTATTCTGGCGGCGCTCCATCACCGGGAGCGCACGGGTGAGGGGCAGCATATCGACCTCGCCCTTGTCGATGCGCAGATGGCCTGGCTCATCAATGAGGGCGTCAGTTATCTGACGACGGAAGACCGTCCGGTGCGTCGCGGCAATGGCCATCCCAACATCGTGCCCTATCAGGTTTTCGAGGTTGCCGACGGCCATGTCATCGTTGCCGTCGGCAATGATGAACAGTTCCGTCGGTTTTGTGCTTTTCTCGACGTGCCCGGGCTTGCGGAGGCCCCGGCCTATGCAACCAATCCGGCCCGCCTCGACAACCGGGAGGCGTTGCTGGCCACGCTTTCCCCATTGCTTGCGGCACGGTCCATGGCGGATGTCATTCAGGGGCTCGAGGCCGTCGGTGTTCCGGTGGGGCCGGTCCATACCCTCGATCAGGTTTTCTCCTCGGACCAGGCCAAGGCCCGGGCCATGGTTGTCGAAATGCCCTGTGAGGGCGCCGAGAATGGCGTCGTTCGATTGATCGGCAATCCGCTCAAGCTCTCTCGCACCCCCGTTTCCTATCGGCGGGCGCCGCCCCATTTGGGCCAGGATACGGATGCCGTTCTGAGATGGGCACGGCATGACATGGGCGATGCCGACGCCGTGATCGATTGAGCGGTGTCAAAGATCGGCCGGCCGCCCCATGGATACTGGGACTTTGCGGGATCTCGGCCCCTGTCTCACGCCTCAAGGATCACGCATCCGTTACGGCACCCTCCGTGCCATCATCGGGACGCACGCATTTGGCAGTGCATAAGTGCAGTGCAAAAGTAATGTCGCGCATTTCGCGGACGGAGAAGCGGGTGACCCATGCTGTATGATGATTTCGGTCAGGAAACTTCTCTCGACAGCCCGGAAATCCTGGCGACGTGGAACGCCGCTCAGCGCGCCTATTTCGCCCACAGTGCCCAGACCCCGACCCATCTCGGCGCAACCCTCGAGGCCGCCCCCCATTTTACGCTGGGTCATGCGGTTCAAGGGATTTTCTGTCTGCTGCTTGGCCGACGCGAGCTCGTCGACACGGCCCGCACCGCCCTGTCCCAGGCGCGGGCCCACGTGGGGGCGGTCACTGCGCGCGAACGGCACTATGTCGAGGCGCTGGACGCATGGCTCGGCGGACGTCCCACCGCGGCCATTGATCATATGGAGGCCGTGCTCCGCGATGCGCCCAATGATCCGTTGGCGGTGAAATTCTCCCATGCGATCCGCTTCATTCTGGGCGATGCTCCCGGCATGCGCGCCTCGCTCGAACGCGTGCTTCCCGCTTATGGGCACGACCATCCGGCGACCGGCTATGTGATGGGGTGTTACGCCTTTGCCCTTGAGGAGACGGGGGACTACGCAAGGGCTGAACAGGTAGGCCGGGGCGGGCTGGCCCTGGCCCCCGACGATGCCTGGGGCCTCCATGCCGTCGCCCATGTCTATGAGATGACCGTCAATCACACGGACGGTCTGGCGTGGCTGAGCGATCAGCAGGCGGCCTGGAGCCACTGCAATAATTTCCGCTGCCATCTCTGGTGGCATATGGCCTTGATGCATTTGAGCTTTGGCCGCCATGATACGGTGCTTCAGCTCTATGACGACCGGATCCGCCGGGATCGGACCGACGACTACCGGGATATTGCCGATGCCACGTCGCTTCTGACCAGACTGGAACTGGAGGGCGTTGCCGTCGGGCACCGTTGGGCGGAGCTGGCGGAACGCGCAGCCGCCCGGGTCCAGGACGGCTGTCTGATCTTTGCCGACCTGCATTATATGTTGGCGCTGATGGGGAGCGGACGCACCGACGTGATGCGCGAGCTGGAGGCGCGGATCCGGCGCGACGCGACAACGGGGGAGGGGGATATGGCCGACCGTATGGGGGCGCCGGGCGTGGCCGCCGCGGCCGGAGTGAGGGCCTTTGCCGAAGGCGATCACCGAACGGCGTTTCAGCATCTCGTCAAGGCACGGGAGACCCTGCGGCGTGCCGGCGGCAGTCACGCACAACGGGACGTGTTCGAACGATTGACCATTGACAGCGCCATCCGGGCGGATCTGCTCGATGACGCGGCGAATATCCTGGCGGCGCGCACCCGCTTGTGTGCCGGGCGCGAGGATGGTTACGCTGTCGCGCGCAACCGCAGGATCGCGGAAGTCCGCGCGGCCGGGCTCCGGTCCGCGCCCGTGTCCGCCGATCCACTCTCCCCGTGATGCAAGGCCCGCCATGTCGTCCGTAATTCCGTTCTGTGCCCCCGCTTCGCCGCGTGCGCCCGGGCTCCGCCATGGAGCCGTCCATGCGTGACCCCCGGCTCGATTTCTATCGCGGCATCGCGATGTTCATTATTCTGATTGCCCATACGCCGAACAATTTCTTCAACGACTGGATACCGGCGCGCTGGGGTTTTTCCGACGCGACCGAGATCTTCGTGTTCTGTTCCGGCATGGCCTCGGCGATCGCCTTTGGCCGGACCTTTGACCGGCGGGGCTGGGGCCTCGGGATGATGCGGGTCGTATACCGGGTTTGGCAGGTCTATTGGACCCATATCTGCATGTTCTTCATCATCGCGATGATCATGGCGGCCCTTGACCGTTATGGTGATTTCGATACGGCCTATATCGGCACCCTGAATTTATGGAAGTTCTTTTCCGATACCGAGCAACAGCTCGTCGGCCTGTTCACGCTCACCTATGTGCCGAACTATTTCGACATCCTGCCCATGTATCTGGCCATTCTGGCCATGATTCCAGTGGTGATGGCGCTTTCCCAGATCGGCCGTTGGGCGGTGGCCATGGGCGTCGTTCTGGTGTGGCTCCTGGCCCAGGAACGCCTGCTCGGCGCCTTGGGTCTGGGGGGCCTTGCCCTCGATCTCCCGGCCGAGCCCTGGTCTGAGCGTGTCTGGTTTTTCAACCCGTTTGGCTGGCAGTTGATCTTTTTTACCGGCTTCGCCTTCATGAGGGGCTGGTTGCCCGCGCCGCCGGTGTCCCGGTGGCTCATTGCCGTTGCCGCTCTGATCGTGGTTGCCAATCTGCCGTTGTCTGACGTGGCCATCCGGGAGCTTGGTTTCGGATGGGCGGGGATCTGGCGATCGGAAAATATCGGCTGGATCTTCAAGACCGATTTCGGGATCCTGCGTTATCTACAGTTCCTGGCGCTCGCCTATCTGGGCTGGGTCGCTGCGGGTATTGACGGGCGTCGCCTCAAGGTTTCGGCCGAGGGTTTGGCCGCCCGCATCTGGGGCGGCACCGTGACGGTCATCATGAAGGTCGGGCAGCAATCCCTGGCGGCCTTCGTCTTTTCCATGGTTTTTGCACGGATCAACGGCTTCGCTCTCGACCAGATCGGGCGCACGGGCTTCACGGTCACGATCGCCAATCTTGTGGGCTTCGGCCTGCTTGTGGCGGTGGCTTATGGGGTTTCCTTCATCAAGGGCCAACCCTGGCGATCGTCGGGGACCGGATAGGGGCGCCGGGCGTCCGTGCGGCCCGGCACAACACATTCACCCTCGGCGGCGCGCGAAGAGGGGCGCTAAGGTCTCCAGGGTTCCCGCCATTTCTTCCCGGTCCGGTGTTTCGCTGTCATCCCCGAACCCATAATCATCGTTCGAGCCGACATATTGCACGACCATGCCATCGGTTCTCGAAACAACGGAAACGTCACGGTAGAACAGGCCATAGCGTGCATTGGGTTGGGGCGTGAACCAATTGATCTGCCCCCGTACGGGTTCAAGGCTCTGATCGCCCCACAGAGTCTTGGCGCCATAGCCCGTGCAATTGACAACAACCGGTTCCGGCAGGGCGAGGATATCGGCGATGGCCGGAAACTCCCGCCGGATCATGCGCCCGCCAAACAGAAGGAAGTCCCGCATCAGCCGGTCCGAATAGGCGGCGACATTGAAGGTCATCAACTGCCCGCCCCGCACATGGGGGACGGGAAAGGGATGGTCCTCCGCCGCAAGGTTGACAAAAGGGGAGTGCAAGTCGCGCAGACGCCGACCGAGTTCCAGGAAATCCCGGCTTGCTTCCCGTTGCACTCTTTCCTCCGTGTCGCGAAGACCATAGCGACGCACGTATTCCACCGGGTTTCCGACCGTGCCGACATAATGTTGGTGTACGGGATAAGACAGGCGGGCCCATCTTTCCCATCGGGTGGCGAAGTCCGGGTCAACCCTGTCACCGAGCCCGATCCGGCTGCTGGGTGACCAGACCCCGGTTGCCCGCGCGGATCGGGTCTCGGCCGGAAATTCACGGGCATAGATCGTGACTTGAGCCCCGGTCTCCACAAGGCGCAGGGCCGTCGTCAGGCCCATGGCGCCGGCGCCGATCACGGCGAAGGAGCGCGCCCCACCCTGCAACGCCAGTTCGACGGCCTCGGCCGCACAGCCCCAGGACAGAGACCAGCCCGATCCGCCATGGCCATAATTGTGGACAACGCGCTTGCCATCGATGACTTCGGCTTCGAGACGCGGGCCCGCCCCCCGAAAGGGCCGTGTACAGACCGTGATCCGCATGAGCCTGTCCTGGCTGAGCTTGAGCGGTACCACATCCGCCCGTTCGGAGAAGCGTAAGGGGCGGGGCTTTTCGGAAGGGCTGCCCCCAGAGTCGCACCCTGCGACCAGGGCGCCCGCGCCCGCAACCAGAAGGCTCCGTCGATCAAATTTCATGGTTGACGCTCCATGGACAGTGAAGGCGCAAAGAAGTGCTTTGGCTCGGAGGTTGGATCATGCCGGGGTGTTTCGGCTCATGGAAGAACTATCCGCTCAACTGTAGTCCGGAAAGAGAGGGCCGAATAGGGGGGCGGGCTCTCGCCTTGCCTGCTGCCTGCCCAACTATTCATTGTAAAGAGGAAATGCCATCACGGCATGGAACAGGCAGCGCATTCATCGCACGGCAGCGATCCCGACGGATAGGGTGTGCCCCCGCCGTCCTGCCCAAAGCCAAGCCTTGCTCTGCGCCCTTTCATGCCGATCAACATGGTGTGTATCCCCCGGATCCACATGATTTGTCGTCCTCGATGCCGTGCGCCCTCCAGGGAAAGCGAGGCATGGCGCGTCTGTTGTCCTCGAATCCGTTTTGCACCTTGCGGCCGTGAACGGGCAAGCAACCGAGACGGACATGGCATCTGACCAGGAATGGGATATCCTGGTGGCCAAGCGTGTGACAAGGGCGGATCCGACATGGACAAGACGACACCCGATCTGGCGCCAGGCTCCCCGGAGGAATATCAGGCATTTCAACGCCTGCAGGCACAGTTCTCTACGCATTATGCCCATGCCTTCAATGACATCCATGCGCCGCGGACCGTCCTCGTCGTTCCCAGTCTGAGCCTCGATCAGGAAGTCTTGAACCGCATTTCCGGCGTTCATCACTATGAGGAACGAATGTTGTGCATGCTCCTGCTCCTGCGCATGCCGAACACGCGGGTCATCTATGTGACGAGCCAACCCATCGTCGATACGATCATCGATTACTACATGCACCTGCTGCCTGCCGTGCCGCCTCAGCATGCCCGTCGGCGCCTGTGCCTGTTGAGCTGTTACGATGCGACGTCCCGGCCGCTTACGGAAAAAATCCTGCACCGTCCCCGGCTGCTCGCGCGTATCCGGGGCGCGATCGAGGATACGGCCACGGCTCACATGAGCTGTTTCACCGTCTCCGATCTCGAACGCACCTTGGCGGTTCGTCTCGGCATTCCCCTTTACGGTTGTGATCCTGCGCTGTTGCCGATCGGCTCGAAAAGCGGCTCACGCCGTGTTTTCCGGGAAACCGGCGTGGCCATGCCCGACGGCACGGAAGACCTGAGTGACGCGGTTTCGGTGGCCGATGGCCTCGTGGATCTGAAAAAGCGCAGGCCCAATCTGCGCCGGGCGGTCGTCAAACTGAACGAGGGTTTTTCCGGCGAAGGCAACGCTCTGTTTCGTTTCGACGACACAGTGCCGACCCGGGACACAGTTCTCTCCCGTCTGCCCAATCTCGAATTCGAAGCCGCCGGCATGACCTGGGAACTGTTCGATTCTAAGTTGAAGGAGATGGGGGGCATCGTCGAAGAATTCGTGGAAGGAGACATCAAGCGCTCGCCGTCGGTCCAATACCGCATCGATCCGCTGGGGGAGGTCCATGTCATCTCGACCCACGATCAGATCCTGGGCGGACATTCAGACCAGATCTTCATGGGCTGCCGGTTTCCGGCCGACGAAGACTATCGTTTGAGCATTCAACGGGAAGGGAAGAAAGCCGCTGACGCCTTGAAGAGAAATGGCGTACTCGGGCGCTTTGGTGTTGATTTCATTTCCGTGCGTGAACCCGAAGGCTGGCGGCACTACGCCATCGAGATCAATCTGCGCAAAGGGGGCACGACGCATCCCTTCTTGATGCTGCAATTTCTGACAGACGGGCATTATGACGAGGAGACCGGGCTCTACCGCACGCCGACGGGTCATCCCTGTTTCTACCATGCCTCCGATAATCTCGAGGCGGATCACTATCGCGGCATGACGCCGGACGATCTGGTCGATATCGCCGTCGACAACGAGCTGCACTTTAACAGCGCGACGCAGCAGGGCGTCGTCTTCCATTTGATCGGTGCTCTGTCGGAATTCGGCAAGCTTGGCGTGGTCTGCATCGGCGAGACCCACGAAACCGCGCACCGCCTTTACCATGAAACGGTGCAAGTGCTCGACCGCGAACAGGCGTGATGCCTCCTGATCCCGCGGTGGTCATCGGGCCGGGGCGGGCGGCCCGCACCGTGCTATGGAAAAGGCGCCATATGTCCAGATGGCGCCTTGCTCAGTCCGTTATTCTAAAGATCCCGAGACAGCCTATTGGGCGGCTTTCAGCAGTCCGTAGAGTTCATCTTTGAGCCGTACACGGCGGGTTCTCATTTCCTCGAGATGTTGGTCCGAGGTCGGTTCAACATCCGTCTCCGCACGGTGAATGTCGCGGTTGAGGACATGATACTCCTCGTGGAGTTTGTGAAAGTGAGCATCTTCTGTTTTCAAACGATGAATGGTATCGGCAAATTCCGGAAAATCGGCGGCCAGTTCATGTGGCGTATGGGTCATATTTCACTCCTTCCCGCAACATTTGAGGATGCCCGCAAGCCTGCTTCGCGAAATCGGCTCTTCTTTGTCTGGGCCCGACATTAGGGGCGCAGCTAGGCCGTGCCCTTGATTTTTGTCAATCCCAAAATCAGCGGGCCAGGCAGGGGCCACGACTGCGGCCCTGGGGGTGCAAAGCCTTGCAATCCCTTGCGGCCTTTCGCTTCGCGGTTGAAACCGGAACGGAAAACCCACCAGAGGCGTTTTTTCCACGCCTCCTGGCCATGATCCGGATGAACGCGCGTCTGCGGCGCCGATGCCCTGTCGTTTCGGCTTCTTGTGACGCAGTGCCGTCGGGTACACTATGACAGTCTCGGTCGTGTGGGGGGTGCCGGCATGGCCATAATAGAGATTAAGGCGAGACCGCTTCCGTCTGGCGTAGAATTGGCGGACAGGGGCGGATTGGAACAAAAAGTCAGGGTTGGTGAACGGGATGGAAGCATATCAAGAGGCTGCAGCCAGGGCCAATGTCGAACATTTCGATGTCTTGATCGTGGGTGCCGGGATATCCGGGATCGGATCCGCTTACCACCTTCAAGAGCAATGCCCGGACAAGAGCTTTGTCATTCTGGAGAAATACGACACTTTTGGCGGGACTTGGCACATGCACAAATATCCCGGCATTCGCTCCGACTCGGACCTCTATACCTTTGGCTACCGGTTCAAGCCCTGGATGAGCGCGCCGATTGCGACGGCCGACGAGATCCTGAAATATATGGACGAGGTCATTGAAGATAATCAGTTGCGTGAGCATATCCGCTATGGCCATCGGATAGAGCGGGCCGCCTGGTCGTCAGAGCACAAATTATGGATTGTCGAGGCCACCGACCTCAAGACGGCCGAGAAGAAATATTTCACGGCCAATTTCCTCTGGATGTGTCAGGGCTACTATAAGCACGAACAGGGCTACACGCCCGAATGGGAAGGCATGGACGACTACAAGGGCGTTGTTGTCCATCCCCAGACCTGGCCCGAAGATCTGGACTACAAAGGCAAGAAGGTCATCCTGATCGGGTCCGGTGCGACGGCCGCGACCCTTGTGCCGGCGATCGCGGAGGACTGTGAGCACCTGACACTTGTCCAACGTTCGCCGACCTATTTCCATCCCGGCCAAAACGTCAATGAATTGGCCGATTTGCTCCGGGCCGTGGAAGTCGACCCCATGGTCATTCACGACATTGTCCGCCGCGTCGCGTTGTTTCAGCAGCGGGAGATGGACCGTCGGTCCAAGGAGGAGCCGGAGATCGTCAAACAGGAGCTGCTCGAGGCGTTGCGTCCTTTTGTCGGTCCCGACTTCGACATGGAAACCCATCTGACCCCCCGTTACCGTCCTTGGCAACAACGCCTTGCCTTTGTTCCGGATGGGGATCTCTTCAAGTGTTTCGCGTCCGGAAAGGCCAGCATGCGGACCGATCAGATCGCCCGGTTCACGCCAAAGGGGCTGTTGCTGCAGTCCGGCGAGGAACTGGAAGCTGACATCATCATCACGGCGACGGGCTTCAATTTGTCTGTCATGGGGGATGTGCTGTTTGAAGTCGACGGCAAGATTGTCGATTGGCCGCAGACTGTCACCTATCGCGGTATGATGTTCACGGATGTTCCCAATCTTCTCTGGGTGTTCGGGTATTTCCGCGCCAGTTGGACCCTCCGTGTTGATTTGCTGGGCGACTATGTCTGCCGCCTCCTCAAACACATGGATGCCATCGGCGCACGGCAGGTCACGCCCCATATCCCGGAAAGCCTCAAAGACATGAAAATAGGCACATGGATCGACGACGAAGATTTCAACCCGAACTACCTCAAGCGCAGCATGCATCTTCTGCCTAAGGCGGGCGATCATCCGGACTGGCGCCACACCCAGGACTACTGGAAGGAAAAGGATGAGATTCCGGCCCTTGATCTTGATACGGATGCTCTTGTCTATTCCTGATGTGGTGCGGCCGGGAGATGGCCTTGTAGAATGACCCCGGCCGGCCGTCTCGCACAATGTCACCTGTTTCGCATAGAGACGAATGAGAGAAGAAAATGTCCGTCAATCTGCAATTGCATGACACCGTCGCCCTGATCTCCATGGATGATGGCAAGGCGAATGCCGTCAATATGGACCTTCTGTCGGCCCTCAACGCAGCCCTTGATGAAGCCGAAGCGACCGCGAAGGCGGTTGTCCTGATGGGGCGGCCGGGCCGTTTCTCAGCCGGATTTGATCTCAAAGTGCTTCAGGAGGCATCGGCGGAGGAGGCGGGAGCCCTCGTGCGGGCCGGCGGCGCCATGGCCGAACGGCTCTATGGCTTTCCCTTGCCGCTCGTCGCCGCCTGCACCGGGCATGCGATTGCCATGGGCTCTTTCCTGCTCCTGTCGTGCGATACGCGTATAGGCGTCCACGGAGCGTTTAAGATTGGCGCTAATGAGACCGCCATCAATATGGTCTTGCCGGTATTCGCGTTGGAACTTCTCAAAGCCCGGATCCCTGCGGATCATTTGACGGAAGCCGCCGTTCAGGGAACGCTCTATGATCCGGAAGGGGCGGTTCGGATCGGTTTCCTGGATGCCGCTGTCCAGCCCGACGATCTGATCGAACAAGCCATGGCCGTGGCCCGCCAACTGGCGGAGCTTCCCACGCCCGCCTATGCCGGCAATAAACGCGCCGTGCGCAGCACGACATTGGAGGCCATTCGGGCAAGCCTGTCCCATTGACCATTGTCAGAACTCAACACAACAACACGAGGGGAGAGCACGATGCTTAAGCTGCATTTCGCACCGAATTCACGGGCCGGCCGGATCGTATGGCTGCTGGAAGAACTCGGCCTGCCTTACGAGTTGAACGCCATGTCCTTCCATCCGAAGGATCTGAAATCCGATGAGCATCGGGCCCGCCATCCCCTCGGCCGGGTGCCGGTCCTCGAAGACGGAGACGTGACGATCTATGAATCCGGGGCCATTGTGGAATATGTCCTGGAACGTCACAAGAACGGTGGCCTGAAGCCGGCCGTGTCCGCCCCCGAATTTCCGGCCTATCTCCAGTGGTTCCACTATTGCGAAGGCATGGTGATGCCGCCGGTCAACACGATTGTCGTACAGACGATCCTGCTGCCGCCGGATCGGCGCGACGAAGCGGTGTTGGGTCAGGCCCAGCGTCTGTTGACCAAGGCTCTGGCGCCCGTCGATGAAACGCTTGACGGCAAGGACTATCTGATCGGCAATTTCTCTGGCGCGGATATCATGCTGGGCCATGCGGCCTTCATGAGCAACAGGCTCGGCTGTGTGCCCGACGAGATGGCCCATCTCAAGGCCTATGTCGACCGTGTTGCGGCACGTCCCGCTTTTCAGAAGGCGATCACGATGAGCTGACAAGCGTCCTGCTCCGCCGCGACACCACAACGGGATGTGACTTCCGGCGGGAAGGGGCTATCGAACGAGATCCCAATACGGACGATCGGCAAAACGCTCATGGAAGAAGTCGACGAAGAGCCGGAGCCGGGGAGACAAATGTCGGTTGGGTGGATAGAGCAGGCATAGATGGAGCGGCGGCGGCGTGAAGTCATCGAGAACGGTAACAAGGCGCCCCGCTTGCAAGTCGGCGCCGACAATGAATGTCGGCAGGAGCGTGATCCCCAGATTCTCGACGGCGGCGGCCAGCAGCACCTCGCCATTGTTGCTGGTCATCCGAGACCGGATGCCCACGTCATAACTTTTTGACCCTTTCATCAGGCGCCAGGTAGCGCCTTCCGAGCCCGGGGCATAGTGGAGGCAGTCGTGTTTGGCCAGGTCACGCGGTTCATCCGGTCGGCCCTGGGTTTTCAAATAATCAGGTGACGCACAAATGACCCGGCGCGCCTCGACAATCCGGTGGTCGATCAGCGTCGTGGACTCCATGGGCGTGCCGATCCGCACCGTGATATCGAAGCCTTCCGCGACGGGATCGACTTGCCGGTCGTTCAGGGACAGGATCACATTGAGCTTGGGATGGCTGACCATGAAGTCTGCGATGGCCGGCGCAAGATGCATGGTGCCGAAGGACATCGGCGCATTGATGCGCAAGTCCCCTTGGGGTTCCTCCACCGCATCCTGGACACTTCGTTCCGCCGCGGCGAGATCGGCGAGAATGGCGGCGGCCCTTTCGTAGAATGCGCGGCCGGTCGGCGTCGGCGAAACGGCCCGAGTCGATCGGTTCAGGAGTTGCGCACCGAGGCCATCCTCAAGAGCCATGACGAGCTTGCTGACCTGGGCCCGGGACAGGCCCATGCGCCGGCCCGCGGCGGCAAAGCTGCCTTCTTCGACAACGCGGGTGAAGGCCGAAAGCGAGGTAAACCGGTCCATAAAAGCGCCCCTGCGTATTGTCTTCAATCACAAGACAATTTGTTTCCAATTCGGATTCTAGTGCGAATCCCGGAAACGACTATTTTCCTGCCAAGTACTCAACAGAGCTTCGCGGCAAGGAGGATGGACATGATTACCGTCAGAAAGGCAGAGGAGCGCGGCGCGGCCAATTTCGGCTGGCTCAATTCCCGCCACACCTTCTCGTTCGGGCAATATTTCGACTCCAACCATATGGGCTTCGGGCCTTTGCGGGTGATCAACGACGATAGGGTTCAGCCCGGCGCGGGGTTTGACACCCATGGCCACCAGAACATGGAGATCATCTCCTATGTTCTGGAGGGCGCGCTTGAGCACAAGGACTCGATTGGCACGGGCTCGGTCATCCGGCCCGGTGAGGTGCAGCGCATGAGCGCGGGCACCGGCATTCGCCATTCGGAGTTCAACCATTCCCGGGAGGAGTCCGTTCATTTCCTTCAGATCTGGATCATTCCGGAAGCGGATGGCGCGCGCCCCGAATATGAACAAAAGGCTTTCGATGACGAGGAGAAGCGGGGAAGACTGCGCCTTGTGGGTTCGCAGGATGGCCGTGACGGTTCTGTGACGATCCACCAAGACGTCAATTTCTACGCCGGCCTTTTTGATGACGGCGAGGAAGCAACCCTCTCGCTCGCGTCAGATCGTGGCGCCTGGATCCATGTTGCTCGCGGAACGGTTGAGATCGAAGGCCGTGAATTGTCCGCAGGGGATGCGATCGCGGTCACAAGAAAGACGAGTGTCGAAATCAAAGGGAAGGACGACGGGGAGGTTCTCGTTTTCGACCTTGCCGTCTAAGAGAGAATGTACGAACCCTGAACGGGCAGTGCGGTCAGGGCCAAGCATGGCTTACTGGAAAAAGGAGAGGGCTATGGGCACCATCAAATCGATCCAACGAAACAGCGGACTTCGCATGATTGCATTCGCCGCTCTGGCGCTTGCGGCCAGCCTCGCGTCGACAGGCGAGGCGTTTGCCTTGAAGGCGAAGTCGACGGCGTCGGACGCTTTGCTGACAGCGGAAAATCACACCCTGATCCTGATCGATCATCAGCCGCAAATGGCGTTTGCGGCCAACTCGATCGAGACCAATCTGCTGATCAACAATGTCACGCAAGTCGCCAAGGCGGCCGCACTCTTTGAGGTTCCGACAATCCTGACGACTGTCGCGGAAACGACGTTTTCCGGCCCCCTGTTTCCGTCCGTGAAGGCGGTGTTTCCGGATCAAGAGCCGATCGATCGCACGACCATGAACACCTGGGAAGACAAGCGCGTTACGGATCGCGTCAACCAGATTGATCGGAAGAAGATCGTCATTGCCGCTCTGTGGACGGAAGTGTGCGGCGTGTTCCCAACCCTGTCGGCACTCGATCAGGGTTACGAAGTCTATTTCATCACCGACGCTTCGGGCGGCATGTCGAAGGAAATCCACGATGCGGCGGTCCAGCGGATGGTCCAGGCGGGTGCCGTGCCCATCACGTCGATGCAGTACCTGCTGGAGCTTCAACGGGATTGGGCCCGTTCGGAGACCTATGTCGAAACCAATGAGATCGTGAAAGACCATGGTGGCGCGTACGGTCTCGGTGTTCTCTATGCGAAGACCATGTTCGGCGCCTCGGAAGGCGGGCAGTAGGCCTGTCTGGTCGCCCCAATGCTGGCACCGGCCGAACTGTATGTCCGGACGAGGGCAGGGAGTGCCCTTGTCCGGCAAGCAGTATAGAGACGCAGATCGGAAGAGACTTCGTGCCGCGACAGGAAGGGGAGGTCCACCGTGAGCAAAAGCGCATCCGCCGATCTTACACGTCGTTTACTGATGATGTCAGGACCTGTGGGGGTTGGTGCCCTCAGCTTGGGTCTCGCCGCCTGGCGCGGCCGGGATGAGGAGCCGGACACGACGTTCCTGGACGTGCAAACCGAAAGTCCGCCGGAGATGAGCGAAATCATCGGTTTTGGCATTCGCAAGGAAGCGCATTCCCTCAACGCCGACAGCGACGATGTCCGGATGTACCGGGAAGCCGTGGCCTGGATGAAAAAGCGTTCTGAACAGAATCCCCTGGATCCCATGGGCTGGGCGCAGCATTGGGCCCATCACTCCCTGTTTTGCGCGACACGGACCTTCGGATATCAAGTTCACTATGGCTGGTTCTTCTTGCCCTGGCACCGGGCCTATCTCGTCAATCTGGAACAGAAGATCCGCCGTGTTTTGAAGGAGCCGGCCTTTGCACTGCCCTATTGGGATTGGACCCGAAACGCCAGAGTGCCCGATTGGTACTGGGGCGACGGCAATGCCCTCTACAACACGACCCGATTGCAGGAGCGCAGCGACACACTGCCCGCTGATTTTCTGGAGCTGGGCCCCGCCCTGCGCGCGACAAAATTTGCCCATTTCGGGGGCCGCCGTCGCACCCTTGGCGAGGTTCAGGTCGAAGGCACGCTCGAACAAGGCGCCCACAACAATGTCCATAACTGGACGGGCGGTGAAATGGCGTCTTTTGACGGCGCCGGCAATGATCCCATGTTCCAGAGCCACCACGGCAATATTGACCGGGTCTGGGAGATCTGGCTGGCCCAAGGTGATGGCCGCGCCAATCCGACGGATGCCGACTGGCTCGATCACGTCTTCTGGTTTTATGGCCCCTCCGGCAACCGCGAGACGGTCAGGGTTCGTGATGTTCTCGAGACGGAGAAGCTCGGCTATCGTTTCGACAGTCTCGATTGGCGCCCGACACTCAGTGTGGAGACGATGCCGGCATTTCCCGGCGGGGGTGAGACTTATGCCACCCTCGATCTTTCGGATGCCCAATTGGCCCAGATCAACGTTATCGCCCGTGGTGAGGGGCCGGGCCGTGTCGCGCTCAACTACGAACGCTTGAGTTTGCCTCTCCAACCCTTTCAGCACCGACTGTTTTTTGTCGACGATGCGACCAGCCAGGCGACCTATGTGGGTACCTTCACGATCCTGCCGATCCCCGATTTGCGTTCAGGTCTAGAGCGTACGGTCACGAGCCAGGTCGAGGTGCCGCCCACTGCTTTGAACGCCCTCCTTGAGAGCGGACGCGTGAGTGTCGTCGGGGTCGGCGTGCCGCTCAAGGGACGCGAAATCCCGACCGAGCCCATCCCGTTCAAAGGCGTATCCTTGTCGATCGACGTCTGACCTCAGCTCTGGCCGCATAAGGACGATTTCAGGATCATCAAAATGGGAAGGCTTAGGGACATGGGGCGGCGCTCACTTTCTTTCTCCATGGGGATAGCGATGCTGGCGGTCGCATGGACCGTCAGCGGCGGCGCGTGGGCGCAATCGCATCTCCACACACCGGAAGAGGAACCCGAGAAGGAAAAATCCTCCTGGCTTCACCTGTCCGGGCAACTGCGCGAACGTGTGACCTATCTCTCGGCGATTGAATATGATGCGGGGGCGGACGGGGCCGGGTTCTTCTGGACCCAGCGCGCCAGAATTGTGGCAGATGCCCAGGCCCTCCCCTGGCTGCGCGCCCGGGCATCGGTCGTCAGTGCCCTTCTCGAAGGAGGGGATGAGAGCCCCGTCGAACGGAACGACCTCGACCTCCAGGAGGGTTTTCTCGACTTCGGCCCCGAGCACGCTTTCATCCGTGTCGGCCGTCAGGAATTGCGCCTGGGATCCCAGCGTCTTGTCGCAGTGCGCGATGGCACCAATGTCCGGCGCACCTGGGACGGCGTGCGGGGTTCTCTCGCGGTCGGCGATTGGAACCTCGATGCCGTCGGTCTCAGGCTCGTTGATGTGGATGTCGATGGGATCTTCAATGACGGCCAGGACGAGGGTCAGGAGCTTGCCGGTCTGTATATCGTCGGCCCGGCGCCTCTCGGCAAAATCGATCTCTACTATCTTTATGCGGAATTCGATGACCGCGCAACCATCGAAGGTATCGAGGATGAGCAACGCCATTCCGTCGGCGCCCGGGCCTTCGGTGACAAGGGGCCTTGGTTCTGGGACTGGGAAGCGATCTATCAGTTCGGAGATTTCGAGGACGCCGATATCTCCGCCTGGACGGTGGCCATGAACACGGGCTATCGGTGGGAAGAGGTGACGTGGTCACCGGAGATCATGCTCTCCACCAATATCGCCTCGGGCGACGGTGACCTTGGTGACGGCCGGCTTGGAACATTCAACGCGCTCTATCCGCGCGGCAGTTATTTCTCCGAAAACGCCCTTCTTGGTCCGGCGAACTTCTTCAACGTCCACCCCTATTTGAGGCTGCGCCCCCGCGACGACCTTTTGACATTCGTGGACGTCAATTTCTATTGGCGCCTGGAAACGGAAGATGGCGTATACGGACCGCCAGGCTTTCTGATCCGCGAACCGCTCGGCTCGGACGAGCGCCTTGTCGATATTTCGGTCTCGGCCGGTGTGGAGTGGCAGGCCGGAGAGCATTTCTTCCTGAGCCTCCTTTTCACCCATTCCGAGCCCCAGGCCTTCATTCGGGAGACGGGCGTGTCGGATCCCGTCGACTTTGTCGAGTTCACCGTGGAGTTCAACTTTTGAGGTCGCCGCCATGAAACATGTCCGTCAGCAAATCTGACTGGCTTTTGCCAACACGGTGTCCCGATATGATCTTTGGAAGGAGCAGGTTTGGTGGAATTCTATGATGAGGAGTGCCGGCCAACGTCACAACACCAAAACGCCGGGTAATTCTGGGCAGAGGTCTATGCGATGGAGCGACATCCCATAGGTGCTGCCCCGGCCGGTCTTCTTCCGGGTCTTGAATGCTCTGAAGAGGGTCTGCCGGTATCGGATCTTGTTCGACTTGAAACCTGAAGAGGAGTTCTGTTCATGTCATCGTCATCCCAGCCGACCCGCCGTGATGTTTTCGCTGGTGGCACAGCCTTTGGGGCCTTGTCACTGACCAGCCCCGCCGTGGCCAAGGAAACGACCGCCGATCTTGTCTTGGTCAATGCCCGGATCACCACAATGGATCCGAAAAACCCCGAGGCCACCGCCCTTGCGGCCAAGGACGGTGTCTTTTTGGCGGTCGGTAAAGAAAAGGAAGTACGCAAATTTATTGGTCCGTTCACCCAGGTTATCAATGGGGGCGGCAAACGGGTTATTCCCGGCTTGATCGACAGCCACACGCATTCCATCAGGGGCGGTGTGAACTACAATATGGAAGTGCGTTGGGACACGGCGGACAGTCTGGAAGAGGCACTCCACATGTTGCGTGTCCAAGCCGACAAGACACCGGAGGGCCAGTTTCTTCGCGTGGTCGGTGGTTTTTCGGAATTTCAGTTCAAGGAAAAACGTCTGCCGACGGTGGCGGAGCTCGATGCCGTCGCGCCGAACCATCCCGTGCTGATCCACTATCTCTATAAAATGACCCTGCTCAACAGTCGGGCTGTCTCCTATTTCGGTTATGATCGCCGTAATCATGAGACCTATCCCGGCGGGGTCGTCGAAAAGGACGAGGATGGCCGCGCCACGGGCCGCCTTTTGGCTGATCCTTCCGGTCTGCTGATGTACAAGACCCTGTCCAAGGCGCCGAAACTATCGATCCAAGATCAAATCAATTCATCCATGCAGTACATGAATGAATTGAACAGCCTGGGCCTCACCGGTGTTTCGGATGCCGGTGGTGGGGGCATGGAATTCCCTGATGCCGACCCCTATCAGGTTGTCACCTGGATGCATCAGGAAGATCTGCTGACGACCCGCATCGGCTACCACTCCTTCCCTCAGGTCAAGGGACAGGAACTGGATGACTACAAGGCCTGGACCAAGAAATTCACGCCGGGCAGCGGCGACGACATGCTGAAATTCGTCGGTGCGGGCGAGAACATCTGCTGGGCCTCTTATGACTATGAGATCTTTGGCGATCAGCGTCCGGACATTGACCGGGATGCAGAAGACTATCAGCGCCAAATCATGACGGTGATTGGCGAAGCGGGCTGGCCGTTCCGCCAACACATTACCTATGACGAGACCGGCGACCGCCTGCTGGCGGTCTATGAAGACGTGGCCAAGGGAGCCGGGCTCGTGGATGGTTGGTTTGTCGACCATGTGGAAACCTTTTCCGAGAAGAACCTGGAACGCGTGGCCAAGCTTGGAGGCGGCATCGCCTTGCAAAACCGGCTTCAGTTCCAGGCGGAGGATTTCGTCGCGAACTATGGTGCGGAGAAACTGAAGAAGACACCGAACTTCAGGGCCATTCTTGATTTGGGTGTGCCGGTCGGCGGCGGAACGGATGCCACGCGTGTGACCAGCTACAATCCTTGGTTCTCGATCCAATGGATGACCACCGGCCTGTCCCGCGGCGGTATGCGCATGTATGATGACGACAATCTGCTCAGCCGGGAAGAAGCATTGCGGGTATGGACCACGGGCTCGGCCTGGTTTACCGGCGATGAGGGTCGCAAGGGCGCGATCAAGGTGGGCCAATTGGCGGATTTCGCTCTTCTGGACCGGGACTATTTCACGGTGACCAATGCGGAGATCGCCAAGCTGAAATCCCAACTTACCGTGCTGGGCGGCCGTGTGGTGTACGGAGAGGGCGTTTTTGCCCATCACGATTTGCGCCATATGCCGCCCGTCAAACCGGATTGGTCCCCGGTCAACACTTTTGCGGGATATGGGACTATCTGACCAACCAGCCTGAGACCATGGCGGTTACCCGAAAGAAGAATCCCAGGAGCGCGGCCGCAAGGCCGTGCTCCTTTTGTTTCGCGGCGTTCGACACTGTTCATTGCTGCGTCACTTTCGCGCTTTCATGTCTGGCCTTTTCTGTCTCGACGTCATTGGCTGAGGGTGGGGCCCACCCCCGTTCCGTACGCGTTGCAAAGGCCCGGCTGTTGCTGCAGAGTTGGGCCTCGCGCTCTTCCATGAATGCCTTCATCCGTTCAACATAAGCCGGGTTCTCATGGTTCGGGATCTCCGGGTCATAGACTTCGGCCATCTGGGCCAGGATGAAACGGTCATCCTCAGAAAACTTGCGGGCCAGTTGCTCGGCATCGAAGGGATGGATGCCCAGGGCCTCATAGGCTGATCGTCCGGCCCTTACGCTGCTGTCAAATGTGTCGCGGATGATATCGCGGCATCCGGCGGCATAGAGCTCGTAGACATGAAACCGGTTGACGGCGCGGGCGATGATCCAGACGTCGGGATAGGTCTGTCGGACATGGCGCACGAGTTCCGTTATCTGACTCTGTCCATCGATGGCCACGATCAGGAGCCTTGCCTTTTCAATACCAGCGGCATGCAGAAGATCGGGCCGGCTGGCGTCCCCGAAATACACCCTGAGACCAAAGCGGCGCAGGACCTCCAGATGCTCGGAACTGAAATCAAGGACCGTCGGCGTGAAGCCCGCCGCCCTCAGCATACGATTGATGATGCCACCAAAGCGACCATGGCCTGCAATGATGATGTCCCCGGGTTCCTCGATCGCGTCCGCTTCTCCTTCCTGAAGCGCAGTGAAGCGCGGTGAAACAACGCGTTCATACAGAATGAAGAGTGCCGGGGTGAGAAGCATGGACAGGGCAACGATGAGCAGAAGCTGGTCCGCGACGCTTTGGGGGATCACCTGATTGGCAACCGTGAAAGACAGCAGCACGAAGCCGAATTCGCCGGCTTGCGCGAGGCCCAGACCGATCAGCCATCGGTCGGATCCCTCAAGGCGAAACATGTGGCCGAGTGCGAGCAACACGGCGAGTTTCAAAGCCATCAGCCCAAGTGTGAGCGACAGGATCGAGCCGAAATCCGCGAACAACAGGTCGAAGTCGATGCTCGCGCCAACGGTCATGAAAAACAGGCCAAGCAACAGCCCACGGAACGGGTCGACATCACTTTCCAGTTCATGTCGGTATTCGCTATTGGCCAGAACGACCCCGGCGAGGAACGTCCCGAGGGCCGGCGAGAGACCGACAAGGGACATGAGCAACGCGATGCCCACCACGAACATCAAGGCCGCCGCCGTGAAGAGTTCGCGCAAGCCGGCCATGGCGATGAAGCGGAAAACGGGGCCGGTCAGATAGATCCCCCCAAGAACGACGGCCCCCACGGCACCAATCGTCACAAGCGCCGTCTGCCACCCGTTCAGGCCGGCCACGAGACTCATGCCGCTCTCATGCCCGTCATCCCCCCCATGATCCGCCTCAGGACCATGGTGACCCTCGGCCACCGTGGCGCCGACATCCATCAGTTCCGGCATCGCCAGGAGCGGAATGAAGGCCAGCATGGGAATGACCGCGATGTCCTGAAAGAGGAGTACGGAAAAGCTGGCCTGGCCGCCATCGCTTTTCATCAGGCCCTTCTCGTTCAGGGTCTGCAAAACGATCGCCGTCGAGGAGAGCGCGAAGACGAGGCCAATGGCGAGAGCGATGGTCCAAGGCTGACCCAAGACCATGGCCCCGGCCATGACGGCTGCGGCTGTCGCCGTCACCTGTAGTCCGCCAAGCCCGAGAAGCCTGCCGCGCATCTCCCATAGGAGTTTTGGCTCCAGCTCCAATCCGACCAGAAAGAGCATCATCACCACACCGAACTCGGCGAAATGTTGGATCGCGACAACGTCGACATTGAAGCTTGCGAGGAGGGGACTCAGCCCGATGCCGGCGATGAGGTAACCGAGGACCGAACCCAGACCGAGACGAGAAGCGATCGGCACGGCAATGACGCCCGCACAGAGGAACATGAATGCAAGGAAAAGGATGTCGGTCATGGATCAGGCTCCTTGCAAAAGACTGGGAAGATCCGCATAGGTTATAATGTCCCGGTCAACGGCCGTGTTGAAATCATATTGGTCGTCCCGAACTGCCTTCAGGAGCCGCACATATCCCTCCGTATGTGGTGTGATTTCACCGGACTCTGGAGCTTTAAGGGAAGCATGGAGCACATAAGGCGCGGAGAAGGACATTCTGCAGAGGCGGGCCATCTGTTCCAGGGGCGTGAGGAAGGTACGCAGCGGATAGTGTTGGTACCCTGACGGGGTGTAGGCGTCGGCGGGTCCGGCCGCCGTGATGGCCAGCATCAAGGTTTTGCCGGCCAGTCGGTCGCCCCCGCTGCCATAGGCAAATCCGTGTTCGAGAACCAGGTCGAGCCATTCCTTCAGCAGTGACGGCGTCGAATACCAGAAGAGGGGAAACTGAAAAAGCACCACATCATGATCGAGAAGCCGGTTCTGCTCTGTGTCGACATCGATATTATGGCGCGGATACTCGGCATAAAGATCAACAAAGCCGATGTCGGCGATCCGGCGTGCGGCGTCCGCCATGGCCTTGTTCGCCCGCGAAAATCGCTGACCGGGATGCACGTAGTAGACCAATAAGTTTGCCAACTGTCTCTCCGCTCTCGCCAGGACACTCTGGGCTGATTTGCCCTGGATCTTCGATGACGTCGCTGACAGTTATGGCCGGGTTGGATCTTCCCGTCATTCAGTTTATCTGGGTTCGGCGTTGAGGGCCGGTAAACGTCAAGGAAACCGGTCCCGTCGCGATCACGTTGCGGCGCTAACGTCTTTGCCAGTGCACATGCACCGGATGTCTCCTTCTCAGGAACGCGCGTTGTTGCGGGGACGCAGCAGGATTTCGTTTTTTCAATGATTTTGACGGTTCGGCCGATCTGCGTTTTGAACCGATCGATCTCAGTGGCGAGACCGGTCGCATGTCGACCTACTCCTATTGGATTGCTCCGGAGACGATCTGAGAAAAAGCAGGACCGGCCGAGGACAAGCTCAAGATTTGTCTCGGGAGGTCTAATGCACCACTTGGTGCCCTCGTGTTCCAACTGCCCCGGAGATCGATTCAATGCTTTGTGCACGGCCGATGACGGCACCACGAACCGGAACCATATTTCGGCGAATCTTGAGCACTGCTTGGATCAGGCAGGTCGTGCCCTTCGGGAGGGTCGGAAGGGATCCTCTTGAGAGTCCCTGGCGGGCTTTGCCTTCTGTCCGAAGACAAAACAGACTGCGCTGCGAGACATTCTAACCGATGCTGATCTTTTGCAGGAAAGGCTCCCTGTAGCTCCTTCCGATCGGCACTGTCGTTCCTCCAATATGGATCTCCGTCCCGACAATGCGGGTGATGTACCGGATATTGACGACATATGATTTATGAACGCGGACGAAATGGCTTCCCGGCAGTTCCGTGAGGAGCGAACGAAGGGCTCGGGCGAAGTAGAATCTTTCCTTGGTCGTAAAGAGTTCGACATAGTCACTTTCGGACCGGATGAACTGAATCTGGTCGACGACGACCCGCCGGATTTCGCCATTACTTTTGATGAACAAATCGTCGGTTGATGATTTTTGTTCTGATCGTTTTACTACAGATGTGGTTTCGTTCCGGCGCTGACGTGCCTTTTCTACCGCCTGAAGAAAACGATCGAAGGAAAACGGCTTCAACAGATAGTCGACAACATTGTGGGCATAACCCTCCAGGGCCTGATCGGCATCCGCAGTGGTCACAATGATCAAGGGGGGCTGAGAAAGCGTCTTTAGGAAAGGGAAGCCATCCATTTTGGGCAGGTGCAAATCCAGGAAGAGGACGTCGACGCCAGCGGCGGGAAGGGCGCTTGCCGCCTCCGGTGCAGAGCCATAGACGCCTTCAAGGTCAAGGGAATCCGCATCGGCAATATATTTAATCAGTATCTTCTGCGCAGGGCGTTGATCTTCGAGAATGGCGCATCTCAAACGCTTCATGAGCGCACCGGCACATCAAGGTGAGCGTGGAACCGTGCACCGCGGGGTGACAGATCCAACGCGAAATTCGTGTCGAACAGCAATTCCAGCCGGCGCCTCACATTGGCCAGTCCGATGCCAGCGCCTCGATTGCGACCGTCTTTGTCGGATTGCGGATCGAAAGTGTTCGAACAGTCGAGCCGCAGCCGACCGCCCGACGCCTCCAGGTTGATATCGATGTCGATCCCATGATCGAGGGTGTCGAGGCTATGCTTGAAACAGTTTTCCACGAGCGGAATCAGAAGGAACGGCGCGATCCGTTTGCCGACGATGTCGCCTTTCAGCTTGAAGTCAACGGCGCCCCGATCGTCAAGCGACATGGTCTGAACCTCGACATAGTCAGACAGGAAAGCGATCTCCTTTTCCAGGGATACCTCGTCTTCGGCGCAATCATAGATCATGTATCTGAGCATATCGGCAAGTTTGAGGATAAGGTGCGGTGTCTGTTCCGATTTGTGGAGGGCATGGGAATAGATGTTGTTCAGGGCATTGAACAAGACATGGGGGTTGATTTGAGCCCGCAGAACTTGGAGTTCGGCCTCGATGTTCGCTCTTTCTAGTTCGGCGAGCCGGTGCTCGTTCCGGCGGCGATGGGACAAGAGCCTGACGGCCATGAGCAGGAGGGCAATGGTGCCGCCTTCGACGAGACGGATATAAGTCACGACCGGGATGATCTTGCCACCAAAGAGCAGGGGATCGATGACGAACTCGAGAAGAAGCGACGACGCGGCCAGGATCCCGAGTGACAGGAAGGCAAATGCGGCATAGCGCTGCTTCGCCAACTGCGCATCCGCCAGGGGAAACGCAATGACGAAGGCCACCGCAGACTGATAAAGCAGCATGAATATGGAGTTCAGCTCGAGACGAACGTGCCAGCTTTCCGGTGCGAATGCCGGCAGAAAGAGCGCCTCCACCGTTACGTACAAGCCACAGACGATGAGGACCTTCCAATAATCCGGCTGCCAAGTGTTTTTGTGCTCAATCACGTTCACGGTTCCCGACCCGTCTTCCAGACTTCCTGCCTTGGATCATACCCGGCCGTTACAGCCCGCTGAACACCCAATTGCGACCGTTCGGCGTTTCAGCTTTGCCGTTCGTCGAGTTTCCGTTTCCAGCGCGTGAATATCGATACCTTGAGCCGTGTCATTTCTCGAGGCGCGGACAAATGGCGTGCGCCGCAAGAACCGGATGCCGGAAGCCCAGACCGCAGAAACCCAACAACCAGAAACAAGGTACAAAGATAAAATGGATATGTGGCCGTTCCTTCACCCGAGCCCCTGTTGCGTCAAGGTCAACGCATGTCTGGTCATGCTTGGCGACGCGATACCTGTCTCCACAACCGAGGAGCGGCAACGCCGCCGGGGAGGAGCGCGCAACGTGGCCACCGAGATAGACGCGCGACATCCTCCATCATGGACGGTTTCGATTTTTTTGCGATGGTGTGGGGGAAGGCCCATGCATGTTGGGACCGGACGGCTGAAACCGCATGGCCAGACCTTGTGCATGGCTGGCACGGGGGCAAGGCACGAAAAAGGGGACAGCGGCGTCTTGGCAATCCGGTCACGCCATGGGCGGACACAACACCGATACAGGGGAAGCCCATTGGCCACGCTTGAGCGGCAGAATAAGTCCAGACTGACCTGGGCCAGGCGAAGCGCTTTTGTCGGGTTGGCGGCGCTCGTCCTCCTGGCCTGTGGTCAGGAGCAGAACGGCGGTGGAGGGCGCCGGGGCCGGGGTGGGCCGGTGTCCGTGCGCCTCGAGACCGTGCAGCTTGTCCAGGATGTCATGCGGATCGAGGCGGTCGGCACGGCGCGCGCGCGGGCAAGCGTGACCATTTATGCGGAAGCCGGGGGCGAGGTCACAGAGGTGCTTTTCGAGGCCGGCGATTTCGTCGAGGCCGGGCAGCCGCTTTTGCGCCTTGAGGACACCCGGGAACGTTTGGCGGTCCGCCTCGCGGAGGTGTCCGTGCGCGTGGCCGAGCAGCTGCTGGCCCGGTATCGCCGCATCGAGAACACGGGCGCAGTCTCCGATTCTCAGATCGACGAGGCGCGGACCACGCTGGAGTCGGCAAAGCTCCAGCTTGAGCAGGCCCAGGAGAACCAGGATCAACGCACGGTCGTCGCGCCCTTTGCCGGTCATGTCGGGCTGACGACTGTTGATCCCGGCGCCCGGATTACGCCCACAACCGTGATCACCCAACTCGACGACCGGGAAGTCCTCTATATCGACTTCGAGGCACCGGAGCAGGCGTTCCAACGCTTGATCATTGGCACGACCGTGACCGCCACGCCCTTTTCAGCGCCCGATCGCAGCCTTGAGGCCACGGTCGTCTATGTCGCAAGCCAGATCGAGCCGCAAAGGCGCACCTTCACCGTTCGAGCCGAGCTCGACAACGCAGAGGATATCTGGCGACCGGGCATGAGCTTCGAGATCAATGTTGCCTTTCCCGGCCAGACCTATCCCGCCGTGCCGGAAGTCGCGATCCTCTGGGGCAGCGACGGCTCTTATCTGTGGGCTATCCGCGACGGCGAGGCGCAGCGGGAGCCTGTGGCCATCGTTGCCCGCCGCGAGGGTACCGTGCTGGTCGACGGCGCCCTCGGCGAAGGTGATCAGGTCGTGGTTGAAGGCGTTCAAAAGGTCCGGCAGGGAAGTCGCGTCCAGGCCATTGGAGTGCCCGACGGTTCTGCCGAACCGGCCCAGGAGGAACGGCCATGACCGCCGATCGGGACGACCTTCCGTCCTTGTCGGTGCGCCGTCCGCTTTTGGCCGGCGTCCTCAATCTGATGGTGGTGATTGCCGGACTGGCCGCGGTCTATGCCATTGAGGTCCGGGAACTGCCGGATGTGGACCGGCCCCGGGTGACGGTCTCGGCCACGCTGCCCGGTGCCGCGCCCGAGACCATGGACGCGGAAGTCACCAGCATTATCGAGGGCGCCATCGCCAGGGTGCCGGGCGTGCGTCAGATCCGCTCCTCAAGCGAGGAGAACAACAGCCGCATCCGGATCGATTTCAATCCCGGTACGGATCTGGATACGGCGGCGTCCGACGTGCGTGAGGCCGTGAGCCGGATCACCCGCGATCTGCCCGACCGCACGGAACAGGTCCGGATCACCAAAGCCGATGACGATGCAAGCCCGATCCTGACCCTTGCGGTGGTGGGGCCGACCTATGACGAGACCGCACTGACCCGGATCATCGAAAACGACATTGTGCCGGAGATCCAGACCATCGACGGGGTTGCCACGGTCACCCTTTTCGGTGCCCGGGCGCGTCAGCTGCGTGTGGTCATCGATCCCTTGCGGATGAGCCGCTTTGGCCTGGTGGTCAGTGATGTGGTGACCGCGCTTCAGCAGGCGCCCTTCGACGTGCCCGTGGGCAGTTTCCGTTCGGAAGATCAGGAACTCATTGTCCGCGCCGAGGCCACCGCCGCGACTCCGGAACGCATCAAGGACGTGATCATTTCCAATGGCACCCGGGTTGGCGATATCGCTGAAGCCTTTTTTGCGCCCGCCGACGCGACGAGCTTCACCCAACTCGATGGCCAGCCCATCATCGGGCTTGGCGTCATTCGCCAGGCCCAGTCCAACACCATCCAGATCTCCGAGTTGGTGAAAGCGCGGGTGGCGCGCCTCAATGCCCGTTTTGACGATATCGATATCGTCGTTTCATCCGATGACGCTGTTTTCATTCAAGGGTCGGTACGGGAAGTCCTGATCAGTCTGGGATTGACGGTCTTGATCGTCATCGCAACGATCTGGCTTTTCATCGGCTCCCTGCGCGCAACCCTCATTCCGAGCACCGCCATCCCTGCGGCCCTGGTCGGCAGCTTGGCCGGAATCTGGCTGTCCGGCTTCTCGATCAACCTGCTGACCCTGCTTGCGCTCGTCCTGGCCACCGGCCTCATCGTCGATGACGCCATTGTGGTGCTGGAGAATATCCATCGCTTGCAGACAAAGGGATATGGACGGCGCGCGGCCGCCGTCCTGGGCGCCCGGCAGGTCTTCTTTGCCGTTGTCGCGACCACGGTTGTTCTGGTGGCGGTCTTTGTGCCGATTTCCTTCCTGCCCTCGACGGCGGGGCGGCTGTTCCGGGAATTCGGGTTCACGCTGGCTTTGTCCGTGGTCATTTCATCCTTCGTTGCCCTGACCCTGGTGCCCGCCTTGGCGGCGCGGCTGACGCTGACAACCGATGATGCGGCCGAGACGCCACTGCGCCGGATTGGCCGTTCTCTGACAAATGTCTACGGTCGGCTCCTTCGGCTGGCTTTGGGGGCGCCTCTCATCACGCTTGCCCTGTCCATCGGGACCGCCGCAGGAGCCGTCTTTCTTTATTCGGCACTGGATCAGGAACTCTTGCCGCCCGAAGACCGCGGCGTGGTCTTCATCTTTGCAGTGGGTCCGGACGGTGTGGGCCTTGACTATATGCAGCGCCAGTCGGACGCCATCGAAGCCGTCCTCGACCCCTATCGTGAGACGGGGGAAATCCAATCCCTGTTTACCGTGGTTGGTCGTTTCGATCCCAACATCGTCTTCGTGACGGCGCCTCTGGCACCCTGGTCGCAACGGGATCGCAGCCAACAGGACTTGATTGCCGAATTGCGGCGACGCATGGGCCAGATTCCCGGCGCCCGGGTCAGTGTGTTCGGGCGGGGCAGCTTGCAGGTTGGACGTGGTCGTCGTTCGGGCCTGGAGGTCGCCCTGACCGGCCCTGACTATCCGATGATCTTCAAGGCAGCACGCGCGCTTTCCGATGCCATCGACACGCGTTCGGACCTTCTGTTTAATGCGCAAATTTCCTATCAGCCGACTCAACCCCAACTGTCGATCCGGATCGATCGTCGGCGGGCGTCGGATCTGGGTGTGTCGCTTGATGAACTGTCGGCGACCTTGCGCTACATGGTCGGCGGTGACGAGGTCGTGGATCTGAATGTCGGCAACGAGGCCATCCCCATCTACCTGGAGTCGAAGACCGGCGCGATCTCGAGCCCCACGGATCTGCGCAATCTCTATGTCCGGTCGGGAAACGGCGACCTCATTCCTCTCTCCAGTCTGACCACGATTGTCGAGGAAGGGGTGGCGGCCGAACTTGACCGCACCGCGCAGCGGCGGGCCATCGAGGTCGATGCGGATATTGCCGACGATGTGCCGTTGGCCGACGCCGTGGCCGAGCTTGAGCGGTTGGCGGATGAAATCCTGCCGGAGGGCATCGAATTGTTGCTCCAGGGCGCGGCGGCAACCCTGGATGAGACCACCAACGAACTTGCGCTCACCTATGCATTCGCTTTCGTGATCGTGTTCCTGGTTCTGACGGCCCAGTTCGAGAGCCTGACAAGCCCCGTCGTGATCATGTTGTCGGTGCCCTTCGCTCTTGCGGCGGCGATCTATGCCCTTTTCCTGTCGGGCGTCTCGCTCAACATCTTCTCCCAAATCGGCCTCGTCATGCTGATCGGTTTGATGGCCAAGAATGGCGTTCTCCTGGTGGAGTTCGCCGACCAGCTCCGGGTGGAAGGGCGGAACGTTCGGGAGGCCGTCTATGAGGCCGCGACCATCCGTTTGCGCCCCATCGTCATGACCTTGTTCTCCACGGTGATCGGTGCCTTGCCGCTCGTTTTGGCCAGCGGTGCGGGCGCCGAGGCCCGCGCCTCGGTGGGGTGGACCGTGTTCGGCGGCCTTGGTCTGGCCGCCATCTTCACCTTATTTCTGACGCCGGTCCTTTATCTCGGTATTGCGGGCCTGGGCCGTCCCCGGGCCGCCCAGGCGGAAGCCTTGGCGCGGGAACTCGCCGAGGCCGAGCGGCTCGATCCTCCTGGATCGGGGGGCGACGGACAATGAGATCCCCTGGTGCCTTTCTTGCCGCGCTTCTGCTTTCAGGCTGCGCCGTCGGGCCGGACTATGTGTCCCCCGAGTTTGACCTGCCGCCACGGCTGGGTGATGCGCAGGCGGAGGCTATCGACCAGAGCCCGGAACAGAAATGGTGGGCGGGCTTTGGCGATCCGTTCCTCAACGACCTCGTCGAGCAGGCTCTTGAGAACAATCTGGAAATCGGGATCGCCTTGGCTCGGGTGGCAGAGGCCCAATCCCTTGTCCGTGCGGCCCGCTCGGATTTTTTCCCGATTCTCGATGGTACGGCGAACGGCAATGTCCAGCGTACGGATTTTGCCGGTACGCAGACCGGCGCCTCCGCCGGGCCTGTCTTCAGTCTGATCCTGGACATCGCGGGCGGGCTGCGCCGGCGGCTGGAGCAGTCACAGGCCCTGGCGGAAGTGGAGGTCGTGGCCCTGGCGGATGTCCGCCGCTTGACGGTTGGCGCCGTGGCAAGCACGTACGTGGAATTGCGTCGCAACGAGGCCCAGCTTGGCCTTCTTGACCGCTCCCTGGAGCTGCAGCAACAGACCCTCGAGATTGTTCGTCAGCGGCGTTCCGCCGGTCTGTCTTCGGATCTCGATGTCCAACGCGCCGCGGCCGATCTCGCTATTACCCGATCCCAAAGGGGTTTTCTTGCGGCCAATCGGACCCAGGCCGCGAACGCCCTGGCCGTCCTGCTCGGCCGTCCGACGGGAACCATCACAATGGCGCCCACGGAGGAAGATGTCTCCGTGCCCGTGTTCGAGGGCGAGCCCCCGAAAAGCCTTCCCGCCGCGATTGTCCGGAACCGTCCCGATGTCAGGTTTGCGGAAGCCCAGCTCAAGGCGTCCACCGCTGCGATCGGTATTGAACAGGCCGATCTCTATCCAGCTCTGCGTCTGCCGGGGCAGGTGTCGGCAAGTGTCGGCGGGACGCAGTTTCTGGCGGGATCGCTAAGCGCGGGTTTGAGCGCGGTCCTCGACATCCCGCTCCTTGATGCGGGCCGTCGGCGGGCGGAAGTTCGCGCGGCGCGGGCGCGCGCCCAGAACGCACGGCTGACCTATGAACTCTCCGTCCTCAGTGCGTTGCAGGAAATCGAGGATGCCTTTGCGGATATCGAGGGGATCCTGGAACAGCGGGCATCCATTCTTGTTGCGATCGAAGCCAGTGAGCGCGCCTTCAATCAGCTTAATGCGCTTTATCGAGAAGGCCTCGCAACATTCATCGATATTCTTGATGGTCAGCGTACCCTGATTTCAAGCCGGGAAGGTTTCGTGGAGGTGGAAGCGGATTTGGCCGATGCGATCATCACGCTTTATGTCGCGGCCGGGTCCATCGATCCCGGCAGTGTTTCCGATACGCCGTGAGGAGCTCAAGTACCCGTGCGCGAGCCGCGTCCGTTTGTGCGCCCGTCCGGCAGGGCCTCGCTCCATTTCCGTAAACCATCAAGGAAGCCGAGGGCCGACGCCCCAAGTGGGGTTGTCGTGTACTGAACAGATACAGGGGATGTCTCCAGAACTTGTCGTTCGACGAGACCGTGGGTTTCCAACTGGCGTAGGCGCTCCGCAATCATCTTCTTGCTGGCCCCGGCAATCATGCGGGCCAGATCATTGAAACGGACCGGTCCGTCCTTCAGGTGCCAGAGAATCGACCCCATCCAGTTCCCGCCGATAATCGGCATGCCGCGCGGCTTGACGCCGGCATCGATGACCGCTTTGCGCCCTCGCTTCCCCTTCTCAATTGCAGCCGATGGTGCACGATCAAAAGAAACGTAGACAGAATGAATTGGCGCGAGAGCAGGTGCAGCCGAACCATCAGAGGGACCCGCCTTGAATAAGGGTTGCGTTACTTAGGTCATCCCGATCTAATCCTGAAAAGAGCAGCTGGAAAGCGGCGCAGATCGTAATAGACAGATCACAAGAGAAAACTCATATGACGGTGCTGTCAGGTGTCAATTCCTATTCGCGCCCTTCCGACCAGCCCGTGGGGTAAAGATCGAGAGGTGGATGGGCGCGCGCCCGTTCGCCTGCGGGATAGAGCCGCTGAATTCTTAGGGGAGCCCGAGCCATGCTCATAAAAACCGTCTTTGCCAGTATCACCTGGATTGCGGCAACCACTCTGCCCGCCCACGCCTCGCCCGATGCATTTCATCCGGGTCTGCTCATTCCCGATTTCGGCCTTATCGCCACCGTGGACGGCGCCAAGCCGGTGCCGGCGGGAACGCTCTTCAAAGTCAGCTATGATCTGACGACGCGGGCTGGGGCAGGGCAGCTCAACCGACAACTCGTCACCGCCGCGCGCTTTCTCAACATGCATGTCGAAGCCGGGGTGAAACCTGAAAACATGCATCTCGCCCTGGTGCTCCACGGCGGCGCCGTGCTCGACGTGACCAAGGATGCGGTCTACACGGCCCAACAGGAAGAGAAAAACGCCAATGCACCCCTGGTGGCTGCCCTGCTTGAGCACAATGTTCAGATCATCGTCTGTGGCCAGAGTGCCGCATCCCAGGAACTCACCAAGGACGATTTTCTGCCCGGCGTCCGCCTGGCCATCTCCGCCATGACCGCGCATGCTCTTCTGCAACAGGATGGCTACACGATGAACCCGTTCTGAGAATGTCGCGCGCTTTGCGAGGCAACGCCAGGCCGCCATCGAAGTAGTCTTCCGCAAGGATGGGATCAAAACGAATGGATACCGTGCAAAACCCATCTGAAGACAGAATAAAACGAGACATCGATCCACGTGGCATCGCGCACGCCCAGACATCCAAGGCCCCTGTCGCGACGGGCTTCGCCTCGACTCGGAACTGGGCCCCTTCTTATAAATGAAATCCAAAGCCGAACATGTCTTCAGGTTCGGTGAACCCAAAGGCGCGAGGTTCGCCCTGACCAAAGCGGCTGAGGATGAGGTTGACGCCGCTGCGCAGTCCACGTGTCTCGACGGATTGATCGGCACGTTGGACGCGTGCCTCCCAATCCTGCATGGGCGCTTCATCGAAAGAACGGTCTGAGGTCGTCATACGCCTTCAGCTCGACAATCCGCACAGGAACCGGAAAGCTCCAGAACGTGATGTTCTATGGCGAAGCCGAGACTTTCAGCGTCCGCTGCGAGCAGACGCTCCAGCGTCTCGTTTTCGACCTCCGTTGTCCGGCCACATTGTTCGCAGACAAACATTACACATGCATGATCATGCTCCGGGTGTGCGCAGGCAACATAGGCATTCAGGCTTTCGATCCGCGCGGCCACCCCTTGTTGGCACAGAAACTCGAGTGTTCGGTAGATGCTCGGCGCGGCCAATGTCCGCTCCATCTCCCTCGTGAGGATTTCACGCAGCTCATAGGCGCCTAGCGGTCGAGCCGCAGCCCAAAGCGCCGCCAGCGCTTTCTCCCGGAGCGGTGTAATTTGCACGCCCCGCAATCTGCAAGTTGCAATCGCGGCACTCAGGCCGGTCTGCGGAGCGGCTTCGGGTGGCTTTACGGTTGTCCGGTTTTGGCGGGCCATGTTGAGCCGTACCTTTGGGCGAACGCTACACTATTGCATATAGTGATACATTGTACCAATGTGAGCTTCAAGCCAGCCTTAACCCATCAAATGAATTACAGGAAAGAAGATGACCGCAGCGACCATGACCGATTCCCTCCTGCCAGTGACGGTACTCTCGGGGTTTCTGGGTGCGGGCAAGACCACGTTGATGAACCACATTCTCAACAATCGTGAGGGCAAACGCGTCGCCGTTATTGTCAATGACATGAGCGAGATCAACATCGACGCGGATCTGATCCGGGATGGCGGGGCGGATCTGAGCCGTACGGAAGAAACGCTGGTCGAAATGACCAATGGCTGTATCTGCTGCACGTTACGGGATGACTTGCTCCAGGAAGTCCGACGCCTTGCGGAAGATGGCCGGTTCGACTACCTCCTCATTGAATCGACGGGAATCTCGGAGCCGCTCCCCGTTGCGGCAACTTTCAATTTCCGTACTGAAGAAGGTGACAGCCTGCTTGACGTGTCGCGGCTGGATACCATGGTCACTGTCGTCGATGCGGCAAACCTGCTGCGCGACTACGCATCCACGGATTTTCTGACGGATCGGGGCGAATCCCTCGGCGAGGAGGACAACCGCACGCTTGTCAGCCTTCTGGTTGAACAAATTGAATTCGCCGACGTCATCATCCTCAACAAGATTGACGCCGCCACGCCCGAACAACGCGATGCCGCGCGCAAGATCATCCGGTCACTCAATCCTGATGCGGATTTGATTGAAACGAGCATGTCGCGCGTGCCCCTGGACAAGGTTTTGAATACCGGCCGGTTTGACCATGAAAAGGCCCAGGAACATCCGCTGTGGTTCAAGGAGCTGTACGATTTTGTAGAGCACAAGCCGGAGACGGAAGAATATGGCGTGCGCAGCTTCGTTTATCGGGCCCGCCGTCCCTTTCATCCATTCAAGTTCCATACCTTCCTCAATTCTTCATGGCCAGAAGGGGTCATCCGCGCCAAGGGTCATTTCTGGCTCGCAACGCGTCCGGAATGGGTTGGCGAGGTAAGCCAGGCCGGCGCGATTATCCGTCATGAGGCCGCCGGGTTCTGGTGGGCGAATGTGCCCAAAGAGCGGTGGCCGGATGATCCGGAGTGGCGGAGCTTTATGGGCAACACCTGGGATGCCGTATACGGTGACCGCCGTCAGGAAATTGTCTTTATCGGGACGGATATGGATGAGGCGGCGATCCGGCGCCGGCTTGACAGTTGTCTCATGCCGGATGGCGAAGCCTTGCAGCTCAAAGCGTGGAAAAAACTCAAAGATCCGTTTCCGGCCTGGAAGCAGGCGGGTGAAGCATGACGGATCTCTCCGTATCCGAAAGTCTGTCCTTCGCGGAAACCGCCGCTCAGAATACGGGCATCGCGCTGTGCGAGGCCATTGATGGCCTCGCCGCCATTGAGAAGCCGGATGTTGATCTTGTGATCTGGCGTCGCGCACTGCCCCTGTGTCTGAAAGCGTGGTTGGAGCAGCTAGAGCCTTCAGACCTGCCGGACCTGCGAGTTCTTGTCCAACCCGCCAACCTTCGGCAGGCCTTGGAACTCCAGCTTGATACTCTCGGCATGCCGAGTGGGGACATGCGCGATATGCTGGTCAAGGACATTGATGATCTTGTCACGGCGTTCGCCGGGATCGCCGGGACCGATCTTGTCGATGTCCGATTGGAACGCGTGAACCACGATGCCTGCTGGCGATTCCACCGAGACTTTGTTGAGGCGCGCCTCGTGACGACCTATCTGGGACCGGCAACCGAATGGGTCCAAAACGTCCATGCCGAACGGGCACTGAGCGAACAGAAGCGGTTCGATGGACCGTTGGAGCATCTCCAGCCCCATGATGTCGCCTTCTTCAAGGGAAGCTGTGGCGAGTCCGGAGGCGGGATCGTGCACCGTTCACCGCCCATTGCAGACACCGGTCAGACACGGTTGTTGCTTTGCCTGAACAAGCGATCAACCGTTTCCCCCGAGCCCTGGCAAGACGGCTCACGTGATCCCGCCCCATGAACACCCAAATATTCCGCTCCCAAACGGCCCTTGATGCAACCGCCATTGCCCTTTCGGCTCTTTGCCTGATCCATTGTCTGGCATTGCCCCTGTTGTCCTTGAGCCTTCCCCTGTTGGGCACCTTGGCGGAAGCGGAATGGGTCCATCGCGTGCTCGTGGTGCTCGCCTTGCCGATCCCCATGATCTCGGTACTGAATGATCAAGGGCAGGAAGGGCGGTATGAATTCGCCGTGCTTGCCGTCGTGGCACTGACTCTGTTGCTGGCGGCGGCCTTTGTCGAACAGCTGCATGACCACGAAACACTGCTCACAGTCGCCGGGAGCAGCCTCTTGGCCTTGGCCCATATTCGCCGCTGGGCCCGCCGTCTTACCGTAGATCGCTCATGAAGAGACTTCGGATCATTTCCATGATCCGGAATTTCTTGAAACTGACGGGGGCTCCAACAGGTGCGACGGATTTGGATCAGGTGGCGCGCTTGCCCAGAAGGCGGGCGCACTGTTTGATCAGGCGTTCGACATCCTCCGGATCGTGATAGAGACCAAAACCAAAGCGAATCGTATCGCCGCGAACATCCGTCACGACGCCGGCGGCTGAAAGGGCATTGTTCCATTGAGCGGTATCAGGATGACGGTAGGCCAAAAAACGGGCCCGGTCTTTGCAGGTCGGGTTTGCGATCAGTTCTGCCTCCGCCAGCTCTCCTGCCTGTCCGCGTTGAACCGCGTCGACAAACTGATCTTGGAGAGCCTTCACATGGGAACTTATCCTTCCGGTCGTTAAACCCTCCTTATAAAGATGGTCTCGGATGGCGCGAAAACGGTAAAGGCCGGAAGGATCGAACGTGGCACCGGCAAACCTCGACGCATTCAAGGCATATGGAACATCATTGCCTTGATGTTCCGCCAAAACACCAAAGGCGGCATACCATCCCGTGTTCACGGGGTGGGGTCCATAGTTCGGCGGTGCATGAAGGAAACATGCGCCTTCGCCCGCCATCGCGTATTTGTAGCCACCGGACAGGAAAAATGCCCGGTCGGCCAGGGAGGAAAAGTCGACCGGCAGCGCCATGAAACTGTGATAGCCATCTATGATGAGCCATTCGGCGCGGGCGCTCAGCACACCGGCCAATGCGGAAAGGTCCGGCACCACGTGTCCCGATCCGAAGAAAACATGGCTGAGGAAAACCCAGTCGAACTCCCCGGCACTCACGGCGCCCATAAAGCGGTCCTGAAACGTTGAAAAAGGCTCCACCGGCACGCAGTGGATCTTTGCGCTTCCTGCCTGTTCCCACCGTTTGGCTTGGCGGCTCAGACTGTGAAACTCGCCATCCGTGGTCAAGATACGCAAGGGCTGGTCAATGGGGAAGCAGGAGGCCATCCGTATAATGAGTTCATGGGTATTGGTTGCGAACGTGACCGTTTCCGGATCAGGGAGATTGAGCTCTTGCGCAACGTCGTTCTTCACCGACGGCAACACTTCGCCAAAGACTTTGTCCCACTTGTGATCAGCGAGAAAAGCGGCGTCTTCGGCTGCTTCGGCGTGACCCTCAAAGGCCGCATCCGGCCACAGATGATGGCTGTGGGCGGCAAAATGCAGGCGCTCGGGTACGGCGGTAAGGGACCGCGAAAAAAGATGTTTGAAGCTCATCGTTCTGTCCCGCGTGATCAAGGTTCACGAAAACAATATTGGCCAGATGCCCCAAGACTGTCCGTACAAAGCATGCTGATGTCGGACGAAAAGCGAAAGCCTCTGACGGTCCAGTCTTCCGTTCTCGGCCAAGGGGCGCCGGTCGATTTCCTTCAGACAACAAGACCCGCCAGGGGTGGGGCCTCTCGGCTGCTGGGAAAGACTTGATCCTCAAGAAGGCGCGTGCCCAACCCCAGATGCTCGGCAAGAACCCCTTTCAGTAGGCTGCGCAAATCCAGCGTGGGACGGAGATCGCGGCCCTCATAAAGGTCGGTCCGTCCCAACCCGGGCCAGTCGGCAATGACGCGGCCACCTTGCACGGGCCCGCCCAGCAAAACCGCCGCCGCCGCCGTGCCATGATCGGTGCCGCCAGTGCCGTTTTCGGCTGCGGTCCTTCCAAACTCGGTTGCCATCAACACAACAGTCTTCTGCCAGACCGGACCAAGTGTTTCCTTGAGGGTCATTACAGCCTGGTCCATGGCGCGCAATCTGCCGGCAAGTTGCCCTTGCACGCCGCCCTGACGGGCGTGAGTATCCCAACCGTCGAACTGCAGCACGGCGACGCGCGGCCCCTTTGGATCGCGCAAGAGGGATGCTGCCGCTTCAGCGGCAACGCCATAGAAGCCGGGCCCGCCTCGGCGGCGCGCGCCCATGGCCCTATTGTCCAGGACCCCGTCGCCCACCAGCGCTTCCGTGGCAATGGCCCGCTCGAAGGAGGGACCCAGGATGGGATCGTCAGCATAGAGCCGCTGGAGACGATTGATCGTGTCAGGATCAACATCGGGCAAGACCGAGGGCGCCCATGTGGTTGCGTCGGCCTTGCCCCTGAGCACCAGGGGCAGATTCTGTCCCACCGCCAGACCGGAAGCGCCCGGCAAACCGGCCAATGCACGATTGAGCCAGCCGTCCTTAATCGCCAATGCCTGGGTGCCGCCGTTCTCCAAAACGTCCTGGCCGTCGAAATGGGAACGGTCGCGATAGGGGGTGGCGCAGGCGTGGATCAACGTCGCGTCGGAAGCCTGATAGAGGCCATGGATCCCGGTGAGGGCCGGGTGAAGGGCGAATTCGTTGTCAAGCGCAAGGCTGTCACCAGCCGAAATACGGGTCGCGCGCCGCAGATCGGCATAGGCCGGATCTCCGACCGGGACGACGGCCGACAGCCCGTCGAGGCCGCCACGCAGGATGATGAAGACAAAGCGATGCTCCGTGGGCGCCGCGGCGAACAGGGCGCCGGTCCGGCTGAGGGCCGCAGCCGCGAGACCGCCCGCCAGAACGCCGCGCCGGGAGGGGAAAAAACGGGGTTCGATGGTCATCAGCATCACTCCTTTCGGGCGGATCTTTCAGCGGCGCTGAAACTCCGGGCTCATCAGAAACAGAGCCAATCCCTGCTCGGCCGTCATCGCTCCTTCGATGGCTTGCCGTGTGCGATCGGACAGGAGCGGACCCAGCGCGGCTTCCGCGATGTGAAGCGGCGGACCGGCGAAGCGGCCGATCCGTTGGGAGAGCGTATTGGCCCATTCGAGGCGCTGCTGCAGGGCATTGGGACCGGCCCAGTCCGCGGCCGTGTCGGGCCAGCCGGCCGGGGAGGGCGCGGCGAAGGGGCGCTGACCCAGAAGCTGCAATGAGCGCAGCAGCGGCTGGCGATCTGCGCTGTTCCGTGCTCCGAGGATGCGGATGGCCGAGAGCACGAGATCCTCGGGTGTCTTGATTTTGGCTTGTTCTGCGGTCCACATTTCCGGCGCGGCGATCAGTGCCTCGGCAAGCGCGCCGAGATCCCCTCCGGTTCTCAGGAAACTGTTTTCAAGCCGGCTGATCAGGCTTTCTGGCGGGTTATCGGAATGCATCGCCACCGCGAGCTTGCGGGCCACATGGCGTGCCGTCGCCGGATGCCGGGCCAAATCGCGCAGGACTTTCCGGCCCTGCTTGACGCCGTTCTGGTCATAGGTCCGTCCCAAGACCGTCTGGGCGCCGGGCTCATGGACAACAGGACGGAAACGGAACGCCCCCGTCTCGCGATCGATTGTCCAGCCGGTCAAAATCTTGGCGAGGGCCACCACGTCGTCCTGTGTATAGCCCCCGTCCACGCCAAGCGTGTGCAGCTCCAGGATCTCGCGGGCATGGTTTTCGTTCAAGCCCCGGTTCCGGCGCCGCCCGACGGGTGAATTGGGGCCGAAGGAGCGGATGTTGTCGAGATAGATCAGCATCGCCGGATGGGCGGTCGCGGCAATCAACATGTCCTCAAAGCGGCCCATGACACGGGGCCGCACGGCCTCGCGCTCCAGACTGCCGGCCATGAGCGTGAGGATGCCCTTACCTGCCACGGAAATCGTGAAATGGTCAGACCAGAAATAAACCATCCGCTCACGGAAGCCGTCCGGGGCCGACAGGCCGCGATTGAACCGGGCGGTCATGTCCTTGAGGTATTTTTCCCGGGACAACGCGCGGAAGGCGGTGGCCATCTCTTCGCGCTTGTCCCCCTCGCTGCCGCGCCTGTCCCTGAGATAGGTGCGCAGAGCCTTCATGCCCTCCGCTCCACTCAGCAGATCGTCCGCTTCTGACGAGGGGAGGACCGAAGCGTCGCCGTCCCGGGTCTGTCGGCGCAGCCAGCCCTTGGGGTCCCGGGCCGTCTTGTCGAGTTCCCCGGGTCGCGGCCCGAGGCCAAAGCGCGTCAAGGCCAGCGCTGCCTCCAGGGTCATGGTCAATCTCCTTTTGTCACCATGGGGCCAGCCTCTTGTGGCCGTCGTGCGCGCTCATCTGGCCTTAACCGCAAGTCTTGTCGGTGGCCTGCCTTCCTGCAGTTTTGCAGGAGAATTTTTAGATTGTTTTGAGACGATTTTAGGCACGGATACAGGATAAGAAAAATCCAATAAGATCAATGAGGAGCGTTATGGGAGGAGGTTTACGATTATGGTCTCGGACCTTTTTTGACAACGCGCCCCAATTGGCTGCGTTCAAACGAGTCGGGGCAAGGCTAACCGGATGAGCTCGGGGTCTGTCTTCGGTTGGTGCTGCCTCATCGCTTCTTTTTGTAGTGAGCAATGACACCGGAAAAATCTGCCTGCGCACTTTCTTGAAGGAGACGCTTGAAGGTTTCCGGTTCCATGGCGGCGAAGTCAGGGAAATTGACGCAGCCTTTCTGGACTTTCGACGCGGGGAACAATTCCTTGGTAAGGTCGGCAATGTCTTTGTGCGCATACATCACCATTGAATGAAAGGACACATGGGCCTTGGCCGCCGCTAAGCCGTATTTGAAAACGCCGTCTTCCTCATAGGTCAGGGCATCGGTGGCACGCATAATGGGCGCCGCTACCTCACGCACCGCTTTATCGGCATCCAATATGATGCGGCGGAGTGCATCCGCACGGGTCTTTTCTTGTCCCTCAAGTGTGTCGACAAATGAGGCCATCTGTTTCTCCCGACGGACAACCTTTCCGTCTGATTTCTCAAACGATCCCGGTCCCCGTCCTTCTGTCTCAATCGACCACGTGCCACTCTGTCTGCCGACCGGCAAGATAGTGTACATTCTCACCATCATAACAGGCGCTTTGTTCCAGCTTGATCTGTACCAGTTGATCATCCCAAGAGGACAGCGATGTCTTGATGTTGCCCTCAATCGCGTAGCAGGTATTCGCATAAACCGGCCAGTCACCGCGAATGGGCGTCTCCCCCTGATTGTCCCACATGCCAATTGTCGGTCCTGGAGCATGACCAAAGAAACCAATGGGGTGCGAATAGACGCTGCAAATCACATCGTTGCGGTCACACTTCCGACGGGTGCGCGCGAGGACTTCATTGCCCGTGCGGCCCACCTCAAAGGATGATGTCAGATAATCCTGCCACCGATTGCCGGCCTCCATCGCCTTTTTCATGTCACTCGGTACGTCCGCTTCGCCTAGGCGCAGGACATAGGCCATTTCCTGGGTATCGGTGCAGAGCTTGAAATAGCAGATGCCAACATCTGTATGCAGCACATCACCGCGATGGATGACCCCGGTCTCGCCGCAGAACGCCTGATCCTCTTCGCAGTCGAGGCCCGGCCGCTGGATATTCACATAGGGCATGAACCAGGGCGGCAAGTTCAAGTCCTCAAAGCGCTGGCGCAGATACCATGCCACGTCATCGGTGGTGGTGACGCCGGGCGTGATCACCCGGCTGGAAAAGGCTTCGCCAATAACCATGCGCGCGAGCCCTACAACGTGACCATACAGCTCAAGTTCCCGTTCGCTGCGCGTCTCGGCCCAGCGCACGACCAGGTCCTCGGCGGGGACAAAGCGTTCCCGATATTCAGGAGGCAGAACTGCTTCCAGCCGCTTATACATCCCATGGGTCAGACCATCGGCGACGGGCCAGTCATTGGAGATGTTGATCCCGATCTTGTTGGGGCTTTTCTCGACAATGAGCCGCCCCAAGGCCTCCCACTGGGCCTCCAGGTCGCCGCCTTCCCAACCGACCTCATATGGTTCGCCGAGCGGATAGCGGTTGACCGTCACCATGTCGAACTCCTCGCCATGGCGATGATACATCAGGATCGTCGTCCGCCGCGCTGCGAAGGACGGCTGCGGCACCAGCGTGAAATAGACGGGGTCCTCCGCATACTCACGATTGATCACCAGCCACATGTCGATGCCCGTTTCATCCATCAGTTTCGGCAACAGGGTTTCAAGCCGATCCCGCACCATGGCATTCTCCGCCGCCGGTCGCTCGCGATGGTCGAGGATCGCGCGCTCACCGGTGATCACACGACCCTGGTCATTGGCCCAGGCAGCGGAAGTCGAGGCGAGAGAGAGCAGCGCCGCAGCAAGGAGTCTGAGATGCATGATACCCATCCATGATGTCCGTTCATCATCCCAGCTTGCCGCGATGACCACGAAAAGTCGATTCTTGTATGCCATCCGACGAAACGCGCAAGTCTTTGACGGTCCGCCGGTGTTCGCGATCAATCTGTCGCCAGGATTGCAGAACGCGGGGCTCTCGGAAAAAGCCAAGGTTTGCGCGGAGCCATCAGGACCACCATGTCCTCTAGCCGTAGACGGCTGCCCATCCTATGGCGGCGCCTTGGACGATGAGGGCACAGACCGAGGTGAGCCAGGCCAGTGTTCTGAACGCAAACGCATTGCAACCCTAAAAAAGGAGATGGCGCATGCGTGCGGCAAAAAAGGTCAAAGCTGTCGTGGCTTTGATTGGTGTTGTGTGACCAGCGGCGATGCCAATCAGCACGACCGGCATGAACATCGCCGTTGCTCCCAGGGAATTCATCACTACACGCCTCAGCCTGAGTTCAATACAAGACGGGGCGATTGCAGTTTCCCGGCTTGATACCCAATAAGCCAGGTCATGTCATGCCACGGCTCAATCACTAAAAGGATAGTGTGTGAGGCGGTGAGGGATGAGGCGCTGATCAATACCAGAATCCCGCTTGTCGTTACAATTGCAGGCGTGGACTCAAACTGGTTTCATGAAGAGAGCACGGGTCTGTGCCGACCTCGATACGACGTGCTTGGGGCAGGTGCTCTATGTTTCGCGGAGACTTTAGGAGGCGAATATAAATTAGCGTGCTGAACACCTTCCGGCGGCCTCTCGTCGTCTTGCGAGTGTGGTTCGGAGGGGCGCTCAAGGCCGCCTCCTTTGACGATGCCAGTCGATCTCTTCGTGGCGGCCGCCTCGATCATGCCGGAACGGCGACAGCCTTGGAGGGGGCAGCCGGTGACGGACGCTTTGCGCTTGCGAACAGCGAGTAGAGCACGGGCACAACAATCAATGTGAAGAGCGTGCCGATGATCATGCCGCCGACGAGAACAAAGCCGATCGAGTTGCGGGCACCGGCACCCGGACCGGAGACGAGAACGAGGGGGAGATGTCCGACCACCGTTGCGATTGTCGTCATGAGGACTGGACGGAACCGGACGATCGCGGCTTCCCGCGCCGCCTCGAACCGGCTGCGGCCGTTCTCCTGAAGGTCATTCGCAAATTCAACAACCAGAATGCCATTCTTGGCCACGAGGCCGACAAGGGTGATCAAGCCGATCTGTGTAAAGATATTGACTGTCGCAAAATTGGTGAAGGTGAAGATCAAGGCACCGGACAGGGCAAGCGGAACGGAGCCGAGAAGCACGACGAGCGGGTCTCGGAAACTCTGGAACTGGGCGGCGAGGAGGAGATAGACCGCGAGGATCGAAATACCGAGAACTCCGGCAAGGGTCTGACCTTCGCGCCGGATCTGTCGCGATTCACCCGCATAGTCGATCCCGTAATTCGACGGCAGAATATCGGCAGCGGCCTCCTCAAGAATGGAAAGGCCCGTCTCTTTTGTCGTTCCGGGGACGAGCCCGCCGAAAACGCGAAAGGCGTTCAATTGCTGGAAGCGGCCGAGGGCGCGGGGCGTGGTCTCATCGACAAGCCGGGCCATCGAAGAGAGGGGCAACAGGTCACCATCGGGCGTGCGGATCCGGATCAGGTCGAGCGTTGCCGGTGACAGACGCAGATCATCCTCAAGCTGTGGGATCACCTCATAGGAGCGACCCTGATAGTCGAAACGGCTGACATGGGCGCCTGAAAGGAAAATGCCCAACTGCCCGGCCACATCGGCAACCGTCATGCCAAGATCGGCAATACGATCCCGGTCAAGCTCGACGCGGGTGGCGCCCCGATCGATTTTCAGATCCGTATCGGCGAAAATAAACCCGCCGCTCTGGAGCGCTGTTTGGACCAGCGTTTCCGCGTAAGGGAGCATGCGTTCCGGGGGCGCTGTTGAAAGGACGACGAGTTCAACATCATAGTTCCCGGCATTGGGCAGGGCCGAAGGCAGGATGGGAAAGACGCGGATCCCCGGCTGTTCGCTGACGGAGAAGAACACCGTTTGAAGAAGATCCGGAGCCGTAACGCTGCGCTCCTTCCACGGAACGAGCTCAAGGCCGCCGAAGCCGCCTTCGGATGTGCGAACTGACCAAACATAATCCGCAGCCTCGGTCTGCAAGAGCCGTTCGACCGTTTCGTTCGCATACCGCACCGTATAGTCGAGGGAGGCATCCGGGGCGGATTGAAGAACGACATTGACCGCCCCCTGATCTTCGACCGGCGCCAGCTCCTGTAGGGAGAACATATAGAGGAGCGGCGCGATCGCGACAGTCGCGGCTGCGAACAGGAGCACGGGCCCGCGATAGCTCAGCGCTGTATCCAGCAGGGGTTCATAGGCGTTTCTCACCCGTTCGAACACCCGCGCAGAGGCATCGGCCAGCATGCCCTGGTTCCGGTCCGTGGCAAGCCAGGCACTCATGGCGGGGGAGAGCGTCAGCGCGACGACACCGGAAACCATGACGGCCATGGCCAACGTGAAGGCAAATTCCTTGAAAAGCGCGCCAGTCAACCCACCCAGAAATCCGATCGGCGCATAGACCGCGGCAAGGGTGATCGTCATGGAGATGATGGGAAAGAACAGTTGGCGGACCGTGAGCAGCGCGGCGTCCTTCGGCGCCTTGCCTTCGCGCACATGTCTGATCGTGTTTTCAACGACCACAATGGCGTCGTCAACAACAAGGCCAACCGCGAGCACAATGGCGAGAATCGTCAGTAGATTGAGCGAAAAGCCCATGATTGCCATGGCCGCAACGGCACCGAGCAGTGAGATCGGGATGGCCACGAGCGGGACAAGGGCGGTCCTCAGGGAGCCCAGGAACAAGACGACCACGACGCCCACGATCAGGATGGTCTCAGCGAGCGTCTTGGCGATTTCGGTCAGGGCATCGCGCGTGTAGAGCGTGCCATCAAAGGCGGTCTCGATACGGATGTCCTGAGGCGCTGCGGCCCGAACCTTGTCGAGCGCCTTATAAAGAGCGGCGGCCAAATCGAGTTCATTGGCTCCGACGGCGGGCCAAACCGAGATATAGACAGCTTCTTTCGTGTCAAGACGGACATCGAGATCGGCTTCTTCCGAGGCGAGCTCGATGCGTGCCACGTCGGCGAGACGCACGGTGGCCCCATTTTCGCGCTTCAGGACAATGCTTTCGAAGTCCTCGGGCCTCTGTAAAACCGTGTTGGCCCGGAGATCCGTCTCGATGGAGGCATTTTCGGCCGAACCGATCGGAGCAACGAGATTGTTGCGGGTCAGGGCGGTAAGAATATCGTCCGCACTGACATTGAACCCGGCCAGCTTGACCGGGTCGAGCCAAACCCGCATGGCCGGTGGCCGCGCGCCTTCAAGACCGATGCGTTGGACACCGGGCAGCGAGGAAAGGGCGGGTTGCACCTCCCGCGCCAGATATTCGGAAATCTCGGCACGGCTGCGCTGGTCGGAGGTGACGGCAACGTAAAATGTTGCTTGCGGACGATCGGCGCGGCGGACCTCGATCGCCGGTGGTTGCGCTTCTTCGGGCAGGTCAGACGCGATGGCATCGAGTTGCGCGGAGACTTGCGACAAGGCCTCGGCCGGATTGGCATCATAGTCGAGCCACACCGTGACCGTGGAAATGCCAGCGGTCGTGAGGCTGTCGACATAATCGATATCGGGGACGGCCGCGACCGCGCGTTCGATCGGTTCGGTCACGAAGCCTTTGACGTCCGGCGCGGAGGCGCCCACGAAGGATGTCGTAATGACCAAGCTCGAGGCATCGATGCGCGGAAACTGTTGAATCGGGAGATCGAATGCGGCCCTCAGGCCGAGCAGAAGAATAAAGAGGCTCACGACACTGGCCAGGACGGGACGACTGATGAAGACGTCGACCGGCGATCGGGAGGGAGAGGTTTCGGTGGATCCGGTAGGACGATCGGTGGGGGGTGTGGTCATTGTTCCGTGTCCTGCACAGGTGTTCGGGCCGGTCCATTTTTCGTTTCGCTCTGTACGGATGGCCGCACAAGGGCGCCGTCGCGCAGTTTGAAGACGCCGTCGGCGGCAATACGGGCGCCAGGTTCCAGGCCCGATTCGATGACCACCTCGTCCGCGCCCAGGATGTCGCCCACTTTGACGATTGTTGCGCGTGCGCGCAGCTCCCCCTCCCGTTCCTCAATGATGAAGACCGTGTCGCCATAGGGGCTGCGCATCAGCGCCGTACGCGGAATGACAACGGCCTCTTGGGGATCACCAATGGGCACGGACACGGTCACGAGGCTGCCGGCAGGAAACCGACGCTCAGGGTCCTTGATCACGGCGCGGAAACCAAGGCTGCGGGATGTGGCATCGATCGCCGGTTCGCGGGCGACCACTTGGGCGGGGACTTTCTTGCCGCCGATGTCGACGGTGATGGGCTCACGGTCATCGAAGGCCAGAGCAGCGGCTTGGGGCAGGGCGAAATCGACGAAGATCTCATCGTCCAGCCCCACCAGGCGCGTGACCAGATCCCCTTCCGAGACATATTGGCCGGGTTTCAGGTCCGTGATGCCGACACGGCCCGCGAAAGGGGCGCGAATGGTCTTCCGGTCGATCGCGGTCTCAAGTGCCGCGACCCGCGCACGGGCGGCGGCGGCGACGGCCTCGGCCTCCTGGAAGCGGCTTTCTGTGCCGGCATTGTCCTTGAACAGCTTTTTTTGCCGTGCCGCTTCTTTGTCGGCGCGACTGGCGTCGACCCGCGCCGCAGCAAGCTCGGCCTCCTCCTCCGAAATATCGATCTGGACAAGAACCGTGCCGGCGGGAACTTCTTCACCGGATTTGAAATTGACGGCCCGAACCACGCCGCTGCGCTCGATCCGAAGGTCGACAATGTTCTTTGCCTGCAACTCCCCAATCGCGGTGGTGACGGGCGTGACCATGCGGCTTTCGGCAACGGCTTCGATGACGGCCTCTTCCGGTTCGGGGAAACTCTCGCCATAGGCAATTGCCGCCATGACCTGCATGGTTTTCACCCCGGCGAGAACGCCGATCAGGGAAAAGACGGCGACGATCGACAGGAACCATGCCAGGCGGGGGCGCCTGCGTTGACCGCCGCCCCCTGGGGCGTGTTCATCGGGACCGCCCGATCGGGGATTTCTGCCTTCGCCCTTCTTTTCCACGATGTCACCTCGTCATCCATGCAGGTTTCCGACAGATCGGCCTGTATCCAGGTTTGGGGCCTATTCACCCAGCGATCAACAATTTCGGTGTGATGGTGTTTTGATCTGATAGTACGATACGGTATCGTACTTACATTTCCAACCACGCATGTACAGGACGTAGTTGACGCAGCGGATTTGTGAAGATTGGAAGGGCCGGTTCACCTGGGGCGAGGGATACGTCGAGAGGGGAAACCACACTCTGAGACAAGCGTGACTGAAAAGGAAAGGGTGGCGCCCGTCCGCATTTCGTTTCCAGGTCTTCACGCGCTCGAAAGGGAAAGGGCAATGGGGTGCTCCGGCGTGCCCAGGGAAGTGAGCCTGATGGCAAGACAAGATTCGTATAAAGAAGAAAAAAAGAAAGACACATCACCGAACCAGCGCGTTCTCGTTGCCGCTCGAGACCTATTCTTCTCCGAGGGCTTTGCCCAGGTGACAACGGAACGCCTGGCCCAGACCGCCTGCGTATCCAAGACGACGATCTACAAATATTTCGGAAACATGACGGGCGTGTTGCGTGCCGTTGTGATCGCAGAGTCTGAGAGTTTTGCGGCAGGGGTCTCTTTCGATCCCCAGACGTCCGAAGAGTTTCGTGAAGGCCTCGTCCAGTTCGGTGTGAACTTTCTGAAACTGATTGACGACCCTCAGACAACGAATTTTGAAATGTCGATTCTCGAGCAGGCGCGCGCGCATCCGGATGTCGCGCGGACATTCTACGAGGCCGCCCATGTTAAGACCCAAGCGGCTTTGCGTGACCTTATCGAAACCGGCCTGGAACGAGATTTGGTGAAAACGGATATTTCAGCGGAAGATCTCGCGGATCATTTGGTCAATCTCTGGAAGGGAAACCGTCACTCGAGGGCACAGCTCGGGTTCACGGATCGACGGAAACGGGCGCTGCATGACTGGGTCCGCCAATGTGTCAAGCTGGTGTTTGGATAGGGCGTCCCAGTTCTTTAGTCCCGGTGAGCGTGACCGAACCCGCTCCGGAACCCCGTCCGTGTGGTGAGCATCGCTACCAGGTGAACTCGGTCGTCAGTGGAGCGTCCGACGAGCCGCCGACAAAGAGATCGAAATCGCCTGGATCCGTCACGAATTCCCCGGTCGCGGTGTAGTATCCAAGATCTTTTGCGGTCAGACGAAACGTCACGGATTGCGACTCGTTTGGGGCGAGGGCGATCTTCTTGAACGCCTTCAGTTCCTTCACAGGGCGACTGATGCGTGCCACACGGTCGCGAATATAAAGTTGGACGACCTCCTGCCCCTGGCGGTCGCCCGTATTGGTCACCGTGACCGAGGCGGCGATTCCCTCGACGTCTTTTGACAGCACGAGATCGGAATAGAGAAAGGTCGTGTAGCTCAATCCGTGTCCAAAGGGATAGAGCGGGGCATTCGATTCATCATTGTAGTGGGACCAGAAAACGTCATCGCGCGGGTGGGGGCGCCCCGTCGGCAGATGATTGTAGTAGATCGGCACCTGCCCCATGGAGCGGGGAAAGGTCATCGGCAGCTTTCCGCTCGGATTGGTTTCTCCCGTGAGAACGCTTGCCAGGGCATGGCCGCTTTGCGAGCCCAGGTGCCATGCCTGCACGATGGCCGGAAGGTGTTCGTCCGCCCAGGTCAGTATCAAGGGGCGCCCGCTCATGACGACAAGGATGATCTTCCTGTTGACCGCATATACGGCTTCGAGAAGCTTCTGCTGCACGCCGGGGAACCCGAGATCGGCGCGGCTGCGGCCTTCACCGCTTTGTAAGCCGTCTTCGCCCAGCACCATGATCACCACATCCGATCCACGGGCGACGGCGACCGCCTCCTCAAATCCACTGTGGTCCGTTTCATTGATGATGACTTCCGAGGCGGCATGGGCCGTTTCGATTTCGACCTCGGCCCCTTTCGCATAGGTGAAATCAACATTCTTTGCTGTCAGTCCTTCCACGAGCGACACAGCGGAATGGGCTTTGCCCCGTCCGCGCCAGTTACCAAGGGGTGAGTCCTTGTCTGCGGCCAGAGCACCGATCACGGCGATCCGTTTGCCCGGTCCCAATGGCAGAAGATCCCCATCATTCTTGAGCAGGACGATCGATTTCTTGGCCATCTCCAGGGTTGCGGTCCGATGGCTGTCTCTGTCGAGCGTTTCGCGTTCGCGCGCCGAGTCCGCATACCGGTACGGATCGTCAAACAGTCCGAGTTCAAACTTGATCGTCAGAATACGGCGCACCGCGTCGTTGATGCGGGCCTCGTCTACGGTGCCGTCCCGGACGAGATCAGCCAGATGATTGACATAGATGCGGGACTCCATATCCATGTCCGACCCGGCCATCATGGCCAGCGCCGCGGCGTGACGTCCATCATGGGCAAAACCGTGATCGATCATCTCCCGGCCTGACCCCCAGTCGGAAACGACGAAGCCGGTCAAGCCCCACCGCGTCTTGAGGATCTCCCGTTGTAGGAACGGATCGCCGGTCGCCGGAACCCCGTTGATTGTATTGAAGGCATTCATCACTGTTTTGACATTCGCGTCACGTACGGCCGCCTGGAACGGGGGCAGGATCACATTGAACAGGGTTGAGGTGCCGATCTCGGCGGCGTTGTAGTCCTTGCCGGCTTCGGCGAATCCGTATCCGGCGAAATGCTTGGCGCAGGCTGCGATCGTGTTGATCGCGGCAAGGTTCGTTCCCTGAAAGCCACGGACCCGCGCAGTGGCAATGGCCGCGCCGAGCATGGGATCCTCTCCGGCGCCTTCCATGACCCGACCCCAACGCGGGTCACGCGAGATGTCTACCATCGGCGCGAAGGTCCAGTTGACGCCCTGCGCAGCGGCTTCCGTGGCGGCGATGCGGGCGCTGCGTTCGATCGCCTCCAGGTCCCAACTCGACGCCTCCGCCAGGGGGATCGGGAAAATCGTGCTGTGTCCGTGAACGACGTCGAAGGCAAAGAGAAGCGGGATGCCGAGCCGCGTTTTCTCTACCGCAATCTGCTGGATCGCCCGCACCTTGTCGGCCCCGACAACATTCAGCATGGCGCCGACTTGACCTTGTTCCAAGTGCCGGATTCTGAGGCGTGCCTTGCCGCCGGTCGGCCGCGGTCCCGTGAAATCCCAAAAGCCACTATATTGATTCAGTTGGCCGATCTTTTCTTCCAGGGTCATCCTGGCCAGCAATGCCTCGAGCCGGGACTGGTACGGCGGTTCCATGGATGCACCGGCGGCCAGGGGCTGACTGGACGCCGATGCAACCGTGAACAGGAAAAGAGCCGCGCAGATCCCGAACAGGACCGCGCGGCCCGTTGCCGCGATCAATGCCATGTAATTCACCCGTGATCTTACCAAAGCGAAAGGTTAAGCGCCCAATCCGTCTTTCCAGGCCTGAGCGCTTCAACCCGCCTCTCAACTGGCATTCAAATTGGGCCACCACGTGGAGCCGGTCAATTGCCGGACGGCGTACCGTCTGAGCCAAATGGACCTAGGACGCTGCCAGACCATCGGGCGTTTGCGCGACTTCGTCGCATAGGGTTCCCGCAGATCTCTTTAAATTCAGTTGGGCCAGATAATGTATTCGTCGTCCGGCTGGCCCGGGTCCGCATTGGTCTTGTCAACGCGGATGGGGCTCTCGGTCGTGTGGGGGTAGAGCGGCGGTCTGGCATCGGCCCAATGGGCTTCGATAAGGGCCTCAAGTTCCGCCACTTTGTCCGGGCGGGTCTCAACCAAATTGGTTTGCTCGGTCGGGTCGTCGCCGAGATTGTAGAGCCAACGTTTCTCCTGGCGTTCATTGACCTGGAGTTTCCAGCCCCGGGAGCGGACGGCCTTGTAGAAGCCGCTCGACCAGAAGATCGCATCATTCGGCCGTGCGATTGATCCGGCGTCGCCCATCGCGACGGGCAGCATGCTCTTGCCATCGATCGTGACATCGTCTGGCAGGCGCGCGCCCCCCGCCGCCGCCAAGGTTGGCAACACGTCGATATGTGCGACCGGGTCGTTGATCACCGTGCCCGGCGCGATCCTGCCCGGCCACTTGATGAACATCGGCACCCTGATACCGCCCTCGAAAAGCGTGATCTTCCAACCGCGATAGGGGGCATTGACCTCCGGCAGGCCGATATAGCCGGCCGCGCCATTGTCGGAGGAAAAGAGGATGATCGTGTTGTCCGCCAAGCCCTCTTTTTCAAGCTTGTCCATGACACGTCCGAGGGAGCGGTCAATGGAGCGCACCATGGCGGCATAAACCCGGTGGCGGTGGGGCGTGATGTCCCCGACAGCCTCATAGTCCTCCCGTGTCGCTTGCAGTGGCGTGTGCACGCCCCAATGGGCCAGATAGAGGAAGAAGGGCCGATTTTTATTGGCCTCAATCACCTCAAGCGCTTCGTCGGTATAGTAGTCGGTGATGTACGATGCTGGCGCGAAGGGTTCGTCGACCGGCGTCACGCCTGCGCGGTCAAAATCGGCGGCGAATTGCATCCGTCCCCAGAGGAATTTGTCGATCGGGTCGAAACCAAGCTTGGCGTTCACCGCATCGGGATGGTTTTCGGGAAGGAAGAGTCCGCTCGCCATCAAGAGGCTCTCGTCAAACCCCTGCGAGACCGCGCGGAAGGGCGTGGCACGGCCCAGGTGCCACTTGCCGATATGCACATTGTGGTAGCCGACCTGCTTCAGCATTTCAGCAAGTGTAACCTCTTCGCCAGGCAGGCCCATATCCGCATACTGAAGGCCGTTTTCGTCGGCTTCCCTGTTCCACGTCATCGGGGGAAGTCCTAGCTCTTTGAGGTCGTCTTCGGCGAACATGGAGACGATGCGTCCCATTCCGGGCGGGGTCGGCGTGAACTCAAACCCGGTTCGGGTCGGATACCGCCCGGTCATGATCATGGCGCGTGACGGCGCGCAGGTCGCCGTGCCGGAATAGGCATTGCTGAAGATCGCCCCTTCCGCAGCCAGACGGTCGATATTCGGGGTTGGCACGGCACCGCCCGCGACACCCCCGCCGAATGTGGAAATGTCATTGATGCCGAGATCATCGGCGAGGAACAGAATGATGTTGGGAGGGCCACCGGCGCGGCTCGGGGCGGGGGCATTCGGCCCCCGGTCCCATTCGATGGGCCGGGTTTCGGCCACGTCGATTTTCCCTGTCGTCGTGACGAGGTGGAGGATGATCGCTTGCCGGTTGAACCAGGCCAATCCCGTTCCAAGGCCGATCAAGACCAGGATCCCGACAAAAATACGTTTCCACATTCGTTCTTTACTCCCCCGCGCGGGCTCGGGCACGCTCCACCACTCACGCCCGATACATGTGCTCGATAGCCAAACGCTCTCTGCGTTCGGACGATCCAGCCATGCTTTCAATCGGTGAGGCCGAGTTTACAGCGCTTTCCATCTAATGTATATCATTAGACCTCGGTTTGCCGCACGACGCGGTACACCTGAACACGAAAGCGGCTTGCATCTCGGCGTTTCGCGCCAGGATCAGGGTAAGATTCAAAGTAAGATATTGACTTCCAAAGCCACTTGGAACGCCACGGGCATCAAACGGAGCAGAGCGTTGAAAAGCTTGGTCAAAACGACGCCCTTGGTGATCGCCGCTCTTCTGTTTCTGGGGGGATGCGTCAGGACGACAACCGGTGAGGTGCCGCTGGCCACAAGTGACGCGCCGCCGGACTGGATGACCTGTCCCGATGAGGTTGCCGAACCCATTCGTCGCGATTCGGACGAAGATACGGTACGCCTGCGCCAGGTCCGGCCGGCGGCAGGTGGTACGCAGGACCCGGATCTCTATGCGGTCGCCCGCTACATCTCGAACATGTATGAGATGTATGATGTCTTCGACGAGGACGGCGATCCAGAGACGGCGTTTCCCTCGGACGTTCTGACCCTCAATGCCCTGATTTACGGAAATCCCGGACGGTCTACCGAGCGCGGCCTCCGGGCCCGCCGCACACGCACCATTTACGGCTTTTGGGCGACGGACAAAGCCAGCGGTGAAGACGTTATTGTCATACGGGGGACGTTGACGCCCAGGGAATGGATGAAGAACCTGCAGGTCACTCAGCGCGCGTTTCCGCCCGACGCGGAAGGCGCCCGCGTTCACCGGGGGTTTCTTGATATCTACAAGAGTTTCGATCTCGACCGCGGACCGTTCGAGGGATCCTTCGCCGATGCCATTGAGGGCGGCGCGTTTGCCGGGCGGACGCTGGTCGTGACCGGCCATAGTCTGGGCGGCGCGCTTGCGACACTTGCGGCAACCGAAATGGCCAGGGCCGGCGAGACGGCTCAAACGCGCCTTGTGACCGTGGCCTCTCCACGGGTTGGCAATGGCGCGTTCCGGGAGGCGGCCGGTGACATCGACACGGCCCGGAGGATCTGCAATCTGCCCGATCTTGTTCCCATGGTGCCGTTCAGTACCCGGCGGATCACCTATGTCCATGTCGGGGAGCCGGTGCGCTACTCGTCCTTTGATTTCGAAGATGAACTGGATAGTAATTTGGAAAGCAAGGGCCAGCAGGTCTTGTGTTGGCACAGCATCGACACCTATGGCTGGATGCTGGACAACACACACAAGGGACGAAGCACGCCCGAGTGCTGGCGATAGGTGCGGCATTTTTGCTTGAACGATCGCCGGCCGTCACTTAGCCAATCCGTACAAGGACCGAGCGGAAAGGTACGTTCGGCGCTTTTAGAGTCAACCGTCATGGCCGATTGATCATGGCCCGGTTGTTTGTGGACGAACCTAACTTCTTGGAGAGGTGACATGCAAGCTACAGCGAAACTCCTAACCTTGAGCCTGATGATGGCATTGATTGGGTCGACTTCCGGTGTTTTTGCGCAGCCGTCGGAGGAGCAGATGGCCTTGGCCCAGGAGAACTTCAAAGGAGCCGATGCCGACGAGAGCGGAACCCTCAACCGGCAGGAATTTGAGACTTTCATTCGAGCGAACGCTGAGGACAAAATCGGGCGCGCGGACAGGATTGTGAGAATGGGTCTGTTTGATCGGGCCTTCAGTCGCCTTGATGAGAATGGTGACGGTGTCATCGCCTTGGACGAATTCAAAAAGGCGAATGCTCAAAATTGAGACTGACCCTGACGGCCTGATCCATGGCGCCATTGCTCACGGATCAGGCCGGGTGGCCCTCCGGTGAGGGAGGGAACAGCGCAAGCGGGGTTGATGATGGATTTTGCGAAATGACGACGAAGGCTGCACTCACCGGTTTGCTGGCCTTGGTGGTATTTACCATGGCGGATACTGGCTCCGCCACCCCGAATGAGACTGCCGAGCGCGGCAGGGATGGCGTCTTCGCGCCTGTCTTTGTGGAGATACCGTCCGGAACTTTTATCATGGGGCATGATGAGACCTATGCGGAAGAAGGCCCGGCACACGAGGTCTCGGTCGACGGTTTTCTCCTGTCACGCCATGAAGTCACCAATCGTCAGTTTGCGGCGTTCGTCGATGATACGGGTTATATCACGGCGGCGGAGCAGCCCGTTGATCCGAAGGACTGGCCGGATGCGCCGCCCGAGTTCTTGATGCCAGGGTCGGTCGTCTTCGTGGCGCCCGACACGCTGCGTGGCCAAAACCTCACCCAATGGTTCAAATATGTTTCCGGGGCCCATTGGCGGGCTCCGGAAGGCCCCGGCTCTTCCATTGAAAACCGGATGGATCATCCCGTGGTCCATATCGCCTTTGCCGATGCCACCGCCTATGCGGACTGGGCCGGTGGAAGACTGCCAACCGAGGCGGAATGGGAGTGGGCCGCTCTTGGCGGGCAAGCAAAACAGGCGACAGCGGATCGTCGTCCGCCACGGGGCAGCGACGGTGCGCTGGCCGCCAACACCTGGCAGGGTTTGTTCCCCGTCACGAATGATGCCGAAGATGGCTATAAGGGTTCCGCGCCCGCCGGGAAATTCCCCGCCAATGGCTATGGTCTTTACGACATGCTCGGCAACGTTTGGGAGTGGACCAATGATCGGTATGCTCCCCGCCATGACGCCGATGCGGCCAACAACCCGACAGGACCCAGCGAAAAGGCAAGCTTCGATCCCAGGCAGTTCGGCATCGCTGTTCGTGTTTTGAAGGGTGGGTCGTTCCTTTGTGCGGAAACCTTCTGTGCCCGTTATCGACCTTCCGCAAGGCATGCCCAGGAAACCGGCCTCGGTTCCAGCCATATCGGGTTTCGTCTTGCCAAAGATCTGCCGCAGTAGTCTGTCCCGATCAAGATCTTTTTTGTTTGTTCATGCGCACAACTGATCAAGGATGATCGTGCCTTTTCAGGGCAAGTGCGGGCGGCTTTGCGCTGTTAAAACATGTCAAAACAACAACCTGACGCCCCGTCATGACTTGAGATAGATTGAGCATGCTTTAGAATACAAGCATAAAGGGAGTGATCGAGCACCAAATGCGTCAGAATACGAAAGCTGCTTTGATCCGGGCCGCTGAACGCCTTTTCGCGGAGAAGGGACTGGGTACCGTTTCCGTGCGTGACATCACACGCGCGGCGGGCGCCCGCAACGAAAGCGCGCTCCACTATCATTTCGGGGGCATTGAGGCGTTGATCCGGGAGGTTTTCGCGCACCGGTATCTCGCCATAGAAGAGGCTCGCCTCGCCCGTCTCGTCGAACTCGATGCCACGAATAAGGGCAGCGATATGATTGCCCTCATGGAAGCAGCCGTAGGGCCCTTGTTTGAAGCCTGTGCGGAAGAGAGCGGCCGTCTTTATGCTTACTTTCTTGTCCAGCTGGTGACAGACCCTCGCTTCGATTTAACCGAACTTGTCAATGACCTGACGCCGAGTTGTGTTTTGGCCATCAGAGAGCGGGCGCTTACCGCACTTAATGACTATCCGGAGGATGTTCTGATACGCCGCTTGCGACAGGTATTAACGATCTCCATCATTCTGACTGCTGATTATGCCCGTGGGATCGAGGAAGGCACTGCTCTACCGGTCGAACAGGCGGTTCGCGAGGCCGCAACCTGTCTCTCCGGTTTTCTGCGGGGAGCAACAGACGAGGAGCGCGGCCCGGACGCTTGAGTTCTCCCTTTTGCCGCGCCCCCACCACTCAAGCGTCAGAGCCCAACGCTCCCCTGGAAACAAGATCTTGCTTCTGGTTCTTGTGCCCGCGACATCTGCAATTGAAGGTGCGGTGAGGGCGATGCAAATGTCTCGGGTGAACCACTGGAAAGCCGTGACACGAGGATTGCCACAGACGGTTCCAGCCTGTATTAATGAGTGGCATTAGGGTTGGATGGCGAAGTACATTTGGTTGCTCCTCGGCCCAGAGCCGAGGGCACAGCAGCCGCTCCGGAGAATCGCCGCGACAGGCGGGTGAACGCGCCAAAGCTCTTCCTTCAGCTGACGAATTGATCGACGGGCAACAGGAGCAAGAACAATGAGACGCATACTGTTCACTCTGTTTGCGGTTATCATCATCGGCGGCATTGTTTTTGTCAGTGTCATAACCCGTGACGGGCGTTTGGTGACCCCGCGGGGGCAGGGAACCGTTACCCTGGATGCCGGCACTTTCGAGGCATTCCCCCTCCCGGACTACGCATCGAAACATATCACCGACGACTATAAGAGCTATTTCATCGAGGTGGAGCCGGGGATCAAGATTCATATCCTCGAAGTCGGATCCGGTTTCCCGGTATTCTTGCTCCATGGCAATCCGACTTCCGGTTTTCTGTATCGTAAAATCGCCGGAGAGCTTCCAAAGGACCGACTTCGTCTGATCATGCCAACCCTGGTGGGCCTTGGCTTCTCGAGCAAAATTCCGGCAAGTCAGCACACGTTGGATAATCATATCCGCTGGATGAATCGCGTTCTCGTGGAATTGCAACTGACGGAACTGGTCTATATGGGGCAGGACTGGGGCGGCCCCATCGGTGTGGGATCACTCGCACGGTCTCCCGACTTGATGAAAGGGGCGGTGATCCTGAATACCGGACTCAATGCGCCCACGGAAAAAACGAGCCTTTCGAGAGCTCATGATATCGCCAAGACGTCCATTATCGGTGAACTCTTGTTCAACGTTGTTGTTTCCCTGTTCGATCGACTCCACGAGGCCCAGGGTGATCCGGCTTCAATTCCGGCCGAGGTCGCCGACCTTTACGGAAGGCCCGTTCTGGAAAGCGGCAATGCCAAAGCCCCCTTGGCGATGATGCGCATGGTTCCCAACGGTCCCGATCAGCCAAGTGCCGTGCAATTGAGAGAGATTGAGCGCTACGTTGAAGGGTTGGATATTCCCGTGGAAATCGTCTGGGGCGTGAACGATCCGATACTGGGCAGGGCGCTACTTCTCATGAAACAGAACTTCCCGGACGCGGCCGTGACCGAAACACAAGCGGGTCATTTTCTGCAGGAGGAGGTTCCGGTTGAAATCGCTGCTGCATTGTTGAGGGTTATTGATCAGGTCCAAACGTCAAATGAGTGACGTTCCTTGAGCCGCTCATTCGAGGAGATGAAGACATTGGTGGCGAAAGTCTTACGGTACGGAGCGGTGGCCCTCGTTTTCCTGGGTGTGTCCGTCTGGTTTGGCTTGCCACTCCTGCTGACCGCATTTGGGCTTCATCCGCACTATGAGGTATCGGATCTCGACCTGTCGGGAAAGCGTGTCCTGATCGTCGCGACAAGTCATGACACCCTTGACGCGACCGGCGAACCGACGGGCGTCTTCGCCTCGGAGATGACTGCGCCCTATTATGCTTTTCTTGATGCAGGCATGCAGGTCGATATCGCGAGCATCAAGGGCGGCCAGATCCCGATTGAGCCCGTCTCCCTGCGTTGGCCGATCGCATCGGATCCGGACAAACGCTACCTGAAGGATCAACTCTTCCAATCCAAAGTTATCCGATCCTATGACGTCGGAATGGTCGACATCACACAATATGACATCGTGTTTCTCGCCGGTGGTTGGGGGGCGGCCTATGACTTTGCCCAATCCGCGGTACTCGGAGAGAAAATGACGGCGGCCTACGCGAATGGTGCGGTCATCGGGGGTGTTTGTCACGGACCGCTCGGGCTCTTGCAAGCCAAAGCGGCGGATGGATCACTCTTGGTCGCCGGTCGCAAGGTGACGGCCGTTACCGACAAACAAATCAAGGAGCTTGGGATCACCCACACGCCCATGCACCCTGAACGGGATCTACGGGCTGCTGGCGCCCTGTTCGAAGCCGATACGGGCTTTCGCGATTTTTTCGCGAACCGGGTGGTCACTGACGGCAGAATCGTAACCGGACAGAACCAGAACAGCGGGACCGAAACGGCGGTGAAAATGATGGAGACATTGATCAACCTGCCTGATGGCGAGGTTATCCTGTGATCGGTCGCATTCTCAGCACCGCATTGTTGACGGTTTTTCTGACTGGTCATGCCCAGGGATCCCCGGCGCGTCCGAACATCATGCTGGTGCTCGTCGACGACGCCGCACTGATGGATTTCGGTGTCTTTGGCGGCGAAGCGGCCACGCCCAACATTGATTCTCTGGCAGACCGTGGCACACTTTTTTTCCAACATCACGCCACACCTTTCTGCGCGCCGTCCCGTGCCATGCTGCTGACGGGGATGGACAATCACCTTGCGGGTTTGGGGACCATCCGGGAGGTCCTCCCGCCTCAGCATCGTGGGCACCCTGGATACACAATGGCGCTGGAGCCGGGCGTCGAGACCATCGCCACAAAGCTGAAGCGGGCTGGCTATCGCACCTATATGACGGGCAAATGGCATCTGGGTCATGAGGATGGACAGCTGCCAGTCGATCATGGCTTTGACCGGTCATTCATCCTCGATGCATCCGGTGCGGATCATTGGGAGAACAAACCCTATCTGCCCTACTACCGGGATGCTCCGTGGTTTGAAGACGGCGAGCGGGCGACATTGCCGGAGGGCTTTTATTCTTCGACGTTCATCGCGGGGCAGATGCGGGACTATCTCGAAGCAGATGCGGATCGTGAAGAGCCCTTCTTTGCCTATGTGGCCTTTCTGGCGGTCCATATTCCGGTCCAGGCTCCCAGGGCGTATACCGACAAATACATCCAAATCTATCGCGACGGCTGGGACACCATGCGGGAAAGGCGGTGGCGACGGGCCCAGGAACTGGGTTTGATCCGGGCAGGTGCTCCCCTGGCAGACCAACCTCAGACCATTCCGCGCTGGAATGATTTGAGTGCCGGCGAACAGAAGCTCGCGGCAAAAAGCATGGCTGTCAATGCCGGGGCCCTGGAGGCAATGGATGAGGAATTCGGTAAGCTGATCGACTATCTTGCGGCTTCCGGACAATTCGAGAACACGGTGTTCATTGTGACATCCGACAACGGCCCGGAGGCCGGCGACCCATGGGGCGGTCCTGTCCAGCCCTGGCTCGACTGGCAAGGTTATTCCCGGGACTACGAGACGCTTGGCGAGAAACGCAGCTATGTTGCCATTGGGCCGGGCGGCGCAAGCGCGGCGGCGGGGCCTTCCCATCTCTTCAAGTTCCACGCAGCAGAGGGGGGACTTCGGGTCCCTCTCATCATGTCGGGACCTGGCGTGCCGAAGAGTGAATCTGTGACAGGTTTCACATCCATGGCCGACATCGCGCCAACCGTCATGGAGCTTGCTGGTGCCACCGAGGAAGCGTCGGATGCCAAGCCCTTCACAGGGAAATCACTCACGCCGCTCCTGAGAGGCGAGGCGGAGAGTGTTTATGGTGCTGACGAAGCGATTGGCTTTGAGACATCGGGCCAGGCTGCCCTTTATCGGGGGCGCTACAAGCTTGTCCGCAATCTGCTGCCCCATGGTGACGGCATATGGCGTCTGTTCGACGTGAGTGTTGATCCAGGGGAAAGCCGCGATCTCAGTGCTGCCCTGCCGGATCTCAAGCGTGAGCTCATGCATGAATACCGTCTTTATGCCAACCGTGTGGGTATCTTGGAGTTACCCCCGGGATATCATGTCACCCGTCAAATCGGGTTGAATGTTATCGGCAAGCTCTGGCAGTACTACTGGCCGTGGATCAGTGCGGTGGGTTTGTTCAGTATGGCGATATTGGGCTTGCTGGTCTGGGGTGTTTTGAAACTGGTGCGTCGACTGTTTTTGCGGCCAAACCCAACGGGATGATTGCTGAGCGTCTTCATACACTCTCTACCTGCCGCTGGTGGTTCGCTTTCGACCTAAGTTTGCTTCACTGTGCGTAAGCGGCAGGCGTGACAGAAACTTCCGTATCAGGATTCAAGTCCTTGTGCGGATCCCTGAGAGTGCCACATGGTTGCACTAGCCATGGCTGAACCATCAAGGTCCAGTCAAAACCGTAGTTGCATTGGCGCGAGCATCCGACGAAGGAATATATTTCCAGATGGTGGAACCTGAAAGAAATCCAAACTCGTCGTTAATCGTCGATCCGCCCCGCTGGCTCAGGCATCTGACGGCCTGGATGATGCGTGATGTCACGGACAGTGGTCGAATCCGGCGTCAAAGGCAACGTTTCGAGGCGAGACGGTTGCGCAGAAACGAGCCCCACACGGTCCACTATTTTCACCAGTTGGACGATCCGTATTCGCAATTGACGGCTCAGCTATTGGGACAGTTTGCGGCGCGTTATGACATTGTTGTCCGCCCCCATCTTATTCGTGCCTCCGGTGGGGTGAACCAGCCGGAACTGGAAAAGCTGCAGATATGGGCGCGACGGGATGCGGAACTCATCGCTCCCCATTTCGGACTGTCCTTTCCAATACATGCCGGGACGGTTCCCGATCCAGATCTGGTGATCGAAGCCGCTCGCATTCTCGCGGCCTTGCCGGAAGACGCGTTCATTGCCCGAATTGCGCCGATCAATACGGCTCTTTGGTCGGGCGGAGAGATGTCGCCGCACGCCGCAGATGCACAGTTGGCGTCTTTCGACGACGCCCAATTGGCATTGGAGGAAGGATCCGCGCTTTTGAAGAAGATGGGCCACTATTCCGGCGCCTGCTTTTATTACGGCGGAGAATGGTATTGGGGGGTAGACAGACTGTTTCACCTGGAATTGCGGCTGCGGGATCTTGGTGTGTGTCGCGATGGTGCCTCACCGCTTCTTGCCCCACGACCACCCATTGATGTGGAGGGAGTGGACGCGAGCGATTTGACGCTGGATTTCTTCCCATCCCTCAATTCACCGTACACATCGATTATCTTCGATAGGACCATTGCCCTTAAGAACGAATGTAACATCCGGTTCAATCATAAGCCCGTGCTGCCCATGGTTATGAGGGGGGTACCCGCAACAAGGGCCAAGGCACGCTACATCCTTTTTGATACCAAGCGCGAGGCGGACTTCTTCAGCGTACCGTTCGGTAATCTCCTCATGCCGGTTGGAGCGCCGACACGGCAGGCCTACTCATTGTTGGATTGGGCCCGGTCACAGGGCAAGGATGAGGACCTTATGAGTTCTCTCTTGCGCCATGCTTTCGCTCAAGGTGTCGGTCTTCATACGGAAAAAGGGATGCGTAGGGCGGTGGAAGCCGCCGGCCTCGATTGGTCGCAGGCGCGCGGCATCATCGGCAATCAGGATTGGCGACCGGTCATCGAGGAACATCAACGCCAAATGACAGAGGATCTTGGCTTGTGGGGTGTACCAAGCTATCGCCTGTCCGGCCCGGCGGGAGAACCTGACCTGGCGGTATGGGGGCAGGACAGGTTGTGGCTCGTCGCCGCTGAAATCCGCCGTCGAGGCAAAAGGGACCGCCTGACATCATGACCGCCAGCGGCGTGATATCAGGCAATGCCTTATTGTGCCGGAATCTGCGCTAGGGCGGATTGCGCGTCTTAGCCGACATAGCCGGCCAGACGGGCGGCGATGATTTGTTCTGCGTCGCTCACAATCGTCTGGACAAGTTCCTGGCAGCTCGGAACGTCATGGACGAGAGCCCCCGACATCCCGGCGGTCACCATACCGGCTTCGATATCGCCTGTGCTCCACGCTTTCTCCTGGTTGACGCCGGAAACAAGCTCATGGACCTGGGAAAAGTCACCGCCGGACGCTTCGATCTCGGCAACCTTCTCGGCGACGGAATTGCGATAGACACGAGCCGTATTCCGAAAACTCCGGAAGATGATCTGTGTCTGGTTTTCGTCCATTTCCACGATCTTCTGTTTGATGCCATCGTGGATGGGCGCCTCTTTGGTTGCCATGAAACGTGTGCCCATATTGATGCCGTCGCATCCAAGCGCCAAGGCCGCGACAAGACCCTGGGCGTCCGCAATGCCGCCCGAAGCGATGACGGGGATCGTCAGGGCACGGGCTGCGGCCGGGAACAAGACCAGGCCACCAACATCATGTTCACCCGGATGCCCGGCACACTCAAAGCCATCAATGCTGATGACATCGACGCCCAAACGTTCTGCTGCGAGCGCGTGGCGCACCGTCACGCATTTGTGCACCACCTTGATGTTTGCGTCCTTGAAGCGTTCCATGAACGGCGCCGGACTCCGGCCGGCGGTTTCAACAATCTTGACGCCGCTCCTGATGATGACATCGACCAAGTCGTCATAGTTAATCGGTGTGGAAACCACACCAACCGTAAGATTGACGGCAAAGGGTTTGTCCGTCAGCGATTGGCACCGCGCGATCTCCTCGTCCAACCGTTCGGGGGTCTTTGCCGTGAGGGCGGTCATGACACCGAGCGCACCAGCATTGGAGACGGCCGCCGCCAAATCCGCCGTACCGACCCGCATCATCCCACCACAGACGATGGGGGCCTCAATGCCCAACAGCTCTGTCAGTCTGGTCTTCATCAGGATTGCCTCCCAGATCAATCAAGACAACGAAACACAACACTCATTCTATGCGCCCCATCCAAACATGTCTGAACGGACGATAACCGACGATTTCCGGTCCGGCCGGCTCAAGTCGTGACGGGTCCGATCAAGAGGTCGGCAAGCTTCTTGCGATGATGAACGCCGTCCCCGAACAGTGCCTGATTGTGGAGGTTCCGCTTGAAGTAAATGTGGATCCCGTATTCCCAAGTGAACCCGATGCCCCCGTGCAGTTGGACCGACCGGTCCGAGATGAAAGCGGCCGCATCGGAAGCCGCGCTCTTGGCCATGCGGGCCGCTATTTCCGCGTTGCCCGATTCCGCGTCAATCTCCGCACACGCATGATAAAGAAGGGAACGGGCGCGGTCGATCTCCACCATGGCGTTCACGAGCGGATGCTTGACCGCCTGGAAGAAGCCGATCGGCCGATCGAACTGGACACGCTCTCTTGCATATTCAACCGTTGACTGGAGCAGCCACTCGCTGGCCCCGCATAAATCGGCGGAAACGAGCACCAGAAGGCCCGGCCAGGCGGTGCGCAAGACGGCGGCGGCGTCACGGGACACGACCGACGCCGCGTCCACGCGCACGCCATCGAAATGCGCACTGGCTTGGTCGCGTGTGAGATCGTGGATATGATCGGCTTCGAGGATCAGCCCCTCCGCATCCGTCTCAACGGCGCATAAAACAAGCTTTCCGCCGAGCCTTGCACTGACGATCAGCAGGTCTGCTTTGGACGCATCCTGCACGAATCTCGCGGTGCCTTGAAGGACAAGGTCCCCGGACTGCTCGAAGGCGAGGAGCGGCGTATCCTCCGGCTCCCAACTGCCGCGCTCGTCCGTCAGGGCGAGGCTCGCCGTGGCGCCGCCGGCGATCCGGGCCATGACCTGTTTGGCCACGTCGCCGCCCGCCGCCCGCAGTACGAGGCTTGCCGAGAGCGTCGGGATAAGCGGCGAGGGGAGGGCGTGCCGGCCCACTTCTTCGATCATGCCGGCAATGCCGGCCAGCGAGATGTTTGAACCGCCCTCGGCCTCGCCGATCGCGAGGCTCGTCCAGCCCAGATCAACGATCTCCGCCCACAAAGCGTGATCCCATGGCGCTGGCTGGCCGTCATCATAGACCGGCTCCGGCGCTTCAGCGACGAGGCGCCGCAACTTCTCCATCGGCAGTCGTTCATCGAGCATCTTGCGCGCGACGTCGCGCAACATGGCCTCGTCTTCCCCAAAGCCGAAATCCCTCGGTGTGCTGAGTGTGCTGGACATTCCGCTCCTCCTATTTCGACTTCGGCAGGCCGAGAACGCGCTCGCCCAGAATGTTGCGCTGGATTTCGTTCGTCCCCGCGGCGATCGTGTTGCCGTATGAGTTGAGATAGGCCAGCGGCCAATGGCCGGCGCTCGGCGCACGCGGGTCGCGCTTGTAGAGCGTCGAGTGCGCGCCCGCGATCTCGACCCCCAGCCGCGCCGTGTCTTGGGCAAATTCCGTGACCGTGAGTTTCTGCTGCAACGGGAGACGCATCGGATGATCGCACAGAGCGGGAACGCGCGCCCTTTTGGCGTTCTGGCGCATGCCTTCCCCTACGATGGCACACTGAATGATCGCGTCGCGCGTGACGGGATCATCAGCCGCAAGAATGCCGTTCCTCCAGCTGTTGCGCGCCAGGTCGATCAGGTTTTCTACCGTACTGGAGGTGCCACCGCCCCCGCTGCCGGCGCTTTCGGCCGCCCCGCGTTCGGCCGTGAGCGTGGTCATCGCGACCGACCAGCCTTTCCCGATGTCATCAAGCCGATAGGCGTCAGGGATCCGGACATCTTCGAAGAACACCTCATTGAACCCGGTCTCGCCCGTCATCTTCACCAAGGGCCGGACCGTCACGCCGGGATGTCCTTCGATCGGGCACAGAAAATAAGTGAGCCCCTCATATTTGTGATCGCTGCTTGTCCGTGTAATGAGAATCATCCATTTGGCGAAATGGCCGAGGCTCGTCCAAACCTTGTGTCCGTTGACGATCCACTCATCGCCGTCGCGCACGGCAGAGGTGCGCTGGTTCGACAGATCCGAACCGGCCCCCGGTTCGGAAAAACCCTGACACCAGATTTCCGCGCCCGTCAGACATCCGGGAATGAATTTGCGCTTTTGGTCCTCCGTCCCGTGCCTGAGAATCGTAGGAGCGGCCATGCTGAGGCCCACAATATTGATGAGGAACGGAACCTGCGCGCGACTGAGTTCCTGATTGGCAATTCTCTGAAACCCGTTGTGTCCGCGCCCCCCATACTCGATTGGGTAGTCGGTTCCGATGAGACCGGCATC
>CAZFWG010000004.1:69781-95182 GCA_964522525.1 uncultured Alphaproteobacteria bacterium | reverse complement strand
TCCGGTCCGGAAGATCTGATCCTGGTCGGCACGGCCGGCACGGATGTTCTGGTCGGTGAAAGCGGTGACGACATCATCCGCGGTCTGGGTGGCGATGACATCCTGCTCGGCGGCGACGGGGACGATGCGATCCTGGGCGGTTCCGGTGATGATCTGGCCGAAGGGGAAGACGGGGACGATCTGATCCAAGGCGGTGAAGGCAATGACACCCTGCTCGGCGGTGCCGGGGACGACATCCTCCGGGGCGGCGCGGGCATGGATCTGCTCATCGGCGGCGAAGGCAACGACATCGTGGTCGGCGGGTCCGACGCGGATGTCGTGGTCGGCGGCACCGGCGACGACATCCTTCTGGGCGGCACCAATCAGGACGTCTTCGTGCTCGAAGGCATGGGCGGCAACGACACCGTTCTGGACTACCGTCCGGATTGGGATGCCATCGAACTCTCGGGCCTGGGCGTCACCGACTTCGACGATGTGCTCAGCAAGGGCGTTCAGGAAGGCACGACGGCCGTCTTCACCTTCGACGACGGCACGGTGCTGAACCTGGCCGATGTGGATCTGGACGAACTGTCCGCTGCGGACTTCATGATCACGGTGTGATCCTGATCCGCTAACGGATCGTCAGACAAAGATCGGGACGGTGCCTCGGGCGCCGTCCCTTTTTTGTGGGCATTTTCTGGGGTGCTCCCATCCGGACGCCATCCGTAGACGCGCCTTTGAGGTTGAGACACCGGGTCAGGAGAGCCGGATCAGAACATGGGGTCAGGAGAGGCCCATGATCTGCCCCTGGTCATCAAGGCCGATGCGCAGGGCCGCCGGTTCCCGGGGGAGGCCCGGCATGGTCATCAGATCCCCGCAGATCGCCACCACAAAGCCCGCACCGGCCGACAACCGCGCTTCCCGCACGGTCAGGACATGGCCTTCCGGGGCCCCCAGATCGCCGGGCTGACCGCTGAAGCTGTACTGGCTCTTGGCGATGCAGACGGGCAGGTGGCCGAAACCCAGGCTTTCGAATTCGTCCAACGAGCGCCGGGCGGCCGCGCCCAGGGCAATATCGGCGGCGCCGTAGATCCCCGTCGCCACGGCCCGAAGCTTTTCCGAAAGCGGCATATCATCCGTATAGAGCAGAGATATATCCGGCGATCCGGCCTCGAGGGTCTCCATGACCGCACGGGCCAGGTCCGCCGCGCCCGCGCCACCTTCCGCCCAATGGCGGGCCAGGGCCATCTTGACACCCCATCGATCACACAACCGCCGCACGGCATCCAATTCTTCATCCGTGTCTTGAATGAAATGGTTGACCGCTACCACCGGGGAAAGGCCGAACCGGCGCAGATTGCCGATATGGCGTTCCAGATTGGCGGCCCCACGGGTCACGGCCTCCGGGTCGGGCGCGGCGAGGGCGCCCCGCTGCACGCCGCCCTGCATTTTCAGCGCCCGAACGGTACAGACAAGGACAACCGCGTCCGGGCGCAGGCCGGACTGGCGGCACTTGATGTTGAGGAATTTCTCCGCCCCCAGATCGGCGCCGAAACCGGCTTCTGTCACGACCACGTCGCCAAGGGCCAGGGCTGCCTTGGTGGCGACGACCGAATTGCAGCCATGGGCGATATTGGCGAACGGCCCGCCATGGATGAAGGCCAGATTGCCGTCGATGCTCTGGACCAGATTGGGCTGAAGGGCATCCTTCAAGAGGACGGTCATGGCCCCATCGGCGCCAAGCTCCCGCGCCGTGACCGGTGTCTTGTCACGGCGATAGGCAACGATCATCCGTCCCAGGCGTTCCTGGAGATCGGCAAGATCCTCCGCAAGGCAGAGAATGGCCATGACTTCGGAGGCAACGGTGATGTCGAAACCGTCCTGGCGCGGGATCCCGTGGGCCGGGCCGCCGAGCCCGACCATGGTCTGGCGCAGGGCCCGGTCATTCATGTCCATCACCCGTTTCCAGGTGATCCGCCGGGGATCGATTTCCAGCCGATTATCCCATTGCAGATGATTGTCGAGCATGGCCGCCAGAAGATTGTGGGCCGCCGTGATGGCGTGAAAATCCCCGTTGAAATGGAGATTGATGTCCTCCATGGGCAGGACCTGGGCCCGGCCGCCACCGGCCGCGCCGCCTTTCATACCGAAACAGGGGCCGAGGGACGGCTCCCGCAGGCATAGGAGCGAGCGCACGCCCAGATGGTTCAGCCCGTCATTGAGACCGATGCTCGTCGTGGTCTTGCCTTCACCGGCGGGCGTCGGCGTCATGGCCGTGACGAGGACAAGCTTGCCTCTCGGCTTCTCCTTGAGGGTTTCCATGAAGGCGTGGGACAGCTTGGCCTTGTAGTGGCCGTAGGGCACGAGAGCGTCCGCGGGGATCTGGAAGCGCTCCTCCGCCAACGGAAGAAGCGGGCGCATCCGGGCAGCGCGGGCGATCTCGATATCCGGCGCGCCGGGCGGTGGCAGATCCTGGGGAAAGGGTTTCATGGTCGGGTTCCGCTTGTCGTGAAGAACGTATGGGAATGATGGCGCGCGGGGCCACCTTGGCCAAGCCATGCCATGGGTCCCGGGTAGCCTATCCGATATGGGGCGCCGAACCCAAGCCGGGGCCATCGTGGCGCCCCCGGATGTCCCTTGGGTGCCGTCCGCTTTTTACCCTTTCGGCGCCGGAATGCGGTATCGTCTCACCTGCTGAACCGGCACGGCGGCATTGTGTGGGCCACACCCGCCGGGGGGTGAGGCCCTTGACGGCCACGGACCGGGTGCGACCGGGTTCCGGGCCAAAGGGGGGAAGAGGATAATCGCCACCATGACGTCTGCCACCGAACCCGTCCCGCCGCGCTTCAATCTGGCGCGGTATTGTCTGGGGGGCGATCCCGCCATCCGGCGTGCCGACAAGACGGCCCTGATCGTTGTTCATGATGCGGATGCTCCTCCGGAGGCGGCCGAGCAGTGGTCTTATGGTGCCCTGGATGAGGCCGTGCGCCGGGTCGCGGCAGGTCTGAGGGCACAGGGCATCGGCCCCGGAACCCGGATCCTGATCCGTCTCGACAATACGAGCGATTATCCTTTGCTTTTTTTCGGGGCGATCGCGGCGGGTTGCGTGGCACTGCCGAGCTCGGCCCAACTGACCCCGGCGGAAGTGCGGTTCATCCTGGAGGACGCGCAGGCCCATGTGCTGGCCGTGTCGACGGATCTGGCCTTTGAGGATGTGCCGAAAGGGGTCCGTGTGATGGACGCCGGGGCGATTGAGGCGCTCAAGGTCCATGAGCCGGCGGTCGGCTACTATGAGAGCCATGCGGAGGATCCCGCTTTTCTGGTCTATACATCGGGCACGAGCGGACGCCCGAAGGGCGTTGTCCATGCGCAACGTTCCGCCTGGGGACGCCGGCCCATGTATGAGGGCTGGTATGATATCCACCCGGACGATATCATTCTCCACGCGGGGGCCTTCAATTGGACCTATACGTTAGGGGTGGGTCTGACCGATCCGTGGGCCAACGGGGCGACGACGGTGGTCTATAACGGGCCCAAGGACCCTCGGGTCTGGCCCCGCCTGATCGCGGCCTATGGGGCCAGCCTGTTCGCGGCGGTTCCGTCGCTCTACCGGCGCATTCTGAAATATGCGGCGGATGATGTCCGCTGTTTCGCAAGCCTGCGCCATGGTCTGACCGCCGGGGAGGCATTGGCGCCCGGCCTTGCCGACCAGTGGCGGGCGGCGACGGGCACGCCGCTTTATGAGGCGCTCGGCATGAGCGAATGCTCCACCTATATCTCGAGCGCGCCCGCCGTCCCGCCCAAACCCGGCTCGCCCGGCAAGCCCCAGAGGGGCCGCAAAGTGGCGATCCTGCCCGTGGAAGGCGGGGAGACGCCCCTGGCTCCCAATGAAATCGGGCTGCTCGCCGTTCACCGGTCCGACCCCGGATTGATGCTGGGCTATTGGAACCGTCCCCAGGAGGACGCGGCCGTGACCCGGGGGGCATGGTTCGTGGGCGGAGATCTGGCGTCCATGGACGAGGATGGTTATGTCTGGTTCCAGGGCCGGGCCGACGATGTCATGAACGCCATGGGCTATCGCGTCTCGCCGGGAGAGGTGGAAGCTGCCCTTCTTCTTCACCCGGAGATTGCCGAAGTGGCGGTCACGGAAATGCAGGTGCGCGAAGACGTGAAAGTCATCGCGGCATTCTGCGTGCCACGGGACCCGACCCTGCCACCGGACAAGGAGGCCTTGTCCGCCTTCGTGGCCGAGCACCTTGCGGCCTACAAGGTGCCGCGGGCGTTTCATTTTCTGGAAAGCCTGCCCCGCACGGCCAATGGCAAGGTCATCCGCCGGGCCCTGGCCGGTGCGGTCGACGGGCCGGATGCGCAGGACGGCGCCACCCGTTGACCGGAATGTGAAGGCCCGCCGGATACGGAACACGGTTTGTTGACGGAGAAAGCCCCGGCTCGGGAGCGGATCTTGTTGTCTGTTGCGGCTCAGAGCCCATTTCAAGACTGGGTTTGCGGCTTCTGCTCCCTTCCTCGTGCTCTAAGGGTGTCCGCAGGCTGAATAAAATGTCACCGCGAAAAGAGGGTTATTCCATGCCACGCATCACGCCGCTCTCCCGCGAAGCGCTGTCCGATTATGAACCGGTCTGGCAGACGGTCGAGGCCCATATGGGATTTGTGCCCAATTCCATGCTCACCCTGGCGCGCAATCCGGAGATCCTGAACGCCATCGGTCAGCTCGCGTTTCAGATCACCGCGCCGGCCGGGCGCCTCACGACGGCGTTCAAACAGATGATCGGACATGTCGCGAGCCGCTCGGCGGGCTGCGGCTATTGCATGGCCCATTCGGCGGCGCTTGTGGATCGCGCCGGCGAGGAGACGGCGAAAATCGATGCCTTGTGGGATTTCGAGCGCAGTGATCTGTTTACGGATGGGGAAAAGGCGGCCTTCCGCGTGGCCCAAGGGGCCGCCCAGGTGCCCAATGCCGTGACGGATGCGGATTTTGATGCGCTCAAGGCGCATTTCAGCGATGACGAAATCGTGGAGATCATCGCCGTCATTGCCATGTTCGGCTTTCTCAATCGCTGGAATGACACCATGGCAACGGAGCTTGAAAGCGATCCGGCCCAGTTCGCCAAGGCCCGTCTGGCCCCCCATGGCTGGTCCGGGGAGAAGCATCTGAAAAGCTGACCCATCATGGTCCGTCGTCAGAAGGTGTAGCTCACGCCCTTGACGGCGGCCCAGACCATGGTCCAGGTGAAGAGAGCCGCGCCCGCCGACAGGATCAGTCCGAGCAGGACCAGGAGACCATCGCGAGCGGTGAGGCCCAGGGCGATGACCGCCACGGCAAGCCCCGGCGTGATATTGCCGAGAATGGGAATGGGCAGGATCAGGATGATGCCCATCACCAGGGTCGTGACACCGATCACGATACGGAAGAGGCGTTGCGTGAACAGGGCGAAGCGCGGCTTGCAGAAGCGCTCCAGCCAGCGGATGCTGGGCAGCGCCCGCTCCACCAGATTACGCACATTTTCCCGGCTGATGGTCCGCTTGCCGATCCAACGGGGCAGCCAGAGCGTCCGTATGCCCGTAATCAAATGAAATGAGATCAGTACAATGACGAAACCCGCCAGGGTTGGGAATCCGGGCGGCATGGGCAGGGCGCAGGGAAGAGAGAAAAGCAGGAGCGTGAAGCCCAAGGTCTGATCCTTAAGCCCCTTAGCGATCTCGGAAACGCTCACCGGGTCGGCATCGCTTTCATGGGCAAAGCGATGCAGCAGTTGAGACGTCGGTTCAGGCGCCGCTCTCGAGGTCTTGAGCCGTTCCATCCTCGTCCCCAAGTGTGCCGGCGACGGCCAGTCTCACCATCCGAGCCCGTCCTTCTGCGGGTCCCGCCCGACCCTAGAGCGTTTTCAGCAAAAGTGTGAGCGGTTTTGTGGTTCGAAAACGCAACAAATCAAAGATATAGAGCGCCTTCATGACTCGGAATAAATTGAAGGCGCTCTAGTCGGTGTGGGCGGGTCCCAGTACAAAGGCATTGGCCAAAAGAAGGGTCAGCCCGTTGAGATAGGCCCGCGTCGTCGGGCTCTGGGTAAAGGCGATGACAAGACCATCGCCGTGGGGCTCGGCCATCACGAAGGGCTTGTAGGCAAGCTGCAGCCGGTTTTCCTCCCACAGATAGCCGCTGGTCAAGAGATCGTCGGCGCCGGCGAAGCGGAACACATTGGTGCCCTCTGCCTCGTTCAAGGGGCGATAGATGCGCCGCCCGGTAAGGAGCGCCGTGGCCTCCTCGTATCCGGAGGCCAGCCAATGGTCCGGATCGGCCACGACCTTCACGAGAACGCCCGGTACGTCTTCCGGGCTCTTCTTCCGGTCCGCGATCAGGGCGCGGTAGCCTTCCGTCTCTTCGATGCGCGTGCCCGGCATCGGGCCGTCCTCCGCGTCATCGTCGCCGGACGGGCTCTCGTCGTCATCGTCCCGGAAGGCGGTCTCGCGTGTTGTCGACAGCAGATCCATGGGGTCGTCCGCAAGGGCATCAACGGCGGAGCCGAAACCGATCAGGACGCCGCCCCGATCGACAAAAGCTTTGAGCGCTGCCGCGCCGCCCTTTCCGAGGCGTGTCTGGAACCCAAAATAGACCTCGGGAACGATCACGGCGTCATAGAGGTCGAGATTGGCGCGGGCTATTGTCCGGGTTCGGATCGGCGACACCGGCACGCCGAGATCCCGCTCGATGACATAGCGCGTGGCCCCGGCGGAAAGCGGGTTGACGCCTTCGCCCCAGGCCATGGCGATTTTCACCTTCTTCAAGGACCGGAATTTGGCGCTGCCGTAATTGGGGCCGTCCTCGACCCAGCTTGAGCCCAGGGCCACGACTTCCGCGCCGATGCGGGTGGCAAGCGCCCGCAGCCGGTCGCCGAGCGCCGGGCTATTGGCCGCCGTGGTGAACACCGCGGTGCCTTTGGGGAAGCGGCGTCCATTGACGACGAAGGCCTCCTCCGTCGCCTTGCCGGTCAAGCCTTCCGCGAGCGCCGCCAAGACGAGTTTGGCCTGGCCTGCATCGCTCCACGGCACCGCATAGCCATATTGCCCCGTTCCTTTGACGCGGGCCGGGATCTCCGCGTCCGCGGCCAGCGCTTCGGCGCCGCCGAGGGCGATGCGCCCGCAGGTCGAGACCGCCACCCCATCCATGAGGGGCAGGGACCAGGCCGTCACGTCATAGAGTTCGTGATCAAGGCCCCGATCGCGCCTGTTCTCCTGTTCCGCCATGAACTCATCCGGCAACGGTGTATTCCGATCAAGGAGCGTGGAGATGAGCCGGCCATTGGGCTGGGCCCGGTCCACGACAAGCGCGCCGTCCCGGTAGTCGACCCCGCAAAAGGCGGCCGGTCCCTCGACACGGACCACTTTCACGCCCTGGGCAGCAAGCCGGCGGCCCAGCCGTTCGGCCTGCCACCGGCGCGTGGCCAGATCAATCACGAAATAGCGGGCCGTGGAATTGCGCCCGTCGGCCACGGCGGAGGCCCGGTAGGCGGCATAATCGGTGAGGAAACGATCTTTGTTGTCGGCGACGACCTCGGCCGTGGACAGGGTCGCAATGAAATGGTTCTTCACGCCCTCCCGATAGGTCAGTTCACGGCCGTCATTCTTGGTGAAGCGCAGACCCCGCGCTGAACCCTGTTCGTAGGTCATGGCGATGGCGCCGTTCAGGGTGGGCCACATATCGCCATAGCCGGGATAGAACGCGTCGAAGATTTCGCGGGTGAAAAAGTCGATGCCGTTGTTGTCGAACCAGCGGGCGTGGTTCCGGCCGATCAACACCTGTTTCTGGCGCTGGGCATCGGTGATGTTGGGGTTAAAGGGCTCGGCGGCTGGGGGAAAGAAAAAGCTCTGATCACCGCCCATTTCGTGGGCGTCGACGACCACGACCGGGTGCCATTCCAGGATGGCCTTCACCCGTCCGCGCGTTTCCGGTTGAGTGAGGGCGAACCAGTCCCGATTCATGTCGAAGAGATAGTGGTTGAGGCGTCCACGGGGCCAGGGCTGGTCGTGTTCGGCGGTATAACGGTCGGCCAGGGCCTCCAGTCCGAGGGCGGACACGAAGGAGTGCACGAAGCGGTCGCGGCCATCGGGGTTCTGGTTGGGGTCGATCACCACGATCGTCTCCGCCAGGATCTTATCGACCACGGCGTCGTTCCGGGCCGCCAGAAGATGATGGGCAAGCGCCAGGGCCGCATCGGTGGTCGAGATTTCGTCCCCATGGACACCATAGGACAGCCAGGTCACGGCGGGGGTGCGTTCCGTAATCTGAGCGATCTCACCCCGGCTCAACCCGTCGCCTGCGGCCAGGGTGGCGAGATTGGTCTTGATGGTCTCGAGCCGCGCCATGTTTTCAGCCGAGGAGATCACGGCATAGATCAGCGGGCGTCCCTGCCAGGACCGGGCATAGGTCTCGAGCTTGATGCGGCCGGGCATGGCCGCTTCCAGCGCCTCGAGATAGCGGACGGCATCGTCCGATCGGGTGATCCGCTCTCCGGGGGCGTGGCCGATCACTTCTTCCAGACTGGGCACGGCCGGGTCGGTTTCGACCTCAAGGAAAGGGGCAGCCGCCGCCCTGCTGGCGAGAAGAACCCCAAACAACACAACCCAAAACCGCACAATTCCAACCATGGGAAAGCCCCCAAAACAAAGCAAAAATCCACATTGCGCAAAGCATAGCAGAGGCGCCGGGTTTGGCGAAAAGGGGAGACGCCCGATCCGGGCTACCCCGAAACACGGGGATCTGACTTTTCCACAAATGTGATTATACTTTGGTTGTGACCGTGGGAGATGGACCGAAAAGAAAATCCAAATGAGGTGGGCACGAGGGGACGGAAATGCCTGGGGCCAAGGGAAGGGGCTGAACCATGCCGACAGAATTGCTGGACCCAGAGGACTGCCGGATTCCGGCGGACCTGGCGGCCAATCTTGTGGATCCGACGGCTTATGCCAATGAACGGATCTTTGAGACCTATCACTGGTTGCGCGCCAACAACCCGCTGGGCTATGCGGAAGTAGAGGGTTTTGACCCGTTCTGGGTGGTGACCAAACACGAGGACATCCTCCGGGTGAGCCGGGACAATGCCCTTTTCCATAGCGGGGTGCGCGCCACGACGCTTTCCAACAAGGCGACGATTGCCCGCGTCACGGAAATCGCCGGCTCGCCCCATCTGGTCCGTTCCCTGGTGCAGATGGATGCGCCGGATCACATGAAATACCGGCTCCTGACCCAGGCCTGGTTCACCCCGGCCAATCTCAAGAAGCGCACGGACGACATTCAGGCCATTGCCGACAAGACCGTCGCCCATATGGCCTCCAAGGGGGGCGCCTGCGATTTCGTCGCCGACGTGGCGCTCAACTATCCCCTGGAAGTGGTGATGAACATTCTGGGCGTTCCGGAGGCGGATTTTCCGCTGATGTTGAAACTGACCCAGGAGATCTTCGGTCCCCAGGATCCGGACACCGCGCGCTTTATGGATGCTCTTTCAACGGAGCAGTTTGCCGAAATCATTGCCGGGGTGGTGGCGGAGTTTTCGGCCTATTTCGAAGGCATCAGCGCCGACCGGCGGGTCAATCCCCGGGACGATCTGGCAAGCCTGATCGCCCATGCGACCATCGACGGTGCGCCCATCGGGGAGCGGGAAGCCGCAGGCTACTACATCATCGTGGCCAGCGCCGGCCATGACACGACGTCCTCGTCGACGGCGGCGGCCATGTGGGCTCTTGCAACCCATCCGGATCTTCTGCGGCGCCTGAAAGGCGATCTGTCCCTGGTGCCGGCCTTTGTGGAAGAGGCCATCCGCTGGGCGACCCCAGTCAAGACCTTCATGCGCTCGCCCACGGCGGACACGGAGCTGCGGGGCCGGCGGCTGCGCAAAGGGGACTGGATGATGCTGTGTTACGCCTCCGGAAACCGGGACGAGGATGTCTTCGACAATCCGTATACATTCGACATCGACCGGGCCCCCAACCGGCAATTGGCGTTCGGCAATGGTGCCCATGTCTGTTTGGGTCAGCATCTGGCCCGCCAGGAAATGCGGATCCTGTTCGAGACCCTCCTGCCGCGCCTCCAATCGGTGACCTTGGACGGGGAACCGGCCGTGATTGAAAGCACCTTCGTCAACGGACTGAAGCGCCTGCCCATCCGTTTCCAGATGGCGTGATTCCCCTGCGGACGGGTGGCACGCAGGCGCTGCCCGGCTGCAGAAAAATGCATTTTGAAAGAGATTTGGAGGCGACGACCGGAATCGAACCGGTGTACACGGCTTTGCAGGCCGCTGCGTAACCACTCCGCCACGTCGCCTGAAGGACCGAAAGCACGAATTTCGACCTTAAGAGCGCATTCCTTATCAGAGGGCGTCGCCGGACACAATCGTGCAGACACGCCGCTCCTGAGCCGTGCCAGCCGAGCCGCGCAAGGGTTTGTCAATTGGCGGCCCGGTCAGTATAAGCGCCACAGGTTTTACCGGAGCAGGACAGATGGATTTTGCCAAGGCTCGCGCCACCATGGTCGAAGGCCAGGTGCGCACCAATGATGTGCCCGACAAACGCATCCAGAAAGCGATGCTCGCCGTGCCCCGAGAGCTGTTCGTGCCTAAGGGCCGGCGGAGCCTCGCCTATATGGCTGAAGGCGTGGATATGGGCGAGGGGCGGACGCTGATGGATCCGCGCACCTTCTCGAAACTCGTGCAGGCGCTTGAGATCAAGTCCACGGATGTGGTTCTCGATATTGCCTGCGGCACCGGCTATTCGACGGCCGTTCTTGCCGCCATGGCGGAAACGGTGGTGGGGCTTGAAAGCGACGAGGTGCTTGTGTCCAGCGCCACGTCCACCTTGATGGATCTGTCCGTCGACAATGCCGCCGTGATGACCGGCGACGTGAAAGTGGGCGCGCCGGATCACGGCCCTTTTGACGCGATCCTGGTGAGCGGGGGTGTGGAAGTGGTGCCCGACGCCTGGACCGACCAGTTGGCGGATGGCGGACGCATGGGCGTGGTGATCGTCGAGGGGCGCCTCGGCCGGGCGAATCTCTATCTGCGCACCGGCGACCATGTGAGTTCCAGAATCATTTTTGATGCCACGGTCCCCGTTCTGCCGGGCCTCGAACGGACAGAAGAATTTGTCTTTTGAAAAGGATATGGACGCTACAGCTGCTCCCATCGCGGGATCACGATCTTTCTGAGACGTCATTTCCCATGGCGAACAAAGATGAGGCGTGATTTTGTATGGTTTGAGGCGCGATTTTGTATGGTCCGCGGAGGCCTTCGGGATTTATCAATCATACACTTGCGGGGTGTCACGCTGTCGTGAAACAAGACAGCCTGACAATGAGCGCGCGTGGTGAGGAGTGGGACGTGGTCACAGCTTTGAATTTCGGGTCGGGTAAACGCGCGGGAAGGGGCCGTCGGCTTGCCCTTTTGATGGGCACGGCGCTGTGTCTTGCGCCTCTCTCGGCATTCGCCCAGGCGACGACGCTCGAAGAGGCGCTGGTCCAGGCCTATGAAACCAACCCGACGCTGCTCGCCCAACGCGCCCAGGTTCGGGCGGTTGACGAGACGGTGAACCAGGCCATTGCGGGATGGAAACCCACGGTGACGGCCGATGCGAGTGTCAGTCGGGTCAATGCCGAGAACGATCGCCTGGTCCCGGCCGGTCAGTTCGGCAACCCCGTGGCGTTCAGTATCGTGAGTGATACGAACGACGACACCATTTCCGGCGGCGTCACCCTCCAGCAGAACATTTTTACCGGTCTGCGGACGTTCAATCAGGTCAAGCAATCGAAGGCCGATGTTCGGGCCGCCCGCGAACAATTGAGGCGGGTCGAGGGGCAGGTCCTGTTTGACGCCGTGACCGCCTATATGGATGTCCTGCGGGACGAAGCCGTGGTGCGCTTGAGCAAGAACAATGTTCAGGTTTTGACGCGCCAGCTCGAAGCGGCCCAGGACCGCTTTCGCGTGGGTGAAATCACACGCACCGACGTTGCCCAGGCCGAGGCACGCTTGAGCGGTGCGCAATCCAATCTCATCGCTTCGGAAGCCCAGTTGACCGTCAGCCGCGCCTCTTTTGAACGGGTGATTGGTATCAATCCAGGCGATCTGACGCCGCCTCCGGCACTGCCGGAGCTTCCTAATGACGAAAACATTGCGCTGAACCGGGCACTGCAAAGCAATCCGGATCTGCAAACCGCTCGGGAAACCGAAGCGGCCTCCCGTTACGCGATCAAGGTCGCGCGCGCGCTGCTCCTGCCGACGGTCACGTTCCAAGGCCGCTACAGCATTTCCGACACGGATGGGGATTTCTTCCAAACAGATCCTCCGACCACCGAGGTCGGCGGTGTGGAGATTCCGAACCAAAGAGAGATTACCGCCAACCGCACCGATCAGCTCTCAGCGACAATCAATGTGACCGTGCCCCTGTATCAAGGTGGGTCAGCCTATTCCCAATTGCGCCAGGCCAAGCAGGTCAACAGTGAGGACAAGCTTCAGATTGCCGAGGCCCAGCGGATTCTCGAAGAACAGATCGCCACAAGTTGGGACGCCCTGCGGTCGGCGCGGGCGACCATCCTGGCCAGCCGCGAGCAGGTTCGTGCCAACGAAATCGCCTTTGAAGGGGTCAGCCAGGAAGCGCAAGTGGGTTCCCGGACCACCCTGGATGTGCTGGATGCGGAGCAGGAATTGCTGGATTCCCGGGTGACCTTGGTCACGGCGGAGCGGGACGAGTATGTCGCGGCGTTCCAGCTCCTCTCCACGGTCGGATATTTGTCGGCGGAACGGCTCAGACTGCCCACCGAAATCTATTTTCCGGAAGAAAACTACAAGGAAGTCAAAAACAAGTGGATCGGTATCGGCCAGAAGGACGATTTCCGCTGATCCATCCCGGGGCTCGAACGGAAGCCTTGGTTGAAAAGTGGCGGTATTGGCACGACAAAGCGGCCGCAGCCATGCTCTTGTCTCATTTTGAGGCGATACTGAGAACACGGTGAGGCGTCGTGTGACGTCTCCTCCCGGTTTTCGCTCCGCACGCCCAAGATCCAAGGGGTCGGAGCCGCGGTCAAAGTGGCATCCCTCCTGCTAGGATCTTGAGAGTGGTTGAACCAGTGTCCCAGGCTTGGGCAGGGTAAGTGGGTTGTGCTTCTTTCCGTGCCACGACATGGTTTCGGCTTGAACCCGGACGGAGATCTCCAGAAGAGCCATTTTTCTTTAGCGGTGAATGGCCCATAGTCTGGCGGCAGGAGACGGGACAAGGCGCGAAGATATCAGGCCCAGTGCGGGCCAGTTTCGGGATCAGCGTCAGTGCCGCGGTGAGCGTGGTCTGGCGGGGCAATCACAGGGCTCGAACCAAAAAACTCAGGGACTCCCATGACCGATCAAGAGAACACCCAACAGGAACCGACCATGGAGGAAATCCTGGCGTCCATTCGCCGGATCATCTCCGAGGACAATGACGACGCGGCCAAGACCGCGACCAATGGCGCGGCCGCTCCGGCCCCGGCGCAACCCGCGCCGGTCGAGGAGCCGGCTCCGATGGCAGCCGCCCCGGTCAGCCCAGCGCCCATGACCAACGGTGCCGATCTCCACGCTGCCCAACCCCAGACCAGTGCCGAGGTTCTGGAACTGACCCAGGCACAAGTGCTTTCGGAACCGGAACCGGAACCGACCCCCGTGGCGCCCACGCCGCTCCATGCAGAAGAGCCCGTGGCCCAGCCCATGCCGTCCGCTTTCGAAGCCACCCCGGTCAGCCAGGAAACGCCGGCTGAAGATTTCGGCGGTGCCGATCTCATGCTCGTCGACAATGACGACCATGCCCCCGAAGAGGAAGAAGAAGCCAACGCTCTGGTCAGCAGCGACACGGAAGACTCCGCGTCCGCCGCTTTCCATTCCTTGAGCCGCAACGTGGTCGTGGCCGAAGAGGGCAGCGCCCGCAGCCTCGAAGGGCTGGTTCAGGACATGATGCGTCCGATGCTCAAGGACTGGCTCGACGACAATCTCGGCGACATTGTCGAGGATGTGGTGGAGCGCGAAGTACGCCGGATTTCCGATCGCGGCCGCAAGCGCTGAGCCACCCTTAAAACGAGATATCTGAGCGAACCGGGCCGCCCTGACGCGGCCCGGTTTTTTTGTGCCCGACCAGTCAAGCGGCGTGATGTGATTTTTGTCTCGACGTTTTGTCGGGCCAGCCGCTTGCGCCTGCTGCGGCTTCCTCTATCAATGGGAAGAAGGGCGTGACTGCGCCCCCGAAACCCAAGACACCAACAGAGTCCCGATTTCGGGATCCCTAACCAGTTCGAGAAACCAGTCCATGCTGGACAAGACTTTCAAGCCCGCCGAGGCCGAGCCGCGCCTTTACCGGCAATGGGAGGAGGCGGACGCTTTCCGCGCCGGCGCCCGTCCCGATGCCGATCCCTTTTGCATCGTCATCCCGCCGCCCAATGTGACCGGATCCCTCCATATCGGTCACGCCCTCAACAATACGCTCCAGGACATTCTGGTGCGTTTCGAGCGCATGCGCGGGCGGGACGTGTTGTGGCAGCCGGGCATGGACCATGCGGGGATCGCGACCCAGATGGTGGTCGAGCGCGTGCTGGCTGCGGAGAACCAGACGGATCGGCGCGCCATGGGCCGGGAGGCCTTCATCCGCCGGGTCTGGCAGTGGAAGGAAGAAAGCGGCGGCAAGATCGGCGAACAGCTGCGCCGCCTGGGGGCCTCCTGCGATTGGAGCCGGGAGCGTTTCACCATGGATGACGGGCTCTCCCGGGCCGTCGTCAAGGTGTTTGTGGCGCTCCATGAGGAAGGTCTGATCTACCGGGACAAACGGCTCGTCAATTGGGATCCGAAATTCCAGACCGCCGTTTCGGACATTGAGGTCGTGGCCAAGGAAACGAACGGCCATCTTTGGCACTTCCGTTATCCGCTGGTGGATGATCCGGAGCGCTTCATTACCGTGGCCACGACGCGGCCCGAAACCATGCTGGGCGACACGGCCGTCGCCGTCCATCCCGACGATGAGCGGTACACGGATCTCGTGGGCCGGGAGGTCGAACTGCCCCTGGTCGGCCGGCGCATTCCGATCGTCGCCGATGCCTATGCCGATCCGGAGCAGGGCTCCGGGGCCGTGAAAATCACGCCCGCCCATGACTTCAACGATTTCGAGGTCGGCAAGCGGCACGATCTGCCGATGATCAATGTGCTCGACGCCGAGGCCCGCCTCAATGAGGCGGCGCCCGAGCCCTATCAGGGCCTTGACCGTTTCGAGGCGCGTAAGAAGGTCGTCACGGATCTCGACGAACTCGGCCTGCTCGAAAAGATCGAGGACCATGTCCATGCCGTGCCCCATGGGGATCGGTCCGATGTGGTCATCGAACCCTGGCTCACGGACCAGTGGTATGTGGACGCCAAGACCCTGGCCAAGCCGGCGATCGAGGCGGTGGAGAAGGGCGAGACCGTCTTTGTGCCCAAGAATTGGGAAAAGACCTATTATGAGTGGATGCGGAACATCCAGCCCTGGTGCATTTCCCGCCAATTGTGGTGGGGCCACCAGATCCCAGCCTGGTATGCCGAGGACGGCAGTGTCTTTGTGGCACCCAGCGAAGAGGAAGCCCTTGCGAAGGCCCAAGCCAAGCTGGGCGACAAGGTCACCTTGACCCGTGACGAGGATGTGCTCGACACTTGGTTTTCCTCCGCCCTCTGGCCTTTTTCGACTCTTGGCTGGCCCGACGAGACCCCGGAGCTTGCCCGCTACTACAAGACCGATGTCCTGGTCTCGGGCTTTGACATCATCTTTTTCTGGGTCGCCCGCATGATGATGATGGGGCTCCATTTCCAGAAGGAAGTGCCCTTTCACACGGTCTATATGCATGCCCTGGTGCGGGACGAAAAAGGACAGAAAATGTCCAAGTCCAAGGGCAATGTGATCGACCCGCTGGAGCTGATCGATGATCTGGGGGCGGATGCCCTGCGCTTCACCTTGGCCGCGATGGCGGCCCAGGGGCGGGACATCAAGCTGTCCAAGAGCCGGATCGAGGGCTATCGGAATTTCGGCACCAAGCTCTGGAATGCCGCGCGCTTTTGTCAGATGAACGAATGCGATCCGGATCGCGCCTTTGATCCGGATACGGTGCGCGAGAGGGTCAACCGCTGGATCGTGGGCGAGGTGACCCGCACCACGCAAGGCGTGACGGAGGCCCTCGAAACCTATCGCTTCAATGACGCGGCGGGCACGGTCTATGCCTTTGTCTGGCATGTGTTCTGCGACTGGTATCTGGAGTTCATCAAATCCCTGCTCAACGGTCCGGACGGGGACGCCAAGACCGAGACCCGCGCCACGGCGGCCTGGGTGCTCGATCAGATCCTGGCGCTGCTTCATCCCTTCATGCCGTTCCTGACCGAAGAGCTTTGGGAGCGTCTGGCCGAGCATGGCGAGGCCCGGGCCACCATGCTGATCCAGGCCCCCTGGCCGGCGCCCGGGACGACCCGCATTGATCCGTCAGCCGATGACGAGATGAACTGGGTGATCCGTGTCGTGAGCGATATCCGGTCGGTCCGGGCGGAAATGAACGTGCCTGCGGCGGCCAAGATCCCGCTCTTGATCAAGGGGGCCAATGCCACCTCCGAAGCCCGCCTGCGCACCCATGAAGAGGTGATCAAGCGGCTCGCCCGGCTCGAATGGACGCGGCCGACGGATGAGATCCCCGCCGGGGCCGTGCAGATCGTGATCGAGGAGGCGACCTATGTCCTGCCTATCGCGGATGTGGTGGACATCGACAAGGAAACGAAGCGCCTCGAGGGGGAGTTGGAAAAGCTCGGCGGCGAGATCCGCAAGATTGACGGTAAGCTGAACAATGAGAAATTCATGGCCCGCGCGCCCGAGGACGTGATCGAGGAACAGCGGGAGCGCCGCGGGGAAGCCGAGGGCCGGGCCGCGCGCATCGAAGAGGCCCTGGGGCATTTGCGCAAGGCGGCCGGCGTCAGTGCGGCATGACGGGGAGGGCCCGATAATGCGCAAGGTCAGGAGCGCCCGGCTTTCCGTCATGGTGCTGACCGTGTTGGCGGTGGTCTCATCGATCAGCACGCCGGCGCGTGCCGATTTCGCGGCGGGGATGGAGGCCTATGCCGCCGGTGATCCGCAGACGGCCCTTCAGGAATGGATCCGCGAGGGCCGCGGCGGCAATACGCGCGCCTTATGGCTTGTCGGCAATCTCTATCTGAATGGTGAGGGCGTGGATCAACCCTCGCCGAGGATTGCGGCCGACTATTATCTGGAAGCGGCCGAACTGGGTTTCGCCGAGGCGCAGCTGAGCCTCGCGACCCTTTATCGCCAGGGGCGGGGCGTTGAACGGGATCTGGAGCAGGCCCTGGCCTGGCTCTATCAGGCGGCGGCCCAACGTCATCCCGAAGCCCAGGTCGACTTGGCGGATCTTTTCCTGGAAGGCGGGGACGGAGCGCTCGAGCCCGATCCGGTTCACGCTTCCCAGTGGTATGGCCAGGCGGCGGACCAGGGCGTGGTGTTTGCCCAGTTCAAGCTTGCCCAGATGCATCTTGAAGGGGTCGGGCTGACCAAGGATGAAGTGACGGGTTTTGCCTGGCTCACCATTGCCCATGATGCCGCGACCGACGGCCGGGAAAACGCCCGCTCCAAACGGGTGATGCTCCTGAGCGCCCTGGTGCCCGGATTGCGCCCCGAACGTACCCTGGCCCAACTCATTGTCGAGACCTATGAAAGAACCGGCCGTGGCTTGCGCGCCGGTGTGCTCGCCGAGGCCCGAAAAAAGGCCGCCGATCTGAGCGAGACACTGCCCTGACGGCGCCGTAACGCGTGAGGCCAACAGGGTTGTGACTGGACAAAATTTGGGCTCACCCAAAGGTTAAGATCTCGGTTAAAATCATCGCGTAGCGGGCGTGAAGGCGCGATCCGCTTTTGTCCGTGTTCCAGCCAGCGGGAGACTTAAACTGTGGGTGGCGTTGGGAAATCGGGTCTTGGCCTCGGGCTTGCCGCAAGGCTCTTGGGAAGTGTTGTCACCGTTGCGCTCAGCACGGGGCTGTGGGCGGCGCTGAACCACGCGGCCGCGGGCCCGTCGCCCGTTGGTGGTCCGCGTGCCTCCGATCCGGTGCCGGTCTCGGGCATGGGCGGCACCGGTGCCGTGCTGGGGGGTGCCGCGGCGGGTGGTCTGCGGCTCCTCTTTACGGAAACCGACGCGGCCACCAATGAGACCCGCCTGCTCGGCGTCGGCGTTGAGCGGGAAGGCGTTCTTGAGGGTTTCGCGGCCGACAGCCTGATGAACGCGCAAGTCACCGGCTACGCCAACACCACCATTCCGGTCGAGTTTTCCCTTCTCGGCGTGCCCGCGACACCGGGAGGTGCGGCAACGCCGGCGCCCGGATCGCGCGCGGCCGTGCTTGAAGATTTCCTGCTCAACAGTTCGTTGCAAAATCCGGGTCAAGAGACCGGCCTTCAGGTCGGCTTCCAAGGCCCTGGCGGCGCACCCGCAAGCCTCGTTAATGGTCCGGGTGGCGATCTTTTGGTTGTTGAGCTGAGCCCGCCCGTCGGCACCATCCCGCCCAGTGGCGGGGATCCGGTTCAGGGGGGCGATCCTTTCGGTTTCTTCAATCCGGCGACCGGCGCAAGCGTCGATGTCCTGTCCCCCGATTTCGAGCAGTTCGGCGGTAATGGTCAGGCGGCGAACAACACGTTTTTCGCGGCCGTCGATACCAATCCGATGGTGCTCGACAATCGCGTGGCGAGCCTTGAGGACCTGGAGAATGTCGACCTGTTCATGGTTGCCGCACCGACCCCGACCGGAGACCTTGTGAGTGTCTTCGCCCTCAATTTCTATGGCACGGTCGTGGATCTCTCCGAGCTCGGTCTCGCCGAGGGCGAGGCGCTCGACAGCGTCGGCTTCCAGTCCATCGCACCGCCCTTCGGCCCTGATTTCGCCCTGGTCGCCGGGCTGCCGACGGCGGGGACGGGAACCAGCCTGATCCAGGACGGCGTGTTGAATTTGTCCTTGCTCGGACCGATAACGTCCGATTTCGGCCTCACCGTGATCGCGCCGGCCGGCGGGCCCGCGCCGTTCTCCTTCGTCACGCCGCCTCTGTTTACGGAGATCACCGCCTCCATCACGCCGGACAATGTCGTGACCATCGAAGGCGATTATCTCCTCGATGGCAGCGTGCCGCTCAGCACCCAGTCCGAACTCGTGGCGGGTGCCGTGGAAGCGATCATCGTCAATGGCGGGGCTTCGGCCGCCACCTTCGCGGCCCTGACGGCAATCTCCGATCTGGGGGCGGAGTTTCTCGATTTCGGCTTGGACCAGCTTGCCCCGGAAATCCATCTTACGCAGCCGCGCCTGTTCTCGAGCGCCCAGGCCCTGGGTCTGACCCGCGCCTTGACCGATCGCGCGGACCGGCTGGCGTTCCATGCGGATGTTTCCCGCGCCGAGCGCGGCGTCGAGTTCTGGATCGACGGTTTTGGCGATTTTTCCGAACTGGATCCGGTGGGCCGTTTCGGCGGAGCGGATATCGATACAACGGGTATTGTGGTCGGCGGAGATTTTTGGCTGACGGATCATATCGTCCTGGGCGGCACGGCCGGCTTCAGCGGCGGCGAGGGCGAGGCGCCCTCAGGCCTCCTCGATTTCGATGGCTTCCAGTTCGCGGGCTATGGCCTCTATGTGGACGGACCGTTCCGGGCGGCGACATCGGCCGGCTTCGGTTTCGGCGATGTGGAAGGTCAGCGCTTCATTGCGCTGACCGACTCGGTCGAAACGGCGCGCTCGGAATATGACGTGAACCATGTGGTGGTCCATGGGGAGGCGAGCTACCGTTTCTATCTGCCTGTGTTCAAGCACCGGCCCTTCTGGATCGAACCCCAGGGCGCGGTCACGTTCATTCATCATGACCAGGACGGCTTTGAGGAGACGGGTGCGGACGGCTTCAACCTGTTGGTCAGCGACGCCTCCTCGAATCAGCTCTTTATCGGGCCGGAATTGAGGGCGGGCACGGCGGTGCGCATTCCAGGCATCACACTCATTCCGGAAGTGACGGGCGGCTATCGCTACGATGTCATCGAGGATGATCTGGATCAGGGAGCCCAGCTGATTGGCGCCGGCGGTGTCGGTTTTGTCGGTCTGGGTCAGCAGCCGGACCGGGGCGGCTTCACCACGAGCCTCGGGCTCACCGCCGCCATCGACGGCGGCATCGCGGTCTTTGCCCAATATGACGGCCGCTGGAGCGATGATCTGAGCAGCAACGCCATTTCCGGCGGCGTCCAGATTTCCTTCTGAAGCTGTTTCCGTTTCGTCGGGAATGGCTCTGGGCCCGAGCGGGCACATTCACATGATCCGGCTGCATCGGATCATGCATCAAAGCTCAAACATCAAGCTCGCACCAGATGGGCACATGATCCGAGGGCTGATCATGCCCCCGGGGTATCGGATCGATATCCGCCGTGACCAGACGATCCGCCGCCTGGGGCGACAGCAGCAGGTGGTCGATCCGGATGCCGTGGTTCTTGGGCCAGGCTCCGCCCTGATAGTCCCAGAAACTGTAGCGGTCGGGCTCGCCATGGCAGGCGCGGAAGGCATCCGTCAGGCCCAGCCAGCGGATCCGCTGATAGGCCGCGCGGGTTTCCGGCCGGAACAGGGCATCCTCCGCCCAGGCCACCGGGTCATGGACGTCCTCCGGCGCGGGGATCACGTTGTAGTCGCCCGCCAGGACCAGCGGTTCCTCAAGGGCCAACAGGCTGCGGGTGTGGGCCTCGAGCCGGGTCATCCAGGCGAGCTTGTAGTCATATTTGGGGCCGGGCGCCGGATTGCCGTTGGGCAGATAGAGACTGGCAAGGCGGATCGCCCCGCTGTCGGTCGAGATCACGGCCTCCAGATAGCGCGCCTGGGTGTCCTCATCATCGCCCGGCAAGCCGATCGTCACGTCCTCAAGGGGGAATTTGGAGAGGATGGCCACGCCATTATAGGCCTTCTGGCCATGGATGGCCGCGTGGAAGCCCTGGGCCTCGAACAGATCCAGAGGGACCTTTTCCTCGGTCGTCTTGAGCTCCTGGAGGCAGATGACGTCGGTTGAACTGGTTTCGAGCCAGTCCGCGACCGCCTGCGCCCGAATCTTGATCGAGTTGACGTTCCAGCTCGCAATCTTCACGGGCTCAGACCGCGAAGGAGGTGCCGCAGCCACAGGAGCTGGTGGCGTTGGGATTGCGCATCTGGAAGGAGGCGCCGATCAGTTCCTCCACATAGTCGAGTTCGGAACCTTCCAGGAAGGGCACCGACATTTCATCGACCAGGACGACCACGCCGTCCCGTTCGATGGTCAGATCGCCGGGCGTGCCGGTCTCGACCAGGTCGAATTGGTACTGAAATCCCGAACAACCGCCGCCCAGGACGGAAATCCGCAACATTTTGGGTTCATTCTCCGCCTCAACGATCTTGGCGATCTGCTTGGCGGCACTTGCACTGACGCTGATCGGTGCCGATGTCGATTCTGTCGGCGATGTCGGTTGCTGATCCATGGGGCCTCCGGACTCGCAAGGGCTCCAGCCGCGAAAGGCGACGGGGCCGAAGGGGCATTTGGCTTCAATTTAGGGTTTGCCTCGCCATGGCGAAAGCCCTGAAGGGACGAAGATCCACACGATTTGACGCACCAGCGATGGAGAGCGGGAGATGCAAAAGCCCCAGGCGATGGCTGAAGCCGGAACGACGCCCCCGGTTCGGGCGCCTTATGCCTGCCATCCAAAGGAGAGTCGAGGGCGTCTTGTCGCGGAAGAGGAGAGCGACAGCCGGTCGGTCTTTCAGCGGGATCGGGACCGGATCATCCACTCGAGCGCCTTCCGGCGTCTGAAGCACAAGACTCAGGTTTTCGTTTCCCATGAAGGGGACCATTTCCGCACCCGGCTGACCCACACGCTTGAGGTTGCCCAGATTGCCCGCTCCATGGCCCGGACCCTCGCGCTGGACGAGGATCTGACCGAGGCCCTGGCGCTCTCCCATGATTTTGGGCATCCGCCTTTCGGCCATGCGGGCGAGGACGCTTTGCAGGAATGCATGGAGCCCTTTCAGGGCTTCGACCACAATGCCCATGCTTTACGAATTGTAACGGAGCTGGAAAGTCGCTACGCGGACTTTGATGGACTAAATTTAACCTGGGAAACGCTGGAGGGCATGGTCAAGCACAACGGCCCCCTTTTGGCGGGCCCGGATGATCCCGGAAAGCACCTGCCGCAGGCGATTTTGGCCTATTCCGAGCGTCAGGACCTCGCGCTTCACAGCTATGCCTCGGTGGAGGCCCAGATTGCCGCCCTGTCGGACGATATCGCCTACAACAACCATGACCTGGACGACGGCTTGCGGGCGGGCTTGTTCTCGATCGACCAGTTGCGCGACGTGCCCATGGTAGGTGCGCTGTTTGCGGAGATGGAGCGCCGCTATCCGGGGATTGAGGAAGAACGCCTGATTCATGAGGTGATCCGGCGCCAGATCGGCACCATGATTCGCGATGTGATCGGGGAAACCCGGCGGCGGATCGCAGCGGCGGAACCCGCCAGCGTCCAGGATATTCGCCAGCTTCACCAACCAGTTGTGGCTTTTTCCGAAGAAATGGCGCAAATTGATCGGGCGATACGCGCGTTTCTGTTCGAGAACATGTATCGCCACTACAAAGTCAATCGCATGACCAGCAAGGCGCGCCGGGTGGTCAGGGATCTTTTCGCCCTTTTTCTCGAAGACCCCGGCGTTTTACCGACTGCCTGGCGGCAGAAATGTGATGGCCGGAACACGGGCCAGATCGCCCGGATTGCCTGCGATTTCATTGCCGGAATGACCGATCGCTTTGCCCTTGAGGAGCATGGCCGGCTTTTCAGCTGGGACGTCCGCAGCCATTAAATTGCCTGCTTTGTCAAGCGAATTTGGGGCGAACGAAATGTGGCTCTTGAATGCTTCAGTGAATCGTTGCATGGATGCTGTTGATAGGGAAAGGATCCAACACGGCGGTTTCGTCAACACGTCGTGTCCCTCACTCAGCCGGATCGCCTCCGGCCCCCTTGGATCCCATTTTAGGAGAGCCTTTGGACAGGCAAGAAACTTCCAAGCAAAGCCAGCCTGTTCATTCCCAGCAGACTCCGGTCGACCGGAACCCCTCCGGCGGCTTTTGAAATCGGTTGAGTACAGAGATGCGGAGCGTGAGCTAGGATGAATGCTATAAATGATGTCGATCGGTCCCGGGACTACGACCGGGATACGTTTCGCTCCGATGATCCGGATCTGGAAGCCTATGAATATGAAAATGAGGAAGACGGCGGTGTCCGTATGCCTCTCTTTCTGATCCTGGCTCTTGTGGTCATCGCCGCGATTGTGGGTGTTTGGTTTGTTGCCTATCAGCAAGGTCTTCAGGATGGCCGGGCTGAACAGCAGGGACCGTCCTTTATTGCCGGACAGGATGGTGAACGGGTGGCCCCGGATGATCCGGGTGGCATCCCCGCTCCCCGTGATAGTGACGTCTTCGGCGAAAGCTTTGACGGGACGGGTTCGGACATTGTGCCCCGGGACGAGCAGATCATAGAACTGCCGACCCCGCCGCGTCCCGGCATTGAAGTCGTCGACAGCCTGCCGCCTGCCGGTGAGCCCGATCTTCGGGTGCCCGGGGCGCCGACCGATACGGTTGTTGCGGAGCCTTTGAGCCCGCCGACGGTCAGCGATTTCCCGGAGCCGGTGACAATCCCCGAAGCCCCTGCGGCCCAGGTTCCGGCACCCGGCAACACCACCTTCGTGCCGCCGCCGTCAACGGATGTTCGCGTGACACCGCCCAGCTCCGGCTTGGCCCCCTCGCGTGTTCCGGCACCGCCGCCCACCGCCACGGCTGCCGTCCCGGCGCCCAATCCCACGCCGGACAATTTCGGCCCGCCCCAGGCCCAGCCCGGTGGTCCGTCCGGCAACTTCGTGGTCCAGCTCGCATCGCTGCCTTCCCAGAATGCGGCCGATCAGACCTGGACACGGATCTTCAGCCGCATGACCGACATTCTGTCTGGCTACCAGAAGGATGTCCAAGTGGCCGATCTGGGCGCCAAGGGTGTCTTCTACCGCCTGCGGATCGGTTACTTCCCGGATCGTTCGGCGGCCGGCAATCTATGCCAACAGCTCAAGAGCCGTGGCCAGGACTGCATCGTGGCGAGCCGCTGACGCGATTGGCGGTTTGACCCGTAGAGTTTGAGGAACCCGGTTCGCCCATGCGGACCGGGTTTTTTGTTCCCTTTTTCAAAATCATGGTGCGGAGGGCGCTCGGATGTCGGCATTGGGGCCGCGCGCGACGATATTCGGCTGTTCGGGACCGGTCCTGACGCCGGGCGAGGCCTGGTTCTTTCGGGAAAGCCAACCTTGGGGCTTCATCCTGTTCGCCCGGAACTGCCACAGCCGGGATCAGGTCAAGGACCTGGTGCGCAGCCTGCGCGCCGCCGTCGGCCGCGAGGAGGCGCCCGTCCTGATCGACCAGGAGGGCGGACGCGTACAGCGTCTCAAGCCGCCTGAATGGCCGGACTATCCGGCGGCCGAAAGGCTGGGCACGCTCTATGCCCAGAATGCCCCGATGGCGCGCGAAGCCGTGGGCCTCCATGCCCGTCTTCTTGCCCATGAATTACGTGCGCTGGGAATCACGGTGGACTGTGTGCCGGTCGTGGATGTGCCCACGCCCGAGGAACACGGCATTATCGGCGACCGGGCCTATGGCCGCACTGCGGCCCAGGTCGGGGATCTGGCGGCGGTCGCGGCGCAGCAGTTGCTGCGCGACGGTGTCCTGCCGGTGATCAAGCATCTGCCCGGCCATGGCCGGGCCCGCAGCGACAGTCACGAATCCCTGCCCCTTGTCGATGCGCCGCGCGCGGCCCTCGAAGACCAGGATTTCGCGGCCTTCAAGGCGGTTCGGGACATGCCCCTCGGCATGACCGCCCATGTGGTCTATGAGGCCATCGACGCCCAGGCGCCGGCCACATGGTCGTCGGTGGTGATCGAGGAGGTAATCCGCGGCTTCATCGGGTTTGATGGCCTGCTGATGAGTGACGATCTGTCCATGGGTGCCCTGGATGGCCCCTTCGGTGAGCGGACGGAACGGGCGATCCGGGCGGGGTGCGATGTAGTGCTTCACTGCAATGGGGCCATGTCGGAAATGGTCGAAATCGCCGCCACGGCGCCCCCCCTCGACGGGCGCGCCCGGGAGCGGGCCGAGCGGGCTTTAAGTCTTCTTGCCGAAAGCCAGCCCGAATCATTCGATCCGGGCGACGCATGGGCTAAACTTGGGGCACTGACCGATTCTTCTGCGTGAGGCGCCTTGCGCGCCTCGCCGATGCCGAAATGGGCGCGCATAACGGACACCATGGAAACCACGGACCCCGGACAAGACCCGA
>CAZFWG010000004.1:0-69681 GCA_964522525.1 uncultured Alphaproteobacteria bacterium | reverse complement strand
TGGGAGGCCCCGCCCGAGCGGGAGGCCCTGATCGTCGATGTTGCCGGTTACGAGGGCCCGCTTGATGTTCTGCTGACTCTGGCCAAGACCCAGAAAGTCGATCTCGCGAAGATCTCCATTCTGGAACTGGCGGAGCAGTATCTGGCGTTCATCGCCATTGCCAAAAAGAAACGGTTGGAGCTGGCGGCGGACTATCTCGTGATGGCGGCCTGGCTCACCTATCTGAAATCCAAACTGCTTCTTCCGGAGCCTGAGGATGAGGACGAGGAACCGACGGGCGAGGAACTCGCGGCCCGCCTCCAGTTCCAGCTCCAACGCCTTGAGGCCATGCGCGATGCCGCAAGCAAGATCATGGCGCGGGATCGTTTGGGTCGGGATGTCTTTCCCCGGGGGGATCCGGAGCCGATCCGTATCCTGCGCATGGCCGAATATCGCGATACGCTGCAGGATCTTTTGAAGGCCTATACCCGCCAGCGCACCCGCACGATCGAGATTTCCTACGAACCGACACGGCCCCCGATCTACGCGATCGAGGATGCGCGGCGGCGAATCGAGACCATGCTCGGTCAGATCAGCGACTGGAGCAGCTTGGACATGTTTCTGCCCGAAGACTTTGAGATGGTTGCGGAAGGTCCACGCAAACGGCGCACCGCGCTGGCCAGTACATTTACGGCCACCCTTGAATTGGTGCGCGACGGGATCATGGAAGTCCGACAATTGAAACAGTTCGGACCGGTCTATGTCCGCCGGCGGGGTGAAGCGGCCCTGCCTGTTGATGGCGGCACGACGCCCTCCGGCGAGGAGGATCCGTCGGGCCTGTCGAAAGGGGCGGAACCGATTCCCTTTCGCGGGAGTTAGGGCGCGTCCCGATCCGGCGCCAAGGGCAGCGGATCGTTGTTTTTTCGTGTCTCCCAGCAGAATCGGGTGTTCATTCCATGGGGGACCAATCCTGGAAACACGCTGACCGGCGTGTAATCTGGAGGTGTGATGAGCGAGCAAGACCAGGCGCGCGGTGAGGGGGAGGATCGGGACGAAACCCTGTCCGATGCCGCCGTTCTCAACGCCATCCGGGATGCCGTCTTGAATGATCCGGGGTCCGGGCGCCGGCGCAAGCGCCGCCCCGCGTCCGATCCGGTTGCCGAGGCCGTCGATGAAACACGCGATCAGGACGCCGCGCCCGAGGCCGAAGAGCCGGCCGAGATTTCGTCCGCAAGCGACGGTCGTGTGGATGGGGATGACCAGAATGCAGACCCGGTCCATGGCGATGACGATGTCGAGGACCTGAACGAGCTTCGGGCCGCCATGGAAGCGGGCCTCGATGAAGACGAGGCCGATGATCAGGAGGCGGAAGACCTAAACACCCAAGACTTCGTGGCTGGCGACGAAGATGCCGTGTCTGAGGACCCCGTTTCCGAAGACGCTGAGTCTGCGGATCTGACGGCGGAAGAGCCGGCGCCCGAGACCGCGGCCACGGAGGGCTCACCCATCGAGGCGAAGGAAGAGGGCCCTGCGAGCGAACAGGCGCCGGACGAGGAGACCGCCGAGGTTCCGGAACTGGCCGAGTCTGATCCGCCGGTACCGGCGCCCAAGGAGGGCATGGACCTCATTCGCGTTGTCGAAGCGATCCTGTTCGCCAGTGCGGAGCCCTTGAGCGACAAGGAACTGGCCCAACGGCTCCCCGATGAGGCGCCGGTGCGCTCGATCCTGCGGGAACTGTCGGCGATCTATGCCTCGCGGGGCGTCAATCTCGTCCATGTCGCGGGAAAGTGGGCCTTCCGCACCGCGCCGGATCTGGGCTTTCTGCTCCAGAAGGAGCGGATCGAGCCCAAGAGATTGTCCCGGGCGGCAATCGAGACCCTGGCCATCATCGCCTACCACCAGCCGGTGACCCGGGCGGAAATCGAGGAGTTGCGCGGGGTTTCCGTCAGCAAGGGCACGCTTGACGTCTTGCTCGATGTGGGGTGGGCGCGCATGCGGGGCCGCAAGCCCGTACCGGGCCGGCCCATCACCTATGGCACGACGGATGCCTTTCTCGACCATTTCGGTCTTGCCAGCACCCAGGATCTTCCGGGTATTGAGGAATTGAAGGCGGCCGGCCTTCTCGACTGGCGTCTGCCCCCGGACTTCTCCGTGCCGACACCGACGCGCGAAGGCGAGGCAGATGGTGACGGTGAGGCGGAGGACGAGGACACCGAGGCCCTGCAGGACGAGGAACACGACCTGTTTTCCGAGGCCGGTGATCTGGAAGAGATCGCCGAAGGCGAGGCCGAGCCGGAGATCGAAGAGCCAAGCGACGAGGGCGAGGAGCCCGAGATCGAAGCCCTGGCCAAGATGGAGCCGGAAGAAGAGCCCGCGGCGGACGATAGCACCGAGATCGAAGACGGGGCCCTTGGGGATGAGGACACCGACGTCGAAGGCGTTGCAGAAGCCGAGATGGTGGCGGAAGACGCGGTGGCCGAACCGGCACCCGTGATCGACCCGGACGAGGCCGACGCGCCGTCAGTAGAGGCCTCTGCGGAAGAGACCCTTGAAGAGGGGACGGAAGATCCCGACCCGGAGGATTTGGCCGCCGCCGAACTTGACCCCACCGAAAGTGCTGAAGACGCTTTCGGCGAGGACGAGGATCCGGATCGGCATCAGCCGTAGTCAGCCCAGACCCAGGACCCCTCGACCGGCGAGATCCTCGATGGCGTCCGGGGCATAGCCCAGTTCGCCCAGGACCTGGGCGGTGTGTTCGCCGATGCCCGGCGGCGGCCCCTTGGGACCGTCATCGGCACCGTGGAAACGCACGGGCGCGGCGGGCGTGCGATAGGGCTGGGTGTTGCCCTCGCCATCCTTGAAGTTCGTATCCGGAATGGTGGCGAAGGCACCGGCCGCCATGGCCTGAGGGTCGGTCGCGACCTGGGCCGGCGTCTGCACCGGGGCCCAGACGAGATCCTCCGCGTCGAGCCGCTGACCCGCGTCGGCCAGGGTGAGGGATCCGAAGGCCTCGTCCAGCAGATCCACGAGGGCCGCGCCATTCTTTCGCCGGTTCGAGGAGGAGGCAAAGCGCTCATCCTCCGCGAGGTCTTCCCGACCCAGCGCCCGCAACAGGGCCTTCCAATCGGATCCGCCCTGGCGCGGGATCAGGCACAGCCAAAAACCGTCCTGAGTCTGAAAGAAATTATTGACGGGCTGAACCGCGTCGTGGCGGGGCCGGTTCGAGGCCACGCGGCCGAACCGCAATTGAATGGCCATGTCCGACCCCAGGGAATAGATCCCTGTGCGCAGGAGCGAGGTCTCGACGAGGCGCCCCTGGCCCGTGCGCTCCCGTTCATAAAGCGCGGCCAGAATGCCGGCGGCCGTCGACTGGCCCGTGATGTGATCGCCGAAGGCCGTGCGGATGGGAAAGGGGTCGCTGCCGCGGGGCGCATGGAGGCGGCCCACGCCGGCGCGCGCCCAGAAGGCGGCCATGTCAAAGCCCGGCCGGTCGGCTTCCTCGCCCAGGAGGCCATAGCCCGTCACGCTGGCATAGACGAGCCGCGGATTGAGCGCGTGGACTGCGTCCCAATCGAGGCCCGCGCGGGTCAGGGAACCGGGGCGCAGATTGGTGAGGAAGACATCCGCGTCGCCCACGAGCTTGCGGATGATCTCGGCGCCTTCCGGTGTCGTGGCATCAAGGGCGATGCTCCGCTTGCCCCGGTTATCGAGGGCAAAGACGGGATTGTCGCCCATCTCGACCCCGAGGGAGGCAAAGAAATCCCGGATCGGATCACCGGCCAGGGGTTCGATCTTGATGACCTGGGCGCCCCAATCGGCAAGCATGCCGCCCGCGGACGGCGCCGCGATATAGGTCGCCATCTCGACGACCTTCAGTCCCTCCAACATGGTTTTCGCGCTTCCGCCTCTTGTTGTTGTGGCTCAGGGTGTTGATCCTGCTACGGACTGACCTTGACGGCCTCGAACACGGTCTCGTCCTTGCGATTGACCTTGACCAGCAGCGCCCCGAGATCGGACTTCTCGGCCTCGGTGACCCGTGCCTTCATGTCCTTGAGATTGTTGACGGGCCAGCCATAGACATCCGTGATCAGATCGCCCGGCTTCAACCGATGGGCGATGGGCGAGTCCGTGTCCACATCGACCACATACAGTCCGTTGACGGAAGCATGAAGGCCGTGCTGGATGCGCATGGGCAGGGACAATTCCGACAGGGTGATGCCGAGGCTCGAAAACCGTCGGGATTCCGGCGGCGCGATCGAGAGGCGAAGGCTGCCGGCCGTGGGCAGGCGCTGAATGGTGACGGTGAGGTCCACTTCCCGCCCATCGCGCCACACACGCACGGGCACCTGGGCACCGATTTCGGTCCCGGCAACGAGCCGGGGCAGGCGGCGCAGGGTGTCGATGTTCTGCCCGCCGAAGGACAGGATGACATCGTCGGGCATAAGGCCGCCGAGCTGGGCCGGGCTGTTGGGTTGGATCTGGGTGACAATGACCCCGCGCGGGCGCGACAGACCGACCTGGCCCGCGAGTGAGCGGTCGACAATCTGAATGCTGACGCCCAGATAGCCCAGGCGCGCCTCGCCATATTTGCGGATCTGACCGACCACGATCTGGGCAAAGGAGGACGGGATCGCGAAAGCAAGCCCCACATTGGCGCTTGTCGGCGAGATGATGGCCGTGTTGATGCCGATCACTTCGCCCTTGGTGTTGAACAGCGGGCCGCCGGAATTGCCGGAATTGATCGCCGCATCGGTTTGGATGAAGAAGTCAAAATATTGCGGCCGGCCCGGGGCCGAACCGCCCAAGGGGCGGCCCTTGATGCTGCGGTCCCGCGCGGAGATGATGCCGACCGTAACGCTGCCGCCGAAACCGAAAGGGTTGCCGATGGCCATGGCCCAGCTGCCGACCTTGGCGCTGTCCGAGTTCCCGAAAGCCACGGCGGGCAGGGGCTCCTCGGGCTGAACCTTGAGGATGGCGATATCCGTATTGGCGTCCCGGCCCACGACCGTGGCCTGGTATTCGCTGCCGTCGGTCATGGTGATGCGGATGCCCGTGGCGTTGCGGACCACATGGTTGTTGGTCACGATCACGCCGGAAGGATCGACGACGAAGCCCGAGCCCAGGGAAACAACGGAGCCCTGGCGGCCGAAGGGGGCGGCTTGGCTGTTCTGTCCGTCCCGATTGCGGGTCGTGGAAATGTTGACGACCGACGCGGAGAGCTTGTCGGCCAGTTCGGAGAAGTCGTCGGTCAAGGTCCGTGCCTGGGCCCCGGCGGAAGCGCCCACCACCGCCATGACACAGGTGGCCGTCGCCAGCATGACCGCCGCCGCGAACGGCCAGATCGTGAAGCGCCAGAATTCCTGAACCCCGAACCCCTGAACCATGCCTGTCATCCCATCCCTGTCCCGAGGGGTGTCCGGAACGCAAAACCGCGCCAGACCCATCCCGAAAGGGTAACCGTGCCCCGCTTCTGGCCCAAGGCCTGAATCGGGACGGGCGCGGCAATCGGTTCAATTCGTCGCGCTTAACGGGCAAAGCCGCTCGCGACTACGCGGCATCATAGAACGGGTAGTCGGTATAGCCGTGGGTATCTCCGCCGTAGAAGGTGTCCTGCTGGGGTTCGTTGAGGGGCAGGTCTTCCCGATAGCGTTTTGGCAGATCCGGATTGGCGATGAAGGGGCGGCCATAGGCGATGGCGTCCGCCGTGCCGGCGGCGATCCGCGCCGCGCCGCTGTCCCCGTCAAATCCGCCATTCGCTATGTAGGGACCCTGCCAGCGGGTGCGCAACGCCTCCAGAATGACCGCATCCTCGGATGATTGTTCCTCACCCGGAAAAGTCTCGACCATATGGAGGTAGGACAGGCCCCGGCCGTTGAGCCGGTCGATGACGCCCGAGAAAGTCTCCAGGGGATTGCTGTCGGCCATGTCGGAAAAGGTGCCTAGAGGTGACAGGCGCACGCCGACCCGCCCCGCGCCCAAAATGTCGGATACCGCATCCGTCACCTCGCTCAGGAAGCGGGTGCGGTTCTCGACGGAGCCTCCATAGTCGTCGTCCCGCTGGTTGGTCCGGTCCCGAATGAACTGGTCGATCAGGTAGCCATTGGCGGCGTGGATCTCCACACCGTCAAAGCCCGCAGCCTTGGCCCGTTCCGCCGCGGCCCGGTATTGACCGATCACGGACTGGATTTCATCCCGGGTAAGCGCGCGGGGCGGGGAAACCTTGGTGAAGCCTTCCTCGGTAAAGGTCATGGCATCGGCGGGGATGGCCGACGGGGCAACCGGAACGGTGCCTGGGGGCAGCAGGGAGGTATGGCTGATCCGTCCCACATGCCAGAGCTGCAGAAAGATTTTTCCGTCCGCCCCATGAACTGCGTCGGTGATCTTGGCCCAGGCGGCGACATGGGCATCGTCATGGATCCCCGGTGTGTTGAGATAGCCCTTGCCCTGGGGGTCGATCTGGGTGGCTTCCGTGATGATCAAGCCGGCACTTGCGCGCTGGCGATAGTAGTCGATGGCCATCTCGGCGGGGGTGCCGTCCGGATGGGCCCGGTTGCGGGTCAGGGGAGCCATCAGTACACGGTTGGCAACCGTCACCTCGCCCATGGTGAGCGATTGGAACAGGGGGGAACGATCCATGGCAGGTCTCCCGGATTGAGGCGTGGCATGTCGACGGACACCGACAAAGAGGCGATGCGTGGAAGGAGGTTCTGACCCTTGATGTGTCAGCCCCTGCATTGGCCACGCAACGTAGATGGGGCCGGGCCCTGAGCTGTCAAGTGACCAGGATGGGTCCGACCATTTGCGCTCAGTCTCCGTCCAACAGCGGTTGCCAGCGCTCAAGATATACCTGGAGCAACTCGATCAGCGTGCCATCCGGATCCTGGCACACGGCAACATCCGCAAGCTCGGCATGGCCCGCTTTGGGCTCGGAGAGGAAGGGGACACCTTGGGCCTTGAGGCGGGCCACATCCCCGTTGAGATCTTCCGTAATCAGACAGATCCGAACGACACCCAGATCCCCATTGGTCAACGGCGCGCGCTTTTCGCCATCCGTGAATTCGGTCAGGTCGAGTTTCGGGAAACCATCATTCAGCTGCATGATGCAGGCGCGGCCCCGCGTCCCGTGGCTGACCCCAAGCGCGGTCGCGGCATCATCGGGGAGCGGTTGTGGCTCGGCGCTGTTATCCAGCGCCAGATAGGGAATGCCGGGCAGGAAGATCTCGAAACCGAGCATGCGGTAGAAGTCGATGGAGCGGTCCAGATCGCTCACATTGATGTTGATGTGTCCCCAACCGAATTGTGGCTTCTCCTCAGACATTTGGGCTTCTCCGTTAGGTTGTTATGCAGGCCGGGCTGCCGGATTTGATCCGTCTTTCATCTGATTATCGCCGGGCATGCGGGGAATGCCAACCACTCGAACGCCTTTCACATTCCCTCCCTGGACCCTACCGCCAAAGCGGCGATGTCAGCCCAATTCCTTCAGCCAGGCGCCGATGGCGACTTCGAAATAGCGGGGGGAGAAGAACTGCCACTCGCCCAGGGAGGCCGGAAGCGTGAAGGCCTTGGCGGCTTCTTCGGCGCTGACCCCATCGGCATGGGCCTGGCGGGCGGCGGCCTCGATGGCTTCCAACACCCCGAGATAATTGGTGAGGCCGTCGGGCCGCGTCACCGACCCGTGGCCCGGCACCAGGATCGTGTTTTCGAGCTTGAGCAGGGATCGGACATTCGCCATCAGGGCGGAGGGTTGCGCATCCACGAAATTCGGGAAGATCCCCTCCCACAAGAGATCCCCGGCAAAAACGACCTTCGGGTCATCGACCGTGACGGTCACGTCGCTGTCGGTGTGGCCGGAGGTGAAGGAGAGGGTGGCCGTGCGTCCCCCCAGATCGAGGGTAAAATCCTCCGTCCCCGAAATGATACCCGTGGGGGCCAACAGGCGCACCCGTGGCCGGCCGATGCGCGGCGTCTTTTCATCTTCCTGCGGAGCGCTGTAGCGCTCAATGAGGATTTCATAGGTCTGCTGGGTCGCCAGGATCTCCGGGCCCTCGGCGCCGTTTTGAAAACCCGCGAGCCCGCCCGTGTGATCCGCATGTACATGGGTGACGATGACGTCCGTGGGGCGCCGGCCGGTCAGCGCCTCACACTGGGCCGACAGCCACGCGGCACCGGAAGGCCGGAGATAGGCATCGACCGCCAGGATGCGCTCTTTGCCCACGATGATGCCGCCATTGCAGACCGTGTCGAACGCCCCGGCCTTGAACGGGGTCGACACCACGGCCCAGACCCCGTCGGCCACTTTTTCAAGGCGTGCGAAGGGCTGAGTATCGACGACCTCGCCGAAGGTCTCCTGGGCATGGGCCTGGCGGACAAAAGAGGGGACCCAGGCATAGGCCGCGGCCAGACCGGCGCCCGCCGTCAGGCTGCGCTCCATCATCTGACGGCGCGACAAGCTCATGGCGGAAAGCGTCTCAAGCGGTGTTGATGGCATGGCAAAGTCCCCCTGGCACAAGATTGATCATGGCACAAATCTCGAAAAAGATCGGAACCATCCCCCGTCCTTGTGTCAAGGGGCCGTCGGCCCTGGAGCGCTCACGTTCCCTGGAGCGCTTCCTCGATCTTGATGGCCCGGGAAGCCCCGGGGCGGGCGGCGCTGCGTTTCAGATAGTCTTTCAACGCATCAAAGGGGTCTAGGTCGATTTCGGCGTGGCGCGCGAGCATCAGCCACCACAGGAGATAGGCATCGGCCGCCGTGAAGGTCTCCCCCAGAAGATATTCCGAAGACTGAAGAATATCCTCGATCCGTGCAAGCTTTTCCACTGCGGCTTCCCGCGCCTTGGTGGCGACGTCCGACCCATGGTCCGGCCAGAAGATCATCCAATAGGTTCGCTTGTGAAGTTCGGAACTGATGAAGCTCAACCATTCCAGATGCCGGTAATAGGCGGGGCTGCCCGGTGCCGGCGCAAGACCGGCCTTGGGTTGGCGCTCCGCCAGATAGAGGAGCACGGCGGGTCCTTCGGTCAGGACCGTGCCGTCATCCAGCCGTAAGGTGGGAACCTGGCCTTTCGGGTTCACGTCCAGGAAATTGCCCCCGCCCACCATCTCCTTGGTGCGCAAATTCACCTGACGCAAGGTGACGGGCAGATCAGCCTCCCGGCACACGATGTGGGAGGCCAGGGAGCAGGCGAAGGGGGCAAAAAAGAGTTCCATGGAACGCTCCGTCTCGGGGACATGTCTTGTTCTATGGCCCTGTTCTGGGTCTCTATTCTGGGCGGGGGACCGAACCGAAGCCCATGATAGCGCTAAAGGGCGAAACGCAAACCGCCACGCACCAGTCGTCCCGGTTCGGGAAGACCCAGCTGCGGCACCACCGTGGCATTTGTGAGATTGTCGACCCGCAGATAGAGCTCGGTTTGGGGAAGCGCCGGGAAGGCGGTGCTCAGATCATAGGAAAGGCGCAGATTGAAGGCCGTCGACCGGGGCAGGGGAACCAGGAGGCCGTCTGAATCCGGAGAAAAAGCGCGCCCCCGATGGTCGATCTCCGCCCGGGCCGTCATGCCCCATCCGGTATCATAGTCAAGCGTCAGGCTCGCGATCAGATCCGGCCGTTCGCTGAGGCGCGAGGGGTCATCGCCCGGGCCGTCCCGATTGCGGCCCCGAAGCGCGGTCACATGACCGGCGAGGGACCAGTGCTCCGACAACGCCGCCTGTCCGGCGATCTCGATACCGAAGATCCGGGCACCGTCCACATTGATGCGCTGGCGGAGGGGCTCGCCATCGACAAGGACCACTTGCTGGTCGATCGCATTGTTCACGAAGCGGGTAAAGGGCGTGATCTGCATCTGGGCCCGCGCGCCGTGCCACTGCATGCCGATCTCCCCAAGCAGGATGCGCTCCGCTTTGAGATCCGGATTGATCAGGAACCGGTCGAGGGCGGTTCCAAACAACTCCCTCAAGGTGGGCAGGCGGGACTGTCGCCCCGCGGCCGCCCGGAAAGTCCAGGACGGGGAAGGCGACCAGATGAGCGCCCCCGTCGCGTGGGGTTGCGTGAAGGGGTCGGTTGGCGGCCGCCCCCCCGTCGCCGGGGCCTCGAACCGGTCAACCCCCAACCCCAAGACGACCGTGACCTGATCGCCAAGGGTTGTCTCGGTATCCAGTCCCAGGCTGATGGTGCGTTGACGGAAGAGGTCCGCCGACGGGAGGTCGGGCGGAGCCACGCCGTCGACAAAAGCGATATCCGTTTGTCGGTGGCTCGAGAGCAGTCCGTTGAAGGAGAAAACGAGTTCCGTGGGGCCGAGATGATCGGCATAGAGGCTGCGCAGGGACCAGGAGCGATCTTGATCGATCTGGCGGTCCTCGATCACCTCATAGGTGCTCGAGGTGAAACTGTCGATCACTTGACCGAAGGCCTGGGCGCCCACAAAGGTCTGGAACAGGCCCGAGCCGCCCGTGGGCACATGGAGGGAGAGCAGCCCCATGGTCAGGTTCGTATCCGGATAGCGCCAGAAGCGCACGTCGCCCAGCGCGGGATCCCGGTCGCCTTCCGGGGCGATGCCCCGTTCGGATGTGACATGGAACAGGCTGGCGGCGAGGCGGAACCGGTCCGGCTCGTAGGCCAGGCGGCCGAAGATATTGGCCTGACGCAGATCCGTATTGGTCCGTGTGCGGGCCTCGGCCTGGGAGAAGGGAAGATCGGCGCCCCGGGGGAGGGAGAGGCCGTCGCGCGCCAGGAAACCACCGGTCACGAGAAGCGCCGTGTCCGCCTCCCGATGGGACAGGCTGGCCTCGCCCAACACGGCGCCACGGCTTCCGCCTTCGCCCCGCGCCGTCAGCCCTGCGGTCGGCGTCACCGGATCAAGACGGATCACACCGCCGGCGGTGTTGGCGCCGAACCGTGCCGGTGTCGGACCGCTGAACACCGTGGCATTGCCGAGGAAGGTCGATGGGATCCCGGTGAGATCGAGGCGATTGTCCCAAGGGATCATGAGGGGCACGCCGTCGAGGAACACGGCGGTCTGACGCTCACCCGCGCCACGCAGGAAGACCAGGGTCTCGCCCCGCGAATTTGTCTGGAGGCTCGCCCCCGGCACCAGGCGGAAGAGATCCGGGAGGGTGACCGGATCCTGCAGCGTCAGATCGTCCGGATCGAGAGAAAACACACTGCCGGGGGGAGGCGTGGGCACGCCCGCGCTGCCCATCACCGTCATGGTTTCCCCGGACGCGCTCTCATGGGGCAGGGCCGCCAATGGCGTGGTCATGGGAAATGCAAGCCCGATCACCGCCAATCCGACCCAACACCGCATCACGAAAGCAAACCCATGCTGCAATACATGCGATATTCTAGCCGCATACGGTCCGTTAAGGGCAGGGATGAAACGCTCATGGCCCCTTATTGCCGCCGCAGTTTTGTCCGTGCATATCGCGCCATGGCGGGCGCCCGGTTGTCTTGAACCGCGACCGGTCGCCCAGGGGGTTGCGTTACTCTTTCAATGGGTTCGTCTTTCACAGAGAAGTCACGACCGTGATCATGCTCCGTCGCATCGTTTCCCTTGCTTTGATGTTCGTCGTCCTGGGCCTCTCCCCTCCCGCCGGGGCCCAGTTCGAGCTGATGCTCGACTCCAAGGGTATCGAGGAGGCGCTCGACGCCATCAATGCCGAGTTTGAGGCCCTGAAAGAGAGTATTGAGGCCGCGGATCCGGAAGAACTCAGCATCACCGCCATGCGCGACGAGCTGAACGATATCGATCGCCGTCTAGGGGCTCTGATGCAGGCCATCATCCCCCTCAAGGAAACCAAACAGGCGTCTCTCGGCGCTTTGGGGCCTGCGCCGGCGGAGGGGGAAGACCCGGAACCCGACGATATCGCGGCGGAACGCAAGGACCTGGAGGAGCGGCTGGCCCGTCTCGCCGGGCTTGAGCGGCGGGTCAATGTGCTTGATGCTCAGATTCTGTTGCTGGACAAGCGCCTTGCGGCCCTGTCCCGTGCCCGCTTCCTCGATCACATTCTTGAACGTGGCCCCTGGCCCCTGTCCCCCGCCGTCTGGCAAGGCGCGGCCAACGGTTTCAGGGAAGGCCTGGTCCAGACCGTGGACGCGGCGAAGACATGGTTCAGCGTCCAGGAGCAGGCGGGCCGCCCCAATCTCGCCCTCGCCACACTGATCGGCGGCGTGCTGTTCGTCGTCGTTCTGGCCTGGCCGGTGCGCTTGATGATCAGCGCCCATCTTTCACGCCTCCTGGGAGGCCATTCCGATGAGCCCGCCTGGCTGTTCGGCATTGCCCTGGCGCGGTTCTTCAACCGGGCGGGCGCGATCACCGTGGGTCTTCTTGTGCTGTTTGCCGTGGCCGAGTTCCAGAATCTGGTGACGGTCGAGACACGTCCCATCGCCGATTCTCTTGTGCTCGCCGTTTTCGTCACTTTTATTGGACATGGTCTCGCAAAGGCTGTTTTTGCTCCGAAAACACCCCATTTGCGACCCCTTTCCCTGACGGATGGGCAGGCGCGGGGGCTATCGTGGGCGCTGACCGCGTGCCTCATTCTTGTTTCCGCCGACCTTGTGGTGCGAAAGGGCGCCGATGCCCTGGAGGCGGGGTTGGACCTCGCCGTGGCCCAAAGTTTCATTCTCTCGGTGGCGGTCGCGCTTGTCGTGCTGCCCTTGTCCTATCGCGGGCTCTGGCAGGCTCCGGAGCGTGCCAAGGGCGAGGAAAATCCGCCTGCGCCCCAATGGCATGAGAGACTGCGTCTCAGCATTCTGGTTTTTGCCGCCGTCATCGTGGCCGCGGCCCTCCTCGGCTATGCGGCTTTGGCGCGCTACATGGTGGAAAAGGGCGTCTATCTGGCGGCCCTTCTCTTGTTGTTCTATCTGCTGCGTGGCTTCTGCCAGAGCCTTGCCCAGCGGGTCATCGACCAGTCCCAGGAGTGGCGTCGGCGACAAGGCGCAGGGGAAGAGGCGGAGAAAGCCGAGTCCTTTCTGGGGTTCTGGGTGGGCCTTGCCATCGACACGGTGCTGGCGGTCATCCTGATCCCCTTGGCGCTGCTTGTGCTCGGCGCGGCCTGGGCTGACATTCGCGCCCTTGCATTGCAGGCGCTCGAAGGCGTCAAGATCGGCCCGGTGACGATTTCCTTCAGCGATTTTTTGTCCGCCATCGTTCTGTTCGCGATCGGTCTGGTCCTGACCCGCTTCATCCAGCAGACGCTGGAAAAACGCATTTTCCCCAAGACCCATCTTAATTTCGGGGCCCGCAATTCCCTGAAGACCCTGGTGGGCTATTTCGGGTTTCTGCTGGCCTTCCTGCTGGCCGTCAGCGCCGCAGGCTTTGATCTGTCGAACCTGGCGATCATCGCCGGTGCACTTTCTGTCGGTATCGGTTTTGGGCTCCAGAGCATTGTCAACAATTTCGTCTCCGGGCTGATCTTGCTGTTCGAGCGTCCCATCAAGGTGGGGGATTGGATCGTGACGAGTGTGGGCGAGGGGATTGTCAAGCGCATCAGTGTACGGGCCACCGAGATCGAGACTTTTGAGCGTCAGTCGATCATCATTCCCAATGCGGAGATCATTTCCTCCTCCGTTTCAAACTGGAGCCATCGGGACAAGCTCGCCCGTCTGACCATTGCGGTCGGGGTGTCCTACAGCGCAGACGTGCGAAAGGTGGAACGGGTTTTGCTGGAATGCGCCAGTGAAAACGACAACATCGTGACCTGGCCAAAGCCCTTTGTCTATTTCGCGGACTTCGGGAGCAGCTCACTCGATTTCGAGCTGCGCGCCTATGTGCGGGACAATGACAATGCGCTCGGCACGCGGAGTGCCTTGCGCTTTGCCATTATCGAGAAGTTCCGGGAAGCGGACATCGAGATCCCGTTCCCGCAACAGGATCTCCATGTCAAGGAGTGGCCTCGGACATTGTCCGCCCCGCCCTCGTCTGCCCCGCCTGAGCCTGTGAGCCGGGACGCCCCCCCGTCGTCACAACAGTAAGGTGGGAAAAGAGAAGAGGGGCCGGCAGAAGCCGACCCCTTCATCGGATCCTGAGACAGACCGATTACTTCAGGTCCAGGACGTCTTCGAGGAACAGGACCGTCGTTTCGAGCAGATAGTCCCGGTTCGATTTCTTCCGGAACCCGTGGCCCTCATCCTTCGCCAGGAGATACCAGACCTTGCCGCCATTGGCGCGCACGGCGTCGAGCATCTGTTCGGATTCGGTAACGGGTACGCGCGGATCATTCAGGCCCTGAATGATGAACAGGGGCTTGCGGATCTTGTCCACATTGTTCAGGGGCGAGATCTTCTCCAGATGGGCACGCATTTCCGGATCCCGCTCATCACCATATTCGCTGCGCCGAAGATCCTGGCGATAGGGGCTCGTGTTCTCGAGGAAAGTCACAAAATTGGAGATGCCGACAATGTCGACACCGCCCGCCAAGCGGTCATTGTAGTTGACCATGGAGGCAAGCACCATATAGCCGCCATAGGAGCCGCCAAAGACGATCACCTTGTCCTGGTCAAGATCATCCCGCGTGGCGATCCAGTCGAGGGCCGCACCGATATCCTTGACCGAGTCCTCCCGCTTGAAGCCATTGTCAAGCTGAAGATAGCTTTTCCCATACCCGGCCGAGCCCCGCACATTCGGCGCCAGAACGGCAATGCCCAGTTCATTGGTCAAATACTGGAAAAAGGCATTGAAGCTCGGGCGGTATTGCCCCTCAGGCCCGCCATGAATGCTGATCAGAACGGGGACGGCCCCTTCCGCCTCTTGGGGCTTGAACAGGAAGGCCGGAATTTCCCGCGCCTTGCCATCGACTTCATCAAAGGTCGGGAAGCGCACCAGTGTCGGGTTGACAAATCCATCCGTATCGAGACCACCCACTTCGCCTTTGGTCCAGCGCGTGAGGGCCTTGGACGTCAGGTCATAGACATAGGTATCGGAGGGCGCTGAGGCACTGTTCAGGGTGAAGCCGATCTTCTGGCTGTCCGGGCTGAACCCGACGCCAACAACAAGGCCGGGCGGCAAGTCCGGGGCGGGGACCGGCGTATTCGTGGCGGGCTCGCGGATATGGAGTTTGGAGAGGCCCCCTTCATTGGTCGTGAAGACCAGAAGCTTGCCATCCGGTGACAGGGAGGCGCCTTGAACATCCCACGGAATATCCCCGGTCAGAACGGTTTTCTTGTTCGAGCCGAGCTCATAGCGTGTGAGCTGCTGGAATTCCGATCCTTCGTCGGCGACATAATAGAGCGCCTTGCCATCGCCCGAGAAAAACACACTGCCATAGGCGATTTTTTCATTGCTCGGATTGATCTGGGTGCTTTCCTTACTCTTGAGATCGAGCAGATGGATCGTCGACTCATTGCGCGAGACATAGTTGAACAGGAGAAGCTGCTTGTTGTCCGGAGACAGGCCGGCGGGCAGCCAATAGCCTTCACCCTCGAACACTTGTTCCGGCTTGTCCGTGGCCGTACTGGACGCCATGAAGGTGCGCCGGACGGGGGAGTCCGTCGTGGTCTCGTTCCACATGATCATGGATCCGTCATCGGACCAGCTATAGGCCTCGACCCGTGCCCCTTCGCTGCTCAAGATGCGGACGGCACCCGTATCCATATCGAAATAGTGGAGACGGAAAACTTCCGCACCGCCCACATCCTTGGTGAACAGGAAGCCGTTTGGCCCTCCTTCCGGCGCCCAGTCGCCGCCTCGGGCGGGCTCGTCGTAAAAGGTGAGCTGCTGCCGGGCGCCCAGGGGCTGTTCAACCAGATGGAACTGGCTCGTCTCGCCAAAACGGGTGCTGATCAAAAGGTTCTCTCCGTCCTGGCTCCAATCCACGAAGCTTGCCGGGCGGATATTCTGGTACTGGCGCAGGCGCTCGCGCGGGGCGTCGGGCACGTCCGGCACGTTCTCGGTAACGATATTGCCCCGTTCGATCCGTTCCGGACCTTGCGCGGCAACCATCGGGCTCGTCGTGATCAGAAGAACGGTCCCCAGAACGAGGCCCCTTCTCCATGCGAAATGGTTTGAGTTCGTCTTGATCATCACACTACCTCCCAAAAGATCGGTCTCCTCAAAGATCGAGGGCCTGGAGTTTCTTCCTGGCCCTTCCGGCTACGGATTTGCGGCTGTCCGTCGCAAGACGGTCCAGATGCGGTTTCAGCCATGTCCGCAGGCGGATATCGGTTTGTGCCCAGGATGACAGGGTTTCCATCGTCGTGTTCAGGACGATCCAGTCCCCATGGGCGGACAGATTCCGTTTCATGATCCCAAGCGCGGCGCTCCTTTGTCGTTCGTCCATGTCCGGCGACAGTCGGTCAAAAAGCTGTGCCAAGGTCCATTGGGCCGATGCCTGATCAAGGGCGCCGATTTCCTCGATCAGGCGATCGATATACGGTACCAGCAGGTCATGGCGTTCGTCTTCGACACGCTTCAAGGCGCTGGATGTCCGTAAGCGGATCACCGGGTCATCGCTTTGATAGCAGGCGAAGAGTTCGGCAAAACGGTCCGGGTCACCCAGGGCCTGATCCACGACCTCAAGGGTCCGGCCAAGGGAGTTCGGGTGCCCGCCAGCCAGCATGGTTTCGAACGCTTCCCTCATCCTTTCGGTTTGGTTCTCAAGAGTGGTCTCCGGATCATTCATGGTCCATTCTGCAGGGCTTCGACTTCGGCGAGCCTCTGGAGCACCCGACGCACCGCGTCACCCACACTGACCGTATAACGCACAACGCCCAACCAGGGGATCAGACGTAAAGCAGCAGACAGGAGCATATATCCGGCGATCTCGGCGATTTCGCCCGGGCTGAGGGAGGTGAAGATCACGCCCAGGATGCGTTGCAGACCGATTTCACTGTTCAGTTCGGACAGGGCCGTGGACAGGATGTCGTAGATTTCCTCCGCCGTCGCCACGCTTGGATTCGACAGGTCGATGCGGCGTAGGCTGACGAGCCGTTGGGCGAAGGCGCGGAAGGTCCCGGGGTTTGCCCGAATGAGTTCATGGAGATCGTCCACGGCCGCCGTGATCGTGCCCCGTCGGATGCGGCCCGCCGGCAGGATGGTGGAGACGAGGACGATGACGTCGATGGTCAGGGCCGCGACGGCTTCCACATAGTCATCGCTCAGGGGCTCGCCGGGGTCGGTACTTTCGGCCAGCGGGGGTGGGGCCGTTGGCGGCTTGGCGAAGGTGGTCTGGCCGAAGGCGTCGCGCAGGGTTTCGAGAAGCCGGTTGGCCGTCCACCAATCCCAGGGCCAATAGCTGTCCTTGACGCGCAGATAGGTGTAGAGCGTGTCGATAAGGCTGGCGCGGTCGGGGCCCAGATCCTCGAAACCCGGTTTGGCCAGCATGGCATCGATGGCGGATTCAGCCTGGGCTCTAAGCTCTTCGGAGGAAGGCATGGTGCGGCTCCACGATTTGATCCCCCCAAGGACGTCCAGGCCCGTCAGCCCGATAGCAGGCTGCCGGGCACGGTGATCGACTCCAGGTTCCGGCGGTGAAGCCAGTCGGCGCAGGTGGCCACGCACTGGCCCAAATGGTTCGGTTGGCCCGCATAGTAATGGGTGGCGCCCTGGACTTCGACGAAACTCTTGTCCGGGTGCCCCACGGCGTCATAAAGACGCGTGGCGTGGCTCGGCGTGCAGGCATTGTCGGCCGTGTTGGAGACGACAAGGACCGGCACGCCCACATGGGCGGCATTCACGAGACCATTGGCCCCGGACCGGTCATAGCTCCATTGGGACAGCCAGGAGCGCAGGGTCGTGAAACGGGCAAGGCCCACGGGGCCCATATTGACCACTTTCGGATCACCCAGATAACAGGTGCCGGGGACCCGGTCATTGGGATCGACCGCCGGGTCGAGCCAGCGCGGATCGGCCATGGTGCCATGCACCACGAACCCGAATTCAGCGCCCGGACCTTCGGCGGCCTGGCGTTCCGCCAACATGTTTTCGACCCAGGTCGTGATGCGCCGGTTGCGCGTGACCTGCGCCTCCCGATAGGTCGCGAGGAAATCCTCCGTATAGGGTGGCTTGACCCCGCCAGGGCTGTAGAGATCAAGCGCTGGATCCCGTGTGAACGGATCATTTTCATTCCCGATCGCCGGATCGATCCATTCGGTCAGCGTGACGGCGCGGCTGACATGGGCGGCAAGCAACATGACCGCATCGGCGGGCGGTAGCGTTTCCTTGGTCAGATCGGGCGGATCGCCGGCGGGCGTGGCGGTCACGGAGGGATTGAGGGACTGCTCCTGATAATAAAGGGACAGGGAGCCGCCGCCGCTCCAGCCGCCCAGGATTACCCGCTCATAGCCGAACCGCTTTTTCATGTCGGCAATGCCCTGGCCCAGATCGACCACGCATTTTTCCATGGTCAGGGCGTGGTCGCTGCCGGCGTACCGGGTCCCGACAAAGACGACATGGAAACCCGCATGGGCGAGCGCGGTGCAGATGGGCAGCCAGGCGCCGCGCCCGGTGGGATGGGAGAAGACGATGACCGACTTCGAATCCCGATCCTTGGGCCGTATGCGGAGACATTCCAGAAAGACGAAGCCGGTCTCGCCGCCATAGACGTCTTTGAAGGCCGCCTGTTCCTGAAACAGGATGCCGTAGGGTTCGCGGATGATTTCGTGACGGCTCATGGTTTTCCCCGAGTCTGTTGTCAGTGGTTATTTGTCGAAAGCGGTCAGGGCATCCGTCGGCGTCAGGGGCTTGGCCACATCGATGGCATAGATCTGCCATTCGACCCGTTCGTTCTCCTGCCAATTGGCCCGCACATGTTCCCGCACCGGCTCCGGCACCCCGTGATGGAGCCCTTGCGGGGTGTGCATGATGAGACCGGCCGGCATGGGCGCGCCGAAAAACGTGCCGCCATGGACGAACGTCACCTCGTCATAATCCGCATTGCGATGATACCAGGGCACCCGTTCCGCGCCTTTGCGCGACTCCGCCCGGCGGGGCAGGAAATGCACCATGACCACGCCTTCGGCCTGCATGAACATGTGCACCGGCGGGGGCAGGTGGACGCCGTCGGACAGGACCGGGTTCCAGTCCTCCATGTTGAACCGGAAAGGAAACAGATCGCCCTTCCATCCTTCCACATCGCAAGGGTGGAAGTCCTGGAAGAAGGAGGAGGTTTCCTCCCCATGGGTGACGCGGATTTCCCATTCCCCATGGTCCGGATCATCCAGGACCTGGGGATCGGGAATCTCGATCAGGGTCACGTCGAGGGGCGCCTGACGTCCGAACACGCCGAAATCAGGAAACTCCATATTGCCATTCGTCTGGATAATGAAGAACAGATTGTCCTGAGTGTCCGGACGAAGACGATAATTCGCGGATTTCGGAATGCCGACATAATCGCCGGGCCGGTAGCGCAAGGGGCCGAATTCCGTCTCGAAGACCCCGGTGCCCTTATGGACAAAGAACAGGAGGTCCCCGTTCACATTGCGCTCGAAAAAGGGCGGCATCTCACGCCGGCGGCTCAGATAGATGCGGCAATCCTGATTGTGCAGCAGGAGCAGGGGCTCGCCGCGCGGGTCTTCCAAGTCGCTGGGCGTCAGCTTGTCTGAGAACGCCGTCCGGTTGCGCAAGGAACCGGTGGCGCGAACCTGGGTAGGATCGTGACGCCGGAACAGCTGGGCCGAACGTCCGTCAAAGCCCAACCGGCTGATTTCGTCATCCTTGAGCCCGTCGAGATCCGCATGGGCCTGGCGGGGGTAACGGCCCTTGGCGACCTGAATGAAGGACTTGCGCATGCCAACTCTCCTCCCGGCGACTGCCTCTTTGTTGAGAAAGAGCCTATCGGCGGCAGCGGAGCCGGGCAAGCTGGCCTGACGCGGGGTCGCGCGTTATCACTGGGGACAAAGCTTTAGGACACAGGGAAACGCCGGAGGTGACCATGACAGGGGATGATCGTTTCGTGGAGATCCTGGAAGTGGGTCCACGGGACGGCCTTCAGAACGAGGCGGTCGAGGTCTCCACGGCCGACAAGATCGCCTTCATCAGGCGCTGTGTCGAGGCGGGCGTCTCCCGCATCGAGGTCGCGAGTTTCGTCAATCCCAAACGCGTGCCCCGCATGGCCGATGGCGAGGCCGTGATCGCCGGCCTGCCGCCCACGGATCGCGCGATATATTCGGGACTGGTCCTGAATGCGCGGGGTCTGGAGCGGGCGAAGGCGTCGGGCATCCCCGAAATTGGCGTAGTCGCGGTCGCCAGTGACGCGTTCGGCATCGCCAATCAGAAACAGACCGCCCTGGAAAGCGTCGCCATGGCCTGTGACGTGGTCCGGGATGCACGGGACGCCGGCTTGCGGACGGTGGTGTTCATCTCCACGGCCTTCGGCTGTCCCTATGAAGGCATCGTGCCGGCGGAACGCGTGGTCGACATTGCGACCCGCCTTGCCGACGCAGGGCCCACGGAACTCACCCTTGCGGATACGATCGGCGCCGCCGTGCCGACCCAGGTGCGCGACCTTGTGGGCGCGGTGCAGGAAGCCGTGCCGCGCATGGCGCTGCGTTGTCATTTCCACAACACCCGCAACACGGGCCTCGCGAATGTCTATGCGGCGCTCGAGGCCGGGATCCGGCGCTTCGATTCCAGCCTGGGCGGGATCGGCGGCTGCCCCTTCGCGCCCAAGGCCACGGGCAATGTGCCCACGGAGGATCTTGTCCATATGCTCCATGCGTGCGGCTATGAAACCGGCCTTGACCTGCCCCGGCTGATCGAGATCAGCCATTGGCTCGATGGCGTGCTGGGCCGTCCCACGCCCGCCATGGTGTCGAAAGCCGGCATCTTTCCGCCCTCGTCGCAAACCACACCGGTGTGACCCATGCGCGCGCTTGAAGGACTGACCATCCTGGACCTCACCCATATGTTGTCCGGTCCCTATGCGGGCATGTTGCTCGCCGATATGGGCGCGCGGGTGATCAAGGTCGAGCCGCCGGGCAAGGGCGAGGGGACGCGCCGGCTTCTGGAAAATGTGCCGGAGCATTCGCGCGCCGGCATGGGCGCCTATTTCCTGACCCTGAACCGCAACAAGCAATCCGTGGCCCTCAATCTGAAGGATGAGCGGGGGCTCGCCCTGTTCCATGATCTGGCCCGCCATGCCGATGTGGTGCTGAACAACTTCGCGGCCGGGGTGCCCGAGCGCCTGGGCATCGACCATGATCGTCTGTCGGCGATCAATCCCAGGCTGATCACCTGTTCCCTGACCGGCTTCGGGGAGACGGGGCCGGGCAAGAACCGCGTTGCCTTCGACCTTGTGGCCCAGGGCATGGGCGGCGGCATGTCGGTCACGGGCTATCCCGACGGGGAGCCCTTGCGCTCCGGTATTCCCATCGGCGACCTCGGCGGCGGTCTCTTCGCGGTGATTGGTATCCTGACGGCGCTCCAGGCGCGCCAGACGACTGGCCGGGGCCAGCATGTGGACATTTCCATGATGGACGGGCAGTTGTCGCTCCTGAACTACATGGCCACCATGCAGCTCATGTCGGGAAAAGGGCCCGCGCGGGTCGGCAACGGCCATTTCGTCCATGTCCCCTACAATACCTTCCGCACCAGGACACGCTATCTGATCCTCGCGGTCCTGACCGACGAAATCTGGGCGCGGGTCGTCGACATCGTCAAGGAGCCGGCGCTGGCCGATCCCGCCTATGTCACGCAGCCGGGTCGGCTCGCCCATAAATCCGCGCTCGAGGAACACCTGCAAAAGGCGCTGGACAAGGAGAGTTGTGAGCACTGGCTCAGCGTGTTCGAGGCCGCCCGTGTTCCGTGTGCGCCCGTGAACGACATCGCCCATGCCTTCGCCGATCCCCAGACCCTGGCGCGCGCCATGAAAGTGGAGGTGCCGCTCCCGGATGGCAGCACGGTCGAACAGCCCGGCAATCCCATCAAGCTGTCGGAAACACATGAAGATATTTTCATGAAACCGCCGCGGGTGGGAGAGCACACGCGCGCGGTCCTCACTGAACTTCTGGATGTGGATGATCCGCAGCTCAATGAGTGGGCCGAAGCCGGCGTTATCGGGACCACGGAGTAATCGTCCTGATCAGGACATCATACCGGGCCGATTGATACACATTTGCGTGTATTTCCCGTTTCCCCTCAAGGATATGTCCAATATTTCCCGTGCGCGGGCAATAAAAAGGGCGTACACAGGCATTTGGTTGAAGGGGAATCGTGACTTCACCGTTCAAGAAATGAGATCATACGAAAACGGAGAAACAAATGAGCCATCTCCTGACATTCGGAAGTACGACTGTGGCGTCGCTCCTGTTTGGGTTTTCCCTTGCATGGGCGGGATCCGGGGCGCTGGAAAACCAGGCCTATGTCCAGGGTTTTGTCGGTGCCCATGTGGGAAGCGAAGTTGAAGACGCTGGTATTGAACTAGACGCCAACACAGGGATCGCGGCCGGGGGCGCCCTTGGCTACGCCTTTGCCAAGCCCCTGGGCTTGCCGGGCGCGTTTCGCACGGAAGGCGAAGTGTCCGTTCGTCTGTCCGAGGTGGATGTGAGTGGCGTGGACTTTAATGTTCTCGGCTTTTTCGGCAATGGTTGGATCGATCTACCCTTGTCGGATGCGGTGGTGCCCTATGTGGGTGGCGGTGTCGGTCTGGGACGGATCGGTGTCGACGGCGAGGATCAATCCGGCCTGGCATGGCAGGTCGGCGGGGGTGTCAATTTCAACGCCCCCGATTTCTATGACGGCCCCTTGGGCGACGCGTTTTTCGGCATCAACTACCGCTACGTCAATGTCAACACGGATGATGCGGACGGAGACAACAGTGACTTCCGCGGTCACCAGATCATGGGCAGCATCGGCATTCCGTTTAACTGATCCATCAAAGGTCAGATAAAGTGTGCTCCGGGAAAGGTCCTTTCCCGGAGCTTATGCCGTTTGAACCGGGTCCTCTTTCAGCACAGGCAGGCAGACCCGCGCTTCCAGGCCCCCGTCCGGATGGTTGCGTAGATTGAGCGTGCCGCCCGCGCCTTCGATGAGACGCCGCGTGATGGCAAGGCCCAGACCCGCGCCGCCTGTCCCCCGGGACCGGGAACTTTCGATGCGGAAGAATGGATCGGTCAAACGGCTGATCTGTTCATCGGGAACGCCCGGACCCCGGTCGCGAATGAGCATGCACAGAAGATCGCCCTCCCGCGTCAGGGTACAGATGGCCTCATTGCCGTAGCGCACCGCATTGTCGATCAGGTTGCCCAAGGCCCGTTTGAGGGATGTCGGGTGGGCCGCCACCTCTCCGCCACGGGCCTCCGGCGTGACCGTCAGGGTCACATTGTGGTCGAGGTCCCGTTGGCTCGCGACCAGCTCTGCCATCAGCTTGGAGAAGACAACCGGATCTGCCGACATGGGCCCCGCATCGTCCCGGGCAAAGAGCAGGGTGTCGTCCACGAGGGCGGCCATTTCATCGAGATCATGAATGGCCTTTTCCTGCTGCACCGGATCCGGAATGAACTCGGCCCGCAGGCGCAGGCGGGTAAGATAGGTGCGGAAATCATGGGCGACAGCGGCCAGGGTGGTCGTCCGTTCGGTGACGAGCCGCTGGATCTTGAGCTGCATGCGGTTGAAGGCGCGGGCCAGGTTGCGCACCGCTTTCGGCCCTTCTTCCGGCATTGGCGGTGCGTTGAGATCGCGCGCGAAGTCATCCGCCGCATCGGCCATGCGGGCGAGGGGTCGTGTCGTCGCATAGCCCGTCCACAGCAGAAGACCCAGACAGATCAAGCCGATGATGGCGGATATCGCCGCCAAGATGTTCATCACCATGTGTTTGCGATAGGTCGCGCTCGGTTCGACCGCTACCGCCGAGCCGTCCGACAGGCGCACAACAATGATGAAGCGGTCCAGCATGGTGCGCACGGTCCCCCGGCGCTGGAAAAGCCGTTCGCTCCAGGACTGGGGCATGCGGCGATAGATGCGGAATTCCCGCCCTCCCGGAAAGGCCCGCCGGAACGTGTTGATGGCCGGCACGAAAACGGGCAAGGGCGGCCCTGCCAGGGGGCTGTCGGGGAATTCCTCCAGCAGCGAAAAATGAATGAAGGGCGAATTGACCGCCTTGAGCACGAATGGCCGGTTCTCTGGCTTGGCGCGGTCCAGGATCGCCACGGTCGCCTGCGTCTGGGTGACAAGGGCGGGGCGGGAAAGCCGGCCGAAATCCCGTCCCCGGACAATGGCCGTCGAGGCGGCCACCAATAATTGAAGGGCGATCAGAATGATCAAGGCGACCGTCGCCACCCGCAGGCCCGTTCCCATCATGGCTGTCGTTCCCGTTGTACCTCGGCGGCAAACATATAGCCGTCCCCCCGGACAGTTTTGATCAAGCGGGGCGTGCGCGGATTATCCCGGAGCTTGCGGCGCAGGCGGGAAAGCTGAACATCGATCGCCCGGTCGACCGGCGCGGCATCTGCACCCCGGGTCCAGTCCAGGAGCTGATCCCGGCTCAGGGTCCGGCGGGGATGGCGGGCAAAAGCGACGAGCAGCGCAAACTCCCCGCTCGACAGGACCACGAGCGCCCCCTCGGGATCGGTGAGGGATCGTCCCTCCACATCCAGACGCCAATTCTCGAAACGATAGACTTCGCCCGTCCCGTGGGTCGGCACCGCATCGCTTTCCACGGGGGCCCGCCGCCGCAACACCGCCCGCACCCGTGCGCACAGTTCGCGCGGATTGAAAGGCTTGGGCACATAGTCATCCGCACCCACCTCCAAGCCGATGATCCGGTCGATGTCCTCGCCCTTGGCCGAGAGAATGATGACGGGAATGTCCGTATGGGCGCTCAGCCGTCTGCAGATGGACAAGCCATCTTCGCCCGGCATCATCAGATCCAAAATCACCAGATCCGGTGTCCGCGTTTCCATGAGCCCGTCAAGGGCCATGCCGTCGGCGCAAGCTGCCACATCGAACCCCTCCCGGCGGAGATAATCCCCGGCCAGGGTTCGGATCTCTTCATCGTCTTCCACGATCGCCACGAGCGGGCCGATGGAAGGGGCTGCAGAAATGTCTGACATGGCGGGACGCTAGCACGCCTTTATTGCCCGAGATTTAGCCATTGTAACCGTTTGTAACAGGCTTTGCCGGAACCGGGGGTTCGCGCAACACAAGCCTTATTCGCGGGCAATGTGGGGTCCCTAGGGTGCTTTCGTCGCCGGCTCACACGGACCTCAACACTTGGCCGGCAAACATGGTCTGTCATGAGGAGCAGAAGATGAAAATAGGAGCTCTTGTTGCCGCGGCGGCTGCCGCGCTCATCTTGATGCCGGAGCCTGCCGACGCCCAAGGCCGTTTCAAGGCCCGGGGCGCCAAAGCCAATCAGGCCGGCGGTGTGACCGCCGGTGCCGCGCGCGGTGCCCGCGGTCAGAATGGCGGGTTCGTTCGCGGCCGCCGGGTGGACACGGATGGTCAGGGCAATGGCACGGCCCGCCGTGGTGGCTGCGCGGCCAACGCCAACGCCGCCGGTTGCCGGGGGGCAAGGACGACGGTCAATTCGGACGGTTCCGCCTCGCGCCAGTCAGGGGGCCGCGTCGTGACCCAGACCGGTGAAGGGTCGACCGATGGCAGCTTCACGCGCAATGCGGATGGCACCTTCGCGGGCGAACGCACCACGACAGCGGCGGGCGAGCGGGGGACCTTCGATGCCCGGACCACGGCCGATTCGGAAAATGGATTCCGCCGGGACGTCTCCGCCGCCAGCGATACGGGAGCGTTCAATTCCAATACCACGGCCAGGGACGGGGCCTTCGATCGCAACGTTTCGGCCTCGAACGAGAACGGCTCGTTCAACTCCCACACAACGGCGCAGGACGGCAGTTTCACCCGGAATGCGACGTCAACCAATGAGAACGGATCGGTCAATGTGCTGACCACCGGCACGAGGGGCGAGGGCGGTTCCCGGACCGTGACGTGTACGGACGCTTCCGGCGCGGTCGTCGCCTGCCCGACACGGTAAGCGGCGACATCAAATAGAAGCGGACCCCGGAAACCGGGGCCCGCTTTCCCCTTTTGTTTCCATCAACACAGGAACTGATCATGCGTTTTTCATGGATGGTGCCCGCGGGTCTTCTCGCGGTCGTGGCCGTTTCACCGGCGGAAGCCCAGCGTACGGGCAATCCGGCGGATCTTCTGTTGCGGGCCGATGCGGACGGTGACGGGCGGGTCAGCGTCGAGGAACTGCGCGCGGCCCGCGATACCATGTTCGGCCGTCTCGACCGCAATGGTGACGGCGTCTTGACCAGCGATGACCGCCCGCGCCTTGAAGCAGCCAAGCGGCGGCTCGAAGGCCTGCGCGAGCAAATGGACGCGGACGGAGACGGACAAGTGACGAAGGATGAATTCGTCAACGGACCGACGCCATTTTTCACACAGGCCGACACCAACCAGGACGGTTTTGTCGATGCGGCGGAAATCGAGGCCGCCCGCGCCAATCTGCCCAACAATGCGGGCGAGCCTGCTGCCCAGTAAGCCTGCTGCCCAGTAAGCCTGCCGCGCAGGAACGCGCATCGGAAACCTAAAAAGAGGGGGGACGCGATGAAAAACGGGATTGTCCGAATTTGGATTGTCGGATGGATTTTGGGTGTCGCGTCCCTCGCATCACTGCCGGTTTATGGGCAGACGGATGATCTGGCGCCAAACTGGACCTTGTCCCTTGGACTGAATGCCGTTCAGGGCATCGAGAACAGGGATGAGTTCAACAATGCGGGAACGGGGACGGATGCGCTGGGCGCCGCCGTCTCCCTGGAACGCAGCCAGGGCCTGTGGAGCGTCGGCGCGGCGGTTGCCACGTCCGAAAGGGATCTGGGCTTTCCGGACACTGTTGATGTGGAATCGGATCTGTCCCTTTCCCTTGCGGCCTGGGTGACCCGGTCCTTCGGTCCCTACTACGTCACGGTGTCCGGGGACTACGGACTGGAACGTTTCGATGCCGTCATTACGGAGACAGTGATTGATCCCCTCTTGGAGGGGGAGCCGACCCTCGACGGGGATACGGAATTTTTCGGTTTCGGCGTCGGCGTTGCCCGGACCTATGGCGAAACGACCCGGTTCACACCCACGGCCACCGTGGGCTGGAGCCGCTCGGTCTCCACCAATGTCACCTCTGCGGAAAGTGTCTTCGACGCCATCGGGGCCATTGATATCGATACGGAAGACACCGCATCGGGTGCGTCAGGCGCCTTGGGGGCGAGCCTCGCTTACGACCTCAATCAGCATGTGACCGTCTACGGGGCGGGCTCGGGGAATGTGGCGCAAAACGAGGCGGCGACCTTGCGCACGGGTTTTGGGCGCCGGGGGGCGATCGCCCCGGTCTCGTCCGATTCCTCCGACGCCGTTGCCTGGGCTGATGTGGGCGCCGGACTGATCTTCTACGTGGGTCAGACCACCATCAGCATCGACGCCCTGGCGACGATTGGCCAGGAAGAGGATTTCGTCACCACGGGTCTGACCCTTTCCCGCACGTTCTGATCGGTCCTCCCGCCGCACGCATGGCACATCGCATCTGTAGCCGTGCTGTGCTAGCTCTGAGGCCGTCGAGAGGCATCGCGTCGGATGGGGCGAACAATGGGCAACAGGTCATCAAAATATTGGGTCTTTCTGGTTTCGGCCGCGCTGGTGTTTGGCGTCGCTGCCTGCACCTCGGAGGTGGTGCCGCCAACCGGCACGCCCAAACTGGCCTATGCGCCCGAACCCGGTGGATTGTCCCCGATGTTCGCCTGTCTGCGGGGCAAGACCACCTTGGTCAGCGCCCATCGTGGCGGCGTGGGACCGGGCTATCCGGAAAACGCCTTGGAGACCATCGCCCACACGCTAAGCGCGGCGCCTATGCTGATCGAGGTCGACATCCGCACAACCAAGGACGGCCAGCTGATTCTCATGCATGACGAAACGCTGGAGCGCACCACCACGGGCGCCGGCTCGGTTGCCGATACGGATTGGGCCACGATCCGGAAGCTGAAGCTCCGCGATCCGGAAGGCGCCGTGACCCGTTTTTCACCGCCAAGCCTGGTGGAGGCTTTGCAGTGGATGAAGGGCAAGGGTGTCTTGCTGCTCGATATCAAGGCGGGCACGAGGGTCGAGTCGGTCATGGGCGTGGTCAAAGCCGTTGAAGCCCAGGACCGAGTTGTGTTGATTGTGTATACGGCGGAAGGCGCGGGCGCCGTTCACCGCATCGATCCCACGCTCATGGTATCGGCCGGCATCAATGGCTACCGATCGCTGCAGCAGTTGCAGGACGCGGGCGCCAGGGCGAACAACCTTCTGGCCTGGACCGGCACGGAAGATTTTGACCCGGAACTGGCGTCATGGCTCCGACTTGAAGGGATTTCCGTCTCTCACGGTGTCTTCTGGACTCTGGATCTGGAAGTCGAGGAATCGGGGAACGAGGCGCTTTATGCCGAACTGGCGGCACAGGGCCTCGATGTTCTGGCCACGGATCGCCATCTCCAAGCATATCAGGCGCTTCAAGCCAATGGCTCGACCGAGGATGCCTTGCGCGCCTGCGCAATCACCCCAAGCCCGGAATGACGCCCTCGGGCTGCCTGTAGGCGCCTCGCCAGACGCGGGTCAGTCCAGCCGGCCGAAATCCACGAGATTCAGGATCAGAAACAGCACAATGAAAAGGGCGATGGGCAAGATGGCTTCCATGGGTCACTCCTGTGGATGGCGTCTTGATGATTGAGATACATCATAGGGTCTTGCCGCGCCATGACCAGTGATGCCCCACTGACGCGATTTCGGATTTAGGGGCGTCCTGTGGTCGTTCTGGGGGCCGGGATCTATTCCGGATCCGGCCGGTTCATCCAAAGAATGAGAAAGCGGACCGGGAGGGCCCAGGCCACGCCGGCCACCGCATAAATGAGCAGCTCCAGCCACAGGATGTCCGAGACGAACTCGGTCACCGCAATGGAGACGGCAAAAACATAGGCGATCAGGCCCACAATCAAGCCGATCCCGCCCACCAGTTTTCGCTGACGCATGGTCATTCGCCACATCGCTCCACTGTCGATACCCTACCTGCTGTAACCTAGCGCCTTGCTTTGAAAGGCCCAAGTCCTTGCGACGTGGTGACTCAGGGTGCTTGCTCTGCGTTCCGGGGCCCGCTATGTCCAGCGGTGGGGTTTGATCGGAGGAATAGAACGCCATGGGCGTTTTGGACGGGATTACGGATGCTGAATTGCCCGTCTCACGCGGACGCGCGATGGCGCCCCGCCGGCAAGTGGGCTGGTGGCTGATCGGCATGGCCGGTCTTCTCCTGACCATGATTGTCGTGGGTGGGGCAACACGTCTCACCGATTCGGGCCTTTCGATTACCGAATGGCGTCCCGTGACCGGTGTATTGCCGCCCCTTTCCGCGGAAGCATGGGAAGCGGAGTTTGAGAAATATCGGCAGATCCCGGAATATCAGCTCGTCAATCGGGGCATGTCCCTCGCTGAGTTCAAGACCATCTATTATTGGGAATGGGGCCACCGGCTACTCGGCCGTGTCATCGGTCTCGCCTTCGCGCTTGGCCTGCTTTATTTCCACCTTACGCGCAAACTCGATCGCGGCTTGGCCTTGCGCCTTTGGGGTCTGTTCCTGCTTGGCGGCCTTCAGGGCGCTTTGGGATGGTACATGGTCCAAAGTGGTCTCGTGGACCGGGTTGATGTCAGCCAGTACCGCCTTGTGGCCCATCTCGGTCTGGCCTTTTTCATCTTCGCTTGCATTGTTTGGGTCGCTTGCGACCTGCTGATCGGGCCCGAGGGACGGGTCAGCCGCGACACGCGGGAGGCAAGCCGGGGCCTTGGCCTCGCATCCATGGTCGCCGTCGCCTTGATCTATCTCCAATGCCTCATGGGCGGGTTCGTGGCGGGTCTCGATGCGGGCATGACCTATAACAGCTGGCCGTTGATGGATGACCGGTTCATCCCGGCGGGGCTGGGGGATCTGGCGCCCTGGTGGCGCAATCTGTTCGAGAACATCACGACGGTGCAATTCGCCCATCGGATGCTGGCTTATGCGGTCGGTCTGGTGGTCATCGTTTTTGCGGGGCTCGCCCTGGTTCGACCCATCGCGGGCGGCGCGCGGGCCTCGGTGATGATTCTGCTGGCCGCTGTTTCCGTGCAGATCGTTTTAGGAATATGGACTTTGCTGGCGGTCGTCCCGCTCCATCTCGGTGCCGCTCATCAGGCCGGTGCCGCTCTCGTCCTGGCGGCAGGCATTCACGCAGTATTCCGCCTGACGCGGGCGCCCTTTCAGGGACACGTCACTCCAATCACGGTCCCGTGGCGAGATCCGATGTAATCTTGTTCCTGATAAACTGAAAACTAGCCGGCATCCGGTCCGATGATTGCGTTTGTCCGACGTGGTTTTGCAAGCCGTTCCAGGTCGAAAGTGAAGACGCTGGGCAAAATAAGCGCCCCCGGCGTTTGAAGCTCGTAACGCAACTCGGCCAGGATCAACGACGAATTATTGACGACAATGCCGGCAGGCAACGAAAAGGACGAGCCCACCGATCTTTCCGTGCTGGCCGGCGACCCTTCACTCCAGGCAACCGACGCGTTGCCGTCGCCGTCGATCTCGATACTGGTAATGGTGAGTTCCAGCGTATCAACGGGCAACGGATGCATGATGGCTCGCACCACATCAAAGATCGTGGTGATTTCCGCCGCGCTTAAGGCTTCAAATTGGGTGCTCAGATCCGCGAGAGTGATCGCAGCTGAATCCGTTTTGATGTCCGCCTGAGTGATCCGAACCAGTTCGACGGATCCGATGAGAAGCGTGATGAGGATTGGCGCCGCCAGAGCGAATTCCACTGTCGGCGATCCACGCTCATCCCTGAGAAGCGATCGAATGAAATTGCCGATGCTCATGATGTGATCCCACCATCCTCGAAAGGCTCATTCCGGAACACAAAGGTTGTCGTGAAGACGAACCCACTCGATCCCACATTTGAAATGAACGGCGAGACAATCGGTGTGACAATATCCCAGGTATAAGCGACGCGCACGGTCACCAGGTCTTCGGCGACACCAGGTTCGAATGTCGGCTCGTCGGAGTCGTCTCCGCCCCCACCGCCACCATCGTCGCTGTCATCTCCGTCGTCTTCATCGTCGCCGTCATCTCCATCGTCTGCATCGTCTTCATCATCGCCGTCGGGCTGTCCAAAATCGCCGAGTGGTTCGGCGAGGATTTCCGCGAGATTGACGGAGATGCCTTCGCCAGGGTCGCCGTGTGATCGAACTTCGAGGGTGATATCGTTCACGCAATTGGTCAGGAGGGTTGCACGGCCGCATATGGTGCTTTTGAGACTATCGACCGTGAGACCGTCTTCCTGAGCTTGTCCCGTGCGCACAAGCAGGGCGGCGTCGGCGGTGCCCCATTGCAGAAGGGCCATGGCGGAGAGAATCAGCATGAGCTCGAAAACGGCCGACAGTAGAAGAAGTGCCGGAAAAAGAAGAATTGCCGCCTCAACAACACTGCTGCCGGATCGTGACCGAATGATCGACTGTTTGATGATTGACTTTTTGCCGTGAGACCCGGCGCATCCCGAACCATTTCCCATGGCCTATCCCCTACGATACGCGCTGCGATCCGCTAAACGTGTCCGCCGCTCGAGAGTCTCCGAACGCGAACGCTCACCGGCTCGCAAAAGGTGAAGCAAGTCCTTTTCATACACGGGCGCCGGCCGGCCGCCAACCTCTTACCACGGAAGCATTTATGCGCGGGCGCCATCGCATTGAATGCCCTGGTTTTCCGGCGGCCGCAAATAACCGTTCCTTAAAGCAGCGCGGCCAACCTTAAATTCCATAGCATGGTCTGCCCGTTGGGAGGTGCCTGTCAGTAACCAATTGATTCGAAAGGAAAATCAGAAACAAGGTTGACAGTTTGGTTAGGTGACACGGGGTTGCCGGAGGCGGTCAATTGAGATATGCACAAACTGGGGATTGCCTTTAAGAGGGCTTGGCGTTGAAAAAGATTATATTTTTCCTGCGCGATCTGCGGCGGGACCAGCGTGGTTTCGTCATCGCATCTCTCGCTGTACTCGTTTCTGTCATCATCATCATGATCGCGCTGGCCGTCGACGTGACCTATTTGGTGTCGACGCGGGCCCGCCTGGACAATGCGTTGTCTATGACAGGGCTGGCGATGGCAACGCTGCCGGAAGCGGCGGGGGCTACCGTCAATCCGACGGGTCCCGAAGCTGCGGTTCTGGATGCTTACAGCCAGGCTTTTTTTGACGCCAATTTCTCGCTGGCGGGGGTGAAGGCTCCGCCGGTCGTTGAGGTAAGCTATCCGAACGGTCAGATATTGGTCGCCGCGTCCGTGGAGCCGATCGCGCCCTTCATTAGCGCCGTCAGCGACATTCTCGGCACGGAGCTCGATTTCACGTCTCTTTCATCCGTGGTCGTGCGCGAAAGCGTTGAGATCACACGGGAGATTACGGGACTTGAAGTCGTGATGGTTCTCGACAACACCGGGTCAATGAGCGGCAATGCCAGCCCGGGCATTAGCCGGATCGCGGCGCTCCGGACCGCGGCCGTCGACATGGTAAGCATTCTTTCCGGTGGCGAGATGTTTCCGCCCTATCTGCGGATGGGCCTCGTCCCCTTCGTAACCACGGTGAACATCAGGGCCGGGTCATCCTTCAAAAACAGTTGGATGGATCTTGGGGCCGAAGCAAAATTTCATGGCATGAATTTCGCCGGCTTCCCCACCACAAGGCGGAACATTTTCGACATGTTTGATCGAATTTCGAACGCGAGCTGGAAGGGATGTGTTGAGGCCCGGCCGGAGCCCTTGGATACGAATGACGTGGCGCCTGGAGACACCGAAGCAGGCGTCCCCGTTGCGGATACCTATTGGGTGCCGTGGTTCTGGCCTGATGAGCCGGTCAATCCCCCGGATGAGCCCACGGGTGATCCCGATGAGCCGACTGGGAACTTTCAGAACAACTACGATCCGTTTGATGAAGTGCTGGTCTCTACGCCAACCGGAGAAGGCTTCCCTGCCTATCCCAAATTCGATTGGCAACGGTATCTGCCGTCGGGCGGCGAAACTGTCACGGTCGCCCAGGTCGACGAGGTGCCAAGCCCAACGCGCGGTCCGAACGCTTCCTGCGCGGATCCGATCCTGGATCTGACCGATGATGTGTTGACCACCCTGATTCGTGTTTCAAACCTCGCACCCTGGGGCGGATCGGGGACCAATGTTGCGCAGGGTTTGATCTGGGGGTTGCGTGTTCTTTCCCCTACGGAGCCTTTCACGCGGGGTGCGCCCTATGACGACGAGGAATGGCAGAAAGCTGTTGTCGTCCTGACGGATGGGCGGAACCAGATGGTCGGCGCGGGAGGTGGACCGGCCTTGTTGGATTCCGATTTCGGGCCCTATGGCTACGCGGCGCAAGAGCGGTTGGGTGCACCGGGCAAAGATCACATTGAAACAAGGGTGAATGAAAAAACGCTTGAGGTTTGCAGCCTGATCAAGAGCGAAGGGGTTCTGCTCTACACGATCGTTCTGGGCCCCGTTCAGAACACGCGGACGATCACCAATCCGGAGACAGGCGAGACCATTAATACGGTCACCGATCTCATGGCGGCCTGTGCAACGCCGGCGGATGCTGAAAACCCGGATGTGACATATGCCTTTGTCACGCCCGATGCTGAATCCTTGCAAAACGCCTTCCGGGAAATCGCGATCGGTTTGACGAACCTGCGCATCAGTGGCTAATGGTTCAAACCCAAGAGGCGGGCAACGGGGAACGCGCTGGGGGGCGCGAAAGCTGAAGCCAGAGGTCCAATGAGGCGTTATCCGGATGGCATGAGACGACCGACCAGCGCCTTCCGGGAAGGATTTGGTCCAAAAGAGTTCATGCTGGTCTGCGTGCTTTGTTTCTTTGCCGGCACGTTCTCGTCAAAGGCGGCGGGACCCGATCCTGCCGCACCCAAACCCGCCGGTGGGTTCACGACGGGTGATGCGGCGGACAATCTGCTCACCAAACCGGCGGTCGAGAGCGCGGTCGCGCCCAGGCCCGTCGGTTTTCGCAGCCTGGAAATCTCCGAGCAACACCACGGCCACTTCGTGGTGCGTGCCAAGGTTCGGCCCCCGCGCGGCCGTCCCGGTGTGCCAGAATTCACGTTCCTCGTTGACACGGGTGCAACATTTGTCGTCTTTGGCCGCGATCACATGGATGATCTGGGTCTCCGGCAACGTGATTTCACTTATACGGTACCTCTTGCCACCGCAAATGGTCGCGTTGGAGCCGCCCATCTTGTCTTGCCCGAGATCCGTATCGGTAACCTGAAACTGGATAATGTCGCCGCCGTCATCATCGACAGCGATCTGGGCATGCCGTTATTGGGTTCAAGTTTTCTAAATGCTTTGCGCAGCTATAAGGTGGAAGATGGCCGCTTGGTCATGTCCTGGTGATTCCCACCCGCGAGTTTCAGTGAAATGTCAGAACATGCGTATCAAGATATTCCATCGCGGCACTGACCGCTTCCCGATCTTGGCCGGCACGCTGTGCGTTGTGGGGGTGATCGGAACCGCTGTGGTTCCAGTGCATCCGATCCTGGCCCAAGAGATTCCGCTGACCAACGAAGGTGCCGACCTGGTGTCCAAGCCGGGCAACCGGCACTGCTTCGTCAATGGTGTCCTGACCTATCGTCGGGCGGCCCTCGAGAATCTCCAGGTTCCCCGGAATGTAACGACCCAAAAAATCAGCAGTTTTGGGAGTGAGGCCTGTTATTGGGTGGAGCAGGGCACGGTTCTGACCGCACCTCCGCAGGAGCCAGTGCCCCCTCAACCGGCACCACAGATTGCGTCAAACACTGCCCCTCAACAACCGCCGCCCGCAACGGCCCCGAACCTGAATCCGGCCCCGAACCTACAGGCGGCTGCCCAGATACCATCCGTTCCCGTGCGACAGGGCCCGTCACTCCAAAGCCCAAGCGTGCCCGTTGTGTCAACGGCACCGGTCGGAACGTCCTCCAGTGGCGAAGCATCGACGTTTGCGGCTGCTGTGCCCGTTGTGGGCACGCAGACCCGCGTTGATCGGCAGGGACCCATGGGTCTTGAAGGCCGGGTGAAGCCGGAAGGCAATCAAGCTGCGGCTTTTCCGGCTGAGCCGACAACGGGGCCGACCACGGCGGGTCCGGGCGCTCAGACCAGGGCCAGTCTTGGGCCGAGCCTTGTTCCCAACCCGCAAGGGCGTGCACCGGCTGACGCTTCGGACCTTCCGCCCACTGCGCCCGTGCAACTGACACCGCCCGCCGGGGAGGCTCCTGAGGAACCGCGTTTTGGCGCCCTGTCGCCGGAGCCGATCGAAACGCCGCCGCCCGCCCGTTTGGACGTGCCCGTCATATCGTCAACGCCGGGAGCTGCTCCGGCGGCGGCCCGCCCCACACCGCCGCCCGCCGCACCCGCAGTCGGAAACGGGATCTACTGGGCTCAGCTGGCGTCCTTTTCCAGTGGCGGTAATCCGCAGGCGGAATGGCAGTCGCGCCTCGCAGGCAATGGGATCCTTGCCAGTTACCAGCCAACATTTGAAGAGAGCCTCGTATTCGGCGAAGAAGTGGTCCGGATTCGGGTCGGGCCGATGAATTTCACCCAGGCCGATGAACTCTGCGCCGCCATTACGGGCGATTGCTTCGTGGTGAAGGATCGCGATGCCGCCCTGCGGGCCGCGTCCGGGTCGGGGGCATCTTCCTCGGGCTCCCAAGGCCCGGTCAGCCCCGTAACTCCGGTGTCCCAGCGCGGATCCCCCATTCCAACCGTTGCCGCGGAAAGCCCGCGCCCCACAAGCCCGCCACCCGTGTCCAATCCCCCGGCGCTGCGGCAGCCCGCAACGATCGCGCAACAACCGGCGCAACCGACCAACGCCAGCTTGGCCGTCGCGCCCTCGAGTGGCAGTCAGAGTTACTGGGCCCAGTTGGCTTCCCGTCCGGATCAGGCCTCCGCGACAGCGGTTTGGCAGTCGCTCTTGGCCCAGAACCCGGCGCTCCGGGGCCTCGAGCCCAGCTATGTGTCGGGCCAGGTTGGCGGTCAACGCGTCGTGCGCCTCAGGATCGGGCCCTTGCCGCTCTCGCTGGCTTCCGACCTGTGCAACAACATCTCCGGAGACTGTCTCGTGGTCCGGGCCTCCTCGACCCCGCAGTAAAGGGGCCGGGCAACCATCCGATCAGCGGAGACCGTCGCCTCGAAAGAGGCAGTCTTTCAGGTCGCCATCTTGGGGCTGTGCAGCAAACGAACCAGCACGCGCGACATGAGCCAGTGCTTGACCCATCCCTTTCGGCGTTCGGCGTCGGCGCGGGCCTTGCTCCCATCCGCATACGTCATATCCAGCAGCGACTGTTCCTCGAGCAGAATCATGGCCTCGGAGAGCCGATCGCACAGGCGGCCGGCCCAATAGTGCTTTCGCGCCGTTGGCGTCGGGAGTTCTCCAATCAGCTCAAGCAATTGGTCCACGCGATAAGTGAGGACCTCCCCATTCCCGGCCTGACAGTGCCGCAGGAAGAGCATGGCTGAAATCTTCTTCGCCACGACATGGGCGCCGCGGTTGGGCCGATGATCAAGCTCGATAATGCGGGCGGGCAGGGCGGTCACGGGAGCATGGCCCTGGGCATTGATCCAATGGTCAGCCCAAGGACCATAGCGTATCCGCCACTGGGAATCCGGTGCCTCACCGGCGCAGGCCGTGGCCTGCTCTCCGGGCATGATCTCAAAAAGGCCGGCGTCGTCGAAAGTGGCACAAGTGTCGGACCAGCCCCGCTCCTTGGGGTTCCAGCCTGGAAAATGGGCAGCCGAGACATGAACGGATTGCAGAAGGCCCATGATCTGATCGATGCGTTGGCGCAGGGCCCGCCGTTCCTTTCCCCAACGCTTGACGCCTTTGTAGCGGATGATCTGATTGGCACTGACAATGACCGAATGGCGCAATGGCGCGCTCGTGTGCGGCAGCGCCAACAGATCACTCAATTGCGCGAGGATCAGCAGAAAAACATCAAGGGAGAGGGCGCCAAGCGGGGCGAACGAGGACCACCGGGTTTCCTGCGTGAAGGAGGACGGAAGTGTAATATCCAGCCACCCCCCGGTTTTCCCGAGGCGGCGTTGGTAAAGACCACCATCCGGCTTGCGCTGCCAACTCCCGCTGATTTCCGCGTGGTTGCGCCCGAGGCTGGTCAAACCGGACAGGACCAGGTCGGTCAGGGGATTGACGGGAACCGATCCCTGGCCCATCGCCAGGACATCGAGGGCATGGGAGGCAACAGTCTCCAGATCTTCGAATGGCCCGCTGTGCAAAGGCATGTCCCGGCTTTCCGTCGTCCGGATTTTGCTCCTTTTGTCAGGGACCATTGCCCTTTCTCGCCTTGAGGCCAGCTCATCGGACGGCATTTTGCGCACCAAAGGGGGGGCACGACGTTGGGGGTGCCCAACAGAAGGTAGAAGGACCCTAACAATCTCCCCATGGAGGGACAAGGACCTGATTCTGAATGCTTATTTGGTGGTTTTCCGCATGGCCCAAACCCTAGATATCACACTCACACCATGCCCGCGAAATCGGTCTCCCCGTTGCCGGCGCCTTCCGGGGCATAACTTATCCCCGGAATATACATGCCAATATTCCTACAACGGACCAAAACCGCCCGCCTAACCGGAGGTCGTATGTGAATAAAAATGTGACTTTTCAGATCTTAAATATCGGTAATGAGATAGAAAAACATACGGCATGCCCCCGAAAAGCCTTGGTAACGAGTAAGTTAAATTGTCGTAACGCCGCACTAGCTCCATGAAAAACAAGGAATTGTAGCCCTAATGGGGGTGTATTCTCTCAATTTTCGGTGCTATCTTCTCCCCGCTTTGGTGATAGCGCGCGATTGTCAAAGCCTTCCAAACATGGTTTCCCAACCAACAAACGCGCGTTTTTTTGTGGTAGTTGATCCAGCAGGGGTTTGCTAATGAATCGCTTGATCTCCCTTATGCGCAAATTGCGCGACGATGCCCGTGGCAACATCGTTGAGTACACCGTGATCCTCGGCCTGATTCTCGCCGTTGCGATCACGGCTCTGACGGCTCTTGGCACTAATGCCGCGTCGGAGCTTACGGAAATTGCCGAAACGATTTCGCCTGGCACACCGTGATTCTTTTTGCTTTCGGTTACTTTCTTACGGCTGCTTCGGCACCTTTGGAAAGTCAGAAAGCAAATCATTAGGCCAACTGTGTTGGTTATCATGGGCTTAGGACGCGGTGTCCTAGGCCCATGTTTTTTGGTGTCCCTTGAGCCTCCCACATTTCTTTCCCCATCAAGTTCTGGATGTCCTTGACATCCCATGGTGTTATAGATGGCTCCAACTCAATCGGGCCGGGGCGGAAAGCCAAATGTTAAGTTTGTTGGAAGATCAGTTCGCTATAGTGTCCTGAATGTAAAAAGGCCACAAAGGGGCAGTAGGTGAGATTCCGACTGACTTTTGTTCTTTGTCGTTGATGCGCCGAGAGGGACGCGTCACTGAATCTGGGCAAAAGTGGTTCATGAAGCTCAGGGTGGGCGTGAAAGTGTTTTAGGGGACCTGTGTTATGGGCTCACGTCGGACAAACCGCGTAATTCTTTTCATGCTTCTCGTCATGGTTCTGGCGGGCGGTTGGTATTTCTATTTTCAGTCTCGGCCAGATCCCATCGCGCCCCAGGTCGTGCAGGAAAAGCCAGCGGTCAAAGTGGTGGTGTCGAGTCGCAAGCTGCAATTCGGTGATGAGATTTTCCGGTCTGACCTGCGGCTGATTGACTGGCACGAAGAGACGCCACCTGAGGAATCATTTTCGTCATTTGAAGAGTTGCTGAGCCCGAACGAGCGCCGGGTGGCGCTGACCACCATTGGGCGCGGCGAGCCTCTCGTCAAATCCCGCGTCTCCGGCTTTGGCCGTCATGCGACATTGTCCGAGATCATGGCAGCCGATATGCGCGCGATGACGATCCGCATTAACGAGATCGTCGGTGTCGCTGGTTTCATCCAGCCGGGTGATCGGGTGGATGTCATCGTGACGCGCACGGATGATGGTGCGAGAGCCCGCGCAACGGGTACGGTCACACATCCCGTTGTCCGCAACGTCCGTGTTCTTGCCATTGACCAGTCTTTGCTGGCCCAGAAAGTGCCGAAGATCGGCAATGTCGTGACTCTGGAATTGAGTGAACAGCAGGTGCAGAAAGTGATTCTGGCGCGGTCCGTGGGATCGTTGACACTCGTGCTGCGCCGGATCGATGAGCCGGGCGGCCCTGACAATACCATGAAGGTGACCCGCCTTCCGGACATCGTGCCGGAACGTCCCAAACCCAAAGCCAAGGTTCGCCGCGCTGCGCCGTCTGGGGCAACCGTCAGCGTGGTCCATGGCTCGCGCCCCACGGGCAATGTGCAGGTACCGATTACCGGACCGACTTATGCCGCGCCGGTTCAACTGGGCAACCCCTATGATGCGGGTCCTTACGCCAGCCAGCGCGGAGTCGATCCCGCCATGGCCGATCAGCTCAATATCAAGCCGCTTGCGGGGCAAGCACGACAAGACGATCGCCAATAATGGAGTTGGGCGGTTCACGATATCCAATCCTTGCAGCGTTTTGGAAAGGCCACGCAAGGATCCAGGGGGTTGGACTGATCAGGGGGCGGTTGTCGTCTTGGATTGGTCTGCTCGGTGTAGACGCGGAGTAGAGATGACGATGATCATGAATAATGCTGTGTACCGCGAAGCTCATCGGACGTCGTATCGGTGTCGCACCCGTCCCATACCGGGCGGTGGCGGCTCGAAACCCAAGGCCGCCCTGGCCTCGGCTCTTCTGTCGGCCCTCGTCTTTTGCCTACCTGCTCTAGTGCCGTCCCAAAGCTATGCCCAGGATGTCGTCGGCAGTTTCGAATCGGTTTCGGTGTCCATCAGCAAGACGAAACAGGTCAGCATGCCGACCCGTTTTTCGGAGCTTGTGGTCGGTGATCCGGCGATTGCCGAGATCGTGCCCCTCACCAACACCAGCTTTTATCTCGTGGGCAAACAGATCGGTTCCACCAATGTATCGGTTTATGGTGGCGGGAAACGCCTGCAGACCGTGCTCAATATTTCGGTGACGCCGGACTTGGAAACGCTCAAACAGCGTCTTTTCGAGGTCATGCCCACGGAGCGGGTCGAAGTGCGCGGCCTCGGCGAATCGATCGTCTTGAGCGGGTCGGTGAGACACGCCGGCCAAGCGCGCTCCGCCGTAAAGCTTGCCGAACAGGTGGCTTTTGGCCCTGAGAAGGTCGTCAATATGATCACCGTCAGCGGCACGCAGCAGGTCATGTTGGCCGTGCGGTTCGCCGAAATCGTGCGTGACGCGGCCGAAGCGATCGGCGTTTCGTTCATCGATCCGTTCGACTCCACAGCCGGTGCCGTTTTTAACGGGGCGGGCGGCAGCACAGCCGACTTCTTCACAGGCGCTTTGCCCGCTGCCGATTCGTTCGGTGTTCTGACGGGTTCTTTCGGGGCCGGTGAGTTGAGTTTCACCGCAACGCTGGAGGCACTCGAGGAACGGGGTGTGGCGACGGTCCTTGCCGAACCAAATCTCATTGCCATGTCCGGCGAAACCGCATCATTTCTTGCCGGCGGCGAGTTCCCCATTCCGGTGGCCACGGATGCGGGCGACGGTGCCGGCATTGACGTGACGATCGAGTTCAAGGAATTTGGTGTCCGGTTGTTCTTTACGCCGACTGTTTTGACGGACAGTTTGATCAACCTTACGGTCTCACCGGAAGTGAGCGCGCTGGACCCCGCCAACGGGATCGTGAGTGAAGGCATTGTCATTCCTGGTCTCACAACGCGGCGGGCGAAGACGACCGTTGAACTGAAGCATGGACAGAGTTTCGCGATTGCCGGCCTGTTGTCCAAGGACTTCCGCGACTCCATTCAGCAATTGCCCGGTCTGGGGGATATCCCAATCCTTGGGGCGCTTTTCAAAAGCGCGAGTTATGAGCGTGGTGAAACAGAACTCGTGATCATCGTCACGCCCTATCTGGTTGAGCCTTCCACGCTTGACAAGCTGACCACCCCAATGGACACCTTCCTGGCACCGTCGATTTTGAATCTTTGGTTGTTGGGTCAGGTGGAGCGGCGTATCACGCGTGCCCCGATTGAGACTTTTGCACCAACGGTTCAACCGGTGGCAGCGCAAACCGTTGAAGAGGGCGGCATTGACGGTTCTTACGGCTATGTCGTGAACTAAGGTTGAAATGGTTTGGGACGTTTGGTGATCGAGGAGTAGAGGTCATGGCACATCAGAGCCTGCGTATCATTGCGATCGGATTGTGCATCGCATGCACGGCGTGCGCTGGGCGCAATCTTTGGCGCGATACTGGTGTGGCCGTCAGCAACAACACCAAACTCCACGTGTTGCCCGTGGTCGATCTTGACCCAAAATCGCAAACCTCGGGAATCTGGGTCAATGGTGCGATCACCCTCTATGAGACCGGTCAGACCCGGCGCACCATCATCGACACGAGCCTCCCCGGCGCGGGTGGCGGCGGTGGCGGCGGCGGTGGCGGTGGCGGCAACTGACGGTTAACTTTCCCTCAATAGCCTTGCGCCGCTCCCAGGGCCGATCCGGCTAGACCAAATACCAAGAGCACGGGCTATGGCCGCGGATCGCATCAATCTATTCGGAATCGTCAAAGGCGGAGAGACAGCGGATCTCTTGCATTTGGTGATCAGCGAGACGCCGGGTTTTGACCTGGTGATCGAACAAAGCGGGAATCGGGAATTCACCCCCGACAGCGTGGGCGAGCTTCAGAACAGCGTCGTGATCCTCGAGGTGGATTGCGATGATCCCACGGACATCAATCGGTTCAAGGCCCTGATCGGCGCCTTGGGGGAAGCCTCCAAGGTTATTGTGCTTTCCGCCACCGCGTCGGGCGATGACGTCCGGTTTCTTTTGAAATCCGGGGCTTTCGACTGCCTGCTGCCGCCTTTTGAACGGCGCAGCATCACCCAGGCGCTGGAGCTTGCGCGTTCCGAACTGGAGATGCGCACGCGCCTGACATCGGGCCGCGACGGCAAGACTGTCAGTTTCATCAAGTCGTCGGGGGGGATCGGGGCGACCACGATTCTCGTCAATTGTGCCTGGCAGATCGATTCCATGATTCACGCACAGCGGCGGGAAGGGGTCGATATGAGTTGTATCGATCTCGATATTCAGTACGGGGATATCACCGTCAACATGGACGTGCTTCCCGAAAGCACCCTGTTCAACATTCTCGAAGCGCCCGAACGTCTGGATGCCAATTTTCTGCGCGGCACCATGGTGGAGCAGAGCCCGGGCCTGCACGTGCTCGGCGCGCCGAAACGGATCATCCCGCTGGAAGCTATGACGCCGGAACTGGCCGAACGGCTCATGAAGCTCGTGAAGCGTACCTATGACCTGTCCCTGGTCGATCTGCCCGCGGCCTGGACAGCCTGGACGGAAACGGTGCTGTCGAGCAGTGAGCTCATCGTGCTGTGCACACAGGTGACCATCAGTGGGGTCAACCGTGCCCGCCAGCAGATTGATCTGTTGACGGATCTCGGTCTTGAGACCACGCCGATGATCGTGATCGGCGGCATGTATGACAAGGATCAGGCCGGAGCCGAGCGGCGCAAGGAAGCGGAAACCGCGCTGGGCCGGCGTTTTGACTTGTTGATCCGTCCGGATTCTCGGGTGAAAGTGGCACGGGATAGGGGGGTTGCCGTGCGAAACGTCAATTCCGGCACGCCCTTTGCCACCGATATCGAAAGATTGAGCGGTGCCGTCCTGGAGCGGACCTATCCGGATTGGCGTTACAAGGAAAAGGGCCGTCGTTTGCCCTTTATCGGTCGCTCCGGGCCGCCGAAAGAGCCGGCGCCCACGCGCAAGGGACGCAAAAGAGGGGGCGGCCGCGGACGGCGCCGCCGGGCCGAGACCGGAGATGGTTCGCCGGAAGGACGGCCGGCCGATTCGCAGAGGAAGATGAGAGGCGATGGCTAATCGCAAACTGACCTTTGCCGATCCCATGCGGGACGCGAGCGGCTCGTCGGAGACGCTGCCGACTGTGGCTCCGGACGCCGGACTGCCCACGGTCGTGGACCGGGAAAACTACGAGCTTTCAAGCGATTACCTGGATCTGAAATTGCGGCTTCACCGCCGTTTGATCGACGAAATCAATCTCTCGGCCCTGGATCGTCTGACGCCGCTCGAAACCCGCAACCAGATCAGTGATGTGTTGCGCGAGATCATTGCCAGCGAATCGACGCCTTTGGGGGCGAGTGAGACGGGCAGGCTGGTCGGTGACGTATCCGATGAGTTTCTGGGCTATGGCCCGTTGGAACCGCTGCTCAAGGATCCGTCCATCGCCGACATCATGGTCAATACCTACAACAATGTTTTCGTCGAACGGCGGGGGCAGATCGAGAGAACGGCCGTCAAATTCAAGGATGACGATCATCTCTATCGCATCATCGAGCGCATGGTGACCTCTGCCGGACGCCGCATCGATGAAGGCCAGCCGACGGTTGATGCCCGCCTTGCCGATGGGTCGCGGATCAATGCGGTCATTCCGCCGATCGCGGTTGACGGCCCCCTGCTGTCCATTCGGAAATTTCCCCAAATGGTCCTGGACCTGACGCGCCTCGTGGAACTTGGTGCCATGCCCCCGAGCATTGCGTCGTTCTTGTCGGCCGTCGTTCGCCACCGGCTGAACATTCTGATTTCCGGAGGTACGGGCTCGGGCAAGACGACACTGCTCAACGCTTTGTCCGGGCGGATCAACCGGACCGAGCGGATCGTGACCATTGAGGATGCGGCGGAGCTGCGGATCCAGCAGGCCCATGTCGTCCGCCTTGAAACCCGCCCGCCAAACATTGAGGGCCGGGGGGAAATCGACCAAAGGCATCTGGTGAAGAACGCCCTGCGGATGCGTCCGGACCGCATCATCGTCGGGGAGGTGCGGGCCGGCGAGGCCTTCGATATGTTGCAGGCCATGAATACCGGTCACCACGGCTCCATGACCACGATCCACGCGAATACCCCGCGCGATGCCCTGCGCCGGTTGGAGCAGATGATCGGTATGGCTGCCATTGATCTGCCGGCATCCACCATGCGCGCCCAGGTGGCCTCGGCGATCGATGTCGTGATCCAGGTTTCGCGTCTTCCCGACGGCCAACGGAAAATCATGAGCATTCAGGAAGTGACAGGCGTGGAGGGCGATGTCACGACCCTGCAGGAGATCATGCGCTTTCAGCAAACGGGGACGGGCCAAAACGGCGAGGTGATGGGTGATGCCCGCATGACCGGTATCGTGCCGAACTTTGTCGAGGACATCCGCGCCGGCGGCACCGACATCCCGATGAGTTTCTTCACCGGCGACGATGTGAGGTTTTAGGTCATGGGTGACGGTATTCTCCTGGCATTGGCCGTGTCCGTCGTCGGCATATCCGGGGGCGCCTGGATCCTGTTGTTCGGAAGCAGCGAACGGGAGATTGCCTTCCAACTCCGGGTCCACAAATATTGCACCAACAACATGCAAAATGCCCTGTTGCGGAACATGGACAGCCGCCGGCACATCGGCGACATCTTCCCGTCCTACGCCCTGATGCTTAAGCAGGCGCATCTCAAGATTTCGCTTTCCAGGCTCTTGGGGGGCATCGCAGGCATGGGCTTGGTGCTTTTTGTGCTCTTTCACTTCGTCCTGAATTTCGATTATGTCCGCGCCGCCGTGATGGCCCTGCTTTTGTCTTTCGCTCTTCCCTATCTGATCCTGAAATTCATCGCCCAACGCCGCTGCCGCACCATCGTGCGACAGCTACCGCCGGCTCTCGATCTGATCGTGCGCAGCCTCGAAGCCGGCCACCCGATCACCGTGGCCTTCGGCCTTGTCGCGAAGGAGATGAAGGCGCCCATCTCGGAGGAATTCCAGATCCTGGTCGATGAAGTCCGCTATGGTATCCATACAGATGATGCTTTGCGCGGCCTTGCGGAACGTGTTCCGTCCTCGGAAGTGCGTTTTCTTCTCGTCGCCGTCCAGATCCAGAGGGTTACGGGCGGTAACTTGATTGAGGTGCTGACGAATATCTCGGCTGTCATTCGCGACCGCTTCAATCTGGAAAACAAGGCGAAGGCGCTGGCGGCTCAAGGGAAGTGGTCGGGCATCATTGTCGGAGCGATCCCCATCGTCGTCGGGGGCATCATCTACTACACGCGCCCGAGCTACTTTCTGGAAGTGTCCGATGAGCCCGTCTTCATCACGGGCCTGTTCATTGCCGTCGGGTTGATGGCGCTGGGCACTTTCCTGATCTGGCGTTTGACCTCCTTCAGGGCCTGAGGACCAGCGCGATGCTTTTGGCAGCCATAGTCGTTCTTTTCTCGATGGCGCTCATGTTCTTGTATTACGAGAACCGGGCCGCCGCGCATGAGGAAATCGTGCTGCGCCGTTTCCAGTCGATCAATCCGGCCGTCCAGATGGCGCGGATGTCGGCGTCCTTGCGCTACACGATTTCGGATTCGTTCTGGCTGCAGCAATTGGCCTGGGTCGGGGCCCTTGTCGAACCCCGCTCCCAGACACTGCGGCAGAGGGTGGCCGGGCGCATGGTTCGGGCCGGATTTCTGAACCCTTCCGCTCCCAGAATATTCTATGGCTCCAAGCTGGTCGGAACCTCGGGCATTTTCGGTGTCTGCCTGTTCTTTGCCCTGCTCCAGGACGGCGACCTCACGCCGATGCAATTCGCTTTCATCCTGTGGAGCTGCGGCCTCGGCTTTTTCGCCCCCGACCTCTGGGTGAAGTGGAAGATCCGGTATCGCGAGCAGAAAGTCCGGGAAGGTTTGCCCGAAGCCCTGGATATTCTTCTGATCTGCGTCGGTTCCGGGGCCACGCTGACCAGTGGCTTCCAAAAGGTCGGCTCGGAATTCGAGAGCGTGAACCATGTGATTTCCGATGAATTCAAGATGGTGTTCTGGGAACTGCAGGCCGGCATGAGCAAATCCGATGCTCTGCGCAATTTGGCCAACCGGGTTCAGATCGAGGAATTGAATTCTCTGGTCACGCTTCTTGTCCAGTCCGAGGCCCTCGGCGCGAGCCTGTCCAAGACGTTGCGGATCTACTCCATGGAAATGAAGCGGAAACGCCTGGCCGAGTCCGAGGAACGCGCGAACAAACTGCCTGTCAAGATGTCTCTGGTGTCGACACTGGTATTTCTACCGGCACTGATCATTTTTCTTCTGTCTCCGACAATCGTCCGTCTTTTGGCGGCACTCGGTTAGAACATCCGTAAGCCGAGCAAGAACGGTCGGTTCGGCACCACGCCGGATCACGGGGATATACATGGGAGCCATAGGGGGCATTGGAACGACGGATGGAGAAAGGACACGGCAATGAAGATGTTGCCCATTGCTGGTTTTATGGTGGCTTTCCTGGCTCTTGGCGCCTGTGCTCAAAACCTCGATGAACAGCCCGAACCCGAAGACGTTACCGCCGTTCGGAACCTGGTCAGCAGCGGGCGCAGCCGGGGCTTTGAAATCGCCCAGGCGGGACCCGCCGCCCGCGCCCAGGCAGAGCAGCAATATATGCGTGCCCTGGAGGTGGAGCCGAACAATGTCGAAGCTCTTTTGTCATTGGGTGAGATCCGCCTGACCCAGGGACGCTATGAAGATGCCTTGCAGCGCTTCAGAGTGGCGCTTGATCAGCAGCCAGGCGATCCACGGGCGCTCCAGGGCTACGGAATTGCGTCAACGCTCAAGGGCGACTTCGAGCAAGGCCCCAAGGCCCTCTCGGAAGCACTGGCCACCGATCCGACCCTGTGGCGCTCCTGGAACGTGCTCGGACAGAATTGGGATCGTGAACAGGAATGGAGCCGGGCGGAAGCCTGCTACCGGGAAGCCTTGAGGCATTCGCCGGGCGAGGCCAGTGTCCTGAACAATCTGGGCATGTCCTATTTTCTCCAGGAACGCTACAACCAGGCCGTCTCCACTTTTCGCGAGGCGTTGAGTTACGATCCCGATTTCGAGATCGCGCGCACCAATGTCGACATCGCCTTGGCCTTGACAGGCAATTACCAACCGTCAGGGTCGACCACGCAGCCCCAGGAGCTGGCGCGGCGTCTCAACAATTTCGGCTATATTGCCATGCAACGGGGGGACTATGAACGCGCCGAGAGGCTCCTTCAGGAAGCCATCCGCGTCAGTCCCGTCTATTATGGCAAGGCCCACGAGAACCTGAAACTGCTGAGCCGGTTGCGTTCCGGTGTATGACGGCCGGCTCGCAAATTGGTTGAAGGATAAGGAGAGCCAGGCACGTGACCGAAAGCATGTTTCAGATGATCGTCCTGGTTATCCTGGGTGTGGCCGCCCTTTGGGATGTCCGGACACTGCTTATCCCGAATTTCTTTCCCATGGCCCTGGCTGTCCTGTTTGCGGTCTGCGCCATTGCCGTGCCTTTGCGGGCCCCCTTGGAGCTCTATTTCCTGTCCTTCGCCGTCGTGGCGGTCGTGGTTGTTCCGCTTTTTTATGCGGGGGCCCTGGGTGGGGGCGACGTGAAGCTGATGGCCGCGACGGCCCTGTGGTTTCCCTTTTTCGAGCTGTCCGCTTTCCTGTTCTGGGTCTCGCTGGTCGGTTTCCTGCTGGCCTTGCCCATCATCGTGTTCCGCCGCCTGGTGCCCGCAGGGGCCCGAACCGCCCTTGAAAGCACGCCTTATGGCTATCTCGCGACCAAGCAGGGGCCCCTCCCATACGGTCTGGCAATCTTTGTGGGAACCGCCGTGGCCATTCTGTTTCCCCATGGCATGGTCGCCCTTGCCCGGACCACAGCCGCCTATCTCCATTGATGTCGAGAACGGCGGACGTTGACGTGTACGCCGCTCAAGGCAGAGACTGCCGCCCCTGTGGAGCCAAGGCCCCTGACCTGGTTCCTTTTGGGGTCCTTGGCGCGTGCGGGAAAAGCGAGAGCCTCGCGGGTTCAAATCACCAAATGGTTTGATTTGAACCTGCGACGCTCCAGACAATCCCCTTACTGTATTTCCTTATTCTGATGAATGTCGGGAACCGATTCATGTTTCGTTTCTTCAGCCCTGAAACAGGGTCGACTGTCCCAAGCCTTTCGAAACAAGGCAAAAATTGGCCCTACAAAGAGATCATCTTCCTTTCTGGGAAATAACGAGCGGTCGATCGGGAATCCGGCACAATAAAGAGGATGTCGGTCGGCATGAGGCCGTCGCGGACGGAATATCTCGTATTCCCGTTTGGCGGCGGCACCCAAGGCAGACCGGTATGGACGGGGGCTTTTTGATTGGAGACGCCGATGAGTATCGATGTGTTGATGTGGATTCTGGGTGGATCCGTTCTTTGGGTGGCATTGGCCGTCATGGGGCTGGCCCTGGCGCGGGCCGGCGATGACAACCCCGCAGCGGGCCAACCCAGCTAGCAAGAGGGCCGGGGGGCTGGGCGCTCTCCTGGAGATGGCGGATTTGAGGGTTCCTCCCACCGAAATGCAGGCCAGGACGCAGCGTTGACAGCTGCGTCATTCTGGGACAGATTACACTCTGAGGTTTGCAGTTTATTTCCCGTCCGCAAGATTGTTTGCACCCGTCGATCAATGACGGGACGGGATTTCTCCCCAACCCAAACTAGTTTCGCAGGCGCGCCAGCGCCAAGCGCCTCGGTTGAGGCCTCGGAACTGACCGCTTCTTATCCTCAGAGCGGCTCTTAAAGCCCGTAGAACACCCTTTCCATCCCCAAGACCTGTGGCACAAATGCCATCTTTGCGGAAAAATAATAAATATTTTGGAGAAATTTCGATCAAACGCCTTTACTGTGGCAATTGTGCACCGGCGGTGAATAACTTTCTCCGGTGCCCCGGCCACCTCCGAGTATCGGTGGCCCTAAGAGAAGGAGAGCCAATATGAGCATGGAAATGACATGGGTGGTGATCGGCACGGTTGCCTTCTTGATGCATCTGCCCCTCTTCAGCATGATCATGGGCCGCGACTGATCGGTTTTTGGCGCTGACCCGTCGGAATCCTGGCGATAACCCCCCAATCATCGCCTCGAACCGCCTCAAAGGTCAGCCATCAAGGTCGCCAGTGCGGCGCAGAGGGTCCAAACCTCAGAGAATGTGGACTTCGCCCCTCAGAAAAAGGGCGGGGTCCAGGAACTGCCCTCCCAGCCTTATCCCATTTACAAAGACCAACCCGTTGAGCGATGGCGCTAACCGGCGTCGCGCTGTGATGTTGGTCGTGGGTTTTTGATGAACTCCGCGGCACTTTCAGCGAGCCAGTGCCAGAGGGCATCGCCACGGCTGACATCAACGGCGAGGCGGTAGTCGGGGCTGTCGGCAATCTGGTGGATGAAGACGGGAAACCCTGCCATCAGCGTGCGCGCGCACCGGCCCGGACCAAAGGCGCAGGGATGAAGATCAAGGCTGCACCCCTTGGCCAGGAGCGCCGGTGCCTTGGCGCCCATGACGCGCACGACCGCCTGACTATCGGAAAGATCGCTCACGGACAGGGTCTCATGATCCTGGAGCGCCGCGAGGATCTGGGCCACGAGCCTTTCGCTTTCGCTTCGACGGCAGAAGATCCGCCAGGCATGGGGACTGATCCAGGCCACATCCACCGTGCCGGTCGCGACCGTGTTCGGATGACTTGGCGGCGGGGTGCCCAGGACCGGAGCGATTGCCTGGGCAAAGGCAGCCATGTTGCCACCACTCTGTATGCCAATGATCCCCATGGCCGGTTCGGCCGTAACGGTGAGCGCGTCACTCTCCAGGGGCGGCAATGACGCCAGGGGGGCCGCGTGGGCAAGGTCAGCCATGCACTCTCTCCCCGATGGGATCATAGAAGACGGGAGAAACGATCCGCGCGCGGCGCCGGGATCCGTTGTCAAAGACCACGATTTCTTCCCCGCGCCGATCAAAACCGTCACTCACCATGCCAAGCGCGATCGGCTTGCCGAGCGTCGGGCTCATATGAGAAGACGTGACATATCCCTGGCTGGCGGCGGGCGGCTTCTGACGCAGGCCGATGACATGGCCACCGACGGGCAGTGGCGTGGCGCCATCCAGGGCTTCGAGGCCGACAAACTGCCGGCGTGCGGGCTCCTGCCCGGCAGGCAGTAAGGCTGAACGGCGGCCGATAAAATCATCACCTTTCTTGTCCATGACGCGGGCGAACCCGACATCCTGGGGCAGGGTGCTGCCATCCGTGTCGGATCCCACCTGGAGATGGCCTTTCTCCGTGCGCAGAACGGTCAGCGCCTGGGTGCCATAGGCCGTGATCCCGTAAGTCTCGCCCACGACCATCAACCGCTCCCACAAAGCGGCCCCATATCCCCAGGGCACGCTGACCTCATAGCTGAGTTCCCCCGTCAAGCTCATACGGATGATCCGGGTTCGGACCCCTTCAAGCCATCCTTCCCGGATGCTGCGGTGGGGAAAGGCTTGGGCGGAGAAATCGATATCGCTGTCGAGGGCGCGGAGGAGGGTGCGTGCGGACGGTCCGCTCACCGTGAGTGTTGCCCATTGGGTCGTGACGGGCTCGGTCAGGACGCGCAGATCCCGCCAGGCACATTGGCGCCATTCCTCGATCCAACCCGCGACCGTCTCGGCCCGGCCCGCGCTGGTGATCATCTGGAAATCGTGGTCCGAGCGGCGGGCCAGAACGCCGTCATCCATGATCACGCCCAGATCGTTCAACATCAGGCCGTAGCGGCACTGACCGACAGCGAGCGTTTTCATATTGTTGACATAGAGACGATTGAGAAAACGCAGGGCGTCCGGGCCGGTGACCTCGATCTTGCCCAGGGGCGAGCCGTCGAAAAGACCCACACCGCGCCGCACCGCCAGCACTTCACGGGCAACTGTCTGGGCTTCCGTCTCGCCGGATCGGGGATAACAGGCCGGTCGCCGCCATCCAGCCTGGTCTTCAAATGTGGCCGCGAGACCCTCATGGGCGCTGTGGGCGGGCAAGAGGCGTCTGGGGTGCAGATGGCTCTCCCGGTTTCGTCCGACCACGGCACCCACCGTAACCGGATTGAACGGGGGGCGGAATGTCGTGGTGCCGATCTCGGGAATGGGCTTGCCGGTTTCCCGGTGAAGCAGGCCGATGGCATTCACATTCGCGGTCTTGCCCTGATCAACGGCCATGCCCAGAGTGGTATAGCGCTTGACATGCTCGACCGAGCGATAGTTTTCACGGACGGCCAAGGCAATATCGTCCGCGGTGACATCATTCTGGAAATCCACCCATGCCTTGCCCCGTCGTCCGGGTAAGGCCGAAACATCGACGGTCCACAAGGACCGGGGCGCTTCCAGCGCGTGATCGCACGTTCCCTCCACCTTGCGGGAAGGCCGGGGGAACCCCGCCTGTTCGGCTGCCGCCTGACCCGCCAGGGAGGCGGTCTTGAGGCTCGAGGTCAGGTCCATCTGACCGGTCGCCGCGCCGATCGATATTTCATCTTGTACGGATGTTTCCGGGACAAAGCCTTCCCGTTCCCTGTCAAAGCGCAGCTTGCCGCCGGATTGCGAAAAGAGATGGGCCGTGGGGGACCAGCCGCCGGCGGCCATGATGAGATCACATTCGATCCGGTGCGGGCCGCCCGGCTTGGCCTGGCCCTCCTCGTCGATCCGATGAAGCTCCACCGCTTCCACGGAGTTGATCCCGACACTGTCCGTCGGCGCCGAACCGGGAAGAACGGCGATGGAGGCCTTCCGGGCTTCCTGGACCAGGGAGCCGTCGGGATGGGGGCGGCTGTCGACGATCGCCATGATTTCGATCCCGGCGGCGCGGGCTTCAAGGGCGGCTTCATAGGCCGTGTCGTTATTGGTGGCGACAACGGCGCGCCGGCCCGCCAGGGCGGCGAAGCGGTTGGCATAGTGCTGCACCGCGCCGGCAAGCATCACGCCCGGCCGATCATTGTTCGGAAAGATCAAGGGACGTTCGAGGGCACCGGTGGCCAGGATGATCCGCCCCGCACGGACCTTCCAGAAGCGCTGGCGTGGCCGGCCCGCCGCCGGCTCCGGCGTCTCGATCAAGGTCACATAGTTATGGTCATAGTAGCCAAGCGCCACCGTGTTTGGCAGCAATACGGTTTCCGGGCGCGATGACAGTTCGGCCTGTGTGGCCTCAACCCACTGCGCGCCGGGACCGCCCTCGATCTGTGCGGTCCGGAACAGCAAGGAACCGCCCCATTCCGGCTTGTCATCGACCAGGATAACCCGGGCGCCCGTGTCGCCCGCGACCAGGGCTGCCGCCAGTCCGGCGGGGCCGCCCCCGATGACCAGCACGTCGCAATGGGCATGGTGCTGATCATAGGCGTCCGGATCAGCCTCCGTGGGCGCCGTACCGAGACCCGCCATGCGGCGGATCATCGGCTCATAGAGATGCCAATGGGGCCACAAAAAGGTCTTGTAGTAGAAGCCGGCCGGCAGAAACCGACCCAGACGATTTGTCAGACCGAGCCCCTCCCGGTTGGTTTTTGGGCCCGTCTTGGCGGCGCGGGCGACCAGACCGTCATGGAGCAAGACCTCCGTGGCCTTGACATTGGGTTCGGTCGATGCGCCTTCGCCCAATTGAACGAGGGCGTTGGGCTCTTCAAAGCCCGCAGCCATGAGGCCGCGCGGGCGATGATATTTGAAACTGCGCGCGACCACGCGGATGCCATGGGCGAGCAGGGCCGAGGCCAAGCTATCCCCGGCATATCCCTCAAGGGACTGACCATTGAAGGTGAAGCGGAGAGGGCGGTTTCGGTCGATCCGTCCGCCTTCTGCACGCCGGAAGGGTTGAGGGCTGTCAGTGGCCATGATCAGCTCCCAGAACGTGACTTGGCGTCGGTTGCGGTGGGGTCGTCCACCGGGCCCTCAATTCGAGGGAGCGTCTGTAGGGATATCCGACCGGGCGCGTATGTTCAGCCAGCGCCAGATCGGGAATCTGTTCAAACAGCGCTTCGAGGGCCGTGCGCGCCTGGGCGCGCGCCAGATGGCGCCCCAAGCAGGCTGAGGGATCGGCCGCAAATCCCAGATGCTTGTCAAGGTTCGCGCGGTCCAGGTCGAAGCGATCCGGATCGGCAAAGACGGCTTCGTCGCGATTGGCCGCGCCAAGCAGGCCGTGAACCGCGGCCCCCTTGGGGATCCGCACGCCGCCCACATCCATGGCCTTGACCGTATGCCGGGTCACAGCCTGGACAGGAGACAGCCAACGGATGGTTTCTTCAATGGCTGGCGCGATCCGGCTTTGATCCTCGCGCACGCGGCTCAAAGCCTCTTTGTGCTGAAAAAGCGCCCAGAGCGTATTGAGAAGGACGGCCTCGACCGTGGTGATGCCGCCCATGAAGACGGCAAAGGCATGGCGGCGGATCTCCACATCGCTGAGGGTATTGCCTTGACGGGGCGCGAGGAAGATCTGCAGGAGCGTGGGCTTCGACGCCTTCCGGGCCGCCACAATATGCTTTTGCATATAGGCGTGAAAGGCATCGAGATTGGCCTCGGCCACGGTGCGCCGTTCCGCATCCGGATGGGCCATGGCCGCCTCGAACGACTCGTACCAGGCGCGCAGCAAGGTTTCATCCTTGTCGGGCAGGCCGAGCAGGTCCAGCATCACGAGAACGGGCAGGCGGGCCGCGAATGCGGCGCGTAAATCCACGTCCCGTTGCTTCGCGAAACCGTTGATCAAGCTCTTGACACGGAAGGCGATCCTCTCCTGGAGGAATTTTGCGATTGCGCCGGGCTCGAAATGCGTCTGGTCAGGCAGGCCGTGGCCCGCGCCGTTCGCAGGCGCGGCGGCGCTTGTCCCCGCGCGGCCCTGGTGCTCGCCAGAGAGGAGCCAGGAGCGGTCCGGGGCGAAGAGTTCCGGATGCTCGAGCATGAAGCGGACATCCTCATGGCGCGAGACAAGCCATGCCCCAAGACGCGGGGCCCACACCACCGGTTCCTTGCGCCGTAACATCGCATAGAGAGGATAGGGATCCTTCGCTAGGGCCTCGGCCGTGATGGTGGCACCCTTTTCCGGATGCGCGCCCTGTCCGGTATCGGGGGCGGCGGGCCGTTCTTCCGTCAGGGGATAGGTCGCGGTGATGATGTGGGTCCGGGTGTCCCGCACCACGTTGAACCATTGTCCGCAGCCATATTGATGGCACCAGACCTCCTCATGTTCGCCTTTGATGTTGTCGCGATAGAAGAGGTGGTCGGCCCATTGGGCATTGGTCATTTCCATGGGCGGCCCGGAGAGAACGCGGCTTTCGCCGGCACACCGGAATTCGGTCTCATCGCGGGGACCACACCAGGGACAGTCGATCTTCAGCATGGAAATCCCCTAATGAGCAATCCCTGCGGCCGCGACCTCGTCGATCAAGGCCCCGGTTTCAAAACGCTTCAAGGAAAATCCCTTGGTGAGGGGATGGGGTTCATCCGTGGCCATCAGATGGGCAAAGGTCAGCCCGCCCGCCGGGATGGCCTTGAAGCCGCCCGTGCCCCATCCGCAATTGAGGTAAAGACCGTCCAAGGGCGCCTTGTCGATGATCGGCGTTGAATCTGGCGTGACATCGACCGTTCCCGCCCAATGGCGCAGCATTTTGAGACGGGAAAAGCTCGGGAAGAGATCGAGCACGCCGGCCCAGGCCGCTTCAATGGAGGGGATGTTGCCCCGTTGGGCATAGCTCGGATAAAGGTCCAGGCCGCCGCCCACGACGAGTTCCCCTTTGTCCGACTGGCTGAGATAGGTGCCGGTGGCCGGCGCCAGCACGACCGTGTTCAGGACCGGCTTGACCGGTTCGGACACCATGGCCTGGAGGCCGTAACTCGTGATCGGCAGGCGAAAGCCGGCCATGTCGGTGAGAATGGAGCTGTGCCCCGCCGTCGCAAGGCCCACCTTTTTGGCCCGGATCGGCCCCTTGGCCGTCTCGACACCGATGACCCGGTTCCCCTCCCGCAGAAAACCCGTAACCGGACAATTTTCGATGATGTGAACGCCGCGCTTCGATGCCGCCCGGGCATAGCCCCAGGCCACCGCGTCATGGCGGGCCGTGCCCGCCCGTCTCTGATTGAGACCGCCGAGGATCGCGTGGCGGGACTGGCCTTCGGGCGCCAGCCGAGGCATTTTCCGCCTCAACTGGGTCGGGGAAAGAAATTCCGCATCAACGCCATTGAGCAGCATGGCGTTCTTGGCCCGGTGCAGGCCTTCGACGCCCTGGCGGTCATGGGCCAGAATGACCATGCCCCGCTGGGAAAACATGATGTTGTAGTTCAAGTCCCGGGCAAGCCGTTCATAGAGCTTGACGGATTTGTCGTAAAAGGCGGCACTTTCCGGATGGAAATAGTTCGATCGGATAACGGCCGTGTTGCGTCCCGTATTGCCGCCGCCGATCCAGCCGGCTTCGATCACGGCCACGTCGGTCAGCCCATGTTCCTTGGCCAGATAATAGGCGGTCGCAAGCCCGTGGCCACCGCCACCGACAATGATGGCCGCGTACTGGGAAAGCGGTTCCGGGCTGCGCCAGGCGGGTGCCCAGTTCTTGTGATCGGTGAGGCCGTGGCGGAACAGCGCCAAGGCGGAATAGTGGGACATACTCTTGCCTCCGCACCTGTAAAGCTACGGAATTCCGACATATTTGGCAACGATCGCGTGGTCTTGATAACGGCCAATTCAAGGGCGCGAAACTGTGGCGCAAGGCGAGGGGACGCGTTGGTCGGCACGGTCCTTTGCGTCGAAAGGACCGTGCCTTATTTTGGCGATGAATGGCGCTAGCATCCTTGAAAAGGCGGAAATAAGCCGCTGCGCGGCGGCAATAACCCTCCCGATGAAAGGAGAACCGGTTAAGCTGAGCTGCACAGCCGTCCTTGACTGTCAAATTAAAACACAAGGGGAGAAACGATGACTTTTCTGGCCCAGTTCGTGAGCGGAACGATTGAGATCATGGCGGCGGTCTTCGTCATGGCCGTCGGCATCGGCGTTCTCATTATGATCGTTCTCTTCATTGCTGATTCTTCTCAGTCGAAGGACGCCGTGCGCCATAATTTCCCGGTCATTGGGCGGTTCCGGGATATCTTCACCCGGCTCGGAGAGTTTTTCCGGCAGTATTTCTTTGCTCTTGACCGGGAGGAAATGCCGTTCAACCGCGCGGAGCGGGATTGGATCTACAAGTCAGCCCAGGGCAAGAACAACACCCAGCCCTTCGGGTCGACCCGCAATCTCAATCTCGTAGGCACCCCCATTTTCGTGAACTGCGCCTTTCCGCGCTTGAGCGAGGAGGCCAATGATCCGCCGCCCGTTCTTTTCGGTCCGTATACGCCAAACCCCTATGAACTTTCCTCGATCATCAATATTTCAGCCATGAGCTATGGCTCCCTGTCGAAGCCGGCGCTGCAGGCCCTATCGCGGGGCGCGCGTCAGGCGAACTGCACCATGAACACGGGCGAGGGCGGGCTGTCCTCGTTCCATCTCGAGGGCGGCTGCGACATCATTTTCCAGATCGGCACGGCCAAATACGGCGTGCGGGATGCGGACGGTCATCTTGACGATGAGAAGCTGGCGGAGCTTGCGGCAAGGCCCGAAGTCAAGATGATTGAAATCAAGATGAGCCAAGGGGCCAAGCCCGGCAAAGGCGGGATCCTGCCAGCCTCCAAAGTGACGCCCGAGATTGCCGAGACCCGGGGCATCCCCGTGGGGGAGGCGTCGATTTCCCCCAACCGCCATCCGGAAATCGACAATGTCCGGCAGCTCCTCGACTTTATCGATCGGGTACGGTCGGTTTCCGGCCTGCCGACCGGCTTCAAGACGGTGATCGGCGCCTATGGCTGGCTCAACGATCTGTGCGACGAGATCGAACGGCGCGGCTTCAAGGCGGCGCCCGATTTCATCACGGTCGATGGCGGCGATGGGGGCACGGGCGCCTCTCCCATGTCTCTCATGGACAATGTGGGCCTGCCCCTGAAACAGGCCCTTCCCATGCTGACGGATATTCTCGAACGCCGGGGTCTGCGCGAGCGCATCAATGTGATCGCGTCCGGAAAACTGGTCACGCCCGCGGAAGTGGCCTTTGCCTATTGCGCGGGCGCCGATGTGGTCAACACGGCCCGGGGCTTTATGTTCTCGATCGGCTGCATCCAGGCCATGCGGTGCCACACGAACAAATGCCCGACGGGCATCACGACCCATGACAAGCACCTGCAAAGCGGGCTCGACCCGGATGTCAAATCCGCCCAGGTCGCAAGCTATGTCGACAAGATGCGCAAGGACGTGGCCATGATTGCCCATTCCTGTGGCGCGTCCCATGCCCGCGCGCTTCGCCCTTATCATGTCCGTATCGTGCAACAGGATGGCGTGTCGATCCCGCTCGATGTGCTCCTGGATCGTGTGCGGCCCCAGCTTTGGGGCTGATCGTCGCAGACGCGCAGCCGGGACGACGACGGCGGGATTCGCGGTGATGCGTGGAGCCCCAAACGGCCTGACCGAGCCGGGTCCCTGGACCCGGTCTCCGGGGCCGGCTGAAACCAAGGAGCGGTGACCCATGTCTTTGACCCTGACGCTTCGGTTCGGTCCGAACATCGCCGAGGACCAAAAGGAAGTGTTCGAGCGGGCCGGCGCCCGCTGGAGCGAGATCATTACGGCCGATCTTCCGACCGTCGTGCTTGAAGGCGCCCCGGTCCAGGGGGTGGTGATTGACGCGGATGTGATGCCCATCGACGAAGCGGGCGGCACGCTCGGCCGGGCCGGCCCGACGATCCTGCGCGGGGATACGCGGCTGCCCGTTCGGGGCATCATGGAATTTGACGGCGCGGATATCGCTTCCCTGGAGGCGGCCGGCACCTTGGACGACGTGATCATTCATGAGATGGGGCATGTCCTGGGCTTCGGGACCTTATGGTCGGAACTGGAGCTGATCGATCGCAGCGTGCCGATGGATCCGAAATTTGTCGGGCCCCAGGCCATGGCGGCATTCGGGGCCTTGCGCGGGGCCGAGCAATCCTTGCCGGTGCCCCTGGCCAATACGGGCGGTCCGGGCACCTTCGCCGCCCATTGGCGGGAGGGTCTCTTCACCAATGAATTGATGACGGGCTTCATCAATGCACCGCCCAATCCCTTGAGCCGCCTGTCCATCGCCTCCATGGCGGACCTGGGCTATGAGGTCGATATCGATCGGGCCGACGACTACCAGATCGCCAACATGCTCGGCCGGTTCATTGCCGGTTTCCGAAGCGGCCTTCAGACCTGCACCCAGAACCCGCCGGACTACGAGATCATGCCCTGCGACTAGGGCCGGGCCCGACGATTTTTCCCGAACGGGATCAAGGGGTAAGGCGATCGGGTCCGTCCCATGGAACATTTGGCATTCATATGCCTCTGTTTAGCCTTCGGTTCCCTGTTGCATTATCCAATGGTTAAGGTGGAGATGGCGTAAGGGACGGGCGTGGGACGAATTCCCCTGAGCCGATTACGGGGATGCATCTTTCCACCGAAAATCGATCGATTGTTCGACTGAACATGCGTTAAAACCGCAGAGCAGTATCTTTAACCGCGGTCACGAAAACGGAACGGATGGCTTATTTAAGAACAAATATCTTTGAACGATTTGCCCTGGACCGTCAGCCACCGAACCTGTGGACCCTGTTCCGTTGGTTCCGCCTCGTATTGGGGCCGGAAGCCGGGTATTTCTGGCTGGCCGTGATCTATGGGATCGCCATCAGTCTTCTGTCATTGGCCCTGCCGATTTCCGTCCAGATGCTGATCGACACGGTCGCCAACACCGCCTTGATCCAGCCGGTTGTTGTTCTGGCGAGCGTGTTGTTCGGGCTTCTTTTGTTGTCTGGGATCCTCGTCGCGTTGCGGACCCATTTGATGGAGCTTTTCGCAAGGCGCCTTTATGCCCGGCTGACGGCGGAGATCGCCGTGCGCGCGGTTCATGCGCACGCCTCCTATTTCGAAGAGGGAAAACGCGACAGCCTTTTCAACCGCTATTTCGACATCATGACCCTGCAGAGCAACGTGCCGTCCTTGCTCACGGGCGCGTTCACGCTGCTGTTTCAGGCAACCATCGGGTTTATCGTCGTATCCCTCTATCACCCCTATTTCCTTCTTTTCACGATCCTGGTCATTACCGTGATGTTCCTGATCTGGATTATTTGGGGACCGGGGGCCATTCGCACCGCGATCGAGGAATCCTACGCCAAATATGAAACGGCCCATGACCTGGAGGGGTTGGCGGAAAACAACAATTTTTATCATTCGGAACGTCATATCGACGCCGGTCTGCTCCAGATCAACGCCCGTGTGACGAGTTATATCGAGTCCAACCGGCAACATTTCCGCCGTTCATTCTCGCAGACCGTGTCCCTTCTTATTCTTTATGCGGTCGGAAGTGCGGCGCTGTTGGGGATCGGCGGTCTGCTGGTCATTCAAGGTCAGCTGACGCTGGGACAGCTTGTCGCGGCGGAGCTGATCATGTCCGCCGTGCTGTTCGGTCTCTCCCAGTTCGGGTTCTATCTCGACCAGTTTTATGAGACCTGCGCGGCCGTGGACAAGCTCTCGGCCTTTTTCCGCATACCCCAGGAACCCCAGAGCGGGGAGCTCGATCCGCCGACGGGGCCTGCCGACCTCGAATTCTGCGCTTCCGTGGTCAAACGGTCCGACGGGCAGAAGATCAGCATCGATCTTGGCATTCCCTCGGGAAGCAATGTGGTCGTGCGGGCGTGTTCCCTCTCGGCGCAACGCGCCTTCCTGGATCTTCTCCAGGGTTTCCTGCGTCCGGAAAGTGGTTGGGTGCGATTGGGGGGGATCGATATCCTCGACATTCATGCCCAGCGGCTTCGGGGACAAATGTTCGTGCTGGATCGGCCCGACATCGTTGAATGCACCATCGACACCTATCTCGATCTGTCGAGAGCCCGGGCCGACCGGGCGGGCAAGGCCGAGATGCTCCGGGCGACCGGTCTTGAGCCCACGATCCAGCGGCTCGCCAAAGGGCTCGATACGCCCATCATTCCGTCCGGCTTCCCGCTCGCCCAATCCGAGGTGTTGAGGCTCAAGATTGCCGGCGCCCTGCTGGCCCATCCCAAGATCCTGGTGATGACCCAGCTCTACGATCTCGTGGAACGGCGTTTCATGGATCCTGTGATCGAGCGCATTTCAAAGGACAAGGAGATTACCTTCATCCGCTTCACCGACTACAATCCGCTGCCTTGCGATGACTATGAAGTCATTATGGAAACGGACGAACAGCGCAAAATCCCGCTCAAGGACGGAAAACCGGTCGAAGGGATGATGCCATGAGTGCTTCGGATCCGGGAAACGGCGTCACCTATCTCTCGCCCCTGGCTGAACGCCAGTTTACGGACTATTTCACGTCCGTTCAGACCGTTCGTATGCCGATTGTGGCGCGGGTGGTCGGCGTCCTCCTGGTGGCGGCCATCATCATCATTTCCTGTTTTCTCTATTTCGTGCCCTGGATCCAGACCACTTCCGGCTTTGGGACCGTGACCGCGCTCGATCCGCGGGACCGTCAGCAGGAGATCAACGCCCTGGTTTCCGGCCGCATCCAGCAATGGTTCGTGCAGGACGGGTCCAAGGTGAAGGCCAATGATCCCATTCTCCAGATCGTCGACAATGACCCCCAGCTCGTGGAACGGCTGACGGCCGAGAGGGCCGCGCTTGAGCAGAGTTACCAGGCGGCCCGTCGCGCGACCGAAACCGCCCAGCTTGATTTCGAACGCAAGAAACGGCTTTACGATCAGGGGCTCGCGTCGCGCGTGGAGTTTGAGAATGCGCGCATCCGCCTGGAGGACCTGAGGGCTCGGGAAGCGGAGGCCCAGGCCGCTCTGACCCGCGCCGACGTCAACATTTCCCGCCAGTCGATCCAAATCGTCCGGGCCCCCCGTGACGGCACAATCGTTCAGGTCACGGCAGGCGATATCGCGACCTTCATCCGGGAAGGTCAGGCCGTAGCCACCTTCGTGCCCGATGGGGTCGAACGTGCCGTCGAACTCCTGATCGACGGACGGGATATTTCGTTGGTGGTGCCGGGTCGCAAGGTCCGCCTGCAGTTTGAAGGCTGGCCGGCCGTCCAGTTCTCCGGCTGGCCCTCCATCGCGATCGGCACTTTTGGCGGCCAGGTCGTTTTCGTTGATCCGTCCGCGGGCACCAATGGCCGCTTCCGTGTGCTTGTTGCGCCGGACCTGGAGGATCCCCAACCGTGGCCGGAAGAACGCTTCGTGCGTTTTGGGGCCCAGGCCCGTGGCTGGATCCTGCTCGATGAGGTCAGCGTCGGCTACGAGTTGTGGCGCCAGATGAACAATTTCCCGCCGAATTTCGAGACGACGGCGACTCAGGAGGCGTCGAATGCGTCTCCTTAAAGGTCTGGTGCTGTCCGTTTGTGCGTTCTTCACGGGGTCGGCATGGGCGGAGATGCCGCTCACGTCGGAAGACGTGCTGGCCACCTCGGCGAAATACGCCCCCATGATCCTGGAAAGTCTGGCCCGCCAGCGGGTGGCCGAGGGTCAGGCCCTGTCGGCGGAAGGGTCCTTCGACACGATCGCCAAATCGGACAGTTTTGGCCGTTTTTCAGGCTTCTGGGACGGGCGGATCCTGCAGACCGAGGTGGAGCAGCGTCTGAGAAATGTCGGCGCGACGGTTTTCGGCGGATACAAACTGTCCGACGGCAGTTTCCCGATCTACGAGGACATCAATTTCACCAATACGGGCGGTGAGATCAAAGGCGGCTTTATCCTTTCTCTCTTGAGGGACCGGGCCTTCGACCAGCAGCGGGCCGGTCTGGCGGACGCCTCGATCGGCTTGAGCGATGCGGACATCAATCTCATGGTGGCCCGCATCGGCGTGCAACACCGTGCCCTGACGACCTACTACACCTGGCTCGCGTCGGGAACCCAATTGGCGATCTACCGCAATCTTCTCAATATTGCCCTGGAGCGGGAAAAGGGCCTGGAGCGACGGGTCGAGGAAGGCGATGTGGCGGAAATCCTCATTGTCGAGAACCGTCAGAATATCCTGCGCCGCCAGACGCTTGTGGTTGAATCCCAGCGCCAGTTGAAGGCAAGCGCGCTTGCCCTTTCCATGTTTTATCGGGATACGGTGGGCCTTCCCATCGAGCCGCAGGAAACTCAGTTACCGGAGGGATTTCCCGAGCTTGATGACAGGGTTCCGGCGACGGATGACGAGATGATCGCGGCGACCCAGGCGGTGCGTCCGGAACTGGCCTTGCTCGACAACAATCTGGCCAAGGCCCAGATCGACCTGAGGCTGGCTGAGAACGAAATGAAGCCGCGTTTGGACTTCCGCTATGAGGTCAGCCGGGACTTTGGCGCCGTTGCCGAAGGCGGCATCAGCCGGGACAGCACGGACAATATCTTGGCGGTCGTGTTTCGCTTGCCGATCCAACGCCGCTTCGCGAAGGGCCGGATGCAATCGGCGCGCGCGGAAATGCAGGCCCTGGAGTTCCGCCGCCAACAGCTGGAAGAGACGATCGCCATCGAAATCCGGACCCTGCGCAATGACTTTGAAGCCGCGCGGGCCATGGTCGGTCTGGCCGTCGAGGAACAAAAACAGGCCGAGACGATGCAGCGTGTCGAGCGGACCCGATTTGAAAACGGAATCAGTGACTTCTTTCTCCTGAACATGCGGGAAGAGCGCGCTGCCGACGCTCAGGTGCGCCGTGTCGTGGCCCAGCTGCGCTATTTCATTGCCCAGGCCAATTATTTCGCGGCCATTGTCGATCTTCCTTCCCTCGGGCTTGCGACCAAACCGGTCAGCGAGTGATCCCCCACTACCGGTAAGCGTGGAAATGCGATCGTGGTAGCACCGTTGCGCGCCGCCACGGCGCCTGCTGGCATCCGTGCATGCCGCGCATTTCGCAGCGCAACAGTCCCGGAAAGGTCATATTTTATTCATCTTCAGCGCGGGATCAAAAAAACTTGCGTGACAAACCCAGAAAGAGACACAATAATTCAAAATGACACATGCTGTTGATGCACTATGATCCGGTAAGGCCTTGGATTCACAACGTTTGTGCATCGCAATATCAGGCGGCATGACAGGGGATTTGGATAGGGGACCACTACCATGGCCAAATGGAATTATGAGCAATACACGCTTGCATTGTGCTCCGGCGTTTCCGTTGCGGCACTTCTGATCGCCGCACCCGCCCTGGCGCAGGAGGTCGAGGTCGAAGCAGAAGAGCCGGTGGTGGAAGAAGGGGAGGCCGAAACCGAGCGGATGCTCGTCACCGGGTCCCGGATTGCCACGCAGGATCCGACCACGACCACGAGTCCGGTCCTGTCGATCGGCGCGGACGAGATCAAGCGTTCCGGTGAGAACGACATTACCTTCCTTCTGCGGGAATCCCCCGCGCTGCAAGGCTCTCTGCCGGGCAGCTTCTCCGCATTCACTGTGGGGGACACGGAGGACTCGGATCTCGGCATCGGATTGCTCAATCTGCGCAGTCTGGGCATTGAAAGAACGTTGGTCCTGCAGGACGGGCGCCGTCATGTGGCCGGGACAGCCGGTCAGGCGGCGGTGGACGTCAACACCATTCCCATTTCACTCCTGGACCGGATTGATGTGTTGACGGGAGGTGCGTCGTCCATTTACGGCGCGGACGCCGTGACGGGTGTCGTGAACTTCATTCTGCGCGACGGGGCCAGCTTCGACGGTTTCGAGATCCGGGCACAAGGGGGCATCACGGACAACGGTGACGCGGAAGAAGCCTTCCTCTCCCTGGCCAATGGTTTCGAATATGACGGGGGCAAGGGGAGCGCGGTCTTCAGTATCGAATACACGCGCACGACGGCGGTTTTCGGGTCCGACCGGGATTTCGCCGGGTCGGGCTTCGCCTCCGCAATTCCAGTGAACGATGAAATCGCGGCAGCCTTCGGGATCAATCCAGCGGCGGATAATACTTTCGTGGCGAACCGGACCCTTCCGGTCTCGAGCCCCTTGGGCATCATCTCGATCCTGAACGGCAATGATCCGACTCAGGCCGGTTTTGCCGGTTTCGCGCTGGGGCTTCTGCCCGGTGATGGGTCGATTCCGAACACGCCCTTGAATGACGGAACCCCCAGCGGCGTTCCCCAATACCAGGTCGTCGATGGCGGGGTGCTGCGACCCTACAATTCTGCCGACATCTTTGTCGGCCTGTTTGCCGGTGTCGGCGGCGACGCGGTACCCACCAACCCCGATGTGGAACTGATCCTGCCGGAGACGGATCGGGTGGTCTTCAACACCAACACGTCCTATGAACTCCACGAATACGTGAACTTCTTTGTGGAGGCGAAATTCGCCTTCACGGACAGTTTCGATTCGGTCCAGGTGAACGGCTTCAACGACGATATTCCGATCCTGCCCGATAACCCGTTCATCCCGGCCGAACTGCAAGGGCAACTCGATCAATTGATTGCCGCGGGCGTGGATCCCATTCTCGCGGTTTCAAGGGATACGTTGGACACCATCGTTCTGCCCACGGTGAATGCGGAACGGACCACCTTCCGGATCGTCGGCGGCTTCGAGGGTGAACTGCCCTTCGGTCTGGACTACGAACTGTCCTACAACTATGGCCGCACGCAGGTGGACGTCATCAACGCCAACACCCGTCTTGAAGATCGTTTCTTCGCGTCCATCGATGCGGTTGTCGACCCGGCCACTGGTGAGATCGTGTGCCGGTCCGATCTCGACCCAACGGCTGAACCGCCTCTTCCCGGTTTTCCGACCCCGCCCGGCGGGTTCAGCACGTTTCAACCGGGTGATGGCACATGTGCGCCAACGAGCATTTTCGGTGCGGATGCCATCAATCCCGAAGCGGCGGCCTTTGCCTTCGTCACCACAACGGATTCGACGGTCCTGACCCAGGAAGCCATCCTGGCCACGGTGAGCGGGGATACGAGTGAGTTCTTCGAACTTCCCTTCGGGCCCATCGGTTTCGCGGCGGGTTTCGAATATCGCAGCGAGAGCAGCGATTTCCGTCCCGATCCTCTGGACACGGCCGGCCTGACCTTCGGCGCCGTGTCGAGCGGGCCGACCTTGCCGTCGAGCGGTGAAGTCGATGTTTATGAGGGCTTCATCGAAGGCCGGATTCCCCTGCTGGCCGACCTGCCTTTCATCGAGCTTGTCGAGTTCAGCGGTTCGGCCCGTTTCTCAGACTACGACACGATCGGCCGGACCACGGCCTGGACTGTCGGTGGTCGTTATATTCCGGTCGAATGGTTGACCTTCCGGGGCACCTTCTCAACGGCGGTTCGGGCGCCCAATATCGGTGAGCTGTTTTCACCGCAACAACCGGCCACCCTTGGTGCCGATGACGATCCGTGTAACCCGGAAGAGATCGGCAACGGCACCGAATTCCGGGTGGCAAATTGCCTGGCTCTGGTGGGAGAAGGTTTCGATTCCACCGACTTCAACACCGCGTTCGTGCCCGGATTGTCCGGCGGCAATCCGAATTTGGAGGAAGAAACGGCCGAAACCATTACGGCGGGCTTTGTCTTCCAACCAGGCGGGCGCTTGGCGGGACTTACGGTGATCGCGGACTACTACGACATTCAAATCGAAGGGGCGATCGACAGTCTGGACGCCTTCGATATCGCCGAGGCCTGCGTGGACCTGCCATCCCTCGCCAATCAGTTCTGCGATCAGATCTTCCGGGATCCGGTGAACGGGAATATCACGGGCTTCGTCTCGGGCCAGATCAATCTCGGGGCCTTGGAAACGAGTGGTGTCGACTGGAACGTACGTTACGAGTTTGAAGTCCCGACCTTCGGCGGTTTCAGCGATCTGGGCTTCCTCAGCATCAATGCGGTGGGCACGCGTTTCCTGGAAAACGAGGAATTTCAGGATCCGACGGACCCGTCTGTTTCCGAGGACTTGCTGGGCGAATTCGCCATTCCGAAATGGATCGTGAATTTCAATGCCAACTGGTTTGTCGGCAAATTCAATTTCGGCTGGAATGGCCGCTTCGAGAGCAATCAGCTTCTGAACGACGACAGTCTGAGTAATGAGGCGATCGAAGCCAATCCGCTGGCCTTCGATCCGTTCGAGAGCGGATCAGCCTTCGTCCACGACTTCACGGCAGGCTATGATCTGCGCGACTCGTTCCGCATCTATGGCGGCATCAACAATGCCTTTGACCGGGATCCGTTTATTGGAACCTTGTCGCGGCCGGCGGGGCCCAGGGGACGGTTCTTCTTCCTGGGCATCCAGGCGACGATCTGACGTAAGCTGATTTGAAGACGCTGAAGAGAGTGGCCCTAAACTGACATGGGGCGGGATCTTCTCCCGCCCCATTTTTTGGTGCGCGCCGTGGCTGCGAGGTCAGTCTTCGAGAAGGGGTTCGCACCCGGTGCCTTTGAACAGCTCCCGCAGGAACGGGCGCTTGTGATCGGGCAGGGCGGCAGACGCCTCCCGGATCCATTGGAGACACTTCGCCTGATAGGGAAAGGCCGGTTGCGTCCAGGACCGGCCGTCAATATCCGTAACGACCGTTTTCTCGCCGGCGAGGATGGTTCGCGCATTCGCGAGCAGGAAGGGAACATAGACCCGTCCGATTTCGGACAGAAGGGGTTTCAAGGTTTCCTCCGCCTCCGCAAGGGCCACCCAGTCGCCAGGCGTCGGGTCAAGGCCCGAGAGATCCTCGACCCGGTCGAGCCAGGCCCGGATCCGCGGCGACAACAGTGCCAGGGCGCGGGCCGGCGTGGGGTCCACAATGCCGAGCTGAGTCAATTGGCCGTACAGGGCGAAATCGGCGGAAGCGGGCCGCGCGCCCAGCACATAGCCTTGATCCGTAATGAGAGCGTCCAGAATGGCGATCAGACGCTTGTAGCTGGCCTCGATCGTTTCCGCCGTCGTGGCGTTGGATCCGACCACATAGAGGCGGCCGATCTGGCGGTCAGCGAATTGCTGGGCCATGGCCTGCGCCGTGTTCCGATCAATGGTCGGATCATGCCAATAGATCAGCAGGGGACCGGCATTGTCGATATCGGCGCGATAGGCCCAGCGATAGTGGAACATGGCCTTGGTCAGCCATTCATCCGCATAGTCCTCAATCAAATAGTTCAAGAAGCCGAGGGCCGGATCATCGGGAAGGGTCGACCGTTCTTGGACCATGTCTTCCAGCCGGCGAATGATCGGCGTCGAATCCACGGCGGCTTCAACGGCGCCGTCATCGCCCTTGAAGTAGACGGTGGGCAGCAGTCTTACCTTGGGCTTGGGAAAGCCTTCAAGGGCGGGCAGGTCGGCATTGTGGCCGCCCCAATAGAGGGTGTAGGGGATCCGCCGATAGCGGAGCAGGGCCACCATCTTGCGGGTATAGGGAGAGCCGGGCGCTCCCATGAGCTTCAAAGGCGCCTGCGCCGTCGGGACCACCATCACCGCACCTCCCTTGGTTTCTTGTACGGTTCAACACATTGAGGGCCATGCTTGCCCGCGGTCAAGGACCTGCTCAGCGGGGCCGCCACAAACGGGTGACCGGTTTGCGGCTTGTCGAGTGCATATGAACGGGGAGGGGCGCGGTGGCCGGGCGGGCCAGGATGTCCGCCCCCTTACCGATCAGGGTGCGCATGGCGGTTTGCGATGCCGGACCCAGAGCCTGAAAATGGCTTCAGTCCGTGTAGGATGTAAACGGGCGCGGGGTCCTGAAGGGAGGGTTTTTCATGGGCTGGTCTTCCCCCGGCGGGCATTGGCTGCCCTGGTTGTCGCGGGAGCGCTGTTCTTTCAAGGGCACACCATGCCCGCGCAAACACCCCGCGTCGAGGCGGTCGAGGGAAGGGTGCCAATCTTCTGGCCTACCGGGTGGTGCCCGGATATCCTGTCAATACTGTCAGGATAGGCGCCGTCAGAGCGCCCCACGAGCACTCCCGGATTGAGGTCTTATCTCAAGATCTTGTCTCAAGGCCGGGAAAGATGCTCGAGAGAAGAACCGTGAGGAGGACCCATGTATCGGGTGGCGCTTTCGCACTCCTATTTCCCGGCCCAGCAGGACGCGGTCATTCGGGAGACAACAGTCGGTAGCGTGCTGCGGGAAGCGGCAGAAGCCTGTCCTGAGGCGCCCGCGCTCCATGAAGTCACCATGGCGGGTGAGACGGCGCGGCTTTGGAGCTACCAGGACCTTCTCGACGATGCTGAACAACTGGCACTTGCGCTTTCCACCCGCTTTGAACCCGGCGAGAGGGTCGCGGTCTGGTCGCCCAACACCCCGGAATGGGTGATCCTCGAATATGCCTGCGGTCTGGCGGGCCTTGTCCTGGTGACCGTCAATCCGGGCTATCAGGCCAAGGAGCTGCACTATGTCTTGACCCAGTCGCGCGCGGTGGGCCTCTTTCTGGTGTCCGAGTATCGCGGCAACCCCATGGCGGATATCGCGGCTTCCGTTTGCGCCGATATTCCGGCCTTGCGCGAGGTGACGGATCTCGATGATTGGGCGGCCCTGATGGCCCATGGGACCCGCTCGCCGGCATTGCCGCCCGTCAAACCTGACGATCCGGTGCAAATTCAGTATACATCGGGGACGACCGGCTTTCCTAAAGGGGCGCTTCTTTCCCATCGCGGGATCACCAACAATGCCCGTTTGATCAAGGATCGCCTGAACGCCAGGGACTTCGGCACCTGGCTCAATTTCATGCCCATGTTTCACACGTCGGGCTGCGTGATTCTGACCCTCGGCGCGGTGCAGGCCCGGGCGCGGATGCTGATTGCGAAACTGTTCGTGCCCGACGCGATGAACCGGATCATCGAACAGGAGCGGGTCAATTTCGCCATGGGCGTGCCGACCATGCTGATCGGCCTCCTGGAGGCCTATGACCGCATGCCCGTCAATACGGCATCGGTGGAAATGGCCGTCTCCGGGGGATCCATGGTACCGCCGGAGCTGATGAGGCGCTTTCGCGGCACCTATGACTGTGGCTTTGAAATCGTGTACGGACAGACGGAAACCTCGCCCGTCATCACACAGAGTTGGGCTACGGACAGTCTCGACGATGTCAGCAATACGGTGGGTCAGGCCTTGCCCCAGACGGAAGTCTCGATCCGGGATGTGGACACGAATGAGGTCGTCCCCGTGGGCGAGGTGGGGGAGATCTGCACCCGCGGCTATCTGACCATGATCGAATACAACGACAATCCGAAGGCCACGACCGAGACCATGGATCGCGACGGCTGGCTCCATACGGGCGATCTCGGAACCATGGATGAACGGGGTTTCGTCTCGGTCACGGGCCGGGTCAAGGAGATGATCATTCGGGGCGGGGAAAATCTGTTTCCGGCGGAAATCGAGAATGTGCTGATGGAGCATCCGGAGATTGCGGAAGTGGCCATTGTGGGCATCCCGGACGACAAATGGGGTGAAATCGCCGTCTGCTTCTACCGATCCGTCTCGGGCGATCCCCTGGAGGCCACCGACCTGATCGACCATTGCCGCGCCCATCTGGCGGCGCAGAAAACACCGGCGCGCTGGATCCCGGTTTCGGCCTTTCCGCTGACGGGGTCGGGCAAGATCCAGAAATTCGTGTTGCGGGACCGGTTCGTCGACGGCGCCTTTGAGACGGGACGTGCCTGAAACACCGCCCGCCCCAGACAAACCATGCCGATACGGACAAACGCGATAAAGAGGGAGACCCCATGGACCTGACCTTGAGCCCTGAATATCAGGCGTTCCGGCAGAAGGTGTTGGACTTTCTGGAAGCCAACCGGCACCGCGCGCCTACGGCCCAGGACCGGGGCCTCAAACATACCAAGCGCCTCGCCTGGCAGAAGCTTCTGATCGACAATGGTCTCGCGGCCCGG
>CAZFWG010000003.1:92885-100159 GCA_964522525.1 uncultured Alphaproteobacteria bacterium | reverse complement strand
GGTGCTGCTCTGGGTACTGAAGCGTGCCAGACACTCAAGCCTACTGATGCCAAGCCGTCATTGAAGCGGTGGTGTGATCAAGTATCGTCGACCCCAAGGACCGGTCCCCAGTCCTTGCGCAGGATTGCAAGAAGAGCGTCGAAATTGCGCTTGCCGATCTTGTCGGTGAGATGGTTCTCGATCTGCTCGAGGCTGGCGCGGGCGTCGAGCGCAATCCGTTCCCCGCGTTTGGTCATTGAAATGATCTTCTGCCGACGGTCGACCGGATCATCCTCGAGTGCAAGCACATCCATGCGCTGCAACTCCTTCGTGATCTTATAAACGGCCTGGCGGGTGATCGCCATGCGCCGCGCGACCTCGGAGGCATGGGTCATGCCGCAATTCAAATTGCTGAAGAAGGTCAGATGGGCGCCGGTCAGATCGGTGTGGCCGCGCTTGCGCATCAGATGGAGCAGGCTCGATGACAGCCACTGATTGGCGTTGATCAGGGCCTGGCCAAGGGGTTGCTCGATATCGGCGGCGGCCGCAGATTTGATTGTAAGCTTAGTTGACATTATTGAACACTCCGCTATTTTGTAAAATAGGTTTACGAAAGCGAGGCGTCAATCATGCAGCCGCTACGCCATACAATTCGGTTCAATGCGCTGACCTGCGCGGGGTTTGGCCTCTTGTTCCTCTTCTTCGCCCCCGTGGTCAGCGCGTTTCTTGGTGCCTTTCCGGAGCTCTGGCTGCGGATCATCGGTGCAGGTCTGACGATCCATGCCGGTCACCTGGTTTGGGCATCCATGCGCCGCGAGATTCTGCGGTTGGAAGTCTATTATTTCTCCGCTGGTGACATGCTGTGGTTTTTGGCCTCTCTCTGGGTTCTGGTAGCGACGCCACTTGTGACGGACCCCGCGGGTGCGCAAGCCACCCTGGCCGTCGCCTTCATGGTGGCCGCCATTGGTCTGGCCCAGCTTTGGACCCATGCCGAGGCAACGGGGGCGGGCCTTGCGCCATCCGTCTCCGGTCAAAGAATGGACCACCCGGACTATCTGCCCCTTGAATTATCACGCCTCAAGGCAATCGGCGTTTCGTGGCTCGGCATCAAGACTTGGGTCAAATACTGGTTGTTCGCATTGAACGGCATATTCCTCGCCGCTTTCTTCTTCTGGCCGTCGGATTTGGCCAAGATCACCCTGGCCGCCTATATCGCGACGCTCCCTTTGCTGCTGGCGCTGATCATTGTCCAACGGGGCATGACCCGTCTCTTGGGTATCGGGCATCTGATCCCCTGGATCCCGCTTCTGATCTATCTGTTGCTGCGGTTGATGGGGGATGCCGCTGGCTCACAAATTACAGCGGGTACGGATGGCTGGCTCTTCACCTATACGATTGCCCTGACCGGTTTTGTCGCCCTCTGCCTGGCCTTCGACGTCTACGACATCATCCGCTGGCTTGGCGGGGTGAGGCGCCGCCTTGGATCCCCGGCCGAGCAGGCAAGCAGATCACAGGAAAGGAGCGTGTCATGAGCGTTGGGCTTTTCGATCCTTTGATGGTTGGCCCCATGGTCCTGTCAAACCGGATCATCGTCTCCCCCATGTGCCAGTACAGTGCCGAAGGGGGCGTGGCGGGCGATTGGCACATCATGCATATCGGCCAGTTCGCGGTTGCCAATCCGGGTTTGATCTTTTTGGAAGGGACGGCCGTTGCGGCGGATGGACGGATCTCGCCCAGCGATCTGTGTCTCTACAATGATGAGCAGGAAGCCGGCATTCGTCGTGTCATGGATTTCGTCCGGGCGCACAGCACAGCGCGCCTTGGCATCCAGCTCTTTCACGCAGGACGCAAAGGCAGCCAGTACCGGCCCTGGGATCATGGCACCTCCTTTGATCAGGGAGACACAATTCCGCAAACGGAAGGGGGTTGGCCGCTGTGCGGTCCCTCGCCGATTGCCTATTCCGACGCCTATCCGATCCCCCACGCGCTTAGCGTCGGCGAACTCGAGCGGATCAAACAGGCCTTTGTCGAAAGCGCCATGCGCGCCGACCGCGCCGGGATCGACATTGCCGAGGTGCACTATGCCCACGGCTATCTGCTGCACACTTTCTTGTCGTCCGTGAGCAATCAGCGGGATGACGATTATGGCGGTTCGCGCTCCAATCGCATGCGGTTCCCGCTTGAGGTCTTTGAGGCGGTCCGGCAGGTCTGGCCCGCCCACAAACCGCTTGGCGCGCGGATCTCGGGATCCGATTTCGGGCTCGATCCCGGTGCCTGGGATATCGAGGATGCGATTCATTTTGGTGAAGCGTTGAAGGCCGCCGGCTGTGACTTCCTTGATGTCTCCGGCGGATTCCTCAGCCCGCATCAATATTTTGCGGATATCTACGGTCCGGGCTATCAGACCGGGCTTGCCGCCCGCGTCAAGGAAACGATCGGCTTGCCTACCATTACGGTCGGTGCCATCACGCATCCGGGGCAGGCTGACGGTCTCATTCGCAGTGGGACGGCCGATGCGGTGGCGATTGCCCGGGGCATGCTCTATGACCCGCGATGGCCCTGGCATGCGGCCCGTGACCTCGGGGCCGAGCCGCGCTTCCCACCCCAATATGAACGGGCGTTCGCCCTCGGCTATCCGGAGATGGTTGCGGGGCAACAATCATGAGCTGCGTGCGCATGACCGCACGCAGCTCCAGCCCGTGACATCAAGGAAAGGCCGCGGCCGTCAAAAGGCCTGGAACTCCACCCGGCGGTTGACCGGGTCGGCGCCCTCGCGTCCGTCCAGGGGCTGACGCTCGCCCAGGCCGCGCACCGCGAGGCGATCGGCGGCGACAGCGTGCTGGCTCACCAGATAGGTGCGCACGGCTTCGGCCCGCTTGATGGACAGGCCGAGATTATAGTCGTCCGTTCCGATACTGTCCGTATGGCCTCTGACTTCAAGAGACTTGCCTTCCGCCTGCGGCATCTTGAGGGCCGCCGCCAGCTGGTCCAGATGGGGATAGTAGGCGGGATCAATCCGTGCGGAATTGAAATCGAACTTGATGAGATAGGCGACCGTGGCGCCGCCGCCGGTCGACGAGCCCGGTGCGCTGTTCTTGGCCTTGATGCCCCGTGTGCGGAACACGGGCGCGGTGTCGCCGGCGCCGAACAGGGCCCGGCTCAATTCCTGGGCATCGGGCACTTCCTCGAAAATATAGACATCACTATCCGCACGGGCGGCGTTGACCCCGATCAACGCGGCGACGACGGCGCCACACAGGACCAACGCGGCATCGCCCAAAAGGGAAGGGGAACGGTTCATCTTAAATCTCCTCGCAAAATCAAAAGGCTGTCTCGGTGCTCCGATGAACTGAGATTAGGCGTTGGAGCCCGGCTCACCCGTGATGCAAAGCACAGGGGCCCGCACCCCAGGACCGAAATCTCCGTTTCTTTTGAAGAATGACCGAACCGGGCGGCGCGCGCTCCGGCGAGAACGCCCGCGTAGTGAACGGAGATGCTGCCGCCGGATCAAACCCACCAACGGCCACGTGCCGCGGACGGGATCCGCGGCACGAAAGACGAGAAGAGACAAAACGGATCGGGCGTCTCCTCCTTGTTTACAAGGCAATCGGGGAGGCGCCGTCCCCCAGATAGGTGAAGGCCGACCATAGATAGGGATGGCTCGTCTGGGGATTGGCGATCATGGCGAGCTTGGCCTGACGCACGGCCTCGACAGGGCTCATCCCCTGTTTCAGCCGATCGAAAATGCCGACCATCAGCGTCTGGGTCGCGTCGTCCGACACATACCAGTGGGAGACGAGCAGCCCCTTGGCCCCAGCGTAGAAGAAGGACCGGCTGAGACTGGCCATGCTCTCCCCGCCAAATTCATCGAGCACGATGCCGGTGTTGCAGGCGGAGAGCACTACCAGATCCGCGTTGAGCGACAGATTGATGATTTCCGCGGCCGTCAGGAGGCCGTCTTCCCGGCTGCCGCTTTCGGGCAGGCCCACCACAAGGGCGGGCTGGGGCAGACAGTCCAACTCGCCCGGGAACAGGCCGTGGGTGGCGAAATGCACGACCCTGTAGTCATCAAGGGGCAAGGCCTTGAGGGCGTTTTCGCTCAACTGACCCAGGGTGAAGGTCTGGGACTGGGCACGGCCGATCCGCTCGGCAATCAGATTGACCTCCGTCGCGGTGCCGGCCAGGGGCGGCAGGTCCAGGAGGGCGGCGAGGTCCCCTTCACAATTGGCGGGCAGGTTCAAACGCCGCGCGGCATTGGCGCCCGTTTCTCCCGCATAGCTGCCGCCTACGAAACCGGCAAACGGCACCGGGCTGCGGCTGGGGCGGCTGCCCGTGCGGTTCAGATGGAAGGCCTGGATCGACGGCACGACCGCCACGCCGTGGCTTCTGATCAGCCAGTCGGCCCGGTCATAGGCAGTGCTGGCGCTGCCGTCATGGCTCTTGACCAGCATGGAGAACGGCAGGCTCTGCAGGAGACCGGTCGGCGCGATGACAATCTGTCCGAGCGCGGCCATTTGGTTGCGGATGGGCCCGAACAGAATGTCATGGGCACGCGCGGCGATGGCCAGATCATACCGGGCGCCGGGCCGCTCATCGATCGAGAAGCGCAAGGTCTCGATCAGGTCCTTGAGTTCCGCCCGACCCACCGCGATGGGGAAGAGGGTGGTCTGATTGCGCGTCACCAGAAAGCCATAGCTGCGGTTTTCCGCCACCTGGAACAGGATGATGCCTTCCCGGTCACGCAAGCTTTCCTGGAGACGTTGGGCGGGCACCGGCGCATCGACAATCAGATTATAGCGGGGCAGGGCCGCCTGGACCGTGCGTTCCTGACCTTTGAGCTGGTTTTCCGTTTTGGTCAGGGTACGTTCCAAGACCTCGGCGCGCAGGGCCAAACCCTCCGCCCGGGCCAGCGCCAGCTCCTCCGTCACATTGTCCCGGTAGCGCCGCAGATCCTGGAGGTAGCGAATGGCCCGTCCGCCCTCGCTGTCGGATGCCGCGAGGCGCGCATAGGACTGGCGCATGGTCTGCGCGACAATCGGGGAGCGGACCAATTGGGCATAGCCGAAGGCGCTGATCTGGCGTTCCGGCGTGGCATTCGCCAGGACCGCGTCATAGTAAGGCACCAGGCTTTCCACCGGCAGGTCCTGTTGGGCCCGTTCGATGATCGCAAGCCCCTGTTCGGTATCGGCGAAACCCGACGGGACGTCCTGTTCGGCAAAGGCCAGGCGGCCCCGTTCGATCAGGGCGAGGGCCTGAAGATAGCTGTCGACGGCGCGGGAGCGTTCCTCGGCAATGACCTGTCCGAGAATGGAGCGGGCCTCGCCGAGATTGCCGGCCTCCTCGGCCAGTTCGGCGCGCAGCAGGCGCAGTTTCTGACGCCAGTCCCGGCCGAGCAGGGGATATTGCGACACGGCCAGTTCCGCCCGGTTCGCCACCATGGTCGCCTGGTTCGGCAGGCCCAGATTGCGCAGCATGGCGCCTTCCAGATACCGGCTCTGCATGAGATCCGCGAGCGCGGTCAGCCCATAGGTGCCGCCGAGCCCGATATTGCCCTCATCCAGGGAAGCAAAGCGGTTGTCCGAACCGTCGGATGAGCCGCGCAGATAGCTGTCGACAATTTCCTCACGGATGGTGTTGGCTTGGCGCGCCGCCCTCAGGGCATCATTGAATTTGCGCTGATTGGCCAAATGGAAGGCCTGGTAGCTGATCAGCCGCGCCTGGAGATTGGGATCGATGGCTTCGCGCGTCAGAACGGCCGCCCGATTGAACAGGAGATCCGCCTGACCGAAGCGCTCGAGGTTGGAATTCTCCAGGGCGAGCGTCATCAGGACTTCTGCAAGGCGGGGATCATCGCCGGGCAGCACCCGCTGCTGCAGGACGAGCGCGCGCTGATACTGATTGAGCGCATCCGCGTGAAGTTCCTGGGAATTCAGATATTGGGCGTATTCCATCACCTCGACAAAGGCGAACACATCGCCTACGGAGAAAAGACGAGTGCCGAGGCGGGCCTCGAAATCCCGGGCCGTCTGGTCGAGCGCGCTCTGGCTCGGCCGATCGCCGGGGCGGGCGTTGCCGGTCAAGAGAGCCGCGGCGAATTCAGCCGGAGGCATGGCCGCCGGGATGCCCTGGATGCCATAGAGCCGGTTGCCGCTTTGAAGCATCCGCGCTTCGTAGGGCCACTGGCTGCCCCGACGGAAGGAACAGTTGAACAGGCGACCCGTGCCGCCGGGCCAACGGACCGTTTCCTGGAGGTCGGCGCATTGCGCGATGTCGGCAAGGGCGTTCAGCCAAGGGGCCGGATCGGTGCCCTCGTCCAGGAGTGACGCATCGTAGACGGACAATGTGGCGCTCGGCGCTTCCCATTGGCCGCAGCGGATGTCATAGGCGCTTTCGGCGCCCAGGATCCGGGCTTCCTGCGCGTTCGGCACAGCGCGGCAGTCCTCTCCGACGAGATTCTTGCCCAGCAGGAAGCCCTTGTCCGGATCAAAGCTGTCCGAAAACGGATTGAGTGAACAGGCGCTCAGGCCGAGCGCGGCTGCGAGAGCGAAAACGCGGGCCGTCAGCATGGGACTAATTCCCTCCTCGAAACGAGAACAGGTTGCGGTTGCCGCCGCTGGCGCTCGGTCCGTCGAGCCGGACGCGCCGGCGCTGGGTGCCTTCGCTCGTCGACGATGGCGCTATTTCCTGGGACGCAAGACCATCATCGGCGCCGGCCAGCACAATCTCACCACCCGGGCCGGGCACCAGATCGTCGATCAGGATTTCACCGGGACGGGGCGCACCATCGGGGCCCAATTGCAGACCCGGCGGCAGGAACCGGCGCGGCCCATTCCGGACAAGATCCTTGTTGTCTACATCTTCAACCGCGAGGGCCGAACCGAGACCCGGAGACTGGAATTCGTAGTCAAACGGAAATTCCGATGTCGGGGGCGTTTCCCCATTGCCTGGCGGTACTTCCGATGGCGGCGGCGGTGCGCTCGGTGGCACTTCCGACGGCGGTACTTCCGAGGGCGGCGGTGGCGCGCTTGGCGGCACTTGCGACGGCGGTACTTCCGAGGGCGGTGGCGCGCTCGGCGGCACTTCCGACGGCGGCGGAGGCGTGGTTGGTGGCACTTCCGATGGCGGCGGTGGTGCGCTTGGCGGCACCACTTCCGACGGCGGCGGTGGCGCACTCGGCGGCACCACTTCCGATGGCGGTGGCGGCGGCATGTTCGGCGGCAGCTCCGTCACCGGAGGTGTCGTGGGCATGTCCGGCACGCTTGGAGGCGCGGTCGGCTGGGTGGGCATGTCCGGCA
>CAZFWG010000003.1:4138-92785 GCA_964522525.1 uncultured Alphaproteobacteria bacterium | reverse complement strand
GTGGGCATGTCCGGCACGCTTGGAGGCGCGGTCGGCTGGGTGGGCATGTCCGGCATGCTCGGAGGCGTGGTCGGTTGGGTCGGCATGTCCGGCACGCTTGGAGGCGTGGTCGGTTGCGTCGGTATTTCCGGCACGCCTGGAGGCGTGGTCGGCATGGTTGGCACCTCCGTCACGGGAGGTGTGGTCGGTATGGTCGGTATGGTCGGGACTTCCGGCAGGCCCGGAATGGTCGGATCGGGGAGGCCCGACATTTCGACCGGACCTCGGACCGGCCCCGTTGGCTCCGGCAGTTGGGGAACCTGTGGCACCATGTCCGGGTTCGGAATGGGGCCTGTCGGCTCCGGTATCCGGGGAATGGTCGGGATTCCATCCGGATTTGGAATATTCGTCACCCCGTCGGGAACAGTGAAGCCAGGGCCCGTGGGCCCTTGGCCCGGCAGGTCGATCTGTCCGGACACTTGGTTCTGTTCCAGAAAGCCGATCTCCGAAACGGACACCCGTTCCTGCGCCAGAGCCGCTGGTGCGCACACAGAGAGAATCGACAGAATTGTTAACTTCTTCCACGCCATGGTCATGGAACCCTCCCGAACCCCTATCAGAATGTCTCCGTCAGGCGGAATTGAATGGATGGATCAAGATCCCCCACCACTTCCCCGTCCCGAATGCTGTCCCTTCCGCCAAAGGGAAAGGCGATGAAAACCTCGCCCAGCGCACTCTCGTTAAAGACTGTCCGTACACCGGCACCCGCCGATGTGATCGTTTGAGATTCATCGTCGAACTGGCTCCGGGCCCGGCCATAGTCGATGAAGCCGAACACTTGATAGGCGTCGACAAAGGGCACGGTTTCGACGCTGTCCCGGAACTGAACTTCGACGGTGCCCGCGATGCCGCGGTCCCCGGCGATCTGGGCGACGTTGAAGCCCCGGCCGATGTCGGGGCCGCCCACGGTGAATTCCTCCGCTGCCAGAACATTGCTGGAGGTGATCTGGCCCGTGGCCCGACCCACCACATAGATCCGATCGGTCACGCCCTGGACGCGTTCAAAATTGCCCACCAGGCTGACGAAACTGCCGCCCGCGCCAGGGCGGGTCGTTTCCGGATCCCCGCGTCGATTGGCGCCGAGAAAGGGCAGGCCCGTGCGGATCGACACATCGACACTGTTCAGACCCCGGCGGCGATCCTTCCAGCCCAGGATACCGCGCAGCGCCACGACCCGGGTCCGCTCCGCGAAGGCCGGCTCATCGAACTGGTCGATGTCCGTATTGACGGCCTCGAAGGAGGCAATGGTGTGCAGCGACAGATCCCGGCGCCGAATGAGCGGATAGATGGCTTCTGCCATCCCGAGGACGGAGTCCGTGCTGAAGTCACTGGGCTGAAGAAAAGCGCCGAGATTGGACGTACCGTAGGACAGGGTGCCTCTCAGCCTCAGGCCGTTGTCGCCCACCGCGACACTGCCCTGGGCCTGGCCGACATAGCTGTCCGCTTCCCGGAACGGCCCGGTGCCCGTGACGATCGCCTGGACCTGTTCACCGTGCCGGGTGCGGCCCTGGCTTGAAATCCCGCCCGTGCCCTGGACCCGTCCCGTGAAGACCGAGCCATAATTATCCGCCGAGACAAAGCCCCGGAGCGTGTCCCGGGTGATCCGTGCCAGGAGCACAACGCTACCCGTTCCGTCATTGGTTTCCCGAAGGACAATCGACACCGCAAGACCGGGCAGGTCGTTGGCCAGCAGCAAGGCCCGCTCGAGCGTATCGAATTTCAGGGGACGTTCCCGGGTGACCCGGCGCAGGTAGTCGAGGGCTTTCTCGTGGCCCGCATGGGGCGCGCCATCAAGCTCCACATCCGCCACATAGCCTTCCAGAATGTTCAGGCGCACGACGCCCTGGTCGATGGTCTGGCCGGGAATGCGGACACGGGCCAGGAAATAGCCGTTCTGCCGGTACCGAGCCTGGATCGCATTGGCCAGATCCTGCAGCGTTGTTGCGTCCGCCGACTGACCGATAAGCGATTGATAACTCTGAGAAAGTTCGGCTGCGGAAAAAACCGTCGCGCCGGTAATGCTCACGTCCCGGAGGGTAAAGCGCCCGCCGGGAATGCGAATGTCGTCACTCGCCGAATTGGGGAGTCTGCCGACGCGAAGACGGCCTGAAGGCGCCTGCCGCTGCTCGATATTCTCCCGGAAACGGACATTCGGTTCTGTAGCCTGGCCCAATTGCTCAGGTGCCTGGGCAAGCCCGTGACTTGTTGCTCCGAGGGCAATACAAAAAGTGAGTATCCCCCTCAAAATATTTCTATGCGTATTGACGCGTGTCACTGTTCAACCCTCCAACAGAGACGATTTCGCCGATCGAATCGGGGTCGCCAGCCCGATCCGATTCCCCTTCGTATTCCTCGTGTTGTCTCAGTTCCGTGACGTCTGGAAGGGCCCCTGTTTACCCCTGAGCGATCGCGAATCCCCACCCGCGATCACTTTTGATGTGAACGGTTTGCCTCACGTCAGTCCGTTTGTCGAGCCTTGTTGATCAGGGCCTCAAGAAGACCGCGCGCTTCGTCGTCGCAGCCCGCGTTGGAAAGTTCCGCCACCGCCTTTATGCCGGCGTCCTCGGACGGCATTTCGCAGGACGCGGCGTCCCCGGCGCGTCCCCGTGCGCCCTTACCGCCACGGGAGGCACCCTGATTGATCATCTCTTCGTCCGATGTCAGAAGGCTCGAGACCACGGCCGCGACCTTCATGGTGCCCACATCCGGTTCGCCGGCCTTGTCCCGATAGACAAAGCCGCCCGCCGGAACATCGACGATTTTCAACTGGCCATCGGCGTTCTGGAGCAGGGTCAGTTCAACCGCCTGACCCACTTGGATGACATCGCCGTCACGTAGCCACCGGCCCACCTCTACATCCGGAGAGGAGGCGTGTACTATCATCGCGTCGGCAAGGGCCGGGGAGGCCATCACCATGAGACCGAGGGCACCCAAAAGGGCGCCGGGCCGTGCCCGGCGTGAGCCCTGAAACTCGCAGCGCGAAGAATCCGTCATGACGGTATTGGAACCAAAAAGCGAAAAGGCGGCAGCACGCCAACTAAAACGTTTAAGTGTCGTTTTCATAACAGTTCTCGCTTCTGCAGTTGTCTCTATTTTCCTGACGGAACGGTCTTTCTTGGCGTCCTTTGAGTGGGCGCTGTACGACCTTCGCATGAGTTTTCTGTCCTCACCAGTTACAACGGACGCCAATATTGTCGTTGTAGCGATCGACGAGGCGACGATTGAGACGCTGCCCCACGAAATGCCACTTGAGCGTACATTTCTCGCCGATTTACTTGAAACCATCGGCGCGGCATCACCTTCTGTCATTGGTCTCGATATCCTTCTGGATCGTCCGACCACCCCCGTGGCCGATCAACGCCTCGCCGCCACGCTTGCAACTCTTGAGGTTCCTGTTGTCGGCGTCGCGGCGCTTGACCAACACTCTATGGGATCGGGCGCGCCCCAAAGTGATCTTCAACACAGGCGGCCGCTTTTTGATCTCGCGCTGGCAAGCCCCCATCTGATGGCGGGCGCCATCGACGGGGTTGTCCGCCGGGCGAGCCGTCCCATCCCTGGCCCGGACGGCGTCCCCGTCCAGCCTTTCGCCCGGGCCGTTGCCGCCCATGCGCGCGCGGGCCTGGCAGCCGCCGGCCCGGAAGGATCACGGCCCCTTATTCCGTATGCCGTCGATGAGACCCAAGGCTGGCCGTTCATGACCGTGTCCGCGACGAGCCTCCTGACCACGGGGCGGGCCGGCGTCGCGCTGCCGTGGCTCAAGGACAAGGTGATCCTGATCGGCAAGGTGACGCCGTTCGGCGATCGTCATTCGACGCCCTTGCGATTCCTGAGACCCGCTAAAAGCGGGGGACGCGGAGCACCTGGGGTCATGATTCACGCATACCAGGTTGCTCAATATCTGGATGAAACACGGGTGGCGCGCGCTGGCCCCCTGGCCCGAACGGCCTTGGCCCTGTTCGCCGCCGTGTTTGGGCTCACCCTTGCCTTGCGTCTCGTCCGTCCGGCCGTGTTGGCGGCTGCTGCGGCGGGCGTGGTGATTGTCTATTGGGTCGCGAATTTTGCCCTCTATGCGGGCAGCGGCGCCATGGTTCCGCTCGTCGCGCCGACCCTCGCCTTTGGCGGCGCGGTGTTTTTCGCCGCCGCCATCGGACGCCAGGAGGAACGCGGCCTCAAGCGCTGGCTCCAGGACAGCTTTTCCCTTTATCTGGCGCCGAGCGTGGTCGAGCGGCTGGTGCGCAATCCCGACACCTTGACCCTGACCGGCGAGACCCGTGATGTTACTGTTCTGTTCACGGATCTTGAGGGCTTCACCCGTTTCATCGACAATAATGATCCGGACCGGTCACTTTTTCTGCTCAACGCCTATTTCGAGCAGGTGATCGAGGTCATCTTTCGCCATGAAGGAACGATCGATAAGATCATGGGGGATGCGGTCAATGCCTTTTTCAACGCCCCCGCGGACCAGCTGGACCATGTTGCCCGGTCCGTCGCCTGCGCCCTCGATATCGTGGACGTGACGGAGCGTTTCCGCCAAGAGGTCCCCGCCGACATGGGCACGTTCGGGCGCACGCGCATCGGCATTCACACGGGCCCTGCGGTCATGGGCAATTTCGGCAGCCGCAAGCGCTTCAATTACACAGGGCACGGAACAACCGTCAATCTGGCGGCCCGCCTCGAGCAGAAGAACAAGGAGCTGGGCTCCCAGGTCTGTGTGACGGCGGCCGTTAAGGAACGCGCGCCGCAATTCGACTACCGTGATCTGGGGGCGGTCACCGTGCGCTCCATCCCGGACCCGGTGTCGGTGTTCGAGCCCGTCGGGCGCCTTGGCGGGGCAGGGGAGAAGAGCCCGCCGCCCGACACCGCCCACAAAATCTCCTGATACGGATTACTCGTCCGCCTCGGCGATGTCTTCCATCCGGTCCATGTCGTGGATGCTCAGCCAGCCGTCCTTGAAGGACAGAAGGCCCTGCTCGCGCCAGGTCTTGAGCTGACGATTGACATTCTCCCGGGACAGACCCGCATAGTTGCCGAGTTCCGACTGGGACAGTTTGAGCCCCACCGCAACGGAGCCGTTTTCGTCTTCCTTGCCATAGTGATTGCCCAGGCGGACAAGGGCCCGGGCGAGGCGGGACTTCATGTTGAGAAGCCAGCCATCCGCGGCCATGGCGCTCGCCAGGCGGAACTTGCTGCACAACAGGGTGATGATCTTCAGGGACAGTTCCGGATGATCCTTGAGCGCGGAAAGGACATCCCGGCGGGCCAGCACCGCCGCCGAGCCGTCCGATGCCGCCACCGCGTCCGCTGTCCGGGGCAGCCGGTCGAAGACCGCGATCTCTCCCACGACACCGCCGGGCTGAATGAAGTTCAGGATCGTTTCCTTACCCGTCGCCGAGACATCAATGATCTTCACCGAGCCTTCCAAGACGACGAACAGGGATTCCCCCTCATCGTCCTTGTAGGACAGCGCATCCCCTTTCTTGAAGGGCTTCTCATTGGCCTTGGCAAAGAAGTGGTCGAGCTCCTCCGACGAGAAGCTCTTCAGGAAAAAATCGCAGTCGCCCTCATCGTGGAGGGTCCTCAACGTCTCGAGCCAACTCATGTCCGCCTCCCATGACCCGATCAATCCCCCAGATGGATCTTCGCATCAATCGACTGTGAAGTGTATATGTTCTTGAAATGTTCTCTCCGCGATGGCACGCTGACGGCCATGCAGTATTCCCTCGCGATTGACAACCGGAGCGCCGTACTGGTCCGCATCCATGATCGCTTGCGGGCCCATTTCGGACGGCCCGGACCGTTCCGGCAGCTCGATCCGGTGAGCCAGCTCGTGTTGGGGATGATCGGTGGGCGGACCTATAGTGCGGTGTCCCGCGCGGCGTTCGGACGGCTCGCGAAGCGCTTCATGCCTTGGGAACGGCTCAGCGAAGCGCGCGCCGAGGCCGTGCTCCCACTCATGCGCGATGTGACCTATGCGGAAATCAAGGCGCCCCGGATCATCGAGGCCCTCGGTCTGGTGCGGGCCCGGCGGGGCGCTCTCAGCCTTGATTTTCTGGGCGAGCGGCCCGTGGAGGAGGCGCTCGCCTGGCTTGAACGCCTGCCCGGGGTGGGCCGAAAGTCCGCCGCAACCGTGCTGAATTTCAGCACCTTGCGCATGAGGGCGCTCGTGATCGATACCCACCATCGCCGGGTCCTGCAGCGTCTGGGATTGTTGAGCACGCCTGTGTCGTTCCGGCAGGCCTATGACGGGATCATGCCCGCCTTGCCGGATGCGTGGGGGCCAGACCGGATGGATGACCACCACCAGTTGCTCAAAGGCCTGGGACAGACCTTCTGCCGGCACGAGGCCCCGAATTGCGGGCCCTGTCCGCTCCTCGACCTCTGCCCCACGGGCCAGAAGCGCCGCCGCCCGTGACGTCAGGCACCTATTCGGCCGCGGGCGCGGCCGGTTCCGGCAAGGGCAAGGGGCTGGCGCTCAGACTGCGCAGATAGGCAACGATATTGGCGCGCACGCTGGCCCGTCGGACACCAAGAAACGCCATCTTGTTGCCGGGGATCGATTTCGACGGATTTTCCAGGAAGCCGTCCAAGGCATCATAGGTCCAGGTGCCGGGTTGCGCTTTGAGAGCCTCGGAGTAGTTGGCAAAGCCGTCGGCCGACGCGATCTCGCGCCCGACCACGTTCCAGAGATTGGGTCCGACATTGTGGCGGCCCCCTTCCTCGAAGGTGTGACAGGCCGTGCACTGGCCCGCCGCGCGCCGTCCGCTCTCCGCATCGGCATCGACCAGCAGGCTCGCGAAATCGACCTCCGGCGCCGCCGGGCGGCTCGGCCCCGCGCCGCCCGCATCGGCCTCGACCGGAGCGTTCTCGATGTCGCGCATGACATTGAGCAGGGTCGAACGGTTGCGCCGGCCGCTGGCCGTGTTGGGCCAATCCCGCTGCACGCCCTCCAGGTCGAGCGGCATCGTCTCATCCTCGACCACGTCATAGGATGCCTCGACGGCCGGTGCCTTGAAGAAGGCCAGGTCACCAATGACCTTGATGGTCAATGCCGCCGTCACGGCAATGGCCAGGGCGACGATGATCTTGGTCCATTCGAAAATGTCCATGGGAGTTTACCCGCTTCCAATCCTCAGGCACCGGTTGCCCGGCATGCCCCGTTATCTTCTCTAGTGTTCGTCCGTGGTGCCGTGTTTCTCGGAACCATGGGCCCCGCCATGGGCGCCATGATCCGCCTCGATCTGCTCGTCTTCACCGGCAAAGATGATCCTGGTCCAGAACGTATAGTCGGACTCGACGGCCATGAAGAAGACGAGCGCGCCGAGCGCCAGGGGCGGCACCAGGATCGCATAGATGAGCGAGACCCGTTCCCAGACCATATGCATGAAGACGGCGATGATCAGTCCGGCCTTCAGGAACATGAAGATCAGGATCAGCGTCCACCTCAATACGCCCTGGAACTGGTAGTAGTCGACCATGTAGGACAGCAGGCTGAGGATAAAGAGGTAGCCCCAAACCTTGAAATAGACCCCGAGGGGATGTTGTTGGTCTTCGGCATCTACCATCACACCCCCTCACCACAAATAGAACAAGGCAAAGATGAAGACCCAGACGAGCTCGACGAAGTGCCAATCGAGGCCCGCGATCTCGACGGGCGCGTAATCCCCGGTCTTGTCATAGTCCCCCCGCCAGACCTTCCAGCCGATGATGGCCAGATAGAGCACACCGATGGAAACATGCAGACCGTGAAAGCCGGTGATCATGAAGAAGATCGCCCCGAACTGCGGCGCCCCGAACGGGTTGCCCCACGGGCGCACGCCTTCCTCGATCAGCTTTGACCATTCAAAGGCCTGCATGCCGACAAAGGAGGCGCCGAACAGGGCCGTCAGCAGAATGAGGAAAGCGGTGACGCGCCGGTTCTTGCGGTAGCCGAAATTGACCGCCATCGCCATGGTGCCGCTGCTGCTGATCAGGATGAAGGTCATGATCGCGATCAGGACCAGGGGGATGTGCTGGCCGAACAGGGTCAGGGCGAAGACTTCGCTGGTGTTGGGCCAGTTCGTCGTCGTCGACGCCCGCACCGTCATATAGCCCGTGAGGAAGGAGCCGAAGATGAAGGTGTCGCTGACCAGGAAGATCCACATCATGACCTTCCCCCAATGAGTCTTCTTGAAGACTTCCTCATCGGTGGCCCAGTCCGAGGTGAAAGCTTTCAGGTCATGAATGCTTTCGGCGGCGGTCGTATTATGCGTCTGCGACATCGTCATACCACGTCATGAATAAGGGGCGAAGGCACCGGTCCCGGACCGGCCGTCTCATCTCACGTCATTACAAGAAGGGCGAACATCACGATCCAAACCACAAGCAGATAGTGCCAATAGACGGCATTGAGATCGACACTCTGATGAACCTGTTCGGCATCGGCCCCGCCGATCAGCCTCGTGACAGTGCGGCCCCAGACAAAGACGCCGCCCAGCATATGGGCGCCGTGGACGGCGGTGAGCACATAGAAAAAGGCGTTCGCGGGATTGCTGCCCAGGAAATATCCGGCGGCGTTCAGCTCCAACCAGGCCGCGATCTGTCCCCCAAGGAACAGGAGCCCGAGGGCGCCGCCGACAAAGAGATAAGTCCGCAGACGGTTCGTCTCGCCCTCGCGGCTCAAGCGGCGGGCACCCTGCCAGGCAACGCTGCTGGCGATGAGGACCGCCGTGTTCAGCCACAAAAGGAGAGGCTCCGGCATGGGCAGCCAGTCCCTGGCCGGCGGAATGCCGCAAAGCGCAAGAAGGCTCCAGGAGGGCAGGGCATTGCTGACCGGTTCGGCGTCGGCGGCATAGTTCCCCATGCGCAGGACATAGGTGACGATGAGGATGGAGAAGATCACCGTCATCACCGCCATATAGATGTTGAGCCCAATCGAGGCCGGGGCACGGGTCCGCAAGCCCGTCTCTTCCGCTGACGGATCGAGACCGGGATTCTCCCAGGGCTTTTCCAGCAATGTCGCGAACACGTTCACACCCGTTTCCTTCTCTGCCCGGTCTTGTTCGTCCGGTTGTCGAGGGCCTGGCTTCCTTGGGCCAGGCCCGCCGCCATCGGCGTTTCCCTTATCGGGGCCCTGCTCAGGTGGGGTGGGGTTTTGCCTGGCCATCGGGCGGCACATTCTGCGGAATGAAATCCTGAGCCGCGCCCGGTACGCTGTAGTCATAGGCCCAGCGATAGACCGTGGGCAGCTTGTCGCCCCAATTGCCATGTTCGGGCGGCGTCTGCGGCGTCTGCCACTCAAGGGAGGTGGCGTTCCACGGGTTGGGGTCGGCCTTCGGCCCACGGACGAGGCTCATGAACATGTTGTAGAAGAACAGGAGCTGGGCCGCGGCCACCACGAGGGCGGCGACGGTGATCACCTGATTGGCGATCTCGGCCGAGGGCGGCACGAAAGTCGTTTCCGGCATGGCGTAGTAGCGCCGTGGCACGCCCAGAATGCCCAGATAGTGCATCGGCAGATAAATCACATAGGTGCCGAGGAACGTGATCCAGAAATGGAGCTGGCCAAGGGTCGTGTTCCACATCCGCCCCGTGATTTTCGGATACCAGTGGTAGATCGCGCCGAAAATGACGAGCACCGGCGAGACGCCCATCACCATGTGGAAATGGCCGACCACGAAATAGGTGTCGGAAAGGGGCACGTCGACGCTCACATTGCCGAGGAAGAGTCCCGTCAGGCCGCCATGGACGAAGGTGAAGATGAAACCGATGGCGAACAGCATGGGCACGCGCAGATGGATGTCGCCGCGCCACAAGGTCAGCACCCAGTTATAAACCTTGATGGCCGTGGGCACCGCGATGATCAGGGTCGAGGCCGCGAAGAAATAGCCGAAAAACGGCGTCATCCCGCTGACATACATGTGGTGGGCCCAGACGAAAAAGCTCAAGACACCGATGATCACGATCGCCCAGACCATCATGCGATAGCCGAAAATGTTCTTGCGGGCGTGGGTGCTGATCAGGTCGGACACGATGCCGAAGGCGGGCAGGGCGACGATATAGACTTCCGGGTGACCGAAGAACCAGAACAGGTGCTGGAACAGGATCGGACTGCCGCCGGAATGGTCAAGCTGTTCGCCGAGCGCGACCGAGGAGGGCATGAAGAAGCTCGTGCCCAGAATGCTGTCGAGGGCCATCATGATGGCCGCCACGAACAGGGCGGGGAAGGCGAACAGGCCCAGGATGCTGGCGACGAAAATGCCCCAGACCGTGCAGGGCATACGCATCAGGGTCATGCCCTTGGTGCGCGCCTGAAGGACGGTGGTGACATAGTTGAGACCGCCCATGGTGAAGGCGACGATGAAGACGGCGAGGGAGGCCAGCATCAGGATGATGCCGCCGCCATGCCCGGGCGTGCCTTCCGTGATGGCCTGGGGCGGATAGAGCGTCCAGCCGGCGCCCGTGGGGCCGCCGGGGACGAAAAAGCTCGCCACCAGGATGAGCACGGACACGAGATAGAACCAGAAGCTCAGCATGTTGACGTAAGGGAACACCATGTCCCGTGCGCCGATCATCAGCGGAATGAAGTAATTGCCGAAGCCGCCGAGCAGCAGGGCGGTGAGCATATACACCACCATGATCATGCCGTGCATGGTCACGGACTGGAAATAAAGCTCCGGATCGATGAAGGAGAAGGTTCCGGGAAAGCCCAGTTGAAGACGCATGATGCCGGACAGGACCAGCGCCACGAGCCCGATGCTGATGGCGGTCAGCGAATACTGGATGGCAATCACTTTGTGATCCTGGCTCCAGATGTATTTCGCCACGAAGCTGTGGGGGTGATGGAGCGGCTTTACGTCATCGGCGATTGTTGCATATGCCATTCACGGCCTCCAGGTCGCTGCCTATCGGATGGGCTCGGGCACTCAGTCTTAGCTGGTGCCGGAGTCTCCGGTCGTCTCATCGGTATCTTCTGGAATGAACTCATCGGCGAAGGTGGGCCATTCGCTCAGCCACGCCTCGAAATCGGCCTGTTCCTGGACCACCACCGTGCCCTTCATGCTGTGGTGGCCGACGCCGCACAATTCCGCACAAAGAACATCAAAGGTGCCAAGACGCGTCGGCTCGGCCCAGAAATAGGTCACCGTGCCGGGCACCATGTCCATCTTGGCCCTGAAATGGGGAATGTAGAAATCGTGCAACACGTCTTTCGAGCGCAGCACGAATTTATAGGGTTGGTTGATGGGCAGATGAAGCTCGCTGCTGCTGACCAGGATATCGTCCTTGCCGAAAGGATCCCCTGGATTGAGGCCGAAGGGATTACGGGCGCTGTCGATCAGCCGGCCGTCCGCCGTGCCCAGAACACCGTCAGCGCCGGGAAAGCGGTAGGTCCATTGCCAGCGCTGCCCGATGACTTCAACGACCGCCGCGTCTTTCGGCACGGAGATGTAGCTCTGCCAGGCCGCGAGACCGGGCGCGAGCAGACCGGCAATGCCGATGCTTGTCAGCACGGTCAGCCATTTTTCGAGGGAGGAGTTCTCCGGTTCATAATCCGCAACCTGACCTTCCCGGTGCCGGAAGCGCAACACGGCATAGGCCAGAAACAGATTGACCGCGATGAAAACGACCCCGGTGATCCAGAAGGTCAGGATGAGGGCGTTGTCCAGTTCCACCCAGTTCGAAGCAAGCGGTGTCATCCACCAGGGGCTGAGAAAGTGGAAGATGATGGACCCGACGACCAGGAGAATGATGACGATCGCGATCAGCATTTTTGCGTGACCTCCCCGCAAGACAATCTGTCGACGACGGTCCGGATCAGGGATCCGGAACCGGGGAGGTGTCTCCGCGAGCGATGCGGAGACCGGGAACGCGCATCATTCGGTTTCGGCCCGGTTGGGCATCAACCTCGGATCATCGAGAAACGCGGATCATCCGAATCATTCTCCCCAGAACGCTCACGCCGCTTATTGTCGCGTCGCGGGTGAACCTCTCCTCGCCTTTTTTCGTACAGTGAAGTTTTGTCGCGTCTTTGGCAAGGCGTTTAGCTCTTGCGGTGTTAACGGCGCCATCGAGGCGGGCGTTGCCTTAAGACAGCTCGCGCCATCCCTGTATCCTCCCGTTATTTCATGGTCCGTATGGGCCCGGATGTGCCAAAATGACGCGAGCGAAGTCCTCCGGAATGGGGGCTTCCCCGCGCCAAGGAGAGTGTCTGGACAGTCCCCGCCGATCGCGACACACTTTCGCAGTCGGCATTGATCTAGGGCAAATCAGCCCAGACCCTGTGCGACGGTGCGGCCCATAGTCACAAGAACCATGGTCGCCAAACTCTGAGTCGGGAGAGAATGATGGTTGAACAGACGGCCCAGCCGGTTGTCCGGCGCATTGGGATAAATGACCTGTTTGACGCCCTGTCGAAGGGTCTGAGCGACTTCAATGCCAAACCCAGTCACATTGTGTTTCTGGCCATCATGTATCCGCTCTTTGGCGTGGTCTTGTGGTTCCTCCTGATCCAGGAGGAGCGATGGCCGCTCATCTTTCCGCTTGGGGCGGGGTTTTCGCTGGTGGGTCCGAGCGCCGCACTCGCCTTCTATGAGCTGAGCCGGCGCCGGGAAATGGGCCTCGATTTTTCCTGGTCGGCGGTGCTGACGGGCATCCGCAAGGACGCGATCTTGACGATCCTGTTCCTGACGGGCGTTCTGCTCGTGATCTTCGCCCTCTGGCTGGCGGCCGCTCAGGTCATTTATGACCAGACCCTGGGCCCCGACTTGCCGCCGTCCATTCGTGATCTGATCGCCCAGGTGTTCAGTACGCCCGAAGGCATGCAGCTTCTCATCGTCGGCAATGTGGTCGGCTTTTTCTTTGCGCTTGCCGTCCTGATGATGTCGGCCGTGTCCTTCCCCATGGTTCTGGACCGGCCCGTGAGTGCTTTCACGGCCATGGGAACCTCGGCACGCGCCGTGCTCGGCAATCCGGTGACCATGATGGTCTGGGGACTGATTCTGGTGACGGGGCTCGCCGTCGGTTTCGCCCTGGTGATGATGGGACTTGCGGTGGTCCTGCCGATCCTCGGCCATGCGACCTGGCACCTCTACCGCAAGGTCGTCGAACCCGCCTGAAGGAAGGGCCGTGAACGGCCCTTCTGTCAGCTCCCTCCCAATTCTTCCGCCACCGCACGAATATTGGTGGTGAGCAGGCCCGGCGTCGCGCTTGCCGCGCGGCGATTGGGGGACAGGCGGCGGTAGCTGGCCGCGATCTCGGTGATCAGCTCCGGTGTCACCGGGCCCGCGCGAAGCCGGCTGCCGACCAGATACCGGACCAGCAGAAGCTCGGTTATCTGTTCACGGAGCAGGTCCTCAAAGGGGCCCGGTTGTCCGTGGCCGGGAAACAGTTGAGGCCTGTTTTCGCCATAGGCATCGGACAGTCTTTGCAGATGGTTGAGCCAAGCGCCCGTCCGATACGCTGCCAGATCTGGGACAACGCCGGGCGTCAGAAGCGCGCCTGTGAAGAGCCGATTGCTTTGGGGCAGATGCACCAGACTCACCGTAGACGCGCCGGTGTCGGCAATCTGATCAATGACGAATTGGATTTCCTCGAAGTTGAGGACATCGCCATCCGCAAAGCGCCGATTAGGCTGCGGCACGAATTCGGGCGTGTCGAGCGGCGCGGCTTCGCGGGCCGCCGCCATCAGACCGGAGGAATCGAACGCCATTTCCCGCACGGCTTCCTCATCGGCATAGACCACCGCTTCGGGAAAGCTCTCAAGCAGCGCGGGCAGCCCGGCATAGCGGTCCGGATGCGCCTGGGTGATCAGGACCGCATGGAGCGGCTTTTCGAGGCTTTCAATGGTGCGGACGATGCGTCGGGCCTCGGACAGCCGGCCCTGGGCGTCGACCAGAATGATGCCGCTCGGCGTTTCAATCAGGAAGGAATTCACGGCACGGGGACCGTCCGACACATGCCGGTAGATGGCTTCCGGTTCCTGAGCCTGTGCGACCGTGCCGAGGGCCAAAAGCATGACCAGGCCGGCGCTGCGGGTGAGGGATGCGAGATCCATCCGAGATCTCCTGACGATTGAGGTTGGACGACGTGTCAGATCACCGTGGGTCTAGCTGATCCGGGTCGAGGTGCCAACCGGGTGGGGTAGCCTCACCGCCAGGCCCATTCCGGCTGGTCGTAATGGGCGACGCGGGTGACGCGTCCACAGACCGCGACTTCCCAGAACTGATACAGGATCGCCGCCGTGGGAGCATTGATTTGATGGGGCCCCAGATTGAGGCGCAGGATGGGCCGCGCCGGGTCCGGGCCCGGAATCGGATCCACCAGATCCGGCCGTTTGAAGGCGCCGAGGGAGACATGTTCGACCCAGGCCACTTCATCCGGATTGGGGACGATGGTGCTGATGTCTTCGGCCCAGAAGACGAACGGGCTGATCACATAGCCCGACCGGGTCTCGTAGTCATCGAGACGGCCCAGCAGCGCATCATCCGGCAGGGTGAGGGCGAGTTCCTCCATCAATTCGCGGTGGGCGGCCTCAAGCGGTGTTTCACCGGGGTCGAGGCGCCCGCCCGGAAAGGCCCATTGGCCGGGATGGGCGTTCAGGCGGGACGAGCGCCGGGTGATGAGGAGGGCGGCCTCCGTTTCACGCTCCCCCGCGCGCACGACGCAAACCGCGACGGCGGCGTGTTTCAGACCCCTGTCCCCGTCATGGTGGTGGACCTCGAGACTGGACAAATGATCCCTCAGCGTCCGGCGGAGGGTCGTATCAAAGGACTCCATAGGGTCTTGGGCTCCCTGGCTTGGGCTATGAGGGCGCGCGGTGGCCCTGGACTGAGACCTTACACAACAGCTCGGCCCGGGAACACGAAAGGGGACGCATTGGGCTGAAGGCGGTGCGCGAAGGTCTACATCGCATTGTGGCCATCTCCCGTCTGTGGTGTAGTTTCGGCGTCCGTTCCAATGCGCAGAGGAAAGGAACCACCATGGCGCGTTCTTTTTTCACTGGCCGCCCGGCAAGGTTCTGGCTGAGCTGTACGGTCCTTCTGGCCATGTTCGCGACGGCGTTTTTCTCCGCCGATCGCAGCGACGCCCAGCAGGCGCCGACCACCCTGGCCCGCGATGTCGTGATCACCGCTTCCAAAAGCGTGGACCTGAGAAACGCTCCGCCGCGCGGCATCTTCAAATGGCCGGGCAGCGTCGTAAGTGTCGCCCAGCCCGGGCAACGCTTCCGCATCGTCGATATCACCCAAGTGCGCATCCCTGGTGGCGCCCAGATCTGGTTGAAACTCGTCCCCATCAGCAGTGGAGGGCGGATCTCCTGGCAGAACCATGAGGCCTGCCAGAAAGGGGGCGGCTGTTGGGCCCTTTGGGGTTCCGATCCGCGTGCCAGCTCATTGTTCCGCAAGGCGCGGTAACCGGAACGGAGGACCAAGTCATGACAATACCCGCGCTCGCCACTGAAGAGGTCTGCTGGCTGGTCGAGGCATTGGAATACAATCCCTGGGCCAAGCCCACGCTGATTTTCGGGTCGTTCCTGGCGATCTATGTGATCTATCTCATGACCATCATTCTGGCGGAGAGCTTCCTGCCCAAGGAAGATCGAATCACGGGCTTTCAGCTCTTCGGCGTCAGCGTGATCGGCATCGCCATCGCGGTCATTCCCGAAACCGCCGCGGCCCACCAGGCCATCCAGGACGCCTTGTGCGGTGACCTCGGCATGTTGGGGGCCCTGCTGGTCCAGGTCATCGTGATGGGCATGTCGGCCAAGGAAGTGGTCTTGCAATTGCTCCTGAGGGGACGTCGCCGGGGCGGCGGCGCGGCCACGCCAACCAGTTGAGCCTGCGACGTTTTCCGTTGCTGAAGGAACGGCGGGTCCCCTACGGATCCGCCGTTTTTCGTTTTCTTCATCCACGCCTCCAAAGCTTCTCAAAATTCCCCTGCCAGCGTGACGGTGTCGCGATCATGTTCGCCTTCGGAACATGACCGTCGATGTACCGAAACCCTGGAGTAGAAAAGATGATGAAGCGGACATCTGGGATATCGGCTGCCCTCCTTTGCGGCAGCCTGGTTATGGGTTTGATGACGGTCGGCGCGGCCCATGCGGAAGAAGAAGCCGGGTCCACCACGGGGCCCAGATCCGGAACGGGCGTCGCCGAGGGCACCGGCGGTGCCAAGGGATCCGGCACGGCCACGGGGACCGGCACCGTTCTTTACCGGGATGCCAATGGCCAGTTGCGCACCAAGACGGGCACCGGCACGGTCAATGGCCGGGGCATTGCGGTCGGTGAGGGCGCGGTTGCCGGAACCGGCACCGTCGCCGGTCAAGGCACGGTCCAGGAAGCCCGGGTCGGTACCGGTCGGGTCAAAGGCCGCGGCGCGGCGGCCGGTAACGGGATTGCCCGGGGTCGCGGCACGGCGACCGGCACGGGCACGGCGATTTATCGGGATTCCAACGGACGCGTGCGCACCAAGACCGGCACCGGGACCGTCAGTGGTCGGGGCGTTGCCGTCGGCCGGGGCGCGGTCAAGGGACGCGGCAAGGCCGGCGGACGCGGCGCGGCCCGGGGACGTCGCCGGAACTGACGCGAGGTGTCCAGGCGCGGCTTTCATGGAAGGTTGCGCCTGGTCCCGACCCATTGGATCTTGTGCTGAAAACGCTCTATGCCTGCGGGCGAGATGGATTGCTGGGAAGGATGGGGCATGAGCGAACGCGCCCGGATCCTGCTGGTCGATGACGAGGCGGGCTTGAGTGAGGAAGTGGTCCGTGGTCTGGCCCGGTACGGCTATGAGGTGACGGCGGCCGACGGCGCCACGGCGGCCGAGGAGGCCCTTGAGCAGAACCAGTTCGACCTGGTGCTCCTCGACATCAACATGCCCGAGCGGGACGGCTGGTCGGTGCTGCCCCAGCTGGTTCGTGAATGGTCCGTCCCCGTCATTATCCTGACGGCCAATGCGGACCTCTCCACGCGCCTGCGGTCTTTCACGGAAGGGGCGGTGGATTATCTGTCCAAACCCTTCTTCATCGAAGAGCTTGTCGCCCGCATCCGGACAAGGCTGCGTGCCGAAGCGCACCAGTCCCACCGCACGGAAATCAGGTTCGGGGACTGCCGCATTGATCTCGATGCAAGGCTGCTCCAGTGTGGGGACAAGGAAATCGCTCTCACGCCCACGGAGTTTGATATCCTTACCTATATGGCCTTGCGTCCGGGCCGGGCCGTGACCCGCGCCATGTTGGCCGATCACGCCATGCCGGAATCGGGGGAGCGTTTCGACCGCACCGTGGACAGCCACGTCTCCAGGATCCGCTCCAAACTCGGTCCGGCCGGCAGCGCCATCCAGACCGTCTGGGGCATCGGCTGGCGCTTCGAGCCGGGAGCAACCGAGTGATGAAACGGCGTCCGTGGCTCGTCACGCGCATTATTCTGACTACGGCTCTTTTCGCCCTGTGCGGTGTGCTGCTCGCCGGCGCGGCAACCTCCCTGATCATGGCCCGTTATGTGGTCAGCAATGCGCAGCGGATCGAGACACCGGCCGTCCGCCGGGCGCTGCGGGCCTGCGAGGCCGGACGCCCGCCGCGCCGTCCGATCCGTGTCGGGCCCCTGCAGGCGGCCCTTTTCGACGCGAACACGCTCGAGCCGCGGACCCGGGGCGCGGAACTCAATCCCAAACTGGTCCGCCGGATCACGGAAAGCGGTCGCCGGCAGGCCGTCATGTTGGGCTGGCCCCTGGGCAAGGGAACCCAGGCCCTCCTCCGCCGATCCAAGGAGAGCCCCTGCGGCCTCGTGCAGGTCACCATGACGGCGGTGCCCCTGTTTCGCGGCGATTTTCGCGGGGCCATCCTTGTCCTGATGGGGATGGCGGTCGTGGGGGCGAGTTTGGGGGCCTATCTGTTTGCCGCCCGGCCCCTATTGAGGCGGGTGGCGGCGGCCAGTCAGGCCGCCGGCGATGTGGGAAAGGCGGATTTTGCCCTTACCCGTTTTGATGACTGGGAAGATTTATCCGTCATCGCCCGATCCCTTGTGCGGGCCGATCAGCGCATCAAGGCGGACGCGCATTTGCTGGAACAGCGGGCAAGCGAACTTGAAGGCCTGATGGGGGCCGTTGCCCATGACCTGAAAACGCCGCTCGCGACCATGCAACTCAACCTCCAGCGGGCCGCCTCGGCCGCGCCCGGACCGGACCGGGACGACGCCTTCGCGCGGACCTTGGGCGAAATCCAGTATGTTGCCGCCCTGATGGAGAACATGGAGACGGCGGCGCGCATCCGGGGTGGGCTGATGGAAACGGCCTCCATGCCCGTCGATCTTCGGGCCATGGTGGAACGCACAGCAACCCGCTTCAAGGTACTGGGTGCCCATCGGGGCATCGGCGTCGAAGCGGGCTGGCCCGATGATCCGGTGACCATCGAGGGCGACCCGATCCTGGTGGAACGCATCCTGACCAATCTTGTCCACAATGCCATTCGCCATGGGCGGTTGGGGGGCAATGTGGCGCTGCTCCTGGGATGTTCGCCCACCCGTTTCGATCTGACCATCCAGGATGACGGGCCCGGCTTCCCGCCCTCTGTCCTGCGCAGTCTGGGGGACGATCCTGATTCGGATTTTCTGGCGGGTCGCGCAGGCTCAAACGGCCTCGGCCTGCCCATCGTGCGCCAGCTTTGCGCGCGGCTTGGCTTCGACATCGCGTTTGACAATCCGCCCGATGGCGGCGCGCGCATTCGCGTCTCCGGACCGCTTCAAGGCGCGATGTAAGGCGCCGTGAGGCTGACGAACGCGGCCAGCAAGGCCAGCTCTGTCGTGACTTGAGCCGCGCCCAGAATGTCCCCCGTCTGACCGCCGATCTGACGCCGGGCCACGAGGCCCACCATGGCCAAAACGACAAGACCGCTGCCGAGGACGAGACTCTGGGCCGTGATGTCGAAACCGGCGCCGATGACCTGGATGGTGCCGCCGATGGCGAAGGCAATGAACGTCACAAGGCCGGAGGGACGACCGGCCTCCGCCGCCCGGCCGTCTGCCCGCGCAGGCTTCAGGACATACATCAGAACAACAAGTTTCGCCCGGGACAGGGCGCTGGCGCCGATCAGGGCCACGAAAACTTGGCCGGGCGCGGCAAGCTGCGCGATCAATGCGATCTTCAACACAAGAGCCAACACAAGCGCCGCCATGCCGTAAACGCCGATCCGGCTGTCCCGCATGATCATGAGCTTGGCCTCACGATCCCGGCCCCCGCCGAGCCCGTCGGCCGTATCCGCAAGGCCGTCCTCATGGAGAGCGCCCGTGACCCAGAGACCGGCCGCCACACCGAGGGTTGCGGCCGGCAAGGGCCCCAGGCCAATTGCCGCGCCAAGCCCATAGGCCAGGCCCGATATCGCGCCGACAAGGACACCGATGAGCGGAAACGCCCAGACTGCCCGGCGGAGCGGACCCGGTGTGAAACGGGGCGCGGGCAGGCGGGTCAGGAAGACGAGCGCGAGCAACAGATCACGGCCGATATCAACCATGCGATAGGACATTCCCACCGATTGGCCTTGGGCGTCCTGACGGTTAGGGTCGTCGTCACTCACTGACATGGTGCACCTGACATCGGGAGACTACCGTGGCGTCTTCGCCTTTCGACGATATCCGCAATCTGTTCAAAGCGCTGCCTCCGGCCCATGAAGAGGTTCTGTTCAAGGTTCGCAATCGCGAACGCACGCTCGTTAAACCCGAGGGTTCCCTCGGCCGGCTGGAAGAAATCGTCGAATGGCTTGCCGCCTGGCAGGGCAAGGCGCCGCCCCATGCGGCCAAACTTCAGATCGCCATCTATGCCGCGAATCACGGCGTGGCGGAAAAGGGGGTGTCGGCCTATCCCTCGAGTGTCACGCGTCAGATGGTCGAGACCTTCGCGGCCGGGGGCGGGGCGGTCAATCAGCTCGCCTTGAGCTGTGGCGCGGGGCTCAAGGTGTTCGATCTGGCCCTCGATGTGCCGACCCCGGACATTACGGGTGCGGCCGCCCTGTCGGAGCGGGATTGCGCGGCCACCATGGCCTTCGGCATGGAGGCGGTTGCTCAGACACCGGATGTTCTATGTCTGGGCGATATGGGGATCGGCAACACGACCATCGCGGCCGCGCTTGCCTGTGCCCTGTTTGGGGGCGCGCCCGAGGACTGGGTCGGACGCGGGACCGGCGTGAGCGAAGAGGGTCTTGCGCGCAAGACCGCCGTGGTCCGCGATGCCATCGCCTTTCACGGGCAGGCCCTCAATGATCCATTGGAGGTTTTGCGCCGGGTCGGAGGGCGGGAATTCGCCGCCATTGCCGGGGCCATCATCGCCGCGCGCATGGCGCGGGTGCCGGTCCTGCTCGACGGCTATGCGGTGACCGCCGCCGCCGCCGTTCTGTACCGGATCGATGCGGGCGCCTTGGATCATTGCCTGGCGGCCCATGTGTCGGCGGAGCCCGGCCACCGCCGATTGCTCGACAAGATTGGCAAAAGGCCGCTTCTGGATTTTGACATGCGCCTTGGCGAGGCCTCGGGTGCCGCGCTCGCGCTCCATGTGGTCCAGGCCGCGGTCAGCGTCCATAGGGGCATGGCGACTTTTGACGAGGCCAAAGTGTCCGGCCCGGCGGACGCTTGAGGGCTGCGATACATCCCCTGGCGGCAGGACGGGCATTCTCTTCCCGTGGATCGGGCGATAGGCTGACCCAAACAGCCTTGGGAGGGATGAAATGACTGTCGGAAATAGGGGCCGTCTCGCCGCTCTGGTCGTTGTTGCCGGCGTGATCGGCGTGTTCTTCGCCGGCGGCGCCGGGGCGCAGACTTACGAGCCAGGTCACGGCGCCCTTCAGGTGTGGGATGCCGAGGGTCAGGCCAATACGCCCCGATGGGTGCAGATCTGGATCCTGATCATGCTCGCCAGTTTTGCGCTGGGGCTCATCTTCGTCTGGTGGCGGGTCGAGGCGCGCTGGGCCGTGGGCGGTATCATCACCTCGATCGCCGTGGGACGCATTCTCGGCAGTCAGACGGATATCGTGATCCTGTCGGGCCTCGTGGCGCTGCTCCACCTGATCTTCTGGTCGCCCGCGCTTTACATGCTTCTGACGCGCCGGCCCTTCCTGAAGGAACGTTCCGCCTACGCCCTATGGTCCGGGTGGATCACCCTCGTGATCCTGTTTTCGTTCGTGTTCGATATCCGCGACGCGGCGATCTATCTGGACCACATCGCGGGGCTGGGCCTGCTGACCTGAAGGGGCGTTATGGCTGGTCTTCCGGGACCGTTTCTTCGACGCCGGGCGTTTCCGGCTCCGGAGCCGCCCCGTTCGCCGCATTGGCAGCGGCGATCAGGTCATCGATGCGCAGGGGCGGGAGCTCGTTGATGGTGAGCGCGCCGTCCTGCAGGGCCGCCGTGGCGACGATCCGCCCGCCGTCCAGTTCCAGATAGGGCAATTGCGCCACTGTCTGATCGACCGTCGCGGTGGCGAATTCGCGCAGTTCTTCGGCGGTCGCGCCTTGGACCATGGGTTGGCCTTTCATGGACAGGGCGGTCACATGGATCGCCAGGTCCCGGTCCACCCCGATCTTCGCGTTGCCAGTGAACTGATTGAGAAGTGCGTTCGGCTGTTCCGGATCGAAACGCGTGCCCGCGGGCAGGCTGATGGTCATGGTCCCGTCCGCCTGGCCGTGACCGGGCATGGCCATCGAGAGGTTCGAGATTTCGATGCCGAGCCCGTCTTTGAGGATCGCTTCGCCGACGGCCATCATGTTGGTCAACAGGGCCGCCGCCGCTTCCTCCGTGAGCTCACCATTTTCGTCATAGTCGCCTTGAGCGAGGATCTTTTGGACAAGGCCCAGATATTCCCGATACGTATCCACGGAAACATCGCTGGCTGCGGAATGAAAGGTGATGGGGCCGGCGGTCACGCGCTGCTCATCGGGCAGATCAAATTCAACCATGGCCAGATCCAGGTTGCTGGTGATCCGCATCTTGCGGTCCGCGTCGACCGCCATGTCCGACAGCAATGCAACATCCGCGACGTTCATCTTGTCGCCGGTAATGCGATCGATCTTGAACTGATAGGAGATCACGGGGATCTCGTCTTCAAACCTGAAAACGTCACCATCAAAGAGCAATCCGTCCATGGAAACCGGCGTCTCACCCGTTGAGGACGTGACCGTGACGTTGTCGATGGTGACGCGACTTTCGGTGGCAAGGTCGCCGAGGTTCATTGTTCCGGAGCAAGACGAATTGCCAATCGTCACGTCGAAACGTTGCCCGTCGGTGCCCAGGACCTGAAGCGTCCCCGGTTCGCCCGCACAGGACAGGGCGGCGTTGCCGTCAAAGCCCACGGTCACGCCCTGCTGGAGGACATATTCTCCCTCCATCGACACGTCGGCCGGTTGTTCTCCCATCTGAGCGAACAGGTCGCCCATCTGGTTCACCAGTTCCGCTTCCATTTCAATTTTCGCGAGGCCGAGGCCCATGCCGTCGCGGCCAAAGAACACCGGGCCATGACGAATGGTCATGGGCTGTTCGATGGTGAAGCTCTTTTCGCCTTCAGGTGTCGCAAGGGTGAGGGCGGTTTTCCAGTTTGCCGAGGATGAGAACCAGCCCTTCTGGTAGCCGGTGACTTCGATTATGCCGCCGGGAAAGCCCATGCTTTCCATATAGGAATCCGAGGCCTTGGCCATGTCGGCCACTTTTTGCTCGGCCATCGTGCCGATGACAAACGGCCCGCCAACGAGGCCAGCGCCCGCAAGCGCGACGACGCCCGCCATCGCGATCATTCCAGTCCGGCTCATGAGTCTGCCCCCAATCGATTGAATTTATGCGCTTTGCGCGCCGGTCCCCCTGTAACCCGTTATAAGGACAGGCCGGTTTAAGAGCAACCTATGCACGACCCTTGGTTCAAGCCATGTGTCTTTGACCCTGCGCCCGCCGGACCCATGCGGCGATCGGCGGGGGCGCGCCTTGCCATATGTCCGATTTGCACCGTCCTCGCGGCGGGTTATCATTTCGATGAGCCGGAGAGCCGGCATCAGGGAGGTGAGAGCGGCGACGCTCGCGTGAACATGAAGGGCTGACTCATGGATCTGAATTTTACGCCCGAAGACGAGGCTTTCCGCGCGGAAGTCCGTCAGTTCCTGGAGACCAAATGCCCGGAGCGCCTGCGCGGCCGCCGGGATCTCTCCCGGGACGAGATTCTCGAATGGCAGCGCATTGTGCATGAACGGGGCTGGGTGGCCCCGGGCTGGCCGGTCGAATATGGCGGCACCGGCTGGACCGTGACCCAGCGCTATATTTGGCAGGAAGAGACGGCGAAATATGAGACGCCGGCCATCCTGCCCTTCGGCGTGACCATGGTCGGGCCGGTGATCTACACCTTCGGCAATCCGGCCCAGAAGGCGCATTTTTTGCCCCGCATCCTTGCCGGCGATGACTGGTGGTGTCAGGGCTATTCGGAGCCGGGCTCCGGTTCCGACCTCGCCTCCCTGCGCACCAAGGCGGAAAAATCCGCCGACGGCACGAAATACATCGTCAACGGGATGAAGACCTGGACGACGCTCGCCCAGCATGCGGATTGGATTTTCTGCCTGGTGCGGACCAATCCGAACGCGCCGAAACCCCAGGAAGGCATCTCCTTCCTTCTGATCGACATGCGGACCCCCGGTGTCACCGTGCGCCCGATCATCACCATTGATGGCGGCCATGAGGTGAATGAGGTCTATTTCGACAATGTGGAAGTGCCGGTCGAAAACCTGGTCGGGACCGAACATGAAGGCTGGACCTACGCCAAGTTCCTGCTGAGCCACGAACGTTCCGGCATTGCCGGCGTGGCCCGGTCGAAGCGGGGTCTTGAGCGTCTGCGCAACATTGCGCGTACGGAGCAGATGGACGGCCAGCCCCTGATCACGGATGCGGAGTTTGCCCGCAAGATCTCCGAACTCGAGATCGACCTCACGGCCCTCGAATTCACCGAGCTGCGCACGCTCGCCTCGGAGCAGGCGGGCAAGGGACCGGGGCCGGAAAGCTCCATCCTGAAGATCCGGGGCACGGAGATTCAGCAGCGGCTCACGGAACTCGTGGTCGAGGCGGTCGGCTATTACGGCATGCCCTTTGATCAAGACCCGGCGGAAGGCTCGAACTTGTTCCCCGTGGGGCCGGACTACGCCACCAGCGTCGCGCCCATCTATTTCAACATGCGCAAGACCTCGATCTATGGCGGATCGAACGAAATCCAGCGCAATATCATCGCCAAGATGGTCCTGGGCCTTTGAGGCCGCAGCGACCGAGGGAGGACTGAAGACATGGATTTTTCGTTCACGGAAGAACAGACGCTCCTGCGCAACAGCGTCCAGCGTTTCATTCAGGACCGGTATGATTTCGACACCCGCCAGAACATCGTCGCGAGCGATACCGGCTGGCGTCGGGATTTCTGGCAGCAATTCGCCGATCTCGGTCTGCTGGCAGCGCCCTTTCCTGAAGAGATGGGGGGCCTCGGCGGGTCGGCCGTCGAAACCATGATCATCATGGAAGAGTTCGGCCGGGGTCTTGTGGTCGAACCCTATGTCCCCACGGTGGTCCTGGGCGGCGGGGCCCTGCGCCTCGGCGGCACCGATGCCCAGCGCGAAGCTCTGATCCCGGAAATCATTGCGGGCAATCTGGTCATGGCTTTCGCCTTCGCCGAGCCCCAGGGGCGTTACAATCTGGCCGATCTCAAGACGACGGCGCGCAAGGACGGCAACGGTTTCGTGCTGAACGGCCACAAGGCCGTGGTAATCGGCGCGCCCATGGCCGACAAGCTTCTGGTCTCCGCCCGCACTGCCGGCGGCCAGCGTGAAGCCATCGGCGTGACCCTGTTCCTCGTCGACAAGAACGCCAAAGGTGTTTCTACCCGGGATTATCCGACCGTGGATGGTTTCCGGGCGAGCGAAGTCACCTTCGAGAATGTGGAGGTTCCGGCCGAGGCTGTGGTCGGCACCGTGGACCGGGGCCTGTCCCTCATCGAACAGGTGGTCGATGAGGGCATCGCCGCGATCACCGCGGAAGCCGTGGGCTGCATGAAAATGCTGACCGACACGACGGTTGACTATTCCAAGAACCGGAAACAGTTCGGTGTGCCGATCGGCAAGTTCCAGGTGCTCCAGCACCGGATGGTCGACATGTACATGAACTACGAACAGTCCGTGTCCATGATGTATATGGTGACCATGAAACTGGGTGCAGAGGAGATGGAACGCAAACGGGCGGCCTCCGCCGCCAAGGTCCATATCGGCAAGGCGGGCCGGTTCGTCGGTCAGCAGGCGGTGCAAATCCACGGCGGCATGGGGGTCACCACCGAACTCAATGTCGGCCACTATTTCAAGCGGCTGACCATGATCGACACTCAATTCGGCAGCGTGGATCATCATATGCGCCGGTACACGGAGCTTTCCGGCAACAATCAGGCAGCCCCTGTGGCCGCCTGATTACGCTTTCACTCATGCGGCGCGAAGGGACGTGACGAAAGCCTCGACCTTCGCCCGCATTTCCTCGGCCCGTCTGACCAGGGCCGTTGAGGCCTGAAGCGATGCGGCCGTCGTTGCTTCGGCATTCTCGACCGAGGACCTTGCCGCGCGGATGCCCTCCGACGTGGCTTGGGTGCCCGAGGACGCCTCGACGGCGTTCTGGGATATCTCGCTCACCGCGCCGGATTGGTGGTCGACCGCGTCGGATACGACCCCCGAGATGCGGCTGAGATTGGAAACCGTTTCCGTAATGGCCCCAATCGCGGCCACGGCCTCGCCGGTCGCGGCCTGGATCCCTGTAATTTGTGTGCTGATTTCATCGGTCGCGCGCGCGGTTTCCTGGGCAAGGGATTTGACCTCCGACGCCACGACGGCAAATCCACGGCCCGCATCTCCGGCCCGGGCCGCTTCGATGGTCGCATTGAGGGCAAGGAGATTGGTCTGGGATGCGATATCCGTGATCATCTTGACCACTTCGCCGATGCGGTTCGCGCCATCGGAGAGATCCGTGACGATGGCATTCGTCTTCTGCGCTTGTCCCGCCGCATCATCGGCGACGCTGCGGGCATCGCGCATCTGGGCGCTGATGTGCCGGATCGAGGCGTCCAATTCTTCCGTGGCGCCCGCGACGGCCACCACATTGCCCGCCGTGGCATCGGCGGCCGTGGCGGCTTCGCCGCTTTTGGCCGTCGCTTCTTTGGAGATGGAAACCAGGCTGTTAAAGGCGTCCTCCACGGTCTGGGCCGCCTTGGCCACGTCGTCGACGATCGCGGATACATCCCCCTCGAAACGGGCAGCAAGGGCCTCGCGATTGCGGCGATCCTCGGCGGCACGGGCGGCCTCGGAGTCGAGTTGTTCCTTTTGCAGACGTTCCATGTCGACGGCGTTGACCCGGAACACTTCGACGGCCTGGGCCATTTCGCCCACTTCATCCCCACGTTCGCGACCCGGAACGACCGTTTCCCGCTCCCCTTTCACGATCCGGTCCATGGCATCGCCGATGGCGCGGATGGGCCGGGTGATGGCGCGGCCGACGAGAAAGGCCGCCAACAGACCAAACAGGGATGTCGCGATGGAGAGGCCCACACTCGTTTCGAAGGCGAGGGCGGAGACGTCCCGTGCACTCCGGTCAAGGCTATCCATGCGTGCCTTGATCGTCCCATGGGCCTGATCGAGAAGCCCGTCGATTTCAGCGCTCAGCGGCGCCAGTTCGTCAGAGGAAAGACTGTCCCGTGCAGACACCAGATTCCAGGCTTCGGAGAAGGCATGGTCATAGTCATCGATCTGGCCTCTCACCTCATCGATCAGCGTCAGAAGCTTTTCGTCCGTAAGCAAACTTTCAAGAAGGTCGAGGGATGCCCTGCTGTCGTCGATCGCGCGTTTGGCGTCATGGACCCAACGATAGTCGCTGGAGACAAAATAGCGATCGACAAAGCCGATGGCCGCGTGCACGGCGACATTCAGTTTCAGGATCGGGGGATAGGCCGAAGCCTTCTGGTCCGTCGATTCGACCAGTGTCTGGACATTGTCGAGGATTTTCTCCGACCCCGCGAGCAGGTCCTCATCGAAGATCCGGTTACGGTCCATCTGAATGGCCACGAGGTCCTCGAACATGAGCGCGTAGTCGTCCATGGAGGTGGCGACCGTCTCGAGGAGGCTTGCCGCTTCCGCGACGCCGCCTGCGCCTTTTACCTTCTCCAGGACCGCCCTTGCATCTGCCGTCGCCGTTTTGAGGGCCTCGGCGCTTTCCGCCTGGCCATAGAGCAGGAACTCGTTGGCCTGGGTGCGCATGGACTGAAAGCGGTCGCGCAGATCGCTCAATCGCGCGGATGTCGTGTTCAAGGCTTGAAACTCGGCGAAGGCCCGGCCCGTGGCACGCAGTCCGCCGAGCCCCGCAATGCCGACACCGATCATCAGGGTGAGCATCAGGGCAAAGGCCGCGAGGATCTTTGTCCTGATGCGCCAATCCCGGACCCTGGCGAGCCCCCTAAAGCGGCCCAAGGTCCGCTGCGGTCGCCAGGAGCGGGGCGACAAAGCCCTCCGCAGCCGCTGAAATAGCGGCCCCATGCGTCTCCACACGCCGTCCCGCATGGATCCCCCGATGAGATGTTCCGTTTCACTCGAAGACCAGTGGTAGCGGATGCAGGCTAAATCGCAATTAACGCTGACGGCGCAGGGTCAATTGGCCGGGGCGGCATTTATCGATAGGATTTTCTGAAATGACCTGCTGTCCGAAATGAGGAGCGCGCCTGTGAACGACTGGCTCTTGTTGGATATTGAGGGCCCTTTGGCCACGATCACGATCAATCGTCCCGAAACGCGCAATGCTCTGGGCGAACCGGGAGACGGGGACGCCTTCGCCGGCATCGCGGAGACGATCAACGCGGACCGGAGCTTGCGCGCCGTCATCCTGACGGGCGCTGGCACGGCCTTCTCCGCCGGCGGCAATCTCCACGCCATGCGCGAGCGCAGCGGCGCTTTTGCCGGTGCGGGGACGACCATTCGCGAAGGCTACCGCAACAATATTCACAAGGTCGTCCGCAGCCTTTGGGGCATTGAGTTGCCCATGGTCGCCGCCGTCAACGGTCCGGCCATTGGCCTTGGCAATGATGTCGCCTGCCTCGCCGACACCCGTATCGCGTCTTCCGGCGCCAAATTCGGCGCCACCTTCCTCAAGATCGGCCTCGTGCCGGGGGACGGCGGGGCGTGGCTGCTGCCCCGGGTGATCGGCATGGCGCGGGCCGCCGAACTGCTCTTTACAGGCGATGTGGTCGACGCGGAGACGGCACTGTCCTGGGGGTTGATCAGCAAAGTGGTCGCGCCCGAGACCCTGATGGAGGAGGCGCGCGCGCTGGCCACGCGCATGGCCGCTCAACCGCCGGACGTGCTGCGCATGACCAAGCGTCTCTTGAGGGAGGGGACCCAGGCGCGCTTCGAGACCGTGATGGAATTGTCCGCCAGCATGCAGGCGCTGGCCCATCACACACACGACCACGAGGAGGCGGTTAACGCGTTTTTCGAGAAGCGCCCGCCAACATTCACCGGAGAATAGAGGCGGGGCAGAGATGCCGCCCGTTGAGCCTTGCGGGGCTTTGGGCCATCGACAACCCTCGCATAAGGTTGCGATGATCGATAACGGAACAACAGCACTGGGAGGCGAAGATGGTTCTGGGCGTTGTGGCGACATTGCGGGTGAAGGCCGGCAGTGAGGATGATTTTCAGAAGACTTTCGGCGAGTTGCAGGCGCGGGTGCGGGCCTCGGAGCCGGATTGTCTGCAATATGACCTTTTCCGTTCCGGCGCGGATGGTCAAGTGTTTGTCGTGATGGAACAATATGCGTCCCAGGCCGCGCTCGACGCCCATATGGCCTCGGCCCATTTCCAGGAAATTTCCCCGCGCCTGGGTCCCTTGCTGGACGGGGCGCCCGATCTGAACTTCCTCGGCAAGGTCAGCTGATCGTTCTCAAGCAAAAAAGCGGGGAGAGGACTTATGGATCTGGCCTTCAGTGATGCGGATCGGGCCTTCCAGGCCGAGGTACGCGCTTTCATCGCCGACAAATTCGACGAAGATCTGCGCGCCAAAATGGCGCAGAGCAAGAATGGCTATCTCGACAAGGAAGGCCAGGTGAAATGGCAGAAGGCCCTCCATGGAAAGGGCTGGGTGGCGCCGGGTTGGCCGCCGGAATATGGCGGGACGGGTTTCACCTCGACCCAGCGCTATATTTTCGAATTGGAGATGGCGGCGGCGGGGACGCCGACCGTAAGTCCCATGGGGCTCAAAATGGTGGCGCCGGTGATCATGGAGTTCGGGACGCCCGAACAAAAGGCCCGACATCTGCCCCCGATCCTGTCGAGCGATATCTGGTGGTGTCAGGGCTATTCCGAGCCCGGGTCGGGGTCGGATCTTGCCTCTCTCCAGATGCGGGCGGAGGACAAGGGCGACCATTATCTGTGCAATGGCACCAAGATCTGGACCACCCATGCCCAATGGGCGGACTGGATTTTCTGTCTGGTGCGGACCAATACCCGGGCCGCCAAGCCCCAAGAAGGCATTTCCTTCGTCCTGATCGACATGACCACGCCGGGCATCACCGTGAAGCCGATCGTGACGCTTGATGGTCCGGTGACGGATCAGCAGGAGGTCAATCAGGTCTTTTTCGATAACGTCCGGGTGCCGAAGGAAAACCTGGTCGGCGAAGAGAACAAGGGCTGGACCTGCGCCAAATATCTGTTGGAGTTCGAGCGGGCGAATATCTACGCGCCCGGTCTGCGCCGCGCCCTTCAAAAGGTGCGCACCATCGCCGCCAGCGAGGCGGACGGGGCTGGGGCAAGCCTTGCCGAGGATCCGGATTTCCGCCTGCGCCTTGAAGAGCTCGATATCGCCATCACGGCCATGGAGTATACGGAACTGCGGATTTTTGCGGCGCTCAGCGCCGGAGAGGCGCCCGGTGCCGAGAGCTCCCTTCTCAAGACCCGGGGCTCCGAACTCCAGCAGGCCGTCAGTGAATTGGCCCTCGAAGCGGTCGCCAATTACGCCGCGCCGTTCGTCGCCGACACCTGGGCGCGCAGCAATGAACCCCGACCGGGACCCGACTACGCGGCGCCGGTTGCCCCCAGCTATTTCAACTACCGCAAGACCTCGATCTATGCCGGATCCAACGAGGTCCAGCGCAACATCATGGCAAAGCTGGTCTTAGGCCTTTAGCGCCTTACCTCTCGAAAGTGTGCCCGGCTGGTGATACAAACCAACCGGGCGCCTTGCCGCGATCAGGAAAAAGTGCAAATACACTTAACGTTGTTTTTGGCTGGAGACGCGGGATGGGTTCTTTTTTCAGCGGACTGGGACGCTTCGGCATCGGGGTCGTCATTATCGGCATCGGCGTGACGCTGGGTGGCGCGTTGGTCGCCATACGGACAGCCCAGGGGGACATCGCGCCTGAGCCCCGTCTCGTCGCCGTGGTCAAGGCCCAGGAACTCGACACCTTTGCCGCCGAACGCCGCTTCGCCGGGCGGATCGTTCCTCAACAGATTTCGGACCTCTCCTTTGAACTCGACGGCCGGATCATCGCGCTCCATGTCGATGATGGGGATGCGGTCGAAAAGGATCAGCGTCTTGCGGAACTCGACCGTGAACAATTGGAAAACCGGCGCGCCGAACTGACCGGCGAGAAGAATGAAGTGCAAGCCCAGCTGCGCCGGGCAGAAGCCACTTTGGCGCGCACGCGCGAACTCGTGCCCCAGGGGTTTGCCACCCGGCAGGAACTTGACGACATCCAGGCGGAGCGGGACGGGGCCGTGGCCCGCCTGCGCCGGATCGAGGCTTCCTTGCGCAGCGTCGAAACCGATCTTGAAAACACCATCCTGCTCGCGCCTTTCACGGGGCAGATCGTGCGGCGCTTCGTCGACGAGGGCACGGTCGTACAACCCGGCACGCCCGTCTTCCGGCTCAATGAAACCGGCGTGCTTGAGGCCCGCATCGGTATTCCGCCGACCTTCCGGCGCAAGATCGAGGTGGGCGGATCCTACAGGATCTCCGTCGGACGCCTGTCGACGGAGGGGATCGTTACGCGGATCATCTCCGACGTTAATGTCCAGACACGGACTTTGACCGTCATCCTGGAGATCCGCGATGATCCGGGTTTCGTCGCCCGGGATCTCGTGCGCCTCTCCCTGACGGAGGAAATTCGCGAAACCGGCATCTGGGTGCCGGCCACGGCCCTCAATGAGAGTCTGCGGGGCCTGTGGGCCGTGTTCGTCGTGGATCTCGAGGCCGACCCGGCCGCGGATCTGGGGGTCATTCGGCGCAAGGATGTGGAAGTCGTCCATATCGAGGAGGACCGGGTCTTCGTGCGCGGCACTCTCGAGGACGGAGAGCTTGTCGTCGCGGACAGTCCCTTCCGTCTCGTGCCTGAACAGGTGGTCCGGATCGTGAACGGGGAGCCTGGGCGGACATGACCGCGTTTTTCGACAATCCCCGGCTCCTGGTCCTCACGATCCTCGTCGTCCTGGTCGGCGGGCTCTCGGCCCTTTTTACCATGCCCCAGGAAGAAGACCCGAAGATCACCAATCGTTTCGCGGCGATCGTGACGAATTTTCCCGGCGCCAGCGCCAATCGGGTCGAAGCCCTAGTGACGGAGAAGCTTGAGAACGAGTTGCGGGAGGTTTCGGAGATCGCCGAGATCACCTCGTCTTCGCGGACCGGCATCTCCCTCGTCACGGTCGAGCTTGAAGACACGATCTATGAAACGGATGGTCCGTTTGCGATCATTCGGGATGCCGTGGCTGATGCGGAACGGGACTTTCCCGCCAATGTACCGACACCGGAATTCGATGATGACCGGACCTATGCCTTCACGGTCAAGGTGGCCCTGGTCTGGGACTCGGAAAGCGCGCCCAACCTCTTGATCCTGAAACGGGTCGCCGAGGGCCTCCAGGATCGTCTGCGCAATGTTCCCGGGACGGAATTTGTCGATATTATCGGAGCGCCGGAAGAGGAAGTCGTCGTGTCCATCAACGCGGCGGTTGTTGAATCCTTGGGCCTGTCCGAGGACGACGTGGCCCAGGCCATTGCCAATGCCGACGCCAAGGTCGCGGCCGGTCAGTTTCGCGGTACCCGCAACGAATATGTCTTCGAAGTGCGTGGCGAACTCGACTCCCTCTCCCGACTGCGGGAAGTCCCTATCCGCCAGGACGAAAGCGGCGCGATCGTGCGGGTCGGGGATGTGGGCCGTCTCGAGCGCCGTCTCGTCTCGCCTCCGGATGAACTGGCCCTGATCGACGGCAAGCCGGCCGTCGTCGTTGCGACACGGATGGATGATGACCTGCGCGTGAGTGATTGGACGGCGACGGTGCGTACGGCCATTGCCACTTTCAACGAGCGTGTCTCCGACGGCATCAAGGTTCAGATCATCTTTGACCAGAGTGCCTACGCGGAGGAACGGTTTTCGGGCCTGATCCGGAACCTGTTGATTGGTGCGGGCCTCGTGGTTGTCGTGCTCTTCATCACGCTGGGGTGGCGATCGGCCCTGATCGTGACGGCGGCCATTCCGCTGACCGGCCTGTCTTCCCTTGTCGTTCTCAATATTTTGGGTTTTCCCATCAACCAGATGTCGGTCACGGGGCTGATCGTTGCCCTGGGTCTGCTGGTGGATGCGGCGATCGTGATGACCGATGCCATCCGGCGCCGTCTTCTCGACGGTCTGAGTGCCCATGATGCCGTTTCCCTCTCGATACAACGGCTCTGGCTGCCTCTTTTGAGCTCCACGCTGACGACCGTTCTTGCCTTCGCGCCCATCAGCCTTCTTCCGGGGGCGGTCGGTGAGTTTGTCGGCCCGATTTCCGCCAGCGTGATTGCCATGCTGATCCTGTCATTCCTCCTGGCCTTGACGGTCGGGGCGGCGTTGAGCGGGGTTTTCCTGCCGGGCGGGCTGCAGAAGGTGGACAAGGACAAGGTGCCGTTCTGGGTGGGCGGGATCAGCCTCCCTTGGATGGGGCGTCTTTTCAGGAGCGTCTTGGGCTTGAGCCTCCGGGCGCCGCGCCTGTCCATTCTGGCCGCCATCGTCATTCCGGCGATCGGCTTTGCCGCGCTGCCGACCTTGCCCGATGCCTTTTTTCCGGAGGCGGACCGCAATCAGTTCCAGATTCAATTGCGCCTGTCGTCCCAACGCTCCATCGAAGAGACGGTGCGGGTCGTCGAGGAAGCGCAAGAGTTGCTCAGTGCCCGGGACGATATCGAGAGCATCCAATGGTATATCGGCACCAGCGCGGCCAAGTTCTATTATAATTTGTCCTCGAACCAGGATGGGGTCGGCAATTTTGCCGAAGCCATGGTGACCACCAAGTCCCTGCGCGGCATGTATCGTTTGATCAATGATGTCCAGGCCCAGCTCGACGCGACCTTTCCCGACGTCCAGTTCGTTGCCCGCCAGCTTCTGCAGGGGCCGCCCGTCGATGCGCCGATCGAATTGCGCTTTTTCGGCCGTGATCTGAAGGAGCTTCAGGACCTGGGCGAAAAGGCGCGCCGCCTCTTGAGCCGCATTCCCCAGGTGACCCACACGACGGCGAGCCTTGCCGGCGGGGAACCCAAATTATGGCTCGATGCGGATCAAGATGATGCCCGTCAGGCTGGGCTTTCCCTGGTCGATGTGGCACGGGCGCTTGACTCCCAACTCGAAGGGACTTTCGGCGGTACGATCGTCGAGGGGACCGAGGAGTTGAGGATCCGCGTGCGCCTCGATGACGAGACCCGGTCCCGCTTCGACGAGTTGGCGTCCCTTTATGTTCTCGCGCCGGGAAGCGGTGATGACCGGCTGCTCGATTTCCAGGGCGCGCCGATCAGTGCCCTCGGCGATATCGTGCTGGAGCCGGAGCCGAGCACGATCACGCGGTTCCAGGGGGAACGGGTCAACACGGTCCTGGGCTACATCAAGGCCGGAACCCTGCCGTCCACGGCCTTGACGCAGTTCCGGGCATTGTGGGAAGCGGAAGGCGTTGAACTGCCGCCCGGAACCAGACTGTCCTTTGGCGGGGACGACGAGGCGCGTTCCGACGCGGTCGGGGCGCTGGTGGCCTCCCTCGGTCTCATCATCATGCTGATGGTCACGACGGTGGTGTTGACCTTCAATTCGTTCCGCTTGAGCGCCGTCGTGTTTTCCGTGGCCGGCCTGTCCATGGGTCTCGGCGTCCTGGCGTTGGCCCTTGGTAATTTCCCCTTCGGCTTTCAGCCTCTGATCGGGATCATCGGCTTGATCGGTGTGGCGATCAACGCCACGATCATCATTCTCTCCGCGCTCAGACTTGATCAGAAGGCGATCGATGGGGATCTCCAGACGATCGAGGACACGGTCGTGGAGGCAAGCCGCCACATCCTCTCGACCACCCTGACCACCTTCGGCGGGTTCCTGCCATTGATCCTGTCCGTAGGCGGCTTCTGGCCCCCCTTCGCAACGGCGATCGCCGGGGGCGTGTTGTTGTCGACGATCATTTCCTTCTTCTTCGTGCCGCAGATGTTCCTGCTGATCACGCGGTCGCGTCCCCTGTCGATCCGTCGACAGGCCGCGGCTTGAAGGACATTCAAACGGGCGTCGAGTCGGCCAATGCCTGGAGGACCGCGTCCCGCGTGACGATCCCCAGAAGGGGTCCCTGCCGCTCGCCCGCCGCCACGGGGAGGGGATGGGGTGAGCGCATGAGCGGGCGATAGACCTGCTCAAGCGTCATGGTGCCGGCCAGGATCGGCACCGCCGACATGATCTGTCCGACCACGGTATCCGTGTTGCCCGCCGCCGCGCGTGCGTCATCCGCGGTGAGCATGCCCAGGGGCACGCCCCGGCCATCGACGACGCAGGCAAGGCTGACATCCGCATCCGTCATATCCCTCAAGGCCGAGAACGGGCGGTCCGTGTCCCGAATGACGAGGGGACATTTTTCGACAATCTGGGAGGCGGTCAGCACGCGGGCGCGATTGGCGTCCCGCACAAAGGTTTCCGCATAGCCGGGTTTGGGTTTCAGGACCAGATCCGCGGGTGTCCCCGACTGCACGAGTTCGCCGCCCTGGAGAAGGGCAATGTGATCGCCCAGGCGCAGCGCCTCGTCGAGATCATGGGAAATGAAGATGATGGTCTTCTTCAGATCCCTCTGAAGGCGGATCAAGAGATCCTGCATGTCCTTGCGGATGAGGGGGTCGAGGGCGCTGAAGGGCTCATCCATCAGCAGAATGTCGGTGTTGGCCGCAAGGGCGCGGGCGAGACCGACGCGCTGACGCATCCCGCCGGAGAGCTCATGGGGCCGCGCGTTTTCATAGCCCGAGAGCCCGACCGTCTCGATCCAACCGCGCGCGCTTTCTGCCCGGGCGGGGGCGGAAATGCCCTGGATCTCCAATCCGTAGGCGGCATTGTCAAGGACCGTGCGGTGGGGCAGGAGCGCGAAATGCTGGAAGACCATGGCCATCCGGTCACGGCGCAGGGTGCGAATGGCGCCCGCATCAAGCCCCATGATGTCCACATCATCCACCAGGACGCGCCCCGCCGTCGGATCGATCAGCCGGTTGATGATCCGTATCAGGGTCGATTTGCCGGAGCCGGACAGGCCCATGATGACCGTGGTCTGGCCTTGGGGGATCTCCAGCGACACCGACCTGAGGGCGACGATATTGCCGGTCTGGGTGTGGATGGCATCGCGGCTTTCTCCTTGCTCGAGAAGGGCGAGCGCCTGCTCCGGCTTCGGGCCATAGATCTTGGTGACCGTATCGAGAACGACGCTCAACCGTCCAATCCTTCCGCCATCGCTTCATCCCCCTTGGCCTGCAGGAACTCGAGCCGGCGCCCATAGGCCTGGGTGATCCGGTCCAGGACGATGGCGAGCGCCACGACCGCGATCCCTGCCGTCAGGCCGCGACCGACATCGACGGTTTGAACGCCTCTCAGCACTTCCTGGCCCAGACCCTTGGCGCCCACGACCGAGGCCAGCACCACCATGCTCAAGGCCATCATGGTGGTCTGATTGATGCCGGCCATGATGCTGGGCAGGGCCAACGGCAGTTCCACGCGCCAGAGTTTCTGCAAAGGACTGGCGCCGAAGGCATCGGCCGCCTCCACGACTTCCTGGTCCACATAGCGCAGCCCCAGATCCGTCAGCCGGACAACGGGCGGCGTGGCATAGATCAGTGTGGCAATGATCGCCGGGACCTTGCCGAGGCCGAACAACAGAACCGCCGGGATCAGATAGACAAAGGGCGGCAAGGTCTGCATGGCGTCGAGGACCGGTGTCGCAAGCCGGCGGGCCAGGGAGCTGCGGGAGACGCCGATGCCTAAGGGGATGCCGATGGTGATGCTCAGCGTAATGCAGACCAGCATGAGGGCCAGGGTCTGCATGGCCAGGTCCCAGTAGCCCAGAACGCCGATCAGGAAGAGGCCCACTCCAAGACCCGCCGCCAGGGAGATCTTGCGGCTCGCATGGAAGGCAAGCCCCATCGCCAGCACCAGCATCAGCCACCAGGGTGTGGCCTGGAGCAGGTTCTCAAAACGCACCAGGAGCCAGAGGAGGCCACCGGCAATGGTGTCGAAAAAGGGGCCGTAGGCCTGGACGAGCCACCGGACGAAGCCGTTAACTCCGTCCTCGAACCCATCGATTTCAAGCCATTCGGGAAACATGGATTTCGCTCCGCGGCCAGGTTCCGTTGAAGGGGGTGACCGGCCGGGTCCGGGGGCGGATCATTCGACCTTCTGGCCGAGTTCGAAGAACTTCATGGTCTGTTCGCCGCCTTGGAAATAGGCTTTGGCCTGACTGTCGTCGGTGATCTTGTCCCAGTTGTCCCACACTTTGTCCGCCGACAGATCAGGGCCTCGGCCGAGCGAGAGGCCCCGGGTCTCAACGATCTTGGCCTGGGCGAACACGCCGGCGCCCGCCGTCAAAATCACACCCGTGGGCGCGTCCTTGGAACACAGCACCATGACGGCCGGGGTAACGAATTCCGGCTTCAACATCTCCAGGGCTTCTGGGGGCATCAGGTCTTCCGTCATCCGCGTCGCCGCGACGGGGCAGATCGTGTTGACGTTGATGTTGTCCTTCTGCCCCTCAAGCTTGAGGGTGTTCATGAAGCCGACCTGGGCCAGCTTCGCGGCGCCGTAATTGGTCTGGCCGAAATTGCCGTACAGCCCGGTCGAGGAGGTGGTCATGACGATCCGGCCGTATTGCTGTTCCCGCATCACCGGCCAGAAGGCCTTGGTGACATAGACGGCACCCATCAGATGGACGTCGACGACGAATTCAAAGTCCTCAAGGGTCACCTTGCTGAAGGACTTGTCCCGCAAGACGCCGGCATTGTTGATCAGGATGTCGCAGCGGCCGAAGGCATCGAGGGTCTGCTTGACGAGACCGGCCACGCCTTCCTTGTTGGTGACGCTGGCGCCATTCGCGATCGCATCGCCGCCGGCGGCCTTGATCTCTGCGACAACGGCTTCCGCCGCTTCCGAGGATCCGCCGCTGCCGTCGACCGCGCCGCCCAGGTCGTTGACGACGACTTTCGCGCCGCGCCGCGCCAGTTCCAAGGCATGGGACCGACCGAGGCCGCCGCCGGCGCCGGTCACCACGGCCACCTGATCATCGAAACGAATGGTCATCTGTCACTCCTTGTGTCTTATGCCCTGGCCCTGTTTGCGCCCCGGGTCCATCTCGCGCGCCGGTCCGGGCGCCCCGTCTGGGGGACATTGCCGACCGCTAAGCCCGGGCGCCCGTTCCCCGATTCATTGGACCAGGGGAGAAGGGGGGTCAAGGCTGGTCGCCTCCCAAGGACCTTCCATCGCGTTTGCCCGTCATTCGGGCGGGTCGGGCATGGGTGCCCGCAGCGCAGATCAGGCATGCAAGCTTGGCAGTTCTCTTTTGGCGGCGATTCACCACGTGCTGCCCATCGGGATCCGGCTAAGGATCTGATGAAACAAAGGAAAAGACCATGCGCGTAACCGTTCGTGTCTTCGAAACCCTGGCCCTGCTCGCCGCCGTGGCCGGCTTTATCGTCCTGGTCTACAACCAGGTCGGTAGCGGGCTGATGTAACGGCGCGCCAGGCCTTGAGCTTGAACGAGGGTGCCCCGCGACAATCGCGCCGGGCGCCCTTTTTCGTCAGCGAATATCGATGATCGAGTTGCGCTTCGTGATTTCGACCGGAAAGAAACCCAGGGCCATATAGCCCGGCCGGCAGTTTTGCAGCTCCGGGCCTCGGACAATGAAATTGGCGTCCTCGGTCGCGCAAAACCGGACATTTCCCTTTTCGATGCGGATTTTGCCGTCGGCCAGGAAATGCCGCACCCGCATATGGATGGTGCGACCGGAATAATCGCCCGACAGGCCCCGGCCGATACAGGCGCCGGGTTCAAGCGGAAGCCAGCCAAGGCCTTCAAGGAAGGTCCGGCCGCGCTCATCGGTTTGGGGATAGATCACCGCGAACGTGACCCGCTCCGCGCTCAGATTGCAGAAATCAACCCCGGGCCGATTCTGGGCCAACGCCCGCTCACCGGCAAAAGTCCCTGTGACCAACCACAAAAGGGCCACCCAGCCGCGAAACCCCATCTCTTTTCCCTCCCGCCCTGCGAAGCGACGGCCGTCTCCGGCCATCAGTTCATGAGCCGTCTCCGGCCATGGGTCCATAATATGCCGTGTCCCGTCGGGGTCGAGGAGCCGCCCGGTAGTGTCCGCGGCCCAGGGGCCCTAAAGTCCCTGCCGCGTGTTCCCGGACACCAACAGCCGGGAGCCGCATTTCATTGGGACGTACAACCACTATAGCGGAATGGGGAAGGCAACCCATGGCGAATTGGCCGTTGATGTTGCAAAGCGCTGCCGGGATCGGCGTCATGATCGGCTTGGCCTGGGCGCTCAGCACGGATCGAAAGGCGATCGACTGGCGCATGGTGGTGGTCGCCGTCGGTCTTCAGCTCGGCCTGGCGCTCTTGCTGCTCAAGGTTCCCTTATTCCGGGAGGTGTTGTTGGCGGTGACGCCGGTGATTGGCGCGCTCCAGGCGGCCACCAATGAAGGCGCGGGCTTTGTCTTCGGCTATCTGGCCATCGACCCGCTGCCCTTCGAGGTCACCAATCCGAACGCCAATCTGGTGCCGCTCGCCTTCCGCGTCCTGCCCCTCGTGATTGTCGTGTCGGCCCTGGCCGCGCTTTTGTGGCACTGGGGCATCCTGCCCGTGATCACCCGGGTCTTCGCCTTTGCCCTGCAACGCAGTCTCGGCATCGGCGGGGCGTCGGGCCTCGCGGCGGCGGCCAATCTGTTCATGGGGATGGTCGAGGCGCCCCTTTTCATTCGAGCCTATCTCTCCCGGCTCAGCCGGGGGGAGATGTTCCTTTTGATGTCCGTGGGCCTCGCCACGGTTTCGGGCACGGTTCTTGTTCTCTATGCCAATGTACTTGAGCCCGTGGTCCCCGGCGCCGTCGCCCATATCCTGACGGCCTCCCTGATCTCCCTGCCGGCCGTGATCATGATCGCGCGGATCATGGTCCCCGATGAGGGGATCACGGATGCCGATTTGGGGACCAAGGGCCTGCACTATGAAGGCTCGATGGATGCCGTGGTTCAAGGCACGCGGGAGGGCTTGACCCTTCTTTTGACCATTACGGCGATGTTGCTGGTGATGGTGGCGCTCGTCACCCTGGCCGACCTCGCCTTGGCCAATCTGCCCCTGGTCGCCGGAGAGCCTCTCACGGTACGGCGGATTTTTGGCTGGTTTTTTGCGCCCCTGGTCTGGTTCTATGGGATACCCTGGTCGGAGGCCATGGACGCTGGCGCTTTGATGGGCACAAAGACGATCCTGAACGAGTTTTTCGCCTATCTGGATATGGCGGCCCTTGAAGAAGATGTCTTGAGCCCGCGCAGCCGGGTCATCATGCTCTATGCCATGTGCGGCTTCGCCAATCTGGGCAGTGTCGGCATGTTGATTTCGACCCTGAGCACCCTGGTGCCGGAACGTCGCGCGGAAGTGGCCGGCCTTGGCATGCGTTCCCTTGTGGCGGGCACCCTGGCGACGGGGATGACCGGTGCCGTCGTCGGTCTGTTGCCCCTGTAGATCCGGGTTCAGACACAACAGGGTGAGCGGATGATCATGAGACAGACAGAACCAGGACCCCTATCGTGAGGCCGTTATGATCAAAACACTTGCCATTCTCAGTCTCATTGTCGGGGGACTTGCGGCCGCCGCTGCCGGGCTCGGGGCGTCTCTGGATCTCGCCATCGGCGATGGCCAAGTCAATGGCTGCCTGATCGTGACCCTGGTGAGCATTCCCCTGGGGCTGCTCGGGGCCACCCACTGCCTGCGCGGCCGGGACCGCCTGATTTCCTGGCTGACCTTGAGCCTCGCCGTCGCCTTGTGTCTGTTGGCCATCGGCTGGACGGTCTCTTCGCAAGAGACCTTGACACTCGTGGCGGCCGACAGCCGCTTCTGGACCCTGTTCGATCTGGTGCTCTACAGCGTGGCGGCTCTGGTCTTGATGAATGCGGGTCTTTTGGGTCGGCGGGGCCGGGGCGATGACGACGACTAAGCCGGCAAACGAGGGAAAATCTATTGGCTGACGGAACAATCGACAAGACGGCATCGCCGCTTCGTGTCCTGGTGATCGGCGCCAACGGGTTCATTGGGACACCTCTCCTCCGCCATTTGTCGGCTCGAGGGGCCGAGGTCCATGCCCTTCATCGGGGGCAGGGGCCCGCACCCGTTCTGGGGACCATTGTCACGTGCGACCGCAACGATACCGACCGGCTGAGGGCGCTTGTCGACCGGGAACGGTTCGATGTGGTCATTGATGTGATCGCCATGACCCTGACCGAAAGCGAGCCCGTGCTCGAGGTGCTTCGGGGACGGATCGGTCGCTATGTGCTGATCAGCAGCGGCGATGTGTATCGCAACTATGAAGGCCTCCATCGAAAGGCGAGCCCCGATCCGATTGACGTTTTGAACGAGGATTCGCCGTTGCGCGTGACGCGCTATCCCTATCGCAAGGAAGATGGTACGGCCCTGTTCCCCAATGTGCCCCCGGACTATGACAAGATCCCGATCGAGGACGCCGTGCGGAGCCGGACGGGATTTGACTGGACGGTCATCCGTGTGCCCATGGTGTTCGGCCCCGGCGATCGCCAGCGCCGCTTCGCCACGCTGGTGTGGCGCATGGCGGATCAGCGTTCCCACATTGTCCTTGATCCGCCTTGGGCGCATTGGCGCGGCAGTTTCGGTTATGTGGACAACATCGCGGAGGCGATTGCCGTCATCAGTCTTTCTCCGGCCGGCGCGGGCGTGACCGTGAATGTGGGCCCGAACGCGGCTCTGACGCCGGGCCAGATCGCCCTGCGCCTGGCGCGGATCATGGGATGGGATGGATCCGCGGTCATGCCGGGGGCGGGGAGTGCGCCGCCCGATCACATCACCAGCCACGCCCGTCGCGCGGATTTCCGCTATGATTTGGTCATGGGGACGGATCTTTTAAGAAACCGGTTTGGTTATCATGACGGTATCCCGTTCGACGAGGCATTGCGGATGACCATCGAGGACGAACTTCATCGACCGCGCCCCGATGGGCTTGAGGCGCAATATGAGGCCGAGGACCGGTGGCTGGCCCGGAACCCCACCCTCGATCCCATCATCCCGTAAGCGGATGATGGGGCCGGAGAATGTTCAAAGGAGCGCCTCGGCGATCAGTTCGTAGGATCGCTTGCGCGCGGCCGCCCCATGGAAAAAGCCATGCAGGACCAGGGTCCGGGTGCCATAGCGCTCGGCCAGGTCCTCCAAGGCGTCGCGGATCCGGGGCGGGTCCCCGACAAGGCAGCGTTGTTGGATCAGGGGCAGAAGCGCTTTTTGTTGATCCGTCAGCGGGGCTTTGGCGGCCGCCTCCGGTGCCATGAATGTCGTGCGCGCGCCGGTCAACAGTTGCACCACCCAGACATGCCGGGTCATGGCAAGGAAGCGGGCCTCTTCATCCGTGGGGGCACAGATCACGGAGACGGCGACGGCTGCTTCGGGTTTTCCAAAACTGTCCTGGGGCGTGAATCTGTGTCGGTAGCCAGCCATGATGTCGGGACCCGATCGTCCGGCCTCCCCGTCGTCACCACTGATGAAATGGGCATAGGCAAAGGGCTGGCCGAGGGCGGCGGCAATGGCGGCGCTGGTCGGGCTTGAGCCCAGGAGCCAGATATCCGGTCGGCCGGGTCCTGAGGGTTGGGCATGAATGCCCCGATAGGGATGGCTGTCGTCAAAGGATTCGACGCCCCGCGCATCGTCCAGCAGGCGGATCAGAAGATCCACTTTTTGCGGATAGACTTCCGGGCCGAAGGCCGTGGGTCCCGGTTGGAGCGCACCCGCCGTGCGCGGATCGGTTCCCGGGGCGCGGCCCAGCCCCAGTTCGATCCGTCCGGGGAACAGGGTCTCCAGCATGCGGAACTGTTCCGCGATCTTCAAAGGCGCATAGTGTTGAAGCAGAATGCCGGCGGAGCCCACCTTGATGTGCCCGGTCACCGAGGCGATCCGCGCCATGAGGATCTCGGGGCAGCTTCCGGCAAAGGAGCTGGTGTTGTGGTGTTCGGCGACCCAGTAGCGGGTATAGCCCATGGCCTCGGCGCTTTGCGCCAGATCCAGGGTCTGGGCGATGGCGTCGCCTGCGCTGCCGCCTTCGACGATCGGGGATTGATCGAGGACCCCCAGTTCCATCAGCCGGGATTCCGGATCTTCTTGAGAACGCCCGAAAAAGTCAGGAGCGTGATCATTTGTTCCCCACGGCGCGTGAAGACCGTACCGCGTGAAAAGATCAGGCTGCCGGTCTCCCGCACCATCTCCCCTTCCGCTTCCACGAAATCCCCTTCAAAGCCCGCATCCACAAATTCCGAGGCAAAGGAAATGGTGACGGCGGAACCGGTTGTCAGGGCGGGTTTGGCGAACACAAACAGGCTGTAGTCGGCGAAGCTCATCAGACAGCCGCCATGGATCGCGCCCGAGGCATTCACATGGCGCCGCTCGGCGGGAAAGGCACAAGAGAAGCGACCGGGCGACGCCTCGCGGTAGTAAAACGGACCGGTGTGCTCCTCGAAAGGGTCAAAGCCCTCCCATTTCTGGTAGTCCGCCAAGCGTGCCGTCGTTCCATCCATCGCGGTGTTCCTGCCCATTATCGTCGTCGCCACTTGGAGACCTTGGCAAGATCAACGGCATGCGGCAACCACCCATCCCGTCGGGCCCGTGCGGAACAGCGCGTTTCCGGAGCGGGGCACCAGGAAGGTTGAAAGTGAATGGACGGCCTATGCCTTTGATTGTAGTTCATGGTATCCGACGGCAGAACGTGTCGAGCGCGGCAACGGATAGGGGTGTATGCCATGCGTGAGGGCTGGTGGACGATCGGTTTGGCGTTGATGGCGGTCGTGGTCTTGGGACCGGACGAGGCCCATGCGGAGAATGCGCAGCCCGCCTCTTCGCCGGAGCGGGACCTTTCCTATTTTGCCCGCTTTGATCCCAAGGGCCGGACAAGCCTGGACTACGGTCTGTGGACCCGGTTTCTGACCAGCGCCGTCTTGGATGTGGGATTTCCCGATCGCCGCCGGGTCAGCGGCACACCCGTGCAGAGCGGGACACGGCTTTGGGTGGGTCATCGGGGTCCGTATCGGTTTGAAGCGAACCGTGTGGTGTTCAGCCTTTTGCCGAAGGATGTCCTCGAGACCGTCTCGGAATATCGTGCGGATCTTGAACGGACCGCAAATGAAGACCTTCAGTTCCACCGCCTGAACCGGGATGAACAGCTCGCTTTCTGGCTCAACCTTCATAACGTTGCGATCATTGAACGGATTAGTGAGATCTATCCCGTCGCCGAACTCAGGAGGCGCCGGGAAAGCCTCTATGAGGAACCGGTCGTGACGATTGCCGGCGTGCCCCTCAGCCTGAATGATATCCGCTTGCGGATTGTCTATCGCCATTGGAACGACCCCAAGGTGATGTACGGTTTCTTCCTGGGGGTCATTGGGGGGCCGAGCATTCGCGATACCGCTTTTGACAGCACCAATCTCAATGCCTTGCTGAACGAGGCGGCCACCGAATTCGTCAATTCCCTGCGCGGTGTCGATCGACGCGGCAAGAAGCTTCATGTGTCCGAACTCTATGCCGAGGCCCGGGCCGCTTTTTTCCCGAACTGGCCGGACGATCTCTATGCGCATTTGCGCGCGTATGCGAATGAAGAGGTCAAGCCCCTGCTCAATGCGGATTTGCGGCTGAAGGCCGACTCCTATGATTGGTCCATCGCCGATCTGATCCGGGGCACGCGGGAAGTGTCCAGAACGCCGATCGTGACGACCGAGCCTGATTTCAGCGGCTTGCCCGAACATGGCCGGATCTTCGTGGAGCGGGTGTTCCGCCGCAAATTGCGCCTTCCCAAACTGCCGGAAGGACGGGTGACGATCCGCGACGAGGAAATCTCATCCGACCGCGACGGCGACGCATCCCAACCGGAAGACCCTGACAACGAGGACTGACCTCAGGCCTGCGTGTCTTTGTTCCAGGCCGGGGCCGTCCGTTGCGCAGGTGTCGAACCCGTGGTCAGCTAGCGTGACACAATACCGACTCCTGCCCGAAATCGGAGATCCGCCATGGCCCTCGATCAAGAAACACGCAATCAGTTGATCGCGACCGTCCAGCGTTTTGTGTCGGAACGTCTGGTCCCGATCGAACCCTCCGTGGCCGAGGACGACGCCGTCCCAGACCATATCGTCCAGGAGATGCGCGATCTCGGCCTTTTCGGACTGTCGATCCCGACGGACTATGGGGGCCTGGGCCTCAACATGGAGGAGGAGGTCCTGGTGGCCTTCGAGCTGGGCCAGACATCGCCAGCCTTCCGGTCCGTCATCGGCACCAATGTGGGCATCGGCAGCCAGGGCATCGTTATGTTCGGGCGGGAAGACCAGAAGCAAGAATGGTTGCCCCGTCTGGCCAGCGGCGAAGTGATTGCCAGTTTCTGTCTCACTGAACCGGAAGCCGGGTCCGATGCGGCGGCGGTGCGGACCACGGCGATCCCGGACGGTAATGAATATGTCATCAACGGGACCAAGCGGTACATCACCAACGCCAACAAGGCGGGGCTATTGACCCTGATGGCGCGCTCCAATCCGTCCATCGACGGGGCGGGCGGCATCTCGGCCTTTCTGGTGCCCACCGATACGCCCGGCATTTCGATCGGGCGGCCGGAAAAGAAGATGGGCCAGCAGGGGGCCCATATCTGCGATGTGGTGTTCGACAATTGCCGCATTCCCCGGTCCTGCCTCCTGGGTGAGGAAGGCCAGGGCTTCAAGGTCGCGATGCAGGTCCTCGATCGCGGCCGGCTGCACATTGCCGCCGTCTGTGTCGGGGTGGCGGAGCGCTTGGTGCGGGAAATGACGGCCTATGCCGCGGAGCGCAAGCAGTTCGGCCAGGCCATCGGCACCTTCCAACTCGTTCAGGCCCTGCTGGCGGACAGCCAGACAGAAGCCTATGCCGCCCGCTGCATGGTGACGGACGCGGCCCTCAAGAGGGACCGGGGAGAGCCCGTTTCCAAGGAAGCCTCCTGCTGCAAATATTTCGCGTCCGAGATGGTGGGGCGGGTCGCCGACCGGGCGGTCCAGGTGTTCGGCGGCGCCGGCTATGTGAGCGACTACGGTATCGAACGGTTCTACCGGGATGTGCGGATCTTCCGGCTCTATGAGGGCACAAGTCAGATCCAACAAGTCGTCATCGCCCGGGCCATGCTGAAAGAGGCCACCGGTTAGATCGACCCCGATGGAAGACCTCCAGGACAAGGCCCGCGCGGCCATTCTCGACCTCGTCACGGCACGGGGGGCGGGCAAGACCATCTGCCCGTCGGAGGCGGCCCGCCGGATCGATCCGGAAAACTGGCGGCCCCATTTGAGCCTGATCCGTGAGGTCGCCGCTCAGCTCACGGATGAAGGCCGCCTTCAGGTTTTCCGCAAGGGCAAGCCCGTGGATATCCGCGCCGTCAAAGGCGTGATCCGTCTCGGCCTGCCCCGTCGGCCCGAGGGCGGGGAAGGGCCGGTATGACGGGCCGGTCCACGCTCGACACCCTGCTTCGCGAGATCCGGGCCTGTCGCGCCTGTGTCGAGGCGCCCAAGGGGGTGCCATTGCCCCATGATCCCAATCCCATCATCCGTGCGCGGGGGACGGCACGGCTGTGCATTGCGGGTCAGGCGCCGGGGACGCGGGTTCATGCGAGCTCCATTCCCTTCAATGATCCCTCCGGGGACCGCCTGCGGGATTGGATGGGTGTGGGGCGCGACATCTTCTACGATGAAAGCCGGATTGCCATCGTGCCCATGGGCTTTTGTTTTCCCGGTCTCGACGCCAAGGGCGGCGATCGTCCGCCCCGGAAGGAATGTGCGCCGCTGTGGCGTGCGCGGGTCTTCGACCAGCTGCCGCGTCTTGAGCTTGTTCTGCTGGTGGGCGGCTATGCCCAGAAATGGCATTTGGGGGCGGATGCAAAGGCGCGTCTCACCGACACCGTGGCCCATTGGCGCGACTATGGCCCCCGGTTTCTGCCCATGCCCCATCCGTCCTGGCGCAACAACGCCTGGATCAAGAAGAACCCTTGGTTCACGGAAGAGCTTCTGCCCCATCTGAAGAAACGGGTTGCGGCGCTTGTCGTCCAAGATGAGGTGTCCGCGTGAGCCTGTCCCGGCTTGTCATTCTCTGGGTCGTCGTCCTGGCGGCGTGCGTGCCGCGGGTTCAGGCTCCGGGCTCGGAGGATCCTCCAGTTGCGCCACGTTTCAACGGGGAGACGATCCTCACCGCGGACGGAACGTCTCTGCCCTTGCGGGTGTGGGCGGCGGCCGAGCCTCGCGCGGTGTTCGTCGCCCTCCACGGCATGAATGACTATTCCAATGCCTTTGCCATGTCCGGTGCCTGGTGGGCGGACCAGGCCGGGATCACGACTTATGCCTATGACCAGCGGGGCTTTGGCGACACGGACCAGCGCGGCGTTTGGCCGGGGGAGGACCGGCTCCTGAGCGATCTGGGCATGGTCGTCGATTTGATCCGTGCCCGTCATCCTACGCTGCCGGTCTATCTTCTGGGGCACAGCATGGGTGCCGCCGTGGTGATGGCGGCCGTGGCCGAAGACTTTGTCGCGCCTGACGGCGTCATCCTGGCCGCGCCCGCCATTTGGGGGTGGTCCGCGCTCCCCTTTCCCCACCGGGCGGCCCTTTGGCTCACGGCGCACACGGTCCCATGGAAGACATTCACGGGTGGACGGTTTGATATTCGCCCCTCGGACAATATCGATATGTTGCGCCGTTTCAGCACCGATCCCCTGGTGATCAAGGGCACGCGCGCCGACGCGATCTATGGTCTCGTGGGCCTGATGGATCGGGCCTACAAGGCTGCGCCCCAAATCAAGGCGCCGACGCTTCTGGTGTTCGGGCAGAAGGACGAGATCATTCCCGCCGCGCCGATCGGCGACGTGATCGGTGTGTTGTGCCGGAATGGTGCACAGGTTCGATTGTATCCAAATGGCTACCACATGATCCTGCGGGATCTCTCCGCCGAGACCGTATGGCGGGATATCGCGCAGTGGAGTGCCGCCCTTCCTAACGCACGCGCGACGGCATCCTGTCCCGCCGAGGAGCCAGCGGATACACCGACGACTCAACAAGACACTTAGGAAATGTTTAATGGAAATTTGCTCTAACTGTTCCGGTAGCAGGAGCCATGGGAGGTGGCCGTGGGGCGTGGGCCATGCGGAACAAAAATGCGATTCCAATTCTGAAAGTGGATGTCACGCATATGCGGCGACGGTTCCTGGCGTGGTGGGAAGGTGTTGACCTCGCCGACCTCGAACCCGATGACCTTGCCGCGCCGTCCATGGCTCCGCAGACAGAACAGTCGGAAACGCCCTCGGTCATTCAATATTCACCAAAGGTGCCCCAACTCGCCGCCCATCTGACCATCGCCCAGGCTCTCTGGGGGGAGGGGTATCTGGGTCCCGGCGATGCCGCCTTCATTCTGGACCTTGTCAGCCAATTCGGTATTTCCCGCGACAAGAGCCTCGCCTTTGTCGGTCTTGGCCTTGGCGGTCCCGCCCGGGAGATCTGCCGGGAGAGCGGCATCTGGATCTCGGGATTTGAGACGCGGGCGGATCTTATTGAACCGGCGAGCGAACAGTGCCTGATGGCGGGTCTCGCCCGTAAGATCAATGTGCAACATTTTGATCCGGTCGAGACGGCCCTGCCGCCGCGCAAGTTCCACATCATCATTGTGCGCGATGAACTCCACCATATGGAGCACAAGGAGCGCGTCATCGCACAGGTGTACGAATCCTTGCGTCCGGGCGGGAGCATTTTGCTCACCGACTATGTGGTCTCCGACACCGGTGATCCGGATATGCTCGCCGATCAGGCTTTTTCCGACTTCTGGGGCAAGCCGCAATTGCGGGCGGCCGACGAACATGTAAACCTGTTGACCAGTGTCGGTTTTGATGTTCGTGTGCGGAAGGATATTAGCCAGAACTATGTGGATCTGATCAGCGCATCGTCCCATGGATGGGGAGCGCTGATGAAGCTCATTGAAGACGACGACGAACAAGTTACTGATCGTCAGACCTTTCTGGCGGCACTCGCCCAGCAGGCCGAGATGTGGTCGGAGCGGCTCAACGCCCTCAAAAACGGGCAGCTCCAGGTCTATCGCTTTTTTGCGCTCAAACCGGATGAAATCTCCTGATGCTTTCTTTTTGGTTGTTGACGTGAAAATGCTCCGGTGATTCCCGAGGGAAGGCTTTTGTCTTTTGCACAGGCTGGGGATAAGGGGGCCGATTCGTCGTCGCCGGTCCTCCGTCCATTGACGGTCTAGATCCACATTTCTGTGGCGGGCTGGCAACACACCGGAAAAACGATCGCATAAGCATGGAAATTGCGCTTCGCTCCGTATGCAAAGAAGCTTATGGTCGGACATGGAAAGGTTCTGGCCAACCATAGTGGCCGGTTCCGATAGCGGCTCCTCCGGTTATTTCCGTTGTTCGCGCGATTGCCTTGCCGCTCCTGAATAAGCTCAAATCCAACAAACGCCCAGAGCCGTTATGGATAAACCCTTCGCATGCCGAATTGATGTCAAAGACAGCGGTGAATGCCTGAATTTCATCGCCAGGGGCGCCATTGAGAAAACCGCCCATGCGCTGCCCTTGAGCTATGAGTTTGTCATCCGTAAATCATCCGTATTAGGCACAGTCCAAAGCAGGCAAAGCGGGGAGGTCGTGATTGGTGCCGATGGAAACATGACACTGGCCACCATCGGCGTCGGCAAGTCCCTTGATCTCGCCGTTCATGCGCGCCTCACCGTGAGTGATTCCTGGGGCCGCATGTTTACCTGCTCCCGCCATGAAAATGCCGGTTCCGCTCCGGTGCTCTCATCCGAAACAGACCTCTGAAGGCCGCGCCGCCTCACGGGAGACCTGAATGCGCCAGCAGATGATCGTTGGGACCCTTGCCTTCGGGTTCGGGCTCGTTCTTTCTTTGTCATTCTTCAAGGCCCATGCGGAGGAATTCGTTTTGGGATCGTTGGCGCCCCCATCCGATGGCCGCGCGTTTCCCGCCGACCCTCCGGCGCCGCCGCGCGAGGCCTCGGTTCCGTCTGCAAATGAAGAGGCAAAGGCCGTTCCTGGGGCTGAAGATGGCTTTTCACGAGCCCTCCAAAGACGTCTTCTCACGGATCTGTCCCGCGACATCACCGAAGCCTTTCTCGGTGATGACGAGGCGGGCCACGGCAGTTTCAGGGTCGATGACATGCTGATAGGCTTCGAGACGATTGGTGAGGAGATCGAGATGACCATCACCGATGGGGACGGCGCGACGACCCGCATGTCCCTCCGGGATCCCCGTTTCTGATCCATTCTTCCGCGCGCCGAACCGGTGCTGCGGCGGGCCGCGCAGATCTTTGCCGCCCGCGCTGATAGGATCCCCCTCCCATCCGCACCTGTCCGCGAATGCGCGACGGCGGGCGGGGAAAGAGGAGGGGACATGCCCGAAATCACGGTATCAGCCCTATTCCTGAGCCTTGTGCCGGTGCTCGGCATTGTTCTTATCGCTTGGCGCTGGGCGGGACGGGGCGGCGAGATTGTCTATGCCGCCATTCGCATGTCCGTGCAGCTCGTCGCCATTGGCTTCGTGCTCAAGGTCCTGTTCACGGGAGAAGCCGTCTGGCTCGGCATTCTGGTGGTCGCGGTCATGGTCACGGTCTCCGCCGTGATCGCCACGCGGCTTGTCGAAAAGGACCGCTGGAGCCGGGCGCTGCCCCATGCTCTGCTGGCGCTCCTGCTGGGCGGCGGCGGCACCTTGGTGTTCGTCTTGATTGTCGTGCTCGGGCTGACCCAACCCTTCTCGGATCTGCGCCTGACCGTGCCCATTGCCGGCATGGTCTTCTCCAATGCGATGACGGGGATCACAATTGCTGCTGAGAGGCTGGCGCGGGAGGAAGAGACGGGCGCAAGTCGGGTCGATGCCCGGCGCGAGGCTTGGATCGCCGCCATGATCCCCCAAGTGAACGCGCTTCTGGCCGTCGGGCTCGTCGCCCTGCCGGGCATGATGACGGGCCAGATCATCGCCGGTGTCGATCCCCTGATCGCGGTGCGGTATCAGCTCGTCATCATGGCGGTGATCCTGGAGGCCACGGGCTTCAGCGTTGCCGCGTTTCTGTGGCTGACCCAGCGCCCGTCAGACCCAGCGCCCGTCAAATGACGCGGCGGCCATGGTCCGCGAGGATCAGAGCTGACAGGGCTGGCATGGAGAACGGCGGATCCCGATCGTCCGTCCGCGCAACTCGATCCGCAAGTTGCGATGAAAAAGGGAGCGATCCTGGGGTGGGCGGATCATGCCCCAACGCGAATTGTGGGTAGGTGAAAGGATGGTGGGCACGGCTGGGATTGAACCAGCGACCCCTGCCGTGTGAAGACAGTGCTCTCCCACTGAGCTACGTGCCCGCCTGTTTCGCGAGAGGAGTAGGGCTACTCTCCGCGCCTGATCGCGTCAAGGCCCCTGATGGCGTCTTCGGGGGGAGGGCCCTGGCCCGAACGGCCCGCCGAATGGCTTCTAGGCCACCCGCCCAACATCGGCGAGGACGGCATCGATCGCCGGGATCAGATCGTCGAAATGGTCGATCACCCGGGTGGCGCCGATTTCGCTCGCCGGCAGGGGGCTGTAGCCGAAACTGACCCCGATCGACGGGATGCCCAGCGCGTTGGCCGCCCCCGTATCCGCCGTCGTGTCGCCGATCATCACGCCATAGGCCCGGCCGCCGGCGCGGCGCAAGGTTTCGGCCAGCGATTCCGGTTCCGGTTTGCGGGTGGGGCAGGTATCGCCGCCCACCACGGCCGCGAACCGGGGCAAAAGCCCGAGTTCGTCGAGGAGCTGGCGGGCCGGCGCCTCCCGCTTGTTGGTGCAGATGCCAAGCACGGCGCCTGCCGCCGCCAGGGCATCAAGGGCGGCCAGGGCGCCCGGAAAGGGGCGGCTGTGGGCGGAAATCCGGCCCGTATAGACCACCAGAAAACGATCCACCAGACCGTTGAGGGTGGCCTCGTCCACGCCGCCGCCCGTGACCTCCAGGGCATGGCGCAGGGTGGCCCGGGCGCCTTGGCCCACATAGGGACGTAACGCCTCGACCGGCAGACTGGGCCGGCCGATCTCGGTCAAGACACCATTGGCGGCCCCCGCCAGATCCGGGGCCGTGTCCACCAACGTGCCATCCAGGTCGAAAACAACCGTTGTGTCGTCCAATCGGCGCATTTGTGGCGTACTCCTTGTTGAAGACTGTTTGTGGCCTAACCACCGGCGAGAGGGAAGCGGGCACTTGCGCTCCCCCTTGGCTGTGACATGGTGCGGCTTGGACGGGAACAGGGATGAGGCTTGCGGGGTTCGGCCCGGAGCGCGGGAGTGCCGCATGGAAACCACCACTGAAACCACGCCCGGAGCTGCATCGGGCGATGCGGCGGGCGGGCTTGTCTGTATTGTCCTCGCCGCCGGCAAGGGCACACGGATGAAGTCGGCGCGGCCCAAGGTGCTCCACGACATTGCCGGGCGCGCCATGCTGAACCATGTCCTGGATGCCTGCGCCGCCATGGCGCCTGAGCGCGTCGTCACGGTGGTGGGCGCGGGCGGGGAAGCCGTGGCCCAAGCGGCCCGGTCGTTTTCGCCCCCATGCGCCATCGCCGTCCAGGACCCGCCCTTGGGCACGGGGCACGCGGTGCTGGCGGCCCGGGAGGCCTGCCCGGACGCTTTCGCCGAGGCGCTCATTCTGTATGCGGATACACCGCTCATCCGGCCCGAAACCTTGGCGGCCATGCGCGCCGCGCGGGCGGCGGGCGCGGGGGTCGTCGTTCTGGGGTTCACGCCGCCGGAGCCCGGGGCCTATGGCCGATTGGTGCTCAATGGGGACGGTGGTCTCGAGGCCATCGTGGAGGCCAAGGATGCAAGCCCGGAACAGCTGGCCATCCCTTTGTGCAATTCCGGTGTCATGGCCGTCGGCGGGTCCCTTCTGTTCGAGTTGCTGGCGACCGTCGATAACGACAATGCCAAGGGCGAATACTACCTGACCGATATCGTGGCCAGGGCGCGGGAAAAGGGCCTGCCTTGCGCCGTGGTCGAAGCGGACGCGGCGGAGGTGCTGGGCGTCAATTCCCGGACCGAACTGGCCGTGGCGGAAGCGACCTATCAGCGCCGGCGCCGGACGGCCGCCATGGAGGACGGGGTCACGCTGGCTGATCCCGATACGGTCTATTTCGCCTGGGACACGACACTCGGGCGGGATGTCACGATCGGCCAGAATGTGGTGTTCGGCCCCGGCGTGGTCGTGGAAGACACGGTGGAGATCAAGCCCTTCTGCCATATCGAAGGCGCACGGGTGGCGCGGGGTTCGGTTGTCGGTCCGTTCGCCCGTTTACGTCCGGGGGCGGATATTGGGCAGGGCTCCCGGATCGGCAATTTCGTCGAGGTCAAGAATGCGGTGCTGGAACCGGGGGTCAAGGTCAATCACTTGTCCTATATCGGGGATGCCCAGGTGGGCGCGCACACGAATGTCGGCGCGGGCGCCATCACCTGCAACTATGACGGCTATGACAAGCACCGCACGGTGATCGGTGAGAATGTCTTTGTCGGGACGAATGCTTCGCTGGTGGCGCCGATCACGGTCGGGGATGGCGCGTTTATCGGTGCCGGCAGCACGGTCACCAAATCCGTCAGCGCCGATGCGCTCGCGGTGACCCGCGCCGACCAGCGGGAAGTGGCCGGTTGGGCGGCGCGCAACCGGGCCCGCCGGAACCGGAAAGCCGATCCGGATCCGTCAAAATCCGGGGAGGGGGGACGATGAGGGATACGCGGGGGTCCAGCGCGGCACGTCAGGCGCCGGGGGCGACCAAGGGGCGGCGGGCCCGAAATGTGGACCGTCATCCATCCTTTGAATTCGTGGTGGAAGGCATTCCGGTCTCGGCGAACAATGATCGCCGGGCGGCGCGGCGCTGGAAGGAACGGGTCGGCACGGCCGCGCTTGGGCACCTGGACGGCTGGCAATTCCGGGACGAAGGCGAGCTTTCTGCCCTCTTGGTGTTGTTTCACACGGGCCCTTACGCCTGCGATACGGATAACATCCCGAAGCATGTGCTCGATGCCTTGAACGGGATTGTGTTCGATGACGACAATCGGGTGACCCAAGTGGTCGTGCGCCGGACGCGCCAGGTTGCGGGCTTCGAGCTTTCGGATCCGCCGCCGCTGGTCGCGGAGTATCTGGGCACATCTTCCCATTTCCTCTATGTTCGGATTGAGGACGGGCCGGATCATCGCTTCATGCTCCAGGGTGTCGGAGGCTGAAGAACGAGAAGCGGCGGACAGGGGTTAGGAACATTCCCATGGCGAGCGAAACGGACATTCTTACCAAGCTGCGCAAGAGCTATCGGGCCGAAGGATATGACGTGGATATCCGCCCGCGGGTGGATCTGCCCGACGGTACCGATCTGTCGCCGGATCTTCTGGCGCGCAAGGCGGACCGGACGGTTCTTGTCGGCATCCGGGCGCTGGGCGCCGGTGCCGCCGGATCCGATCGGCTCCGGCGTTTGGCGGAAGCCGCGAAGGCGCGGGACGATTGGAGCTTCCGGCTGGTCCTGTCGGAACCCGAAGGCCCGGCACCGGGCCTTCCGGCCCTCGATATCATCCGGGGACGGTTGAGCGAGGCCCGCCGCCTCCATCGCAAGGGCGATCACGTGCCGGCCATGCTCTATGCCTGGGCGTTGTTTACGGGCGCGGCCCGGCGGCGTCTGGGCGGGGATGAGGCCGGTCTGGCGTTCACCGATCCCCTGGTCATCGTCAAACATCTGGCGGCGGAGGGCGGCATCGATCATCAGGATCTCGCCTGGCTCGAACGGGCCGCCCATCATGTTGCGGCCCTGCAGGAAGGGCAGGTGACGCTGCCCACCGACAGCGATCTTTTTGATCGGGTCTGCGCGCTGGCGATGACCCTGTGCCGGCGCGGCCGCGACGTCGATGCCCCCGATCTTTCTGCCTGAGCTTCCACAAAAGGACGGATGACAGTGACCGAGCTTCTTTCGGCCGACGACCAGAAGCGCATCGCGGCGCTGGCCGCCTTGGACGAAATCCGCGACGGCATGACCCTGGGCCTGGGCACGGGCTCGACGGCCGCCCACTTCGTGTGCGGATTAGGACATCTGCTCAAGGAAAAGGGATGGTCCGTGCGGGGTGTGCCCACTTCCGAGGCGACCGCCGATCTGGCCCGCGACTGCGATATCCCGGTCGTGTCCCTGGATGATGTGGGGCCCCTCGACCTGACGGTCGACGGCGCGGATGAGCTTGACGCCCATCTGCGCCTGATCAAGGGCGGGGGCGCCGCCCTCCTGCGGGAGAAGATCGTCGCGGCGGCCTCCAAGCGGCTCGTGATCATCGCCGATGCCAGCAAGGCTGTCGCCACGCTCGGCGCTTTCGCCTTGCCCGTTGAAGTGATCCGCTTCGGCGCGGGCGCCACGGCACGGCACCTGCGGGAGGTTTTCGATGCCGCCGGCTTGAATGATATTGCCATCCGCCAACGGATGAAAGAGGACGGCGAACCGGTCCTGACCGATAGCGGCAATGTGATCTTCGATTGTGCCTGCGGTCGGATTGCCGATCCGGCGGCCTTGTCCGTGGCGCTCAACCGGGTCCCAGGCGTGGTGGAAAACGGGTTGTTCGTGGATCTGGCGAGCCTCGCCTTTATCGGCCAGGAAGACGGCACGATCCGCCGGATCGCGGCACCGGCGCCCGCGCGATAGGAGAAACAGACCGATGATAAGCCGGTGGTGTTTGACCCTTGCCGTCACTGTCTCATTGGTGTTGACCGCGTCCTGCCTGCGCGCGGCGGAGAAAGACGCGTTCCGCGTGACGGTTTCGGGTGCCGGTCCGGATGTCCTTCTCGTGCCGGGGCTTGCCTCTTCGATGGAGGTCTGGGAGGAAACGGCCGCCCATCTGAACGGGGATTACCGCGTGCACCGCTTCACGCTTGCGGGCTTTGCCGGCGTGCCGCCCGTTTTGGGCCCGGTCCTGGACCCGAGAGCGGGCGCCCTGCTGGACTATATCGAAAAAGAGCAGCTTACGGAGTTTGCCGTTGTGGGGCATTCCCTCGGTGGTGTTCTGGCCATGCTCATGGCGACCCGCGCGCCGGAAAAACTCAAGGCCTTGGTCATTGTGGATTCCCTGCCTTTCGTGGCGCAGCTTTTTTTCCGCTCGGAGAACGTGGAAAGCGCTCGTCTCGTTGCGGATAATCTTCGCGCGGTCCAAAGGGCGCAGCCCGCCGCATTCTATTTTCAGCAACAGAAGGCCGCGCTTGCAGGGTTGACCAAACGGCGCGAGAAGCTGCCCCAACTGGGACGGTGGCTGGAGACGTCCGACAAGGACACGCTGATCGATGCCCTGCACGAGATGTTTACCCTCGATCTGCGCCAGCGCATCAAGGCGATCACGGCGCCGACGACCGTGATCTATGCCCATGATGCGATCATGCCGATTGCACCAACCACTCTTGACCGTCTTTACCAGGAACAATATGAAGCCCTTCCCGAAACGACCCTGGTGCGGATCGACGACAGCTTCCACTTCGTGATGTTGGATCAACCGGAAGCCTTTCACGAGGCGCTCGACACCGCTCTCGCGCCTCTTGCCGGAGCGGCGGAACCGGAGGTCTCGCGCGACGGACAGCCCACGCCCTGACGCCCCCCGGGCAAGCCCCGAGGATCCGGCCCTCGGACACCGGGTTGAGGAGAGGCTTGCCTTGACCCTTGCAGAGTGGGATCTTGAACCCAAGTGACGAGGCTGGTGAGGCTTTCCAGCGCGATGAGAGATTGGGTCCGATGACATCATTCGATTATGATTTGTTTACCATTGGGGCGGGGTCCGGCGGTGTAAGGGCCAGCCGGCTTGCGGCCCAGACCGGCGCCAAGGTCGCCGTCGCCGAGGAAGACCGCGAAGGCGGCACCTGTGTCCTCAGGGGATGCGTGCCCAAGAAGCTGTTCGTCCTTGCCAGTCACTATACGGAAGACTTCGAGGATGCCGCCGGTTTCGGCTGGAGCGTGCCCGAACCCGGTTTTGACTGGTCCACCTTGCGTGAACGGGTCCAGGCGACGCTCACCCGGCTGAGCGGCATCTACCGGCGCAATCTGAACGCGGCGGGTGCGGAGATCATCCTGGACCGCGCGGTCATCAAAGATCCCCATACGATCCATCTGGTCAAGGAGGGGAGGGACGTAACGGCCCGGAACATTCTGGTCGCCACGGGCTCCTGGCCCTATCTGCCGGAGTCGGTCATCGGCATCGAACATGCGGTCAGCTCGAACGAGATGTTCCTGCTCGATGAACTGCCGAACCGGATGGTGATCGTGGGCGGCGGCTATATTGCGGTCGAGTTCGCGGGCATCATGCATGGTCTGGGCGTCGATGTGACCCTGATCTATCGGGGGACGGAGATTCTCCGGGGTTTCGATCTTGATTTGCGCGTCATGTTGCGCCGGGAAATGGAACGCAAGGGCATCAAGGTCCTGATCGAATCCGATGTGAAATGCATCGAAAAAGAGGGCGACGCCTATAGCGTGGTCCTGGAGCGGGATACCGAGATCCCTGCCGATCTCGTGCTCTATGCCACGGGGCGCTTGCCTTACACCAAGGGCCTGGGGCTTGAGAATGCCGGCGTCAAACTGGGGGATCGGGGCGAGATCCTGGTCGATGAATATTCCAAGAGCAGCTGCGACAGCATCTATGCCATCGGGGATGTGACCGATCGGGTGACCCTGACGCCCGTGGCCATCCGTGAGGGGATTGCCTTCGCCGAAACCGTGTTCAAGGACAACCCGACCGAGCCCGACTATAGCTGCATTCCGACGGCGGTGTTCAGCCAGCCGCCCATCGGCACGGTGGGCCTGACCGAGTTGGAGGTGATCCAGCAGGGCTTCGACTACGACATCTACAAGACCCATTTCCGTACCCTGAAGCACAGTTTCATCGACCGGGACGAACATATGCTCATGAAACTGATCGTCGACCGGGCCACGGATCGGGTCCTGGGCTGCCACATCATCGGGCAGGATGCGCCGGAAATGATCCAGATGGTAGGCATCGCCGTGCGCATGGGCGCCACCAAGGCACAGTTCGATGCCACCGTCGCCGTCCATCCGACCTCGGCGGAAGAGCTGGTGACCATCCGCGAGCCGTTCCAACCCGAGGATACCGGGCGCAATCGCATGCAGGCGCTTGCCCGAGGGTAACGAGAACACCGTGTAATGATACTCACGATACGATAAGAAAGAGACAACCATGGGAAATCCGACAAACGCCGCCGCCGATTGGACGCCTGCTTCCTGGAAGGGCAAGCCGATCCTCCAGGTGCCGGATTATCCGGATGAGGGCGCGTTGAAGGCCAGTCTCGAGCGCCTCAGTTCCCAGCCGCCCCTGGTGTTCGCCGGAGAGGCCCGTCAGCTCAAGGCGCATCTGGCCGCCGTGTCGCGGGGCGAGGCGATCCTGCTCCAGGGCGGAGACTGTGCCGAGAGTTTCGCCGAATTCAATGCCGATACGATCCGGGATACGTTCCGGGTGATCCTGCAAATGAGCGTGGCCCTGACTTTCGGGGCACGGATGCCCGTGGTCAAAGTGGCTCGCATCGCCGGGCAATTCGCAAAACCCCGCTCCGCGGCAACGGAAACCGTGGACGGCGTGGAACTGCCGAGTTATCGCGGCGACATCATCAACGGCATCGAGTTCACCGAGGCCGCGCGCACGCCGGACCCTGAACGGATGATCCGCGCCTATGGCCAGGCGGCCTCGACCCTGAACCTGATCCGAGCCTTTGCCCGAGGCGGCTATGCCGACCTCCACAACACCCATCGCTGGCTTCTGGACTTCATCGATAACACGCCCCAGGCGGAGCGTTATCGTCATATGTCGGATCAGATTACCGAGGCCATGGAATTCATGGCCGCTTGCGGCATCACCTCCGAAAGCGCGCCGCAATTGGGACAGACGGAAGTGTTCACGAGCCACGAGGCGCTGCTGCTGGGCTATGAGGAGGCCCTGACGCGGGTCGATTCCACCTCCGGCGACTGGTACGCCACGTCGGCTCATATGTTGTGGGTCGGCGACCGCACCCGCCAGCCGGACGGTGCCCATGTGGAGTTCCTGCGGGGGGTCAAGAATCCCATCGGGATCAAATGCGGACCGAGCCTCGACGCGGAGGGCCTTTTGACCCTGATCGATCGTCTTAACCCGGACAATGAGCCGGGCCGTCTGACCCTGATCTGCCGCTTCGGCGCCGACAAGGTGGGTGAGCACCTGCCGTCCTTGATCCGAGCGGTGACGCGGGAGGGCAGGGCCGTGGTGTGGTCCTGTGATCCCATGCATGGCAACACGATCAAGGCGGCCAATGGCTATAAGACGCGGCCCTTCGAGCGTGTCCTGAAAGAGGTGCAGCAGTTCTCCGCGGTCCATCGGGCGGAAGGCACGCATCCGGGCGGTGTGCATGTGGAAATGACCGGCAAGAACGTCACCGAATGTCTGGGCGGGGCCCAGGCCATTGCGGAAGAGGACCTCTCCTCCCGCTACCACACCTATTGCGATCCGCGCCTCAATGCCACGCAGGCGCTGGAGCTTGCCTTTCTCATGGCCGAGGGGATCAAGGAGGATCGGGCGAAGATCCGTGTACGGCAGGCAAGCTGATCGGCTCTGCTGCCGGTTGCGGAGGCGCCGCCGACAAGGGCGCGTTTTGCCGATTGTTCCGGCGCTGCCGATCCCGTAGGGTCCGTTCGCGTTTGATCTAGGGGGCGTGAACCATGACGCGGGTTGGCAATCTGACGCCGTCGGCGACCCCGGCGGCGGACCGGGCGACCGGCATGGCATCCGAAGCGGGCGATCGGGAAGGGAGGGCGTCCTGGGCCCTGGCCACGGCATTCCCCTGGCTGTCCGTTCAAGTGGTGTATGGGACCGTCGCGCTTGTCCTGGCCGCCGCCATCTTTCATGCGATTTTCCACTACTATTATAATTTCTTCTTCAATCGCGGTGACGGTTACGACTTCAATCTGTTTGCCTATCTCATCTGGCACAATCCGACCTTTCGCCATTTCTCCGACCCCACCGTGTCCTTCTTCAAGGTCCATGTGGCGCCCTTTCTGCTCGGCGTCGGCTATCTGAGTTATCTGTTTCCGGCCAGCCAGGAGACCTATTTTTCGGGCTTCATGGCCCTGATCCACGCGAGCTTCGTGCCCGCCTTCATGGGGCTCTGGTGGCTTCTCATCCGGCAACGAGTCGTTGGGGGGGCGCCGGCCGCGTTCTGGGTTACCGGCGGCCTGATCGTGGCCGGGGCGGGGCTCGCCTTCGCCTTTGCCTTGAACGGGATCGTGCTGAAGGCACTCTGGATCGGCCATTATGAATTTTTCATCCCCATATTGATCATTGGCCTGCTGATTGCGTTGTCCCTGGGCTCGACTCTTCTGGTGGGCGCCTTCCTCGCCCTGCTGCTCATTCAGCGGGAGGATGCTGGCTTTCACGCCTTCAGCTTCCTGTTCCTGTGGATCGCCTATCGATTTCTGGTCGAAAAGCAGCCCCTTGGGGCCCTCCGGCGGGAGATCATCGTCGCCGGGATCTGCTTTGTCTATCCGGTTCTGTGCTTTGCCGGCGTGTCGGTCCTGTTGGGCGGCAGCCGGCCCCTTGAATCCATCTGGGCCGGGTCCCCGCCCTGGAGCCATCTGTCCTGGGCGCGGATCGCAGAAGTCTTGACCCTTCACAAGGATCGCAATGCCCAGCTCTATCTGCCGGCCCTTGTCATTGGGCTTGCGGCGGTCCTGAAGCGCCGCCCCGCCTATCTGATCGGTGTCCTGGCGCCCTTGCCCTGGCTCCTGATCCATCTGATCGCCGCCCATTTGGGATCCGCCTATATCTACACGTACAAGGCCTTTCCCTTCATCGTCATGCTCCTCTGGCCCCTGATCATCGAGGTGGACGCACAGCTGCGCCTGCAACGCGCCGGCGTCGATGCGCAAGGACAGGAGGGCGCGCAGCCGACCTCACGGTCGATTTTCGCAACGGCCGGGCTCCAGGCCGCGATCCTCGCCTTGACCATTGTTCCGTGGGCCTATGGTAAGGCGGGGGACCACGGCATGACCTGGGCCAATCTGTCCGGACCGAGGGCGTGTGCCCAGAACCGGAGCACCTATGACGCCTTCCAGCGCGCGCTCCCGGCCATCAAGGAGCGCTACGGCGATATCATGGTCTCTCCGGGTATCCGGCGCCTCGCGCCGACGCTCTTTACCCCGCGCGACGTTGCGGTCTGGTACCGGGGCGATTTCCCGGACAAGTTTGCGGAACGCAAACCGTTGATGGTGATTTTCTTCGGGGGCGACCGGGGGGCCAATGCCATCATTCAGGAGGCCCGCGAAAACGGTCTCGCCCATTTTCAACGGGTGCCCGAAAGCCCGATCATGATCGCTTCCCAGGTCCGGCTGACCCGGCTTCCGGGCGACGCGCCATTGATTGCCGCGCGCCCCTTTTTCCATCCGATCTACTGCACGACCGATGCCCAGCGCCACGTTCCTTGAGGGCGCACGGATGAAAACCAGGAGCGGGATCAAAACTCGATCGACCCTGCTCCCACTTCCCAGGACGGACGCCCGGCGTCGGGCCGTGCTCCTTACACGGCCGGATCAGGGCCGATCCTGACCAGCATCTTGCCGAAATTGGCGCCCTCGAAGAGACCGATAAAGGCGCTCGGCGCGTTCTCGATTCCTTCATAGACGGTCTCTTTCCAGGTCATGCGGCCTTCGCTGACCCATTTGGCCATGTCGCCCAAAAAGGCCGGCAGCTGATCGAAATGGTCGGAAACGATGAAGCCCTGGATGTGCAGACGCTTGGGCACGGTCATGATGATGTTGGGCGGTCCCGGGGGCAGGGCGGTGTCATTATATTGGGCGATCATGCCGCAAACGGGGACCCGTCCGAACGGGTTCAGCACGCTGATGGCCGCTTCCAGGTGATCGCCGCCCACATTGTCGAAATAGATGTCGACGCCCTTGGGGGCATGGGCGCTGATCGCCGCTTCGAGGGCGGCCGCCCCCCGATGTTCCTTGTAGTTGATGGCCGCGTCGACCTTCAGCGTGTCACGCAACCAATCGCATTTCTCCGCCGAGCCGGCCGTGCCGATGACCCGGCAGCCCAGATTGCGGGCGATCTGGCACACGACCGTGCCGACGGCGCCGGAGGCGGCGGAAACCAGCACGGTTTCGCCTTCCTTGGGTTTGCCGATTCCCATCAGGCCCGCATAGGCGGTGAGGCCCGGCATGCCGAGGGCACCGAGGAAGGACTGGATGGGCGCGATCTTGGGATCGACCTTGGTGATCCCTTCGACCGGGGCCACGAAGGCTTCCTGCCAGCCGTTGAAATTGTTCACATAATCGCCGACCGCGAAGTCCGGATGGCGGGATGCCACGACCTGGCCGATGGCGCCGCCCTGGAGCGGTTCGCCGATCTGGAAGGGGGGCACATAGCTCTCGCGCTCGACCATCCGGCCGCGCATATACGGGTCGACGGACATCCAGATATTGCGGACCTGGATCTGGCCTTCCGCGGGTTCGGCAACTGATACTTGTGCCAGCTCGAAGTCATTCTCGGTGGGCATGCCGACGGGGCGGGCTTTCAGGCGAATCACGCGTGCATTCAATTCGGGCATGTCTTGTTTCCTCGGATCCGTTAACTGTATAACGCTTTGATATCATTCAATTTTTCAGCCCCACATCTCTAACAATGCTGAAACATTAGTTGAGTTGCGGCACTGCGGCATTCCTGACGTTATGTCCGCGCGCTGCGGCGTTGTGCGCTGCGGCAGACCCCAAAGCTTGGCCTCAAGGCTAAGCGGGTCGCCCGGTGGATGCCAGAGGTGATGCATCCGGGGCGACGCGAGGGACAGATTTTCAAAGCTGCGCTTTTGGTCGGAAAAGCGTCAGAGGAGAAAAACGTGGTGATCAGAATTAAAGCGGAACGTCCGGTGCGGGTGGCCGTCATTGGCGCGGGCTTTTTCGGTGGGCTCCATGCCGCCAAATATGCCGCCAACCCCGACGCGGATTTGGTTGCCGTCATTGACGTGGACAAGGAACGGGCCCGCAGCGTTGCCGATAAGGTCGGTGCCCGGGCCGAGACGGACCTTGCCGCTGTGCTCGCGGAAGTCCATGCGGTTTCCGTGGCGGCGCCGGCCCGCGTCCATTACCGCTTGGCGCGCCAGGCGCTCGAGGCGGGCGTGCATTGCCTTGTCGAAAAGCCCATCGCGCTTGAAACGGCCCATGCGGACGAACTTGTGCGTCTTGCCCGGCGCAAAGGGCTCGTCCTCCAGGTCGGCCACCAGGAGCGCTATGTCTTTTCCCAGTTCGGCGTTCTCGCCCGCGATCAGGTTCCCGTCTATGTGGAATGCCGGCGCGCGGGGCCCTTCACCGGCCGCGCCATGGATGTCAGTGTCGTGATGGATCTGATGATCCACGATCTCGACCTCGTCCATCAGGTGGCGCCCGGCGCCGTCCGGCAGGCCAAGGCGCAGGCCCAGTTTGTCCACGGCGATCTTGCCGATGAGGTCACGGCCGATATCGCCCTGTCCTGCGGCACGGAAGCCCGCCTCTTTGCCAGCCGCAATGCCGAGACCAAGGAACGGTCGATGCGGATGATCTATGCCGATGGCGAGGTGGTTCTCGATTTCGTCAGCCGTACGCTGATCAATACCACGCCGGCAGACCTCAAGCCGGCCTTTGGCGGCGAGGACGATGCGGCCGGTGCGATCGCCAAGGATCCCCTTGGCTATGGCATCGGGTCTTTCCTCGAATGTGTGCAACGGGGTGAGGAGCCGATCGTCAGCGGCGCCGATGCCCGTTTGGCACTGGATACGGCGCTGCGCATCACGGCCGCCCATGGGGAAAATCCGGCGCTGCGCCACGCGCTCACGGCGTAACGGCATCGCCTGGATCCCTTTCCTGATCTTGCCGCTGCAAGATGGACCCTGAAGACGTCTCCGGTTTCGCGCGAAAGCGCGGAACCGCACTGGCTCCTTGCCGTCCTTTCGGCCCCCTTTTCCGTTTTCGTCAAGAATGAGTGCTGCCATGACCACCGATCCCATTGCCTTTATCGATCTCAAGGCCCAGCAACGGGGCATCCGGGACCGGATCGAAGCCCGGCTCAAGGCCGTGCTCGACCATGGGGCTTACATCAACGGGCCCGAGATCGCCGAGTTGGAGGAGGTTCTGGCTTCCCGCAGTGGCGCGGGCGATGTGGTGGCGGTCTCCAGCGGCACGGATGCCCTTGTCATCGCCATGATGGGCGAGGAGATCGGTCCGGGCGATGCGGTGTTCATTCCGTCCTTCACCTATAACGCGACGGCCAATGCCGTTCTGGTCTGCGGCGCCACACCCGTCTTTGTCGATGTGCGCCGGGACACGTTCAATATGGACCCGGAGGATCTGCGCGCGAAAGTCGCCCAGGTGGTCGAGGCCGGGACCTTGAAACCGCGCGCCGTCGTACCCGTCGATCTTTTCGGTCTGCCGGCGGACTATGCGGCGATCCATGCCATTGCTGGCGAGCATGGCATGGATGTGATCGCCGATGCCGCCCAAAGCTTTGGCGGTCGGGTCGGCAATCGAGCGGTCGGCAACCTGGCCCCCATGACGGGGACGAGTTTCTTCCCGGCCAAGACCCTCGGCGCCTATGGCGATGGGGGCGCGATCTTCGCTGACACCAAGGAGCGGGGCGAGCGGTGGCGGTCCCTGCGCTGGCACGGGACGGACGAGGACCGGCGCCTGTCGGTGCGGGTGGGGGTCAATGGCCGCCTTGATTCCATGCAAGCCGCCGTACTTCTGGAAAAGCTCGCGATTTTCGACGATGAACTCGTCGCGCGCAACCGCATCGCCAGCCGCTACGACGCCCGGCTGAAAGACGCGCTGAGCCTGCCGGCGCGGCCCGAGGACGTTCAGCCGTCCTGGGGGCTCTATTCGATCACGCTTGAGGATCGCGCCACGGTGCAGGCAACCCTCAAGGATCATGGCGTGCCCACGGCGATCTATTACCCGGTGCCTTGTCACAAGATGGAGGCTTTCGCGGCCTACGGGCCGGAAGAGGGGCTGCCCGAGACCGAGTGGCTGGCGGATCACATCCTCTCTTTGCCCATGCATCCCTATCTGAGTGACGATCAGGTCGACCGGGTCTGCGACGTGCTGGTCGACGCCCTCGCGTAAGGCGCGGGCAGGATCCTCGCCGCTCCATATTGTCCCGGCCAGGGCGACGGTCTAAGACTCAAGCCATGACCGATCGCCTTACCATCCACTTGGCCCAGCTCAATCCCGTCGTCGGTGACATCACCGGCAATGCCGCTCTTGTGCGCGCGGCGCGCGCCCAGGCGGCGGGAGACGGCTCCGATATCATCGTTTTTCCCGAGCTTTTTCTGATTGGCTATCCGCCTGAGGACCTCGTGCTCAAACCGGCCTTTCAGGAAGAGGCCATGGCCATGGTCCATGCCCTGGCCCAGGAAACGGCGGATGGCGGCCCCGCCATTGTGCTCGGCGCCCCGTGGCTGGCGGATGGCCAGCTCTACAACGCGGTGGCCGTACTCGATGACGGCGCGCTCCAGGCGCTGCGCTTCAAGAACGAGCTGCCCAACTATGGCGTCTTCGACGAAAAGCGCGTGTTCCAGGCCGGGCCGATGCCCCATCCCGTCACGATCCGGGGTGTGCCCATCGGGTTGCCCATCTGTGAAGACATCTGGGTGCCCGAGCCCATGGACGGTCTGAAACGGGCGGGCGCCGCTTTCTGCCTGGCCCCGAATTGCTCGCCCTTCCAGGCGCGCAAATATGACATGCGCCTGACCCATGTGCGCCGGCGGGTCGGCGAGAGCCGGCTGCCCTTGGCCTATGTCAATCAGGTCGGCGGACAGGATGAACTCGCCTTTGACGGCGGCAGTTTTGTCATGAACGCCGATGGCTCGATCGTGGTTCAGGCCTCCGAATGGCGCGAAGCCGTGGTGCCCACCACCTGGTCTCGCGTGGGCGACCGTTGGACCTGCGAGACGGGGCCGCGCGTGTCCCTGGTCGAGGAGGCGGAAAGCCAGTATCTCGCGGCCATGGTGGGCCTGCGCGATTATGTCGAGAAGAACCATTTTCCCGGTGTCGTCTTGGGCCTGTCCGGCGGCATCGACAGTGCCCTGTCGGCGGCCCTGGCCGTCGATGCTCTGGGTCCGGAGCGGGTGTGGTGCCTGATGCTGCCCTCCCGCTACACCAGTGCCGACAGTCTCGAGGACGCCAAGGCCTGCGCCACCGCACTCGGCACCCGTTACGATCTGCTGGAGATCGAGGCCGCCGTCGCCGCCTTCACGGAGACCCTGGGGCCCCTGTTCGGCAATCGGGCGCCGGACACCACGGAAGAGAACATGCAATCCCGGATCCGGGGCGTGATGCTCATGGCGCTTTCCAACAAATTCGGGCCCATGCTGCTGACCACGGGCAATAAGTCCGAAGTTTCCGTGGGTTACGCCACCCTTTATGGCGACATGTGCGGCGGCTATAATGCCCTCAAGGACCTTTATAAGACGCAGGTGTTTGCGCTTGCCCGGTGGCGCAACAGCCAGGTGCCACGGGAAGGCAAGGGGCCCACAGGGGTCGTGATCCCGGAGCGGATCATCAGCAAACCGCCGACGGCGGAGCTGCGGGCCGATCAGCGGGACGAGGATTCACTCCCGCCTTATGCGGAGCTTGACGACATTCTTGAATGTCTCATCGAGGGGGACATGGCGTTTGAAGACATCGTGGCGCGCGGTCATCAGCCGGCCACGGTGAAACGGATCGAGCATCTTGTCTATCTCGCCGAGTACAAGCGCCGGCAGGCCGCGCCCGGCGTCAAGATCAGTCCTCGGAATTTCGGCCGCGACCGCCGATATCCGATTACAAACAGGTTTCGCGATGCCACAGCCTGATGACAACGACCTTCCGATCGTTCCTGAACTGACGGCCGAGAACAGCGATACCGGCTCATCCCATGGGCAGAGCCAGACCGATCGAGGCGCGGGCGGATCCTCCGATGGTCCGCAGCCCGAGCGCCGGCTGCCCCGGGGCTCCGCCTGGCTCTGGGTGGCCCTGCTCCTGGCTCTCATGATCGGTGTTTTCCTGGGCCCCTTGATCCTGGGTCTGTTCGGCGCCCTTTTCGGCGTCATCATGGGCATTGTCGGCTCGGCCATCGGCATTGCCGTGAGCATCATTGCGTTGGCGCTCACGGCTTTTGTCCTTTTGATCCCGGCCCTGCTGCTCATCGCCCTGGGCTATGGCATCGCCGTGGCCTTGCGCGGGCGCGACAAGTCGGACACCTGAACCGCCTGAGTGAGAAAGGCAGGACCGGCCGGCGCAGGACAATGTTGCGCTGACCGGTTCTTTTCATCTTTATATTGATCTTTTTGAGTAGTGCACCATGACCGTGACCGTTCGTTTTGCCCCCAGTCCCACGGGCCGTCTCCATGTGGGCAATGTGCGTACTGCGCTCTTCAACTATCTGTTCGCGAAGGGCCAGGGCGGGGATTTCATTCTGCGTCTTGATGATACGGACGTGGAGCGCTCCACCCAGGCTTTTGCCGACGGCATTGTCGAGGATCTGGCCTGGCTTGGCCTGGCCCATGACCGCACCTTTCGGCAGTCGGACCGGTTCGACCGTTACGCCAAGGTCGTGGAAGACCTGAAAGCGAAGGGCCTGCTTTATCCCTGCTATGAAACGCCGGAGGAGTTGGACCGCAAGCGCAAGCTCCAGCGCGCGCGGGGACAACCGCCGGTTTATGACCGGGCTGCGCTTTCCCTGAGCGAGGCGGAGCGGGCCGAGCTTGAGGCCCAAGGGCGCAAACCCCACTGGCGCTTCAAGCTCGACGGGCGGCGTGTCGCCTGGGAGGATATGGTCCGGGGCAAGACGGAAATTGACACTGCCAGCATTTCCGATCCCATTCTGGTGCGCGAGGACGGCAGCTATCTCTACACCCTGCCGAGCGTGGTCGATGACATCGATGAGGGCATCACCCATATCATTCGGGGCGAGGATCACGTCACCAATAGCGGCGCCCAGATCCAGGTCTTTGAGGCCGTGGGCGGATCGGCGCCGGTTTTCGGTCACACGTCCCTTCTCGTCGGCGCGCAAGGGGAGGCGTTGTCCAAACGGCTTGGGTCCCTGACGATCGAGAGCCTCCGGGAGGAGGGCCTTGAGCCCCTGGCCGTGGTCTCCCTTTTGGCCAAGCTGGGGACGTCCGATCCCGTGGAGCCGCGCCATGATCTCATGACGCTTGCGGACGAGTTCGGCATGGACAAGCTGGGTCGGGCGCCCGCCCGCTTCGATATCGAGGAATTGCGCGGCCTCAATGCCAAGCTGCTCCACGAAACGCCCTTCGAGGCCGTCGCCGACAGGTTGAACGGCCTGGGCGTGACCGGCGGCGAGACCTTCTGGACCGCGATTCGCCCCAATCTTCATCGGCTCGACGAGGCGGCGGACTGGTGGCGCATTGTGGAGGGGCCGATCACCTCGGCCGTGGAAGGTGCTGACGATGTGAAACTCGTCGAGGCCGCCGTTGGTCTGCTGCCGGAGGGTCCCTATGATGATGATACCTGGTCCCAATGGACAGGCCAGGTGCGCGAGGCCACCGGTGCCAAGGGCAAGGCGCTTTTCATGCCCTTGCGTCTTGCCTTGACCGGCCAGGCCCGGGGACCGGAAATGGCGAAGCTCTTGTGTCTGATCGGTCCGGAGCGGGCCCGTGCCCGGCTTTCCGGTGGGAAGACTTAGACGCAAGACCATCAATTCACGGATTTTCGACCATGGCCCTCGCGCTGACCAATACCGCGACCCGCACCAAGGAAACCTTCAAGCCGATCGATCCGGAACGGGTGCGCCTTTATGTCTGTGGCCCGACGGTCTATGACCGGGCCCATATCGGCAATGCGCGTCCCTTCATCGTTTTCGACGTTCTTTTTCGTCTGCTCCGGGAGATTTACGGGGTCGACCACGTCATCTATGCCCGCAACCTGACGGACGTCGATGACAAGATCAATCAGCGGGCCCGGGACGAGGGCGTGACCATCGATGTGATCACGGAGCGGACCATTTCGGCCTTTCACGACGATATGGCCGGGATCAATGCCCTGACGCCGACGATCGAACCCCGCGCCACCCGTCATATCAATGAGATGATCGATATGATCTCGGTGCTGGTCGACAAGGGCAATGCCTATGAGGCGGAAGGCCATGTCCTGTTCCATGTGCCGAGCCTCGAGAGCTATGGCTCCTTGTCCGGCCGGTCGACCAAGGAAATGGTGGCTGGTGCCCGGGTGGAGGTGGCGCCCTACAAGAAAGATCCCATGGATTTTGTCCTGTGGAAGCCTTCCGCTGAGGGGGATCCGGGATGGGACAGTCCCTGGGGGCGGGGCCGTCCCGGCTGGCATATCGAATGCTCGGCCATGAGTGCGGCCCATCTGGGCGAGAGTTTCGACATCCATGGCGGCGGCCAGGATCTGGTTTTTCCGCACCATGAGAATGAACTCGCCCAGAGCACCTGCGCCCATGGCGGCCAGCCCTTCGCTTCGGTCTGGATGCATAACGGCTTCCTCCAGGTCGAGGGGCAGAAAATGTCAAAGAGCCTCGGCAATTTTCTGACCATCGGGGATTTTCTCGAAGACTGGCCCGGAGAGGTACTCCGCCTGCAGATGTTGATGACCCATTATCATCAACCCATCAACTGGACGTCGGCCCAGAGCAAGGAAGCCAAGGCCATTCTCGACCGTTGGTATGACCTCGTCGACGGGGTGGAACCGGCCGTGGACCTGCCAACCGATGTGCGGGCCGCCCTTGAGGATGATCTGAATACGCCCCTTGCGGTCAGCCATATGCATGCCCTGGCCGATGCCGCACGCAAGGGAGATCGAGCAGCGGCGCAGGACCTGCGCCGGGCCATGGATCTGATCGGGTTGCGGTCTCTCTCGGCCGAGGCCTGGCGGGAACTGGGCCGCGTCGCCAAAGGGATTGATCCGAATGAAATCGATCGCTTGATCGCGGAGCGCAAGGCCGCGCGGGCGAACAAGGATTTTGCCCGCGCCGACCAGATCCGCGACGATCTGCTGAAGCGTGGCGTTCAGCTCAAAGACGGTGCCGAGGGTACGTCCTGGTCGGTTCTTCCATGACCAGCGACGCCCAGGCGGCCCCTCCGCCGGTCACGGCGGGGGAGGGTGGCGGGGCGCGCACGGGCGTCATCTATGCCCTTTCGGGTTTCAGCCTTTGGGGCTTGAGCCCGGCCTATTGGAAGCTGCTCACCCATGTTGCCCCCTTCGAGATCCTCGCCCATCGCGTGGTGTGGTCGGTCTTCTTTGTGGGCATGGTCATGCTGCGAGGCGACCGGCTGCGCGGTCTTCTCAAGGCCCTCAAGGCGCCCAAGGTGCTTTTGGCCCTGGTGGGCACGACGGCGCTGATCAGCCTCAACTGGCTGACCTTCATCTGGGCCGTGGCCAATGACCGGGTGCTCGACACCAGTCTCGGCTATTTCATGAACCCATTGGTCAGTGTGGCCCTCGGGCTCGTCGTTCTGGGGGAGCGGTTGAACCGGGCCCAGATGATTGCCGTGGGTCTTGCCTTTGTCGGTGTCGTGAATTTGACCCTGGCATCCGGAGTGCCGCCCTGGCTGCCCTTGATGCTGGCTTTTTCCTTCGGGCTTTACGGCCTTGTGCGCAAGGTCATTCCCGTCGGCGCCCTTGAAGGTCTGTTCGCGGAGACCCTGGTCATGCTGCCCATAGGGCTCGGCTATCTGTTGTGGGTGTCCGTGCAAGGGACTGGGGCGTTTGGTCGTGATCCGTGGGGGACGGATATCTGGCTTGTCCTCGCCGGACCGGTGACCGCCGTTCCGCTCCTCCTTTTTTCCCTCGGTGCCCGGCGTGTGCGCCTCTCGACCTTGGGCCTGACCCAGTATATTGCCCCGACGATCCAGTTCATCCTCGCCGTCGTGGCCTTCGGGGAGACAGTGACGAGCGCTCATCTGGTGACGTTCGTTTTCATCTGGATCGGGCTTGCCGTGTTCTCCCTTGATTCCTGGCGGCGGGAGCGTCACCAGCAAAACCTGATGAGGCAGATGCGATGAATGTCAGTGAGGCGGTTCAACGGCGCAAGACGATTAGGGCTTTTACGGATCAACCCGTCGCCTCGGAAACGATCCGCGAGGTCCTTGCGACGGCGCTGCGCAGTCCGTCGGGCGGCAATCTTCAGCCCTGGCACTTTTATCTTCTGAACGGCCCGTCCATGACCCGGTTCAAGGGGCATATGGAGAGCCGCCTCGCGCAAGCCGACTTTGATCCCCGCGAGTATGAGGTCTATCCCAAGGGTCTGATCGATCCCTATCGTTCCCGCCGGTTCAAGGTGGGGGAGGACATGTATGCCCTGTTGGGGATTGCCCGGGAGGACAAGGGCGCGCGGCTGATGTGGCTTACGAACAATTTTCGCTTTTTCGGCGCGCCCGCGGGCCTGTTCTGTTTCGTCCACCGGACCATGGGGCCGCCCCAATGGTCCGACCTCGGCATGATCCTCCAGACCATCATGCTCCTGTTTCAGGAGAAGGGCATCGATACCTGTGCCCAGGAAGCCTGGTCGACCTATCCGCGCACGGTCGCCGATTTTGTGGGGGCGCCGGAGGATCTCATGCTCTTTTGCGGCATGGGAATCGGGTACCGGGACGAGGCGGCGCCCGTCAACACCCTCGTTTCCGATCGGGCAGCCCTTAGGGAGGTCATGACCGAGATCGAATAGGCCTTTTGGCCGGTCGGCGGCTGATGCGCGTCAAAACCGTGTATTGATCAGCGGTTCCGGCGGCGGCGCATCCGGATCGCAGCGCGCCTCGAGCGTGGGCAGCACGGACTCGATATCGGGCACGAAGCGCCAGAGATCCCGGGCCTCGGGCTGCACGAAATCCGTGTCGATCATATGCTCGAACAAGGACAGCAGCGGCGTCCAGTAGTCCTGCACATTCAAGAGCACGATCGGCTTGTTGTGCCGGCCGAGCTGCGCCCAGGTCAGCATCTCGATCGTTTCCTCAAGCGTGCCGACACCGCCGGGCAGGACCACGAAAGCGTCCGCCCGGTCGAACATGTGCTGTTTACGCTCATGCATGGACTTCGTGACGATCAGTTCGGTGACGTCTTCGAACTGGACCTCGACCTCCTTGAGGAAGTCCGGGATGATGCCGATCACCCGGCCGCCCGCATCGAGGGCCGCTTCGGCCGTGGCGCCCATGAGGCCCAGGCGACCGCCCCCGTAAATGAGGTCGATCTTCTGCTGGGCGAGGACCGCGCCAAGGCGGCGGGCGGTATCGAGAAACACGGGCTCTTTGCCCATCCTTGAACCGCAATACACACAGACCGCCCGGGGTTTCGCCATGGACCGCTCCTCTTTCGTTCATTTTTAGGACAAGACCGCGTGCGCCCCGCCACGGCTGTCACAAGATGTCTGTCAGTTTTCTTTTCCCGCCAAGCCATTCCGCCTATGGTCGAGCAAAAGGGTTAATCTTGGCTTCGACACGTGAGTCTACCAGCCTGATTGACGCCATAGCTAGGCGCCAAGGGGGAGAGTATTTGGCAATTCCGGCGTCTTACCGCCGCATTCGAGTGTAATGCCAAGCGGGCTGGCGGAAGGAGGAATGATCCATGCGCGCGCATTTGATCGCGATCGGGCTTGTGCTCCTGGGCCTCGTGGCGGTGGTGGCCTATCGCACCTTCGGCCTGTCGGGTGACGCATCGGCGCCGCCGTCGAGTCTGGAAGCGGACGAGCAACCCGAAATTGTCGCCAAGGCCGAGGATTTGGCCGAGCGCATGGAAAACGAGGCCGCCGAGGCCCAGCAGGAGACGGCGCCGCCGCCCACACCGCCAAGCTTCGATGTCGTGCGCATTGATGCGAGCGGCAGTGCCGTTCTGGCCGGACGCGGCGAGCCGGGGACCAGCGTTCGCCTTTTCGGCAATGGGGCCCTGCTCGGAGAAGCGCCGATCGATCTGCGGGGGGAATGGACGATGATCGTCGATACGCCCCTGGAGACCGGCGATCAACGGCTGACTCTCGTCACCCAGCGGGCCGACGGCGCTGAGATTGCCTCCACCCAGGAAGTCGTTGTCGCGGTTCCCGAACGGCCGGGCCGCAAGCCCCTCGTGGTGCTCGGCGAAGCCGGGGCGGGATCCCGTATTCTCCAGGCGCCCGACGACGGCATCGCCGCCGGTGAACTTGTGGTCGAAAGTGTCGATTATGATGCCGCGGGCGATGTCCGGATCAGCGGAAAGGCCGCGCCCGACGCCCTGATTCGCGCCTATCTGGACACGAAGCTCGTGGGCGAGGCGCGGGCCTCGTCCAAGGGCCGATGGACGGTCCAGCCGGAAGGCATCGTCCCGCCCGGCCGCTACACCTTGCGGGTGGACGAGACGGGCGGCGCGGGCAAGGTCGAGCGGCGGGTCGAACTCCCCTTTGAGCGCGCGTCCCCGGAAGACCTCGTCTTCGCCGATGGGCAAGTGGTCGTGCAGCCCGGAAACAATCTGTGGCGTATCGCACGCTTTCTTTATGGCAGCGGCTTCCAATACAGTGTGATCTATGGTGCCAACAGGGACGCCATCCGCAATCCCGACCTGATCTATCCAGGACAGGTCTTTGCCCTCCCCAACACCGTGAACGATCCGGAGACCACCCCGGTACCGGAATAGGAGGGCACCCTCCCGGGTCTTGCGGATCGAAACCCCGTGACCACCATGAGCGGTGTGTCGGGAACGCGTGAGCGGGAGTTCGCATGACCTCATCCATGGTTGCCCCTTCAGCCAGTGCGGGATCCGCGTCCGGTGCCGCCAGCAACGCCATGAATCACGGCAACCGGCCGGCATGGCGCGTGTTCATGGAACTGCTGCCGTTCCTGTGGCCGGCCCACCGTCCCGGACTGAAGCTGCGCGTCGTCCTGGCACTGAGCGCCATGCTGCTCAGTAAGGTGATCATTGTGAATGTACCCTTCTTCTACAAGGGTGCGGTCGATGCCCTGGGCAGCGAGGAAGGGCGCGAGGCGGCCCTGATTGCCGTGCCCGTTTTCCTGGTCGTGGCCTATGGCGTCTCCCGGGTCCTCGGGTTCCTGTTCGGCGAATTGCAGGACGCCATCTATATCCGCGTCTCCGAGGCCATTCAGCGGGGTCTGGGCCTGCGTGTCTTCAACCATGTCAACGGCCTTTCCTTGCGCTTTCATCTGGAGCGCCGCTCCGGTGCCCTTCAGCGGATCATGGGGCGGGGCATCTATCTGGCCGACACGCTGCTTCACATCGTTTTGTTCCGTATTCTGCCGTCCACGGTGGAATTCATCATGGTTGCCGCCATTCTGACCACCCTGTTCGGCTGGGTCTATGCCGCGATCACCGGTGTCACGGTGGTGGTCTATCTCGCGGCCACGTTCATTATTTCGGAATGGCGCAAGAATTTCCGCCGGGAAATGATGGAGACGGACTCGGCCGCCTATTCCCAGGCCATGGACGCCCTGCTCAATTTCGAGACCGTGAAATATTTCAACAATGAGCGCCACGAAGCGGGCCGGTATGACACGGCCCTTGCCAAGGTGGAGGGGGCCAAGGTCCGCACGACGGCGTCCCTGTCGTTCCTGAACGCGGCGCAAAATGTGATCTTCGTGACGGGGCTCACCATCCTGATGCTGATGGCCGGCCATGATATCGCCGCCGGAAATCTCAGCATCGGTGACTTCGTCATGGTCAATGCCCTTGTCATTCAGTTGGGCGGCCCTCTGAACAATTATGGCTATGTCTATCGCACCGTTCAGGAAGCGCTCATCGACTCCGAACGCATGCTCGATGTGCTGGACACGCCGCCGGAGGTGAAGGACGCGCCGGGCGCCAAGCCGCTTCAGATCGTGGGGCCGGAAATCCGTTTCGAGCATGTCGATTTCCACTACGCGCCGGACCGCCAGATCCTTCATGACATCAGTTTCACCGTGCCGGCGGGCGCCACGGTGGCCATCGTCGGCGCCACGGGGGCGGGCAAATCGACCCTGTCCCGGCTGCTTTTCCGTTTCTACGATGTCATCGGGGGACGGATTACCATTGACGGCCAGGATATTCGGGATGTGACCCAGGAATCCTTGCGTCAGCTGATCGGCATGGTCCCCCAGGATACCGTGCTGTTCAACGACACGATCGGTTACAACATCTCCTATGGTCTGCCCGATGCCAGCCAGGCTCAGATCGAACAGGCCGCCCGCTTGGCCCAGATCCATGATTTCATCTCTGGGCTGACCGATGGCTATGGCACGGTTGTGGGCGAGCGGGGGCTCAAGCTTTCCGGCGGTGAGAAACAACGGGTCGCCATCGCGCGCACACTGCTGAAGGATCCGCCGATCCTGATGCTGGACGAGGCCACGTCGTCCCTCGACTCGCGGACCGAAGCCGATATCCAGGACGCCCTCAGGACCGTCTCCCGTAACCGGACGACCTTGATGATTGCTCATCGGCTGTCCACGATCATGCATGCGGATGAAATCCTGGTGCTTGATCAGGGCCGCATTATCGAACGGGGCTCCCATATCGGCCTTTTGTCCGAGAAGGGCATTTATGCGAAAATGTGGGCTCGACAGGTGGAGGCGGACGCGGAAGACGCGTGAGCGCCATCGCAGAGAACCGTAAAGGAAGAGAGGCCATGATCGCGCATCTCAACAGAATTCTGTGGGCCATGGTTTTTTGCGGGTGTTTCTCCCCGGTCATGGCGGCGGATGGTTCCGATACGGTCCCGGCATGGAACGCGGTGGACACGGATCTAACGGCGCAGGCCGTGGAAGCCGATCTCCGCGTGGCCCGCGCGGTCCTCGAAGAGGTCCATCCGGGCTATGATCGTTATACGGCGAAGGAAGATCTGGACACGGCCTGGGCGACCCTGGCTGTGCAGGCCCAACCGGGTCTCAGCCTTTCCCGGTTTTACGTGGCGCTGTCCGAACTCCTCACCCGGATCCATTGCGATCACACCAAGGCGGAACTGCCCGAGGCAATGACCAAGGCGCGGACCGCAGGGCCGACCTTCTTTCCGTTCCGCTTTGCCTTGTTTGACGGGCGCGCCTTCGTCACCGATGTCACACCGGACGTTCCTGAATTGCAGCCCGGCGACGAGATCCTCAAGATCCAGGGGCGTCCCTTTGCCGATCTTGCCGAGGAAATCCGTTCTCTCGTTCCTGTGGATGGACAGACCTTCCCGTCGCGTGATCCCCAATTGGAAGCCACGGGGGAGTTTCTGGGCTCCGCTTTCGAGCATTTTTCCTGGCTGATTCAGGGGCGCTGGGACACGGCGGACGTGACGGCGGTCCGTGACGGCGCGGAACCCTTCACCGTCACGGTGCGTCCTATCTCCTTTGCGGCTTGGCGGTCTTTGTCCGCCCCCGGTGCACCCTATCGCTTGAATTTCAAGGATGCGGTCTCCCTCGACATTGACGGCAAGGTGGCCGTCCTGCGCATCGACACCTTCGTCAACTACCGTGAGCCGGTTGATCCGAGACCGGTCTATGCCGCCCTTTTCGAGCGCCTTCGCGACGCCCAGGTCGAGGTGTTGGTCCTTGATACGCGCCTCAATGGCGGCGGATCCACCGGTGCCATGCTGGCGCTGCTGACCCATTTCACGGAAGAACCGTTCCGGTTCCAGAAGGCCCGCTATGTGAAGACCCTGGACCTCACGCCGTTTGCCGACGTGATTTCCACATGGGATCCTTCCGCCCTCAAACCGGATCCGAACGGTTTCATTCGGGAAAGGGAAGGGTGGTATCGCGTCAAGCCCGAAACCAATCCCCTCGACCTCCAGCCTATTGCGCCCGCGTCACCGACCTTCAAGGGCCATGTGATCGCGCTCTCCGATGCGTCCAATGCGTCCGGTGTCACGATGATGCTGGCGCGGCTCAAAGAATTGCGTTCCGTGGAGATCGTCGGTGAGCCGACGGGGGGCAGTGCGGAAGGGCCGACGGCGGGCACGCTCTTCTTTGTCGAACTGCCCAACAGCAAGATACGGGTCCGGGTGCCCTATTACCGTCAGTATCTGGATGTCTCGAGCTTTGAGCCCGGCCTGGGCGTGACGCCGGACCTGGCCGTCACGCCCACACGGGCCGATTTCTTCGCCGGCAAGGACACGGTCCTGGACGTGGCCCTGTCCCGTGCGCGGGCGTTGCTCGACGAAAAAGACACACCTTGAGCCGAGTTCAGCGCTGCTCGATCCGCGCCGGCGGTTCGGACTGCAACGCGCCCGCGACAGGCGTATTGATCAGAGTCACCACGGCCCGGTCCGTTGCGCTCACCGTGTTCTCGATCCGGCTGTTCATGAAGGTCATGCGGGAATCGTCCTGAGCCACCACTTGCGGCAGGATCGTGGAGTCCTCCACGGTGATGGCGGTTCGTCCACGGGCCCGCAGATTGCCGCCCGTGCCGTCGATGGTTGACCGGCGGATGGTTACCGTCCCCGTGCCGTCCAAGCCCCAGGCCTCGCCCACGATGCTGTCCTCGAGCACCAGATCATGGCCCGCCGTCGTATAGAAATTCCAGGCATTGACAGACGAATCGATGAATTGAATGGTGCGGTTGCCGGCTTCGAACCGGTTGCCTTCCGGCATCTGGCCGGTCTTGAAGCCCCGCAAGGTTGTCGTACCGGGGCCAGCAAAGACGCTGGCGACAGCCACCAGCTTGGCATTGCGGACCGTGCCGTTCACCTTGGGCGCCGTAATCAGCCCCCAGAGGACGTTACGGGCATTCTTGATGGACACGTTCCAGTCTTCGCCAGGGGACCAGTTGTTGACGTGGGCGCCGTCGGGAAACCGGAGGTCTCCCTGGTAGCCCGGCCCGAAGACAAGCCACAGCAAAAAGAAATCCGTGTCGATCGCTTCGAAGGGGCATGCCTCGCAGATGATGAATTCTCCGCTGCCCCGGGCGCCGTCGAGCAAGGTCGAGGCCCGGTCGCGGGACGACACGGTGAAGACCCCGTTCACCCTGGTATCGGCCAGTTCGAAATGGGCGTTGTCAAAGGTGTCGACCTCGACCCCCTGGTCGAGTTTCAGATGGCTGTTCTTGGCGATGAAGCGTCCTGTGCCTTTGATGTTCCATTGTCGTTGATGTGTGAAGGTTCCGGGGAGATGGAGGGTCCCTCCGTCCACTTCCAGGGTACCACCATCGACCTCGATGTCTCCGGCAAGGGCGACGCGGTCTCCGATGATCCGGACACGGCCTTCGGGGCCGATGGTCAGGCCGCCGGAAATCCGGATGTTTTCTTCGATGGTCAAGGGACCGTCGACGCGGAGCGGCCCTTCGCGTTCTGGCAACGGTTCATGTTTGATCGTGACCCTGTCGATTTCGATGGTGTTGCGCCCCCCATTGCCCTGGCTCAGCGAGACATCGACAAGGGCATAACCGCTGGCCAGACGGTTGGGGTCGATGGCGGTCTTGCGGTTGTCGGCTTTCTCGTCCGGCACGAAGTCGGCCGGCGTTAGGGTGATATCCCGCCATTTTCCCTTTTCGACCTGGGTGGTTGCGTTGAATTTGTCCCCGTCCAGATCTTCGACCGCAATCAGGATCCTCGAATTCCTTTGTACCCGTAGCCGAAGGGTCATGCTTTCCATGCCGGTGAGCATGGGAGCATGGTGGGCCAGGACGGGGAAACCGTCTCGGAACAGGGTAAAGATCAATTTGCCGTTTTCAGCGGTCAGACGCGATTTGCGGGGCGTGCTGCCGTCGAGTTTGACGAGCATCGTGCCGTCGGCCGTGTCCATGTCATACCGCTCATCCGCCTTGGCGGATATGGTCATGGTAAAGATCAACCAGATAGCGGCCAGACCGAAGGCGAGACGAAGCAGCATTCGATCCGGGCGCTGGGCACGGTGCTGGGGGAGGGGGCTTAGATTCGTCGGGCGGCGGCTCGCATACATCGGGGGCCTCATGGCGCTGGACAGCCGCGATGCCTTGGCATTTGCGGCCACTTATGAGAAATTGCTACCTCGTTATGCGAGGTTATGTACCTCGTATAACGATATAGTGTCAAGATGGAGGTTGGCGGCGCATGGCGGACTCCTGGGTTTCCCAGATGCGCAAAGGGTTTGTCGAGTTTGGCATCCTCTCCGTGGTTGAAGCGGAGCCCACTTATGGTTATGCGATCCTTCAACGTTTGAGGGATACGGGAGCCCTGACTTTCACGGAGAGCACCCTCTATCCGGCATTGAGCCGTTTGACGCGGGATGGCCTTGTCTCGAGCTACAAATCTCCGTCACCGGATGGTCCACCCCGTCGCTACTATGCTTTGACGTCGGCGGGCCGCGAACGGCTCAACGAGATGCGTATCTACTGGATAGCGTTGAAGGATGCGCTGGACGGCCTGCGCGCAACAAAGAGGGGAAGGACATGACGCGGGAATTGAGCGCGGGCGCGCGAGCCAAACTCGACACCTATCTTCATGATGTTGCCCAGGCCATGGCATCGAGTGCCATGGCCCAAGCGGACATCGACGCGGTTGTTGAGGGGCTGAAGGATCAAGTCACCGAGACACTGGCGGCCAGTGAGGCAACGGGCGAGGCCGATATGGTGGCATTGCTGGCGACCCTGGATCCGCCCCAGGCCTTTGGGCTTCCGGCTTCGTCAAAGGATGAACCGGCCGTGCGGACGATCAGTCATCTCAGGGTGCTGGGCACCCTGAGTGCCGTCGCCTGTCTCGTGAGTCTCGTCCTCGGCATGGCTCTTTCCCGGGAAAAGCCGTTCGACTCGGAACTTTCCGGTACGATTTTCGTCTTTGGCCAGATGATCGCCTTGGCGGCAGGTCTTGCCGCCCTGCGCGATCCTTGGGGCCGGTTCGGTACCATCGCCTCGGCCCTTATGCTGGGCTTCCTCGTCATCGTGTTTCTCTTCACGATGTGACAGGCGGCGTTCGACCCGGGGGATGATCAGGCCCTTTGCGATCCGAACAGTCGGGCCAGTCTCGGGCCGAAGCGGCTCGGGGCGGCGAGCATAACGGGGGTGATCAGCAGAGTGAGGACCGTTGCAAAACCGAGGCCGAAAACGACCGCCGTCGCCAGTTGTACCCACCACACGGCCACCGGTCCGCCTACGGAGAAAGACCTGTTGATATAGTCCACATTGAGGGCGAACATCATGGGCAGAAGACCGCACATGGTGGTGATGGTCGTCAGGATCACGGGCCGCACCCGCTGTGCTGCCGTACGTACCACGGCCTCCGTGACATTCAGGCTTTCCCGGCGCAGTCGCTGATAAGTATCGATCAGGACGATATTATTGTTCACGACAATTCCGGCCAGCGCCACGATCCCCGTGCCGGTCATGATCACGCTGAAGGGTTGCCCCATGACCATCATGCCCACCAAAACACCGATCGTCGACAAGACCACGGTCGAGAGGATCAGGGTCGAATGGTAGAAATTGTTGAACTGGGTCAGGAGGATCACGAACATCAGGAACAGGGAGGCCAGCATGGCGTTGCCCAGAAATGCCGCCGCCTGCTGAGATTCTTCGTCGGCGCCCCGGAATCGCCAGCGCACATCGGATCCAAGATCAGCCTCGTTTTCAAGCCATTCGCGCAGCTCGGTGACCGCCGCCGCCGTGCGCGGTCCGCCGCCTTCCACATTGGCGCGCACCAACATGATCCGCCGTCCATCCACCCGGTCAATTTGATTGACCCGGGGGCGGGCGACACGCTTCACGAAATTGCTGATGGGCACGAGGCCATCATCGGTCCGAATGCGGAGTGTATCGAGCTGATCGATCGTACGGAACCGCGCCGGGAACCGGGCGCGAATGTCGATTTCGTCTTCCGAGTCGTCCGGCCGGTAAGTATCGATCAGAATGCCATTGGTCACGAGCTGCACGGTGGCGCCGATCGTGGTGATGTCCGCGCCGAATCGTCCCGCCCGTTCCCGGTCTACTTCGAGAACCCACTCAAAGCCGGGCAGGGGCCTCGTATCTTCCAATTCGATAATGCCCTCGACCTCGTTTTTCAAATGATCCGAGACGCGGGCGGTTGCGGCCTGCAATTCGTCAAAGCCAATGGCGGAAAGCTCGATCTGGATGTCCTTGCCCGTGGGCGGACCGTCTTCGCGGGCGCGCACCTCGACGCGGATGCCGGGCAGGTTGGCCGTGCGATCCCGGATCTCCTGCAGGATCACCTTGCCCGGACGCCGCTCCTCCCAGGGCTTCAGTTCAATGAGAATCTGCCCGATGACGTCCGGTGACAGATCACCCCCGCCAAACCCGCTGTTGCCGCCCCCGCCAGCGCTGCCGACGGTCTGCGTCGTTGTCAGACGCGCCCGAATGCCGTCCACCTGGGCGACGATCTTCTCCACATCGATCACGAGATCGCGTGCTTCCTCCACGGACAAATTACCCCGGGCACTGACCAGGACAAAGGCCTGCTCGGGCTCCGTTTCCACGAAGAACTCGACGCCCTTGCCGATGGCATTGAAGAGCATGATAATCGAGAACAGGGCCGCGATGACCGCAGTGATGATCAGACCCGGTCGTTCGATGCTCCATGTCACCACGCGCACATAAAGGCCGGTCAGTCCCTCCAATTGGGTCAGGTCGCCCTTCTCCGACGCCGCGAGGGCCTTGAGGGTCTTGTCGTTGCCTGTCTCCGCCTTGCCGAAGACCGAGCCCAGAACGGGGAGGAAGATCAGAGCCACCATCAGCGCAGCGCTCAGCACCGTGATGAGCGTGATGGGCAGATAGCTCATGAACTTGCCGCTGACGCCAGGCCAAAAAAGCATGGGAAAAAAGGCGGCGAGGGTTGTCAGTGTCGAACTCACGACGGGCCAGAACATGCGCTTGGCGGCGAGGCCATAGGCTTCACGCCGATGGACGCCTTCCGCCATTTTCCGGTCGGCATATTCCACCACCACGATGGCGCCATCCACCAGAATGCCGACGGCCAGAACGAGCCCGAACATGACCATGAAATTCATGGTCAGGCCCATGACCTGCATGATCAGGAAGCCGAACAGAAAGGAGGAGGGGATCGCGACGCCGACAAGGAGGCCCGAGCGCAGACCGAGGGCGGCAACGACGACGACCATCACCAGGCTGATGGCGGTCATGATGGAGGCCTGCAACTGACCGAGGGAACGGAAGATCCAATCGGACTGGTCCGCGATGAAGTCCACATTGACCGCGTCGGGCCATCGCGCCTGTGCCTCGTCCACCACATCGCGGACCGCCGCATTGGTCTCGATGATGTTCTCCCCCACCCGTTTGATCACCTGGATGGAGAGGGTCGGATTGCCGTTGTAGCGGGCAAACCCGTCCGCATCCTGAAAGGTGCGCCGGATATCGGCCAGATCGCCCAAGGTCACGAGGCCGTCGCCAGACACCTTGATCGGCAGATCGAACACATCCTCCGCCGTCTCGAACAGACCCGGCACCTTCACGGCGAAGCGCCCTTGCCCGGTATCGACGGAGCCTGCCGCCACCAGCTGATTGTTGCGCGTTATCGCATCGACCAGTTCGGTCTGGGAGACGTCATAGGCCTCCAGACTGGCCGGATCGATGACCACCTCGAGCAGTTCTTCCCGTTGGCCCGCAAGCCGCGCTTCCAGCACACCGGGGATGGCCTCGATTTCATCCTGGAGCCGTTTAGCCATGCGAAAGAGGGTGCGCTCGGGCACGTCGCCGGACAGGGTCACGACGATCACAGGGAACGTGCTCGTATTGAATTCACGGACAATCGGTTCGTCCGCATCGTCGGGCAGTTCCGGGCGCGCCAGGTCCACCTTTTCGCGAACATCCGTGAGCGCCTTTTCCTTGTCGAAATTGACATCGAATTCAAGATTGACGCCTGCCGCGCCTTGCGTGGCATAGGCCGTCATTTCCTTGATGCCTTCGACCGATTGGACTTCCCGCTCAACCGGCTTGACCAGGAGGCGCTCCGCATCCTCCGGCGAGATCCCCTGGAGGGTCAGGGAAACGGCAATGACCGGGATCGGAATGTCCGGGTCGGCTTCCTTGGGGATTGTCGCATAGGCAATGAGACCGGCGAGAATACCGATCACGAGGGTGCTGAGAATAGTCCGTGCCCGCCCGATGGCGGCATCGACAATGCTGTTCACCGCTGGGATCCTTCATCCACGTCTTCGGGACGATCGCTCTCGTTGTCCGGATCGGCGGCCGCCACATTCGGCGCATTGGCAAAGGGCTGCTGTGCCAGGTCAACCGCCACGCGCTGCCCGTCGACGACATAGTCATGGCCTACCGTGATCACCGTGACCTCGTCCGGCAAGCCGGTGACCCACACGCCGTCGCCCTCATCCGCCACGACCGTCACCCGTTCAAAACGAACGAGGTCCCGGCCGACAATGATCCGGACGCCCAATTCGCCTTCCGAATTGAGGCTGAGGAGCGCCGGGGAGATCCGATGGGCCGACACGGTTTCCAACGGCACGGTGATTTCCGCCGTCACACCGTCACGGAAGACCATTTGGTCCGGATTGGGGACTTCGATTTCCATGCGGAAAGTCCGGGTCGTCGCTTCCGCCCGGGTGCTGATGAGCCGGATGCGCCCCTCGACCATCTCGCCCGTGACGAGGCGCGCCTGCGCGGCCATGCCGACGCTCAGGCGCCCGATTTCCTGTTCGGAGACCTGGGCCACGACCAGGAAGGGGTCCTGATCAACCAGAATGGCGCAGATGTCCCCGATCTGCATCAGTGTACCGACCTCCACTTCATAAAGGTCGAGAAGGGCCGGGAAGGGGGCCTTGATCGTGGTGTTGGCGAGATCGAGTTCGCGCTCGCGCAAATCCGCTTTGGCCCGCTCCAGTTCCGCCTGGGCGGCCGCCGCCTGGGTCTCCGAGCGAAACCCGCGCCCCGACAGGTCCTTCGCGGCTTTGTATTCCATTTCCCGCTGACGGACCGAGGCTTTCATCTCATTGAGCCGAGCCTCCCGGCTGCGCACGTCGAGTTCGCAAATCACGGCGCCGGCGTCGACCAGACTGCCTTCCTGGGCGGGCAGCCCAACCACCCGGCCAATGGTCTCGGCCCGCAGCTCCAGAATGCGAACGGCCTCGGTGCGGCCGCGCAGCTGAAGGGTGGTCGCCCGCGGTGTCGAGCGCACGACCTGGGCCTTCACCCTGAAGCTTTTGGTGTCTTCTGAGACCGTCGCGTCCGACGGGGTCGCCGGTCCATTCGAGAGCAGAGCGCCCGACGCCATCCAGAGGATGATGACGACCGCGAACAGACCCGCAAGCATGTAAGACCGGTTCACCCGAAAAACCCTCTCTTGCCGCCCATTGACCACTGGCTTTCGCCTGGAAAAGACGCAGAAAGCCTCGCTCCCAATCGATCCGGGCGAGGCTTGCCAATGGGATCATTCATTAACGCAGGGCCGGTCGCCGGTGTTTGTTTGCCGTGCGTCCTGGCCGGATCCAGCGTCCCGTTCCTGGCCCTATCGCGCCGTGGCGGGCGTGAATGGTGACGACCCCGTCATAATTCCCGGAGTATAGACCGAAAAGGGCAGCGCGAAGCAATGCTGCCTTTGGATCCCCAACACCGTAGCCCCTGACGTCAAGAGAAAATGACGCGGGCGTGGCTGAGCTGCAAGAAAAAGAAGAGATCACCGCTCGATGCTGAGACAAAATGGAACGGCAACCTTGGAGGCCCTGCGATAGACAGGTCAGGTACCCGCCGGGACGTCGACGCTTGGTCCTGGGGTCGGCCGAGGCGGTAACCTGCGGGACCGCCTCTTGCACAAAAGTCGGGATCCGACCGTTCAGGCTGCCGTTTCTTCGAGCGTTTCGCCCAGGTCATCCATGGCCGGGGCAGACGAAACCGGATCCGCGACCGGTGTTTCCGCGCCCATGCCCGTATCGAGGCCCGCAATGGCCGACGCGCTCAACTCGTGGAGCCGGTCGGTCTGTTTTGTCAGGGCCTGGAGTGTCGCGCTGATCTGATCGGTTGCCTTACTGGTCTGGCCGGAGAGCTGTTTCACTTCGCCGGCGACAACCGCGAAGCCCTTGCCCGCGTCGCCGGCCCGCGCCGCCTCGATGGTGGCGTTGAGGGCCAGCAAATTGGTCTGCTTGGCGATTGCGTCAATCTCCTGGGCGACAACGGCAACCTTTTCGATTTCCGCGCGCAGCGTTTGCAGTTCATTCTCCATGGCATGGAGGGAGCTGAGGGCATTGTCCTGGGTCTGCGTGACCATTGCCGTTCCTTCGCTTGCTGATGATTGCGCCGCAAAGCGGTTAACATGATGCGGCTGAACTTAAGGGACGTCCCTTAATCCGGACTTAACGCAATGGGGGGCTCACCGGCTCCTCCATCGATCTCACGGCTCGCGGCGCGGCCGGCTGCGGCCGGTCACAGGGATTTCCTTGTCGCCATATTCATCGGCAATCGATGTTACGAGCTCGATGATCGACCGGCGGACCTGTGGATTGCGCAGTTTCAGGAACGCCCGATTGAGTTCGATGCCCTGGCGCGTGGCGATGGTCTGGAGCGCCTCGAAGGACACGAGATCCTCCTCGCTCGCGGGTTCGGCATCGTCGCTCGAGGTCTCCCCGTCGAGGCCCTCGAAGAAGAAGCCGGGCGTCACGGCAAGGATCTGGGCGATCTCGAACATCCGGCTTGCGCCGATCCGGTTCATGCCCTTTTCATATTTCTGAATCTGCTGAAACGTCAGCCCAAGGCGTTCCGCCAGCTCCGTCTGACTCATACCGATCAGCATGCGGCGCATGCGTACCCGTCTCCCGACATGGAGATCCACTGGATTCTGTTGCGGCATCACACCCGCTCCCCTCGGCCCACACCCAGCGCGTTAAGAATTCTCCCTGCGCTGACTGCCGAACCATGGCAAATCATTCCTAATTTTCGATTGAGTGTGGGACGGGTAAAAAAGAAATTCCGGGAGGGATATGTTTTGTTCCGGGACCGTCAGAAAATCACTGAGGGTGACGGTCCGTAGGTCAATAATGAGACATGGGCAAGAGGGGCGGTGATCAGGCGCGCGTGCCGACCGGTCACTCCCGGGCCGTGTTCTTCCGGGCGGCGTCTTTCGTCTTGTGGCGGAGGCTTTTTCCTTCTGGCGCGCGCTTCAGGGGAAGCCTGCGAGATCGCCTTTGTCCTAAAATTAGGTTTACGTCATGGGCCTTTTCTGCGTTAATGCGGGGTGCAGATCTCGTTGCTATGACTGGATTGGGTTCTCGGGCCGGTTGGTGGGTCAAGGTTACGAACGAGGTTGCGTCGTAGAGGGCCATCTCTTACGTGGCGGAGGAATTTTAGAGGTGGTCGAGGGGCCTGAAAGGGGAGCGGGGCACAGCGCGCCACGGGGTGAAACCCCCGGTAAATTCCCCATTCAGGATGGCGCAAGCGCCGACAATGGCGCAGACAGGCGGTCTGCTGATAACTTGTCAGAAACGTCCGGCGCGAAAGCTCCATCCAACGGAGCCACTTCCAATACAGCCGTTGCCGATCGGCAGACTCCCAAACGGGAGGGCCGTCGCCCGCGTTCCGTATCATCCGCAAAAAGAACATCTTTACGGCGCGGCTCGGCTGCTTCTCTCGGTTCTGTTCTTCAGCATACGGGGAATAAGCGGTGGCGCCGTCCGGACGGAAACAATAATATCGCCGGGCAGACCTATGCGGCTCTTGATTTGGGGACGAATAATTGCCGGCTCCTGGTTGCGCGTCCGCGCCGTTCCGGATTTTCCGTGATCGATGCCTATTCCCGCACCGTGTGCCTGGGCGAAAACTTGTGCGTCAGCGGTGAATTGCAGCCGGTCGCCATGGACCGGGCGATCGAGGCCTTGCACGTTTGCGCGGCCAAGATGGCGCGCCGGGGCGTGACCGTCTCGCGCTCCATCGCCACGGAGGCCTGTCGGTGCGCGAGCAATGGCGAGGCCTTTCTGGAGCGGATCCGTCGGGAAACCGGATTGATCCTTGAAGTGATCAGCCCGGCGGAGGAGGCCTGGCTTGCGGCGACCGGTTGCTGGCCGCTGGTGGACCGCTCCTGCTCGACGGCGCTTGTCTTCGATATCGGGGGCGGCAGTACCGAATTGATCTGGCTCGACCTCGAAGGGGCCCGGGCCCATGGCCGCCGTCCCACCGTCGCGGCCTGGACGTCCTTGCCCTGCGGAGTGGTCAATCTGGCCGAGCAGTTCGGGACGCCCCGTCTGGAACCCGAAGCCTATCCGGCCATGGTCGCCCAGGTCCGTTCGGCGCTGGAGCCGTTTCGCGAGGCGGACGCCCGCCGCCCTGATTTTGGATGCGCTCAGGCCCATCTCGTGGGCACGTCGGGCACGGTGACCACCCTGGCCGGATTGCTGTTGGGTCTGGAGCGCTATGACCGGGAACGTGTCGATGGCATCTGGCTCAATCTTGACGATGTCAGCGCCTTGATCTCGCGCCTTGCGGGGATGAGCGCCCAGGAGCGGGCACAGCTGCCTTGTGTTGGTGAAGACCGGGCCGATTTCGTGTTGGCCGGATGCGCCATTCTCGAAGCGGTCAATACCCTGTGGCCGACCCCGCGCTTGCGGGTCGCCGATCGGGGCTTACGGGAGGGGATCCTTTTGTCCCTGATGGCGGAGGAGTCCTCCCACGGCCGTCGCCGCCGCCCGCGACGCATGGCCCGACAAAAAGGGGCCGTCGGCAACGGCTAGAACGGGGCCTCGCTTGGTCTTTCCTCCTTTCCCGGGCATTCTGGCCCTAGGCATTCTCCGTCCGGCCATTCTCAAGGCTGGCTCAAGGCCGGGCGCTTGACCGGCCGGACACTATCGGGGTTGATGTTTATGTGGCCCATCTCAATCACGATGTTCCGAAGGTAGGCGCCGCATCCGCTCACTTGCTGGCCCTCATTCAACCAAATCTCGGTCTAGAGCTTCGCAATCGCATCAGAAAGGCGCTATTCGATATCTACAACGACCAAGCTGAGGATCCGGCGGTGCGTGCAGCAGCGGCCCTTGGACTGGCCGCATTCGATGACGCCGACGAGGACCTTAGAAACCGGCTCTGTTGCGGCACCCATGAGGACGAGCCATTCGTCGTTCGGCTCGCCGCTCTACAGGGCCTTCGGCGGCATTGGAAAGCCTCACTGACGCCACGAGCACAGTCTTTTACTAATTCCTTGAGTGCCAGAACTGTTGAGAAGGCGCTGCTCCAATTCCCATGGGATCCAGGAAATCCCGAAGATTATTGGGACGGGGAGGACTACCGTGATCACTAGGCATACCGACATCGACCCCGCCATCCGCGACGAGGTTGACACCCGTGTCGCCGCGATTGAGGCCGAGGAAGGCGTGCGCATACTGTTCGCCATCGAAAGCGGCAGCCGAGCCTGGGGCTTTCCCTCGCCTGACAGCGACTATGATGTGCGCTTCGTCTATGCGCATCCACAGGATTGGTATTTGAGCCTGGAGCCTGGCCGGGACGTGATCGAGCGGCCCATCGACGGCGTGTGGGATTTTGCCGGCTGGGACATCCGCAAGAGCCTCAATCTGCTCTTGAAGCCTAATCCGGTGCTGCTGGAATGGCTGTCGAGCCCAATCCGCTATCGCTGGGCGGACGTCGAGTGCGACGCACTCCTCGCGCTCGCCGGCAAGGTCACATACGGCACCGCTTGCCTCTATCACTATCACCATCTGGCACGCGGTCAGTGGAACAAATATGTCCACGGCCGCGATCAGGTCAGCCTGAAGAAATATCTCTACGTCATTCGCCCGGTGATGGCGCTGCGCTGGCTCAGGATGCAGCCACAATTCCCGCCGCCCATGAACTTCTTCGAGCTGTGCGACGGCGTCGACCTGCCCGCACCGCTGACGGAGGAGCTGGACCGCATCATCGTGCTCAAAGCCCAGACCCGTGAATTGGGCCAAGGCCCGCGCCTGCCGATCCTGGACGATTTTGTCGCCCAGGAACTCGACTGGGCCGCCAACGCCCTGCCGGACGCCGGTCGGCAAGATCCCACTTTGCGCACTGAGGCTGAGAGTGTCTTCCGCGCTCTCATCAGGAACGTGGGATGACCAAAAATATTTTGTTTCTCTGCTCGGCCAATAAATGGGTCCGTCACACGACGGCGCGAGCGTCGGGTCGGGCGCGGCACCGCTGTTGTCAATGAAGGGCG
>CAZFWG010000003.1:0-4038 GCA_964522525.1 uncultured Alphaproteobacteria bacterium | reverse complement strand
CACGACGGCGCGAGCGTCGGGTCGGGCGCGGCACCGCTGTTGTCAATGAAGGGCGAAAGGCATGGCCAAATCCCCCAAACCCACATCCTCCAAATCATCGGGACCCAAGAACAAGGGGACGGGTGGGGCGCGAAAGGCCTCCGGACGCGAGAGCGCGCGGGCGCCGGGGGAACGGCGCGCCGGTTCGGCCGTGCCCACGCTCGCCAAGGACGGCGGGGGTGAGGGCGGTTCGGGCAAGCGGGCCCTGAAGGTCCGGGTGGAGACGGCCAAGGGCAGGCGTCTGTCCTCGACCCGTTGGCTGCAACGCCAACTGAATGATCCTTATGTCGCGGCGGCCAAGAAGGATGGATACCGATCGCGGGCCGCCTACAAGCTCATCGATCTTGATGATCGTTTCTCCTTGATCAAGGCGGGCCGGGGAGTGGTCGATCTGGGTGCGGCACCCGGCGGCTGGACCCAGGTGGCCGTTGAGCGGGCCGGCGCCGGTCATGTGGTCGGCATCGATATCGCCGAAATGGATCCTGTGACGGGCGCCGTGATCGAGGAGATGGATTTTCTGGACCCGGAGGCACCGGCGCGGCTGACGGCCCTGTTGCCGGGGCCGGTTCATGCGGTTCTCTCCGACATGGCCGCGTCGGCCACGGGTCATCGCACCACGGATCATCTGCGGATCGTGGGTCTGTGCGAGGCGGCCCTGGCCTTCGCCCGCGATGTGCTGCAGCCGGGCGGCAGCTTTTGCGCCAAGGTGCTCCAGGGCGGGACCGAGGGCACCTTGCTCCAGGACATGAAGCGGGACTTCACCAGCGTGCGCCACGCGAAACCCGGTGCGAGCCGGGCCGACTCGGCGGAGATCTATGTGGTGGCCCTGGGCTTCAAGGGATGATCCTCCGCCCAGCCCCTTTCTTTTTCAGACGGGTGAGTTTCAAGAGACGCGATGCGTGACGGTGCGATTTTGCGGGCCGCGATGGAGGTTCTGGCCGAGGTCGAGGACGGCGGACGCCCCGTCGATGCGGTGATCCGGTCCTGGGGCAAGGCCAATCGTTATGCGGGTTCGGGAGACCGGGCACGCATTGGCGAGATTGTCTATGGCGTGTGCCGCCGCCGGGCGGAATGCGCTTTTCGGATGGGGGCCGATCATCCGCGGGCCCTGGTTCTGGCCCGCGCCGTCATCGACGGCGGGCTGGACGTTGACGCCCTGTCGGCCCTGTGCACGGGGGCAGATCACAGTCCCGACCCCTTGAGTGCTTCGGAACACCGCGCCTTGATGACGGCGCCGCAAGACACCGCCCCCGATTGGGTCCGTTTGAACCTGCCCGAATGGCTCATGGGTTCCTTCGACCGTCGCTTCGAGCCCCATGGGGGCATGGCCGCCTGCCAGGCCCGCGCGCCTCTCGATTTGCGCGTCAACACGCTCAAGACGGAAATGGATGCCGCCCATCGGGCCATCCGTGGGGTGACGGAAGAGCAGGGCCGCCGGGTTCTTGTTGGAAACACGCCTTTCAGCCCCTGGGGACTGCGCATCACACCCGAAGCCGGGGCAGGGCCCCGGGCGCTTCCCCATCTTCAGGAGACAGCCCCTTTCCGGCGCGGCGAGGTGGAGATCCAGGATGAAGGCTCCCAGATCGTCAGCCTGCTGTCGGAAGCCAGGCCCGGTGACACCGTGATCGAGCTGTGCGCCGGCGGCGGAGGCAAGACCCTGGCGCTCGGCGCGTTGATGAATAATCAGGGGCGGATCATCGCGGGCGATGTCTCCGCGGCACGCCTCAACCGGGCCAAGGAGCGCGGTCAAAGGGCCGGTCTCACCCATGTGGAGAGCCACCGTCTGCGGGACTGGCGGCCAATGGCGGCGGACGGCGGCGCGGATCTGCACGATCCCGATCTGCAGGCTTTTGAGGGCCAGGCGGACCTTGTCTTCATTGATGCGCCTTGTTCCGGTTCCGGGACCTGGCGGCGCCAGCCCGAGGCCCGCTGGTGGCTCAGCCCAAAAAAAATTGCCGATCTTGGCCGTGTCCAGCGGGGTCTCCTGGCGCGGGGCGCCAGGCTGGTGCGGCCCGGCGGGCGCCTTGTCTATGTCACCTGTTCCCTGTTCGAGGCGGAAAACCGCGCCAGCACGGCGGCGTTTGTCGCGGGCCATCCAGGATTTGAGCCCCTGAAGGTGGATGCGCTTTGGTCGCGGGCGGGTCTCGGTAGGGCGGCGCCCCCGGAAGGGACCCTGGATCCCGCGACCGAAACCCTGTTGCTGGCCCCCCATCTCAGCGGGACGGACGGCTTCTTCTTCGCCGCGTTCAGGCGCCCGACTTGACGCTTGACGGCCAACAGTGCTGAAACCACCTATCGTGAATTGCTGTGCCAGCTACAGGGACGTGAAAACATCATGGCCGTCATTCGGAAATTGCCGCTCGCTGCTGTCACCCTGGCTTTGGGTCTCGCCTGGGGAGGGCTGTCGGCCCAGGCCCAGGGCGTGACCGAGGAGACAGCGCCGGCCGTGTCGGCCCAGTTGCTTCAACGGGGCATCGATGCCTTGAACGCGTCCCAGACCGATGAGGCCATGGATCTGCTCGAACAGGCCATTGTCGCCCATCCCAAGAATGCCCGCGCCTTCGCCTATCTGGGTCAGGCCCATGAAAAGGCGGGCGACATGGACAAGGCCCGCAAGAATTACGAGGCGGCGCTCTCCATTGATCCCGATGACCTGAAGGCCCTGATGTGGGCCGGTCTGGCGGCCATCGAGAAGGAAGAACTGGAAGCGGCCCAGACCCATCTGGAGCGTCTGCGCCGTCTTTGTTCCGGCCGCTGTGCCGAATTCCGCACCTTGAGCGAGGCGCTCTCGGAAAGCAAAACCTGATCATCGCCCGTGTCTGACCGTATCCTGATCATCGATTTCGGCTCCCAGGTCACCCAGCTGATCGCGCGCCGGGTCCGGGAAAGCGGCGTCTATTGCGAGATCGTCCCCTTCAACAAGGCGGAAGTGGCGCTGGCCCGTATGGGCCCGGCGGCCGTCATTCTGTCCGGCGGGCCGGCGAGCGTCACCGGCACCGACACCCCCCGCGCGCCGGAGAGCACCTTTAGCCTTGGCGTGCCGGTGCTGGGGATCTGTTACGGCCAGCAGACCATGTGCGCCCAGCTCGGCGGGGCGGTCGAGGCGCCGGATCACCGGGAATTCGGCCGCGCCTATATTGATGTGGTGGATACCTGCGCCCTGTTCGAGGATCTATGGCCCGTCGGGGCGCGCGAACAGGTGTGGATGAGCCATGGCGACCGGGTCAATGTCCTCCCGCCGGGCTTCCGGGCCGTTGCGGTGACGGACGGCGCGCCCTTCGCCGCCATTGCCGACGATGAGCGTCGGTTTTACGGCGTGCAGTTCCATCCGGAAGTGATCCACACCCCCCATGGCGCGGCGCTGCTGCGCAATTTCACCCATCATGTGGCGGGCTGCCGGGGCGACTGGACCATGGCGGCCTTCAAGGAAAGCGCCATCGCGCGCGTCCGGGCCCAGGTGGGTGAGGGGCGGGTGTTGTGCGGTCTGTCGGGCGGTGTGGACTCGGCCGTCACGGCGGTCCTGCTGCACGAGGCCATCGGGGACCAGCTCACTTGCGTCTTCGTCGATACCGGCGTGATGCGCGCCGGCGAAGGCGACGAAGTGGTTGGTCTGTTCCGGGATCATTTCAACATTCCGCTGGTCCATGTGGAGGCCGGTCCCCAGTTTCTGGACAAGCTCGAGGGCGTCGATGATCCGGAAGCCAAGCGCAAGATCATCGGCGCGACTTTCATCGATGTCTTCGAGGCGGAGGCGCAAAAGCTCGGCGGGGCCGAGTTCCTGGCCCAAGGCACCCTCTATCCGGACGTGATCGAAAGCGTCTCCTTTGCCGGCGGACCGAGTGTCACCATCAAGTCCCACCACAATGTGGGGGGGCTGCCGGAACGCATGCGCATGGCCCTCGTGGAGCCCTTGCGGGAGCTGTTCAAGGACGAGGTGCGGGTGTTGGGCCGGGAACTGGGCCTGCCGGAGCATTTCGTCGGCCGCCATCCCTTTCCGGG
>CAZFWG010000002.1:81919-103444 GCA_964522525.1 uncultured Alphaproteobacteria bacterium | reverse complement strand
ATCGCGCCCGTCAGTACCGAGATGATCTTGAACTTCATCTCCGAACGGGTCCTGGGCCTGCCCCGGTCCTATTGACGGTGAACACCACGAGGCTCTTCGTCAGGCCCCGTGGTGTTTCTTTCCCTATTTCTGCACAGCCTTCAGCTGCATATGGGGCGTGCCGTCCGATGTCCGTTTGGGCGAACGACCGTCCCGCCCCACGACCGCCGTCACCCGTTGACGGAAGGCGGAGAAGCTGTCGAAGGTCACCACATCCACGGGCTCCTCGAACGACACGGTGACCTGGTACTGGTCCCCGTGAATCATCCGAATGCCAATGATTTCACCCTCGAAGGGCTGATTGAGGTAGCGCCCGGTGACACGATCGCCCAGCGCGAAAGGCTGCGGGGGCGGATGGTTGCCGATCCGCGCGTGGAGCGTGTTCCAATTGCGAAAGCCCCATTGCCGGGCGATCAATTCCAGGGACTGGGCGTGATTGATCACGGTGCCCGTGTCCTGGAGTTGGGCACGCAGCGCCTTGGCTTGGGCTTTCAAGGCCTCAAGGGAGGGCAGGGCGGAAGACGGAGAAAGGGTCATGGCAAGGCCTCATCCAGGTCGATACGCGGATGATCCTGTGGGGCTCGCATTGCCACGGGTCCGCGTCGATCAAGGACGGGGCGGATCGCGGGAAGCCCCATTCGCGGGGGCTTATCCATGAAGGCTTCGCCAAAGGCATGGGAGCCCGCGAGCGGCCGGGGCCTTCACCCGAGCTTCAGCCTTACACGGTCGCCGGACGGGAATCAACTGATGGGAACTTGCGTATCCTGGAGCATGTCGTCATCGAGGGCGAGGCCGAAGCCCGGCGCTTCCCCCAGATCCAGAAAACCTTCCGCATCCGTCAGAATGGGTTCGCGCAGGAGGAAATCCCGTTGTTCCGGCAGCAGAGCAGGCGGATCGACGGGATATTCGAAATAGGGACAGCCACCAACCGCCGCCGCCAGATGGGCGTTGGCGATCATGGTGATGCCGTGGTCCCAACTGGACGGTGAAATCATGGCACCGCGCTCGCGCGCCCGCTTGAGCACGGGGAACAGGCCCGTGATGCCGCCGATCCGGGTGGCATCGGCGCGGATCACGTCGCTTACATCCCGCATGATCAGATTGCGCAGATCGTGGATGTCCCGCGCCCGGGCGCCCGCGGCGACCTTCACTTTCTTGCGCGCCCGCAAGGCCTGCATGCCCTTGTAGTCGCCGCCATGGACCGGATTATCGATCCAGTAGACATCGAGATCTTCCAGCGCCCGGGTCAGGGAAAGCGTCTCCTCGCGGCTGCGCGGCTGATCGACCTGCCAGGGCATAGGCGCGGCCTGGCGCCAATCGGTCAGGATGCGCAAGTCGTCGCCCACGGCTTCCCGCACGGCCGAGACCCGCGCGGCATCGACCTCCCAGTCCTGATCATAGATCCGGATCATCAAGGCCCGGAAGCCTTCCGCATCCGCATCCTGGGCGAGTTCCGCCAATTGCTCCGGAGACCGCATATCGCCCAGCGCCGCCGCCGTGGCGAGCTGACCGCCCGCGCCGCCCAGGAGCTTCCAGACAGGCGCGTTGTGGATCTTGCCGGCGAGATCCCACAGGGCCAGATCAAGGGGCCAGCACGGCCCGTAATGATAGGACAGGCTTTCAATGACCCGGTTGTGGCGCTGAAGGTCGAGGGGATCCCGGCCGATGAACAGATCCTCGAACCCGGAAACGGGCGGCAGGGGCGGGCCCGCGCCCACACCGGCGCGCCCGTCATCGCTCTCGACCCAGATCAGGTCGATTTCCAGATGATCGCGCGGTTCCGCGTCCCATGCGGTCTGCAATGGCGTGCCGAGGGGCAGGTTATGCCGCGTCTGCACGATACGGGCTATCTCCATGGTTCCCCAATCCGTGACCCTCAACCCTTTCAATCCGAGCCTTCCCGATCCCCGATGCGCGGTCGTGCCTGTCACGGTCTTGGGCACGGCGTTTGCATATCGGGGGAACCATGATCGGAGGTTTCGCCAGAACGCCCGATGATCATGAGCCCGAGGAAGGACACGGCTAATGTCGACCATTCATGCCCATGATTCGGCGCCAGCGACACGGATTCGCTCGGCACCGGTCGTCCAGACCATCCGGCAGGCGGCCCAGAAGAGCGGGGTGTCCTTTTCCTATCTGCTGTCCACCGCCCAGCGGGAAAGCGGGCTCGACCCGGCCGCCAAGGCCAAGACCTCCTCGGCCACCGGGCTCTATCAGTTCATTGACCAGACCTGGCTCGGCATGGTGGCGCGCCACGGCGACAAACACGGGCTTGGCGCGGCAGCGGACGCGATCACCCAGGGCAAGAATGGCCGGTACGAAATTGCCGATCCGGAGACGCGGTCGGCCGTTCTTGCCCTGCGCAATGATCCGGTCCACGCGTCCGCCATGGCCGGGGAATATGCCCGCGAAAGCGCGGACCGGCTCGAGGCGGGCCTGGGCCGGACGCCCAGCGACGGTGAACTCTATGCCGCCCATTTTCTGGGCGCGGGCGGGGCGCTGACCCTGATCGGCGCGAAGGAGCAGAGCCCCGAGCTCGATGCCACGGCGCTCTTTCCCGAAGCGGCCAAGGCCAATCGGGCGATCTTCTATGACGGGGATCGGTCGCGCAGTGTCTCGGAAGTGTTCGACAAAGTGGCCAAGATCCTGCCCGGGGGTGAGGCGGGACAAGGGGATCCGGGGCCTGGGCCGGATGTGCCTTTCAACCATGCCCACGCCGCCGGGCGCCCCCAGGCTGTCCCGGCCCAGCCGTCGAAAACCACGCTGCCTCCGGCGGCGACGGGCTATCTGCTCAGCCCTGAAATGATCACGGCCCTGGCGATCCTCGATCCCCTCGCGGCGTCCAAGTCTTAGAACGGCAAGTCTTGGTGCCTTTGGTCGGACGGAAAACCGCAGACTCCTTTTCCTGACCTCGCGCTAAAGCGTCGCCGGTCCGTCGGCGTCGACGGCCGTGGCCTCATCGAGGCGCGGCTGTTTCTCACCGGTCCAGGACCAGCGGAAGAAGCGCGAAATATCCGCGCCCACGGCATAAAGGGCCGGCACGAAAAACAGGGTCACGAACATCGCGAACGCGACGCCACAGGCCAGGGCGACGACCGTGGGCTTGAGGAATTCTGCCTGGGTAGAGCGCTCCGCGATCATGGGCATCAGACCGATAAAGGTCGTGACCGAGGTGAGCAGGATGGGCCGGAAGCGGGACACGCCCGCTTCCACCAGCGCCGACATCGCCGAGGCGCCTTGCGCGCGCAAGCGGTTCACCTGATCGAGAAGCACGAGATTGTCGTTCACGACGACACCGGCCGCGGCCGCGACCCCGAAATAGGAGAACAGGGCAAAGGTCAGTCCAAAGGCCAAATGTCCGTAGACGGCGCCCATATAGCCGAAGGGAATGGCCGTCATGACCAGGAGGGGTTGCCAGTAGGAGCGAAAGGCCACGGCCAACATGGCATACATGGACATGAAGGCGATCAGATAGAGGGTGGAGATTTCCGACAGGAATTCGGCCAGCCCCTCGGCCGCGCCGATCAGGCCGACAGACACGCCGGGATAGCGTTTCTCCCAGGCGGGGAAGAAGTCCTGGTCGAGTTCCTGGCGGATCTGGCTTGCGATGTCTTCGGTGAGTTCGGCGCTGACGCGGGCGGAACGCTGGCGCTCCCGGCGGTTGATGCGCTTGATGCCCGGCGCGAACTCCACATCGGCAACGGCGAAGAGAGGGATCTCGCGTCCGTCAGTCGTACGAATGCGGAAATTCTGGAGACTGTCCAGATTGCTGCGGGCGGAGCGGGGATAGCGCACAAAGACGCGGACATTGTTCCCTTCCCGGGGCAGGCGTTGGACTTCTTCCCCGAAATAGGCCTGGCGGACCTGGCGGGTCATCTCGCCCAAGGTGAGCCCCACCTGTTCGGCACCGGGTTTGAGCACCAACCGGATCTCCGGCGTGGCGCTCTGGAGATTGTCCCGAATGTCATAGGTGGCGCCATAGGTGCTGAGCCGTTGTTTCAAATCCTCAACGGCGGCCCGCAGGATATCGAGATCGGGCGCGTTGACGGCGAACTCGATGCCCGTGTCCGGCGTGTTGATGGTGAAATCAAGCTCGATTTCCTCGGCATCCGGAATTTCGCCGATGAACTCCCGTAATTTGGTGGAGAATTCCTTGGCTGACGTGTTCCGGGTTTCGGGGGGCGCCAGGAGGACCCAGATGGTCACCGCACCCTCCCGGCTCCAGGTGAACCAGTGTTGGATCACGGAGGGGGCGTCAGGCGTCGGCTGAAAATAGGCCACGACCTCCTTCTGGGCCTCCTCGATCCGCTCGAGCACCGCCTTGGAGCGTGCGTAGGGCGTGCCGTCGGGAAAATCGACCTCGAACTGGATGAGTTCAGCCTCGATTTCCGGCGAGAAGGCGAATTTCAGGAAGCCCGTCCCGGCGAGCGTGAAACTCAGCACCAGGAAGAACAGGAAAAAGGCACAGGTCGCGTAGCGCTGACGAATGCTGAAATCCATGAGCGGGCGATAGTAACGGTCGGCAAAGCTCACCAACCCTTCGCCAAGGCGGTATTGGACATTCGACAGTGTCCGGGGCAGGGACGTCAGCCCCCCGAAGAAGCCCCGACGGGGTGGCTGCGGGGCGGGCGCCTCGGTTTCGGACGGCGGTGTGAACTGATCCTTGTGGGGATCGAAGGTGCCTTTGCGTTTCATCTTCGACAGATGCGACGGCAGGATCAGAAGCGCCTCGATCAGAGAGAATGTCAGGGCAACAATGATGATGATCGACAGCTGGCGGGTGATCTGCACCTGGGGCCCGGTCAGGAAGAGCCAGGGCATGAAGGCGATCATGGTGGTGACGACCGCGAAAATCACCGGCTTGAGCACGAGTTGGGTGCCGGCAATCGCCGCCGTCACCCCCTGTCCGCCCCGCTCCACATGGGAATGGATGCTCTCGCCCACAATGATCGCGTCGTCGACCACGACGCCGATGACGAGGAGAAAGGCAAAAAGCGTCAACATATTAAGCGAGACGTCAAGGCCCGGCAGAAAGACGAAGGCGCCTGCAAAGGCCGTCGCGATGCCCACCGTGACCCAGATCGCCACCTGGGTGCGCAGGAACAGGATCAAGACGATGAACACCAATACAAGGCCGATGACAGCCGACCGGCTGATCGTGCCGATACGGTCGAAATAGGTCTTGGAATCGTCGAGAAACATTTGGACCTGGATGCCCTCGGGCAGTCCTTCATTGGCGGTCTTGAGCCATTCCTTGACCGCCTCGGACGTGGTGACCACGTTCATCCGGTCACCGGCCCGCACCCCGATCAAGAAACCCGGCACCCCGTCAAATTGGGTCTTGCTTTCAAAATCCTCGAAGGCGTCAAGGACCGTGGCGACATCCCGGACCCGGATCACGGCCCCGTCACTGGTCTGACGGATCACGATCTGCTCGAAATCGACCTGGGTGTCCGCCAGATTGCGCACGCTCAACTGTACGTTTCCCGTCTGTGTCCGGACATTACCCGACGACAGATTGAGGGAGTTGGCGCGCACCGCCGCCACGACATCGTCGAAGGTCAGGTCATAGGCCTGCAAGGCCTCTTCGGAGACCTCGATCGAGACTTCCTCGTTGCGCGTACCGACGATGTCGGAGAGGGCCGCGCCCGGCAGGAGAGCGATCTCATCGCGCAGGGTCTCCGTCGTGCGCTTCAGAAGACGCTCATCCACATCCCCATAGACCGCAACATAAAGAAGCTCCGGCCGCTGCACGATCTCGCTGACGCGGGGCGGTTCGATATCGGTGGGAAAATTCGGGATCCCATCGACACGGAGTTTCACCTCATTGATGAAATCGCCGATATCGATGGTCGGGTCCGCCTCGATATAGACTTCGGCGAAGCCTTCCGAGGCATTGGCCCTCAGACGGCGGACATTATCGAGATCAGTCAGGGATTCCTCAACCCGAAGGATGATCTGTTCCTCGACCTCCTGGGGGGCCGCCCCGGGCCAGGTCACGGTGACCTGGACCCAGTTCAAGCGAAAGGCGGGAAAGACCTCCCGGTCCATGCGCAAAAAGCCGAGCGTGCCGGCCAGCAGGATGCCGACCATGAGCAGATTGGCGGCAACCGGATTGCGGGCCCACCAGGCGACCAGTCCGTTCATGCTCAATCTCCGCCTTGCGCCGAGGCCGTGGTCTCTTCCGAAGGTGCATCATCCGGATCGGATCCGGTGCTCCCGGACGCGGTCTCCAGGAGCTGCAGCTTGAGGCCGCGGGACGCTCCTTCAACGGCCGAGATGACCACGGCTTCACCGGCCTCGAGGCCATCGGTGATCACGACCCGGTTGGGTTCTGAAAACGCAACGTCGACCCGCCGGATATCGAGGCGGTCAATGCCTTCTTCATCGGGTTTCGCCACATAAACGACATTGTCCGAACGCAGAGCTTGACGGGGGACCACAATGACGTCGGGCAATGGCTCGCCCGGCAGTTCCGCCGTGACGAACAGGCCGACGGCAAGAGGAATGCCGTTGTCCGAACCTGCGCCATAGGGTTCATCCACTTCGCAAATGACATTGAGGACCCGGCTCTGGGGGTCGATCGCGCTGTCGGTGCGGATCACATGGCCAGTCCAGGAATGCATCTCGCCTGCCACGACACCGTTGAGATGCACGACCGGACCGCTGCGATCCTCCGCCTCAAAACCAATGGGCAGTCCCAACATGCCCAATTCCCGATCGGTCAGCTGCAGGTTGATCTGGACAATGCTGGTGGAAAAGATGCGCCCCAGGACGGTCGCCGTGGAGACGACCTGACCGATATCCGCGCGTTTCTCACGGACCCGGCCGGTGAAGGGCGCCACCAGACTGGCCCGTTTGAGATTGAGTTCGGCCTCGTCAAGATCGGCCTGGGCCGCTTCCAGCATGGCCCGGCGCATTTCAAGCTGGGGTTCCCGCAGGGCGAGGGCGGAGGCTTCCCCTTCGCCCAGTTCCTCCCAATCCCGCCGCGCCATTTGCGCTTCGGCGTCCTCGCGCAGGAGTTCCTGGCGTGCTTCGGCGACCCGGGAGCGTGCCCGGATCACGGCGAGTTTGTAGTCGGCCTCTTCCAGGCGGATCAGCACCTCGCCTTCGTTGAAGGAGCCGCCCCGTTCAAAATTGGGATTGATATAGACGATCCGGCCAATGACCTGGGGCACCAGATCGATTTCACGGCGAGGCCGGACCTCGCCCTGGGAGATCACGCGGGGGACGACGGTCATGCGCTCGGCCCGGGCGATAAAGACCGAAGTCGGGCGTTCCTCCGCTTCCTTTTTTTCCGGTACGGGTTTCAGGGCGTTCAGCAGGATGACGACGCCGACCATCAGAAGGATGATGAAAAGGGGCACCGCGATGGTGAGGAATTTTCTCATGGCGTCTGGTCATCCTGGTCTGCCGGCCTCAAGTCGGCCGTGATGGGCGCCGCGAGGGCGACTTGCAGCTGTACACGGTTGGTAAGGCGGGTCCGGCGCACGGTCAGGAACGCCCCTTCGGCGTTGATGGTGCGGGCCTGGGCATCCAGCAGGTCGAAAATATTGGCGAGGCCCTGGGCGTAGTCCCGTTCGGTCAGTGCCTCCGAGGCGCGGGCTTCCTGGGCCGAAAGCGCCAGCGCCCGTTCCTGTTTTTCCAGAAGGACTTCCGCATCGAGAGCGTTTTCGACTTCCTGATAGGCCGTCAGCGCGGCCGCCGCATAGACGTAAAGCGCCTCCTCCGCCCTTGCGCGGGCGGCCCTGATATTGGCCAGCAATTGCCCGCCCTGGAAAATGGGCTGTGTCAGCCCACCGACGATATTACCCGCGACCTCGTCCAGGTCGATCACGTCGGCGACGGAAGAGGTGGTCGGGCCGAGAGAACCCGAAAGCGACAGGCGGGGCAAAAGCTCCTTGCGGGCCGCCCGGACATTCAAGCCCGCCGAGGCCACCCGCCGTTCCGCCGCTCTCAGATCCGGCCGGCGCGCAAGCAGTTCGACGGGCAGGCCGGCCCCGGTGAGGAGGGGCAGGGACGGCAATTCGTCCGGATATTCCAATTCCGCCGACGGATAACGGCCCAGGAGAATCTCTAGGGCGCGGGCGGATTCCTTCAGGGTCTGCTCGTCGGCGGCCAAGCCGGCTTCGACGCCCGAAAGGTCGGAGCGGGCGACGCGCAGATCCAGGATGTCCGACAAGCCGATCTGAAACCGGCGGCGGATCAAGCGCAGACTGCGCTGCCGGTTCTCCACGTCCCGCCGGGCCAGCGCCACTTGCTGATGGGCCTCGATCAAGGTGAACCACGCATTGGCGACCATGCCCGCGAGGGAAAGCTGCGTGTCCACGAGGTCCTGGATCGCCGCGTCCGCGTCGGCGCGGGCGGCACGGGTCGTGTCGCGAACCCGGCCCCAAACATCGATTTCCCAGTTTGATTGCAGGGCCCAGGCGAAGGTGGACGCGCCCACGGCCCCCGGAACGCCGACAAAACCAGAGGGATCCGTGGTGTCTCCGATGCCGGTCGGGAACCGGGCGCGGGTGGCGGAAAAGTTACCGCCAATGGTGGGGAACCGGGCCGCCCCCGTGGCACGGAAAGTGGCCCGTGCCGCATCGACCCGGGCGACGGCGGCCCCCAGATCGTTGTTGTAGACCAGGGCTTCGGCGACGAGGGCGCTCAAGACGGGGGAGTCGAATTCGCTCAACCAGTCGCTGGTCAAGGGCTTGCTCGCGGCTTCCGTTCCGCCCGTCGCGCTCCAGCCGTTCTCGGGCGTCGGGGGCAGCGGGGCTTCCTCGATGCCCGGTTTCACGGAACAGGCCGCCAGCGTGAGCAGGACACAGACCACGGCCATCCCGTTCCAAACGGATCGATAGGTCCCCGCGCATCTGCCGATTCGCTTCGGCATCCCAGAAAGGTCCGTTCTGTCCAAAATCTGTCTTGCCCCTTGAATCCAACCCAGTATGCCCAAACCCGAATGTTACGGACGGTATGGCAGGCGCACTAGCAAATATCCATGGCGCCTTTGAGGGTACTCGGGCCGCCCATTCCCGGTCTCCGGGCGACGCTTTGTCTTTTGATGCGCACCGCGCATGACTTGATTTGAACCGGGCGACGCTCTCGCGTAGGCCTTTAGGATGCAAATTCCTGGAAAAACCGACGAAATCCGGCCCAAATTCAGCGATCCGGACTGGACCGCCAACGGGGAGCCCCGCGCCACCGTTCGTTTTACGGGGCTCAAGACGCTTTGGGTCAATACGGGCACTTTGTGCAATATCGCCTGCGCGAATTGCTACATAGAGAGCTCCCCATCCAATGATCGGCTGGTCTATCTGGCCCCCGCCGATCTCCAGCCCTTTCTGGAGGAGGTCCACCACCTCGCGCCGGGACCGATCGAAATCGGCTTCACGGGCGGGGAGCCGTTTCTCAATCCTTTCATGATGGATCTGCTGGACATGGTGCTGGCGCAGGGGCATCGCGTGCTCATCCTGACCAATGCCATGCGCCCCATGATGCGGCCAAAGGTCCAGGACGCGTTGCTGGCCTGCCGGGCCCGCCATGGCGACCGCCTGATCCTCCGGGTCAGCCTCGATCACTGGTCGGCGCGGCTCCATGACACGGAACGGGGGCCGGGCGCCTTCGAGGAAACCTGTATCGGGGTCGACTGGCTCGCCCGCCATGGGTTTTCCCTGGCCCTGGCGGGCCGGACCTGCTGGGGTGAACCGGAAGCGCAGGCGCGCGAAGGCCATGCCGCGCTCATTGCCGCCCGCGGCTGGCCGGTGGACGTGCAGGATCCCCTGCAGCTCGTCCTCTTTCCGGAAATGGATGCCCAGGCCGAAGTGCCTGAGATCACCACGGCCTGCTGGTCCCTTTTGGGGGTCGATCCGGCAAGCCTGATGTGCGCTTCTGCCCGCATGATCCTGAAGCGCAAAGGCGCGACGCGGGCGGAAGTGGTGGCCTGCACCCTGTTGCCTTATGCACCAACCTTTTCCCTCGGCGCCTCCCTGGGCGGCGCCCTTGAGCCCGTCAAATTGCAGCACCGCCATTGCGCGAAATTCTGTGTTTTGGGCGGCGGTTCCTGCTCCGCGTGATCATGGCGAGTTCCGTGCCCGTAAAGCACGAATGGCGTGGCCCCAACGGGGTTTGCCTTTGTGGCGCGTGGGGGAGTCAAATAATCGCCGGGCTGATTTCTTGGCGAGATTGAGACAATGATGAGAAGAAGCCCTCGATTTTTCGCCACGAAATGCTGTCAATTTACATCCTATAAGAGAACATGCCGATGCGTGAATGCCGCAGGTGTCCGATGAATTCTGTGTAAGGATCAACCCCTTCGCGGGCACGCTCATTCGCGAATGCCGCGGTTTGCCTTGCTCGATAAGTCCTTTTTCCCGAAGGGTCGCGTTGCGCGAAAGATTGGCCGGCCCAAGGCGCCAATGGGCCTTAAGGCGTTGATCCGCAACGAACTTTTTGAGCCGTCAAGGATTGATTCCCGATAAGCGGTATTACGTCTTTGTCATTTCTTTGGGGCATCGCATTTGGTAGTTTTCCCTGTCGGATCTACAGCCGCGCGTGAGTCGTCGTGGGATCCGTGAAACCACTTTAGGCAACTGTATTCATTTCCGGTTTCCAGATGGCACAACGCAGCTCTCCACCGTCGCGGCCGCATCCCGCCTTTGAAAAGGTTCGGGGCATGGCCATACGGCTGGGTCTCGTCGCCTTCGGGTTCAGCGTGGCCATCAATCTGCTTCTGCTCGTCAGCCCGATCTACATGCTGCAGATCTACGACCGGGTGCTTGCCTCGGGCAGTGACGAAACCCTGTTGTTCCTGACCGTGGCGGCCGTCGGTCTGCTGGGCGCGCTCGGCGCACTCGAGCACTACCGCGCCCAGATCTTGATCCGCCTGGGGACTTTCTTTTCAAAGACATTCGACCAGACCCTGTTTGCCGGCGTCCTGTCATCGCTGAACAAGGCGCATCAGGGTCAGCCGACCCAGCCCATGCGTGACCTCGACACGGTAACGGGCTTTCTCGGCAGTCCCGCGCCCACAAGCCTGATGGACGTGCCCTGGGTGCCGTTCTTTCTGCTGATCATTTTCCTCATGCATCCCATGCTGGGCATTGTTGCCGCCGTGGGCGCGGGTCTTCTCGGCGTGTTGGCCGTCATGACGGAACGGTTCAGCCGCGCGCCCATGAAAGCTGCCCATGGCTACCGAGCCCACAGCATGCAATTTGTCGATTCCACCCAACGCAACGCGCCGGCGATCGAAGCCATGGGCATGGGCCATCGGCTCCTGGGCCAGTGGATCGATCCCTATCGCCGGGCGACCGACGCCCAGGCGGTCGCGGCGGAGCGCAATGGCTTCATCAAGGGATGGGTGAAATTCCTGCGTCCGACGCTCCAGGCGGCCATGCTCGGGACAGGGGCCTATCTGGCCCTGCGCGGGGAGATTTCGGCCGGCTCCATCGTGGCCGCCTCGATCATTTCGGGCCGGGCGCTCGCGCCGGTCGAGCAGGCGGTCGGCAGCTGGCGCCAGGTGATCGCGGCACGGGATGCCTTCGGCCGTCTGAAGGTCTTTATGGAGACCTATTGCCACGTGCCGAAGGATACTGTGAGCCTGCCCCGGCCCACCGGCCAGATCGTGGCGGAGAAGGTCCTGGGCTCCCCGCCGGGCGTGAAGGACATCGTGATCAAGAATGTCTCCTTCGCCGTCAAGCCCGGCGAGTTTCTCGGCATTGCCGGGCCGTCCGGGTCCGGAAAATCGACGCTCGCCCATCTGCTGATCGGTGTCTGGCAGCCCATGAGCGGATCGGTCCGCCTTGACGGCGCGGACGTGTCCAAATGGAACAAGACCGAACTGGGCGCCCATGTCGGCTTCCTGCCCCAGGAATGCGACCTTTTCCAGGGAACGGTGGGGCAGAACATCGCCCGCTTCGGCGATGTGCAGTCCGACGCGGTTCTCGAAGCGGCCCAGATGGCCGGCGTCCATGAGCTCATCCTGCGTTTCGAGGAGGGCTATGAGACCCGCGTCGGCCCCGGCGGGGCCTGGTTGTCCGCTGGCCAGCGCCAACGCATCCACCTGGCGCGCGCCATTTATGGCCGTCCGGCGATCCTGGTCCTCGACGAGCCGAACACCCATATGGATGCGGCGGGCGAAGCTGCCCTCATGAAGTCGCTCAAAGCGGTGCGCGCCCACGGGACCACGGTCATCATGGTCTGTCACCGCCGCCCGCTTCTGGCCCTTTGCGACCGCATTTTGGTCATGCGGGAAGGGCAGGTTCAGACCCTTGGCGCCGCCTCGGAGGTCCTGAACCAGATGTCCCAGGGGGGCGCCAAGCGCGCAGCCAATGACCGGCGCGCCGCGGCCGCAGCCGGCCGGTGATTGCCTCGGAGTGAATGTGCCCATGGATCTCTTTGGGAAGCGAAACGGATCACAACAGAAGCGAGCGCGCCGCGCACGGCGTATGCCGGTCATGAAGGCCGTGCCCGTCATGAAGGTCCACACTCTTGATCCAGAGGAAGGGCCGGGGCGGACGCGCCCGGGTCAGTATGACCCTGATCTTCATGCTTCTGACGATATCCGTCGGCCGATTCCGTCGGAGCCCGATCCTTATGCATCGCAAACGCGGTTTTCCGATACCAGCGCGTCTGATCCGGGCCCCATGCGCCCCAGCGCGCCGGCCTGGGACGGGGTGCGTTTCGCCGCGGCCAACCACCATCAACGTCCGTTAACGGATCGGCCGGAAAGTGATCCGGAAGGGGAGGGTCGCCCGCGGCCCGGGGCGCCGGCACGGGAAGAGCCGATACATCGCGCAGAAGCGGCCCCAATGCCCGAAGCGCTCCCCAAGGCCATGGCCGATCCGGACGCGGCACGCGGGCCTGAACCCGCGCCCCGCCCCTTGCCGGAACCGGATCTTCGGCCGGACCTGGAACCCGCTGCCCGTGCCGAGACGCCCTCCGATACCCTTGATGATGTAGGCGCGCGCAGCCTGTTCCGCACCATTCGCGGCGACGAAGCGCAGACGTCCTCCCCAAGAGAGACAACGCTTGCCACGGGGGGATCCCCTGCAACGCGGCCCCGGAAACTGTTTTCCGACCGTCCCGAGCCCGGCGGTGCGGAGGAACCCCGATCCGTAATTCAGCCTGTGCCCCCCGTCCTGGACCGTCCGGTACCGGACGACCTTGAAAATGGGCGCGAGGATACGTCAACCTCTGCTTCGAGCATCTTTGCAAACCTGGCGTCCAAACCCCTGGCCGATCCTTTGCATCCGGCCGTCGAACCAAGGGCGGAAATCCTTGATCCGGATGCGGAGGCCCCATCGCGCCCGCTTTTCGATACGTTGGATCGGTCTCCCAGCCGATATCTCGGCGACACCGACGCGGAGCGCGATCTCGCCAGTCCCCTCCAGGATGAGGCCCTGCGCGCCCATTTCGAGCCGCCGGCTCCTTCGGCCATCCGCGATTTTGGCCCGGCCGACGCGTCATCGGGCAGTGTGTCGGAGAACACGGATCAGAGGGCGGATCGCTTGGACCGGTTCGAGCCCGTGGATGCGGCCGCCGTTCGTCACTTCGCGCCGCCCGCGTCCCCGGCACCGGGCGAGCCACCGCGGAACGAAATGCCGGAACGGGCCGAACGATCGACGGATCTGGGGCGCGCCGCGGCCACCCCCATCATCCGGGATTTCGACCGGTCCCGTCCGGATCCCGAGGAACGGCCTGCCGTTGAAGATCCGCCCGCCGACCGGCCCGCGGCTCCTGAACGGTCGCTGCTCCGGGGCATCGCGTCCGATCGTGCTGAAGATAGGAAGCGTGCGGATGTGGCGCCCAAGGAGGAGACAACGATTGTCTCCCCCGTCATCCGCGATTTCGACCGGTCCCGTCCGGACCCTGAGGAGCGGCCTGCCGATGAAGATCCGCCCGCAGAGTGGCCCGTGGCTTCTGAACGGTCGCTTCTCCGGGGCATCGCGTCCGATCGTGCCGAAGATACCGAGCGCGCGGATGTGACGCCCAAGGAGGAGGCGACGATTGTTGCGCCCGTAATTCGCGATTTCAAGTCGTCCCGGCCCCTTGCCGATGAAAGGCCCGATGGCGAAGAGGCACCGGCGGCGTCCACGGAACCGGTCAGGGCCGCGTCCAGCCGCTATTTTCAGAACACGCCCAAGGTCCCGGATCAGGTCTCCGGCCCTGAGGACGACCCGCAGGAGACAACGGACAATGCGCCTCTCCGCGACGGTGGGCGGGAGACCGCACGCCTGAGGGACAATTTTCGATCCCCCCACGAACCGCTGGAACAGCCTGCCGGGACTGGAGCGTCTACGGGCGAGCGATCATCTGTGCGACCGGCCGCCATGGATGAGACGGAGCGTTCCCGTCAAATGTTCCGCAGTGCCCGTGGGGATTCCATTGGTGAACGGATCGTGGCCAGCCAGGCCAGGAAAGCGCAAGCAGCGCCTTCCCATCCGCCATCGGCCGAGCAGGAGGCACCAAAGAGTGCGGCCACGCCCGAACCGGCTCCAAGCCGGAGTTTCGACGACGCGGTGAAATCCTGGGAAGCCTCCCGGATGCGCCGAGCGGATCCAGCACCTGACGAGATCCCGTCTTGGGAACCTGAGCGGCCTGTTACGGCAGGGGCGTACCATCCGGATGATCGCTCGGCATCCCTTGAGGATCATCGGCGCGAGGTTGAGGGAAACCACGATGTCCATCCGAGGCGCGATGAACGGCGGCCACCGGCCCGTCGCCCGAAGCAAGCGCCCGCGCGCCGCGCCCAGGGCAAGGCCCGACCGAAGAAGCGAGGCCGTCGGCGTCCGGATCTTCTGACCCGTGCAACGCAGCTGTTCAAGACGCCCGCCCTGAAGGGCCGCCGGTCCGGAGGTGGAGGCGGCCGTCCCACGCCGCGGGGCAAGCCCGGATCGGCCAGCCAGGAGGCGGAGATTGCCGCCAAGGTCCCCATTCAGCGCGGCCTTTTGGTGGTGCTGCTGACCTTTGGCCTTTTCGGCGGATGGGCCGCGTTCACCAAACTCGATAGCGCGGTGATTGCGCCGGGCTCCCTGACGGTCTCCAGCAAGAGCAAACAGGTGCAGCATCTGGAAGGGGGCATCATCCGCAAAATCCTGGTCCGGGACGGGGATTTCGTCCGCCAGGGAACGCCGCTCCTGCGTCTCGACAGTACCCACGAAACCGCCGAACACTCCATCACGCGCCGCCGCTATGATGAATCGCGGGCGACCGTGGCCCGGCTGGTGGCCCAACGGGACGGTCTCGAGGCCATTCTGTTTCCCCAAGACCTGGTGGATCGCCAGAGCGTTCCGCAAGTTGCTGAAATCCTGAAACAGCAGATCGAAGCGTTTCGCTCCGAACGTCAGCTCCATGAGGGACAGATTGCCCTCCATCGTCAGCGCATTGATCAGTTGAACGCGGAAATCGCCGGGGTCGAGGCCGAGGCCCGGGCCAACCGGCGCCAGATCAGCCTGCTGAGCGAAGAGCTGTCGGGCATGAATGAACTGCTCGCCAAGGGGTTTGCGTCGCGCAACCGTGTGATGCAACTCGAGAGGGATCTGGCCGGGATCGAAGGCGCCCGGGCCCGCAATCTCGCCGACATCGCCAAGGCGAAACAGAGCGTGAGCGAGACCCAGCTGCTCATCGGTCAGGAAATGAGCAAATATCGCGACGGCATCATCCAGAGACTTGAGGAAGCCGAACGCCTGGCGTTTGACACCTACAACCAGGTCAATATGGTCGCCGATACTCTCAAGCGCACCGAAGTCACGGCGCCGGTGAGTGGAACCGTTGTCGGACTTTCCGTGCACACGGAGGGTGCCGTGATCTCGCCAGGGCAGGTGCTCCTGGAGATCGTGCCGGATCGCGACACGCTTGTCGTGGAGGTTCAGCTCCAACCCCAGGACATCGACTCCGTGACGACCGGCCAGCAAGCCGACGTTCAGCTTTCGTCCTATTCCCACCAGGATCTCGGCAAGATCCCCGGTTCCGTGATCTATGTCTCCGCCGACCGCATGGACGATCAGCGGACGGGTCAGTCCTTTTTCCTGGCTGAGGTGGAAGTCAACCAACGCCATCCCGCCCTTCGCGGTATCAAGCTGACCCAAGGCATGCCGGCGGAAGTCTTCATCAATACCGGCCGGCGCAGCCCCCTGAAATATCTTCTGGGGCCGTTGGATGATGCGTTGGGCCGGGCCTGGAGAGAAAGCTGAGGCAGGCCCCGTCATGGTGAGATACTGCCGTTACCACGGGAATGCCGGAGCATTGGCCGGCCCCGATTCCGAGGCCATGTCCCGTTCCATCCGCCTTCAAATGGTTCAGTTCCCGTCGACCTTGATCGCGGAGCGATAGCCGAGGCCGTTCAGAACGGTTTTCGCGCTGTTGAGCGATTGGTCCGACTGGAAAGGACCCACCTTGACGCGGAACAATCGGCGCCCGTTCACCAGGGTTTCGGAAATCGTGGCCCGGGCATGTTCCGGCAGGCTGGCTCCCCGGGAATTGATGGTCTCGGCGGCCCGAACCGCGTTCTGATAGTCTCCATAGGCCCCGACCTGGAGATGAGCGCCGCCCATCGGTTGGAGGACGGATGTTGCACGGCCGACGGCGGCCGAGGCCAAGGGGCGGGCGTTTGTGCTGTTGGCGGGCGGCGGGGCGGGCAGTTGTGCCTGTCCCCTCGACAGACTGGCGGACTGTTGACTGGACCTGGCGACGCGGGGTTCCACGGGGATGGTCGGGGGCGGGCTTGCCGGGCTCGGGACCGCCGGTCGGGTTTGTGGTGGCGGTGGTACACTGCCCGGGCGTCTCGCAGGATCAGATTGACCACGGACATTTTGTGTGGGGGGCTCGGCAACCGTCCGGGTGGGGACAGGCGTTGGGGAAGGGGCCGGCGGGCGAATGGTCTCCTGGCCGACGGCGGCCACCGGAACGGCGGGCAAGGACGCCACTTGCCCCGTGCGTGCGGGCGCACCCTGTTGCGAGGCCTTCCCCAAAGGGGCCTGACCGATATAGCGGACCTGAACAAAGCCGCTGCCATCATTCAGAATGCCGAGTTTATCGGCAGCGGATTTGGACAGTTTGATGATCTCGCGCGGCTTATAGGCCCCCCGGTCATTGACGCGCACTTCGATCGCCTGACCGGTGCGCAAGTCCGTGACCTGAACACGGGAGGGCAGCGGCAGTGTCGGGTGGGCGGCGCTCAGACGGGTGTGGTCATGGATTTCGTTGTTTGCTGTTCGCTGGCCATGCTCCCGGTCGTCGTAGATCGCGGCGATACCGACACGGTTGTAGGTCGGATCTTCCTTGGGCTCATACCAGGTGCCATCGGCCTTGTATCTTTCACCGATATAATAGGTGCCCGTCGCGAAGGCGTTGTCGATGGGGCCGACGGGCTGGCTTGGCGATGACTTGAGAAACGGCAATGTGCAGCCTGCGACCACGAGGACATTCATCAGTATAAGAATGGAAAACCATGGCCGCGTGCGATGCGTCCCGCCGCATGTCCCGCCCGTGCGAGCGTATCGCGTGTCTGTGTCGGGGCAGGGGGCTGCGGCCCTTGGCCCAGACGGCCCGACTTCAATCGGCTGCATCATGAGCATGGGGACACGTATGGGAAGGTTGCCCATCCGGCTCCTCTGTTGTTCGACTATTGATTTTTGCTCATGAACCATCTGACAGGGCCGTGTCGCGGACGAACGGTCTCGGTTTCCACGCCGATTGATTGCAATTCGTTCAGGTGATCGTTCGATCGTGATCGGAAAATGACCCGCAAGTCTGACCACGAGAAGGCCCGTGATCGGAGTTCGGTCACGCTGAAGCCTATCGTCGGGAGCGGGGTTTGTCATGCTCAAGGCGCATGGTTACACATCTTTCACGACGCGTCTTTTGTGCGCGCCACGCCGCCGCCTACTCTTCCTCTTCTTCCGTATGAGCTGCCATTTGTGTGCTGAATGATTTCTGCATTTCCCGGGTCACGGGATACCCCCAGGCGAGAACGGCCGCCATCAAGAAGGCGGTCGCCGGCACGCCGACAAAGATCATCATCAGCCTCTGGACGGCTTGAGCGTCATTGTCGCCCACGGGGTCGAAACCGGCGACCAGACCCAGCAGAATGAAGGGCACACCGACGGCCACGCTGGCCCCCGTCTTGTAGGCGCTGGTCATCAGGGCGTAGTAGATGCCGGCCCGATTCTCCCGACTGCGGGCCCATTCCCGCTCGACGAGATCGGCCATCATGGAGCGGGCCAGGATCAGCGGAGAGCCATAGGAGAGGCCTGACAGCAGCGCGCCGACCATGAGGGCGGCGAACCCGCCAATCTGGGACAAGGGAATATAGCTGAGGAAGGCGAGGGATGAGAACAGGCATAATCCGCTTACGGCCAAGTGCTTCTGGAAGCGACGGGCCATCCACATCCAGAAGGGGATGGCACAAAAGCCGGCGATGAAGAACAGCATCAGGATGGCACTTGCACCATCCGTCACGCCGAAACCCCATTCGGCCGCGAACAGATAGGTGGCCGCCGTACTGGCGATGGCAATCCCGATACAGACTTCGATGGTCAGGACCCGCCACAAGGGACCGTTATTGAGGGCGGCCTTGAGGCCGGCAAAACTGAAATCCGCCTTGCCCTGGCTTGCCGGGCGAAGCTGATCGGGCACGAAAGCGGTGGCCAGGCCAATGGAGACCGGCAGGGCAATGATCAAGATTACGCCCATGATCATGATTTGACCCGCCCGGTCGAAGCCGCCGAAACGGGCGGCGAGATCAGGGAGCACAAGCAGGCTGAGCAGGGCGGCGATCTGAATGATCTCGCGCCATTGGAAGAGGCGGGAGCGTTCGTCATAGCTGTGGGCCAGCATGGGTACCCAGGCCTGATGGGGCGTCTGGAGTAGCGTAAACCCGGTATAGAGAACAATCAGCCAACCAACGAGATAGAGAGGGCCCACGGGCCCGTCGCCGGGCATGTAGAGGAAGATCGCCGCAAGGATCAGAACGGGCACGCTGAGCGCCAGCCAATGCTTGATTTGACCGTAAGGGGAGGGATGCCGGTCGACGAGATACCCCATGATCGGGTCCGTCACGATGTCCCAGAAACGCAGGGCCATGAAGACCGCACCGGTCACCTCAAGGCCAAGCCCCATCTCCCCGGCATAGAAACGGGGCATATAGACGGCAAAGGGCAGGCCGATCGCCGCCAGCGGCACGCCGATCGACGCGAAGGCGAGGACCTGGGGCAGGGGGAGAGCGCCGCCGCCGCCCTCTGTGTCCGGCCGGGACATCTGGCGCTACATCAGGAGACGAAGCGATCCAGACGACTACGGATGATATCCTCGGCCTCCGCCATGATCCGGTCGACCAGTTCCTGGACGGTGGGGATATCGTAGATCAGGCCGGCCACCATGCCGCAGGACCAGGCGCCGGCATCCATCTCACCCTCTTTCATGATCCTGGGATAGACGCCCGCCACTTCCTCGATGATATGCTCGAATTTGAGTTCCGAGCCCAGCGCGCGTTCCTTTTCGAGAAGGGCTTCGACGGCCGTGTTGGTCAGCACCCGCTCGGTGTTGCGCAAGGGACGCATGATCAGCCGTGTGTCGAGTTCGGAGGCCGCGACGAGCGCCCGCTTCACATTCTCATGGACGGGCGCTTCCTTGGTGGCGATGAAGCGGGTGCCCATATTCATGCCTTCCGCGCCCAGGGAGAGGGCGGCGGCGAGGCTGCGGCCGTCCGCCATGCCGCCGGATGCCACGAAGGGGATCTTGAGCTCGTCCGCCGCGCGCGGCAGCAGGATGAAATTGGGAATATCATCTTCGCCCGGATGACCGCCGCATTCAAATCCGTCCACGGACACGGCATCACAGCCGATCGACTCCGCTTTCAGGGAGTGGCGCACGGAGGTGCATTTGTGAATGACCTTGATGTCCGCGTCCTTGAGCGTGGGCAGCCATTTCTGGGGATTGTTGCCCGCCGTCTCCACGATCTTCACGCCGCCATCGATGATGGCCTTGACGAAGCCCGGATAGTCCGGGGGCGTCACCGCGGGCAGGAAGGTCAGATTGACGCCGAAGGGCTTGTCGGTCATTTCCCGGCAGCGGGCGATCTCGTTGGCCAGATTTTCCGGTGTGCGCTGGGTCAGGCCCGTGATGATGCCGAGGCCGCCCGCATTGGAAACGGCGGCCGCCATTTCGGCAAAACCCACATAATGCATGCCGCCTTGAATGATCGGATGCTCGATACCGAAAAGTTCCGTAATGCGCGTTTTCATGGTCTGACCTCGGCGTCCCTCGATTTGTCCTTGGCCGGAGGGCTGTTCCGCCGGAAAGCTGCTCCGCCGGAAAGGTGCTCCAAACGTCAAGGACGTGTTGGCCTGTTTTTGGGCGGTGCCAGACCCGCCCGGAAGCACCGGCTTGGCCCGCCCTTGGCTCCATCATAGGGTAAGGATCGGCCCAGGCGCGAGAGGTGATTTGCGTGTCAGCGTATTACGTGTAAGGCGCTGGTCATTCTCGTCTCTCGCGGGCAGAAGCAAAAAACCGCTCAGCACAAGAACCGCTCAAAGGGGAGGACTGAATGGAGAACCGGGAAGGGGGTGCAGAACCCCAGGCGCTCTATGCCGCTGCCGACGGTGTCGCCACGATCACGCTCAATCGGCCGGCGAATCTCAATGCCCTGACACGGGAGATGGGGGACCTCGTGCGGGACCATATGCGCATGGCGGTCGACGATGAGGCCGTGCGGGTCATCATTCTGACCGGCGCCGGGCGGGGCTTCTGCGCCGGCGCCGATATGGGTGGCTTGCAGACCATCCAGGACAACCAGAGCAGCCGGGAGATCCGGGAACGCAGCATTCCCTTGCCCTTCGACGACACCTCGCGAACGGATTTCCAGAAATCCTTTAGCTATTTCCCGGCCGTGGCGAAACCGATCATCGGGGCCGTTAATGGTCCCTGTGCGGGCCTTGGGATGATCCTGGCCCTTTACTGCGACATGCGTTTTGCCAGTGAAACGGCCATGTTCTCGACCGCGTTTGCACGGCGCGGCCTGATCGCCGAACACGGTGTCAGCTGGCTTTTGCCGCGCCTCGTGGGCATGGCCCATGCCACGGATCTCCTCTTTTCCGCCCGCAAGATCGAGGCACCGGAAGCGGAGCGCATGGGACTGGTCAATCGGGTCTTCGCCCCCGATGACTTGATGCGCCAGACGCTGGCCTATGCCCGGATGCTGGCGACCGAGGTCTCGCCGCGTTCCTTGCGCGTCATGAAGCGTCAGCTCTGGGACGCCCAGTTTCAGTCCCTCGGGGAGGCGGTCGATGTGGGGGATGCCGAGATGCTGAAAAGCTTCAAGAGCGAGGATTTCCGGGAAGGGGTCGCGCATTTCGTGGAACGCCGGGCGCCCCAATTCACCGGCCGCTGAGCGCGGCCGGGGGGCTTGTCAGGCCTCCTGCTCCATCGGTTGCCAGAGCTCGATGGGGTTGTCCTCCGGATCGCGCAAATGGGCAAAGCGTCCGTTGGGATAGGTTT
>CAZFWG010000002.1:14411-81819 GCA_964522525.1 uncultured Alphaproteobacteria bacterium | reverse complement strand
ATGGGGTTGTCCTCCGGATCGCGCAAATGGGCAAAGCGTCCGTTGGGATAGGTTTCGGGATCGATCTTGACCTTGATCCCGGCCTTTTCGAGCTGGGCCACCATGCCATCGAGATCATCGACCCGGAAATTGATCATCCACATCTGATCCGGCCGGCCGAAATAGTCCGTGTCTTTCTTGAACGGGGCAAACACCGTGGTGCCGGCAGCCTGCTGCCAGCACGGCGTGTCGTAGTCGCCGGGGACCTTGTCGATGCCGAAATGATCCTCATACCACTGAGCGAGTTTTTCGGGATCTCGGGCGCGAAAGAAGAAGCCGCCGATGCCATTAATCTTGATCATGATGGCTTTCTCCGTGACAGGCCGCGATCGCGGGACGCTTACATCCGGACACCGATGAACGGTGCGATCAGGGTGAGAGGGGATGATCCGCACGCCTTAAAGGCATGGCCCGATCATTCCTTGGCCTTGATCCACTCCGCGCCCGCGACACCCTGGGACCGTCCGTCACATTCCTCATCCACGAGGGAGAAGCGGAGGCCCTTGTCCGTGCTCTCGAAGGTGTATTGTCCCCTTTTGCCCGCGGGACAACTGATCGGGCCGGCGAGGTCCTCGAACGTGACCGTGTCGCCATCCACTGTGTAGTTCCCGATGACGCCGACGCGGCCCTGCTGGATCATGACATGGTAACCATCGTCCAGCAGTTCGACGGTGGCAGCGTTCGAGTCGTTTCCGACGACATATCGACCGATCAAGGACGGTTGTTCGTCCTGGGCCAGGACCGGGGCGGCCCAAGCGGCTGCAACAAGAAGTGCTGTACCAAGACGACCTGGGAGACTTGTCATGGGAAGCGTTCCTCACTCTTCATGCGTATTGTGGTGAAAATTACCAACCTTCTTCGACCTTCACGGTCCAATGAATGACAAACGGTAAAAAAAATCCTGAGAAATCAGACCGTCGCCAGGGTCGCTACACCCACGTTCACGGTCCACACATAAATATAGCGCTGTTTGTACCAAGCCGCGAACAGGGCAAGACTTACAGATTCGCAAGAAAGTACCAGTGTTTTCAAGAGCCTTTGACGGGTGTGACCAGACCCCATGATGTATACGTCCCATGCGCATGCCAGGCATGCGCTCCCGCGCCCCGCACGGGTTGAACCTCAAAAAGACCGTGTATCGACAAGGGCCTGGAGCGGGCGCGTGATTCCCGCGGAGTCGATCCCGCTACAGGCGAGACCCGCGCTTCGCCCGTGCCGCGTCCTTGTTCTTCAGTCTTTCGATCGCTTCAGGATGAAAAACGGAACGACGACGATGAAGGTCAAGGCCACAAGAAAAAGGATCACGAAATTGAGACTGATGCCGCCGATCAGATAGGCGACCAAGCCCAAGACCACCATGGCGAACAGAATGGCGATCGCGATCGTATATTTGGATGCATTCAACATTCCCGGCGCACTCCTGTTTTCACACCGATACCAACCGAGCCCCCGTTTGCGGGTGGATCCATAACAGGTGGATCCGCAAAAGGAGCCGCGTGGGGCGCGGCGCCTTGAATTCCGTTGTCGTCACATTGACCCCGTATCCGCAGGGCATGGCCGCGTTCAGGGGTCCGTCGCCTCGCCCGGGGCGGACCTGCCCCCGTTGGGTACGGCCCACCAACTGTCCATGCCCTCGCGGCCGAACCCGCGGATCGGCACGCGCAACTTGCCATGTTCTTCCGGTCCCGTCACATGTTTCCACCAGGCAATCCTGTCGACGGGCAAATAATAAAGCGGCACCACGTAGAAGCCTGAAAGCAACACCCGGTCGAGAGCGCGGGCCGCGTTAACCAGCTCTTGGCGGCTCCGGGCGGCCACAAGCGCATCGATCAACATGTCGGCGGCTTTGGAGCGCACGCCGGGGAAGTTGTAGCTGCCCGGCTGCTCGGCGGCGGCGGAACTCCAGCGGAACCGTTGCTCGTTCCCGGGCGACAGGCTCGAGGGCCACAAAAAGGGCATGAGATCGAACTCATAGGCGCGGGAGCGGGTCTGAAACTGACTTGAATCCACAAGGCGGATGCGCGCTTCGATGCCGATCTTGCGCAACTCCGCCGCATAGGCCAGGGCGACGCGCTGTTGTTCCGGATGCTCGAGCATGATTTCAGGGGAAAGCGGTCGTCCGGTCACGCTGTTTTTGAGAACACCGCCCTCGATCTCAAATCCGGCCTGGTTCAGAAGGTCGAGGGCCGTGCTCAGCCGCTGTCTAGTGCGCACATAGTAGTCGCCCTGGTCATCAAAGCGCAGTCCGCGCTCCAGAATGTCCGGGCGCACGGCATCGGGGAAAGCGGCAAGGAGCGCCCGCTCGCCCGTCGATGCGGGTCCCGCCGCGGTGAGATCCGTGCCGGGATAAAAACTCGAGGATCGCTCGAAGGCGCCGAAAAAATAGGTCTTGTTGATCCACGGGAAATCGAAGGCCAGAACCAGGGCCTCGCGCACGCGGATGTCGTCGAAGGGCGGACGCCTTGTGTTGATGGCAAAAGCGAACATGCCCTGGAGGGCCGCCGGTCTGAGTTCGGCGCGCGTGACGAGGCCCTTGCGCATGGCCGGAAAATCATAGCCCCGGGCCCAGCGCAGCCCATTGGCCTGAAGTTCCCGGTGCAGATCGACAGTCCCCGCCTTGAAGGCCTCGAACGCCGTATTGGCGTCGCGGTAGTAGTCGAAAATGATCCGGTCGAAATTGTTGAAACCCCGATTGACGGCAAGATCCGCCCCCCAATAATCCGGATTGCGCTCAAAAACGAGGCGCCGGCCGGGGGCGACGTCGGCCACCCGATAAGGGCCGCTGCCGATCGGCGGTTTAAGGCTCGTCTTGTCAAAACCGTGGGTCTCGAAATAGGCCTTGGAAAAGACCGGCATGGTGGCGAGCAACAGGGGCAGTTCCCGGTCATCCACATCCTCGCCGAACACGAAGCGGATCTGGCGGGGCCCTGGCCGGTCGATGCGGGCCACCTTGCGATGCCGGAAGCGGTAGAAGGGGCGCCCCTTGTCGCGCAAGGCCTCGAAACTGAAGATCACGTCCTCCACGGTCACGGGCGATCCGTCGGAAAAACGCGCCTTCTCATTGAGCGTGAACGCGACCCAGCTGCGATCGTCGGGGACGTCGATGCTCTGCGCGAGCAGGCCATAGACCGTAAAAGGCTCGTCCCGGCTGCGAATCATCAGGGTCTCGAAAACCCGGCGGGGAAAGCGCATATACCACATGGGCCTCCCCAGAACGATGAACGGGTTGAGGCTGTCGAAGGTCGCCACTTCGCTCAAGGTGAGCGAGCCGCCTTTGGGCGCGTGTGGATTGGCATAAGGAAGATGGTCATAATCCGCGGGCAGGGCCGGGTCCCCATGCATGGCCAAGCCATGGGCGGGACCGAGCCCGGGGCTCAACTCTTGATCGTCTTCTGGTTGTGCCTGGGCGCCGGCGCTTCGGACCACCATCAAGGAGAGAAAAAGCGTGACGACAAGGCTAAGGTGGCCGGGACGACGAACCATGGGCAACAACTTTCACGGGGCAGGCCTGTTCAGCATGGCCCAGACTGATCAATTCGCAGGCGCGAGGCAAGCGGCCCGCCATCCGGCGCGCGTCCGCGAAGCCGGTTTCGTGCGGCCCGGCTTTGCGGCCCTGATCTTCACGGCGGCCATTGTCGGCATCTTGATCGTCGCACCGGAGCGTTTTCTTTCCGGACCGTCCGCCCCGCAAATGGCCTTTGACGCGCCCGAGGGATCCCCCGAGCCGCCTGAAGCCCGAGCCGGGCGGACACAAAACCGGCAGGAGCTGGCGCGCCAGAGTGAACCGTTGGCGCCGGAAGACACGCCCCCTCCTTCGACACATGCCCCTCCGTCCGAAGAGACCGAAGCCCCGAATGTTTTCTCCACCCTCTGGCGCCAGGTGAAAGACCAGGCCGCCAAGGCCCGCCACTTGCCGCTGCCAACGGATTTGATGCGTGCCGGCAATGAGGCGGGGCTTGCCGCCAGTCCCTTTGATGGCCCCGATCGCTCCGTACCGGCCATCGATCTGGGTCTCGTGCTGCGCAATGCGGACGGTGTTGCCCGGTGGCAGCGTTTGACGGGCCGCTTCCCGGATTTGCAAGGGTTGGACCCCGTCCTGGTGCAAACGCGGCTGTTCAAAGTGATGCCGGTCCGCCGGCTGGCCGCCTTGGGCGCGCCGGAAAAGGTTCTACGGGAGGTCTGCGCGGAACTCACCGCGTTCGGAACACCGTGTAAGGCCGCGACGATCCGCACCGGGACCGTCAGCCATGCGATTCTGACCGGAACGGAAGAAAGGCCCGAGGGCGACCCTGCATTGCCGGGCTTCGAGACCGGATTTCAGACACCCTCGACCGAGGCGACGCGGCAAGCCAGCACCATGGATGCGGGGCAGGGAGCATTTCAACGTCACGCCTCGACCGGGGCGCCGCACTTTACACTGAGGTCGCAAGCCTCTCAGGATGCGCGGGTGCGGATCATCGCCGTGGGCGATGTGATGATGGGGTCGGACTATCCGAGCCGCGCCGGCCTCAATCCCGAATTGGTTCCGGGGGCCGCGCTGGGAGACATCCTGGAGGACGGCCTTGTCCGGCTTCTGAAAAGCGGGGACCTCACTTTCGCCAATCTTGAGGGGGTGCTCCTCGCGGGTGGTGAGCCGACGAAAGACTGTGTTCGGTGTTTTGCATTTCGCAGCCCGCCTCACTATGCGGATTTTCTGCGCCAGGCCGGTGTCGATGTGGTCTCGCTTGCTAACAATCATGCCGGGGATTTCGGCGATGCCGGGCGCGCGGCGACCATCGCCGCGCTGCGCCGCGCCGGGATCGCGCCAACCGGTCTTGAGACGGTGCCCGAGGCCCGCACCGCGAGCCTGACCACGGAAGCGGGCATTCGGGTCGCTTTCGCGAGTTTTGCGCCCCATGGAATCAGTCTCGATCCGCGTGATCTGGGCGGTGCCCGGCGGATCGTCGCGACACTGAGTGAGGACCATGATGTGGTCGTCATCTCCGTTCATGCGGGGGCGGAAGGTGTGGGTGCGTCACGGGTGCCGCGCCACACCGAGCGCTATCTCGGCGAGGATCGGGGCGATGTGCACGCCTTTGCGCGGGCCGTGATCGATGCAGGAGCCGATCTGGTCGTGGGCCACGGACCCCATGTGCCTCGCGCGCTAGAGATCATCGATGATCGTCTGGTGGCATACAGTCTCGGCAATTTCTGGACCTCTGCCGGGTTCCTCACCTGGGGCCTTCTGGGTCTTGGACCGGTGCTTGACGTGACCCTGGACGGGCAGGGACGCCTTGTCGAGGTGACGCTTCACTCGACCCGCCAGGCCGGAGAAGGCGTGCCCAGACTGGACAGGCGCCACGAAGCCGCGCGTTTCGTCCTGGACCGGACCGCGCGCGATTTTCCCGCGACGCTTGCTCGTCTGCGCCAGATGCGCCTTGCCCAGGCGTTATAGAGGGTATAAAGACCAAATCCGTCTTCACGAGCAGGAGAGTGCCGCCATGGCCAACGCCGATCTCATCGACTACCGGATCGCCGGCAACGAGATGCAGTTCGTCGAAATCGAGCTTGATCCCGGCGAGAGCGCCATCGCCGAAGCCGGGGCCATGATGTACAAGTCCCCCCATGTGGAGATGAACACGATCTTCGGGGATGGTTCGGGTCAGGACAAAGGGTTTATCGGTACCTTGATCGGTGTCGGAAAGCGGGTTCTCACCGGCGAAAGCCTGTTTCTGACAGTCTTCACCCAGCAGGGCTCGGGCAAGGCCCAGGTGGCCTTCGCGGCCCCGTTTCCGGGCACCATTCTGCCCATCCATCTGGCCGATCACGGGGGGGCTCTCATCTGCCAGAAGGACAGCTTCCTGGCGGCCGCCAAGGGCGTCTCGATCGGCATCGCCTTTCAAAGAAAGATCCTCACCGGCCTGTTCGGCGGCGAGGGCTTCATCATGCAGCGGCTTGAAGGCAATGGCTGGGCCTTTGTCCATGCGGGCGGAACCCTCATTGAACGGACCTTGGCGCCGGGCGAAGAGCTTCATGTGGATACCGGATGCCTTGCCGCCCTGACGACGACGGTGGACTATGACATCGTGAAGGCGGGGGGCATCAAGACCATGCTGTTCGGTGGCGAGGGACTGTTCTTTGCCCGGTTGAAAGGCCCCGGCACGGTCTGGCTGCAGAGCCTGCCCTTCAGCCGTCTCGCCGGCCGCATCCTCGCGAATGTCCCGGTGACCGGCAGCGGTCAGGGCGAAGGGTCACTCTTGGGGCCCGTGGGCGACATCTTGCGGGGCGACAACTGATCGCTCTGTGCTGTGAAGATCCGTCGCAGGCCGTCCCAACCCTTTATTCATGGTTTCATTTTGGGCGGCTTGCGCGCATTGGTTTATTTCACTTTAACCTCGTTCCTCTACCACGATACCCGCGTAAGGCGATCCGCGTAGGAACTTCCTAGCAAGTCGTTAAGGCTGAGGGTACTCATGGTGAGGTTAGGCATTTTCGCCGGGCATCAGCGCCGGAGCGCTTTCTTCAATCTTGCGCTCAGTGCCAAGATCTATGGCGGCCTTGCTCTCCTGATGGCCTTTGTTGTCGGCCTCTCGGCTTTCGCGGTCCATCAAACCGGGATCATTCTGGAACAGTTCTCCGAATACAAGGCCAGCGCCAACCTCACCCAGGCTGTCGACGCGACCGAAGGCGACCTCATCAAGGCCCGCCTGGCTGCATTGAAATTCCGGAATACGGGTGATGAACAGAGTGGCGCCACTGCCTTGGGCCTTCTCAGTGGCATCCTCGATCGCATGGCGCAGATCGCGACGCAAATCAAGGATCCGATCTTTTTGCAGAAGTTCGAGGAAGCCAATGGTCTGGTTCTGGACTATCGGAACGGTTTCGAGAAGATCGTCGCCCTCCAGGCCCAGCGAAACGAAATCGTTTCAAATGTTCTGAATGTGACGGGTCCGGAGATGCGCAATGCGCTAACGGAGGTGATGACCTCGGCTTTCCGCGACGGCAAGACAACGACGGCCTATTATGGGGGACGGGCCCAGCAGCACCTGATGCTCTCCCGCTTTCACGTCCAGAAATTCCTGGTGGACAATGACCCGGGCTCCGCCACGCAGGTGTTCGATGAGATCAAGAAAACCGAGGCTGAGCTGACGATCTTGTTGCGGAATGTGACGAATTCACGCCGGCGCGCATTGGTTCAAGGTGTCGCAGACCAGCTCTTCAACTATCACGGCGCATTTGCCGATGTCCGGACAGCCGTCCAGGAGCGCAATGCGATCCAGACTCGGGAGCTTGATACGATCGGGCCGAGGATTGTTGGCCTTATGAGGGATGCCTTTGCCACGCTCAATGGGGCCCGGATGCAGGCCGACAGGGAACATGAGAACGCCGTCAGGCAAACGCGCAGGTTCACGTTCATCGGCCTCGGAGTCGGCATCCTCATTTCGATCAGTGTTGCGGTTTTTCTGAGTTATATCATCATCGTCCCGATCCGGTCCTTAACCAAGCGCATGGAAGCCATCGCCGAGGGCGATGTTTCCCATGATGGCCGCCAGGACAATCGACGCGATGAAGTGGGCCGCATGTTCACGGCCCTGGAGAAGCTCAGAAAGTCAGTGGAAAGAGCCTATGGCCAGGCCCAGATGATCGATGAGGCGCCGGTCGCCATCATGGCGGCCGATCCGAAGGATGATTTCAAGATTACCTATACGAACAAGGCCGCCCTTGATCTGCTGGAGTTCATTGAGGACGACATCAACCTCAAGCCGGCGGATGTGGTCGGTACATCGCTCGATGTCTTCCATGACAAGCCGGATCTCGTCCGTCAGGTCCTGAGCAATCCGGAGAATCTGCCCCGGACGTCCAAAATCGTCGTCGGAAACCAGACCATTTCCATGCGGGTTACTGCGATCGTCAATCCGGACGGCAGCTATGTGGGACCCATGCTGACCTGGGATATGGTGACGAGCAAGGAAAGGCTGGCCCGCGACTTCGATACCAATGTCCGCGAGTCGATCACACAGATTTCCGAGTCTTTCGGCCGCATTCAAGCGAGCATCGATGCGGTGGCAGCCATGGCCAACCAGAACGTGGAACGCAGTGTTTCTGTCGCAGCGTCCACGGAGCAAGCCACGACCAATGTGGAAACCGTGGCGGCCGCCACGGAAGAACTCTCAAAATCCATTGTCGAAATCAGCCGCCAGGTCTCCCATTCGGCCCAAACCATCGGTTCGGCGACGGAGGAAACCCGTGACGCGGCGACAAAGGCGGAAACCCTTTCCCACGCTAGCACGCGAATCGGCGAAGTCGTGCGCTTGATTGCCGATATCGCGGAGCAGACCAATCTGCTGGCGCTCAACGCCACGATCGAGGCGGCGCGGGCAGGGGAACACGGGCGTGGGTTTGCGGTCGTGGCCTCGGAGGTTAAGAGCCTGGCGCAACAGACCGCGACGGCGACGAGCCAAGTGGAAACCGAAGTGTCCAGCATCCAGACTTCGGTCGAGCATCTGGTCAATGCGGTGGCCGCTGTGGCGCGCACCATGGATGGGGTCTCGGCCGTCTTTGCGAGTGTCGCGGCGGCGGTCGAGGAACAGCAATCCGCGACCGGAGAGATCAGTCGGAGTGTCTCGGAGGCCGCGGCCGGCACGCGGGACGTCTCGCGAAGCATTCAGGATGTTCGCGATGGGTCCGAAGAGACGGGCGAGCAGGTGAGCGGGATACGGAACGAAATTGCCGATCTGGCGCAGATTACCGAACAGGTCGGCAATGCGGCCGATCGCTTCCGCGCCATGGTGACGGCGGCTTAGGGTAGGGTCGACTGGGGTGGCAAAGAAACGGCCCCTTCGGGGGCCGTTTCATCTTTTTCACAAGAGCATCGGATGACGATGATCAGTTGTCGTCCTTACGCGATTGCGGGGCCAGATTGGCGAGGGCTTCGCTTGCGGCGCGCAATTGCTCGAAGAACTGGCTGAGCGGCTTCATCGCGTCCTGGCTGCCGGAGGAGACGAGTTCCGTCACCTCACGGATTTGCCGCATGTTGCGCGACAGGGAGTCCCGCAGGGCGTTGCCTTGAAGACGCAAGGACTCGGCGATGTCACCGGACTGGGCCACATCGCGCAGCGCCTTCATGCTCTCGTCCATGTTCTCGCGGGCATGGGCCATGAGCAGTTCGGCCACTTCACGCTGACTTTCCGTCATCGTCTCACCGGACTTCTGCAGCGCCGTCTGCAGCTCCTTCATGTTGCCGCGCATGGTTTCCATGAGTTTTTCCGCGTCCCCCGTTCCCATGGCCGCGAAACCGCTTAAGGGGGTTTCCGTGCCGCCGAAGCTCGGGAAATTGAAGGAACCGGCCTGGGCGTTGAGGCGCGAGAAGAAATCGCTGGCGCTGCCGAGCTGGGTGTAGAAGTCCCGGATGGGTTCGAATGCGGCTTGGCCGCTGTCGGTCAGCAGGGCATTGACCTGGCGGACCTGGCTCACGCCGCGTTCGATCGCGTCCTGCAGGGCCGTGGCCTGGATCCGCACCGTCTCGGTGGGGTCTTTCGAGCCGACGATCTTGTTGAAGGTCTCGTAGGTCTTGTCGAGGTTTTCCCGGGCGTGGGTCAGGACCAGCGACATGACCTGCTGCTGCCCCACATCCACATTGCCGCGCACATCGCGTAAGGATTCGCGCATTTCGCCAAAGGCGTCCTGCATGGAGTCGATGTAACGCTCGATCTGTTGGGTCACATCGTCGGGCACCACGCGACCGGCATTCTGGCGAAGCTGGGCGAAGAAATCGCTCGCGCTGCGCAAGGACGGCGTGAACACCGTCGTACCGGGCATGACGAAGGAGTCTTGCGCCGATTCCAGCAATTGGCTGATCTCGCGCACCTGGCTCAGGCTGCGTTCAAACGCGGCCCGGACCGCTTCGCCTTGCGCCTTCATGGCACCGGCCGTGTCCTTGGCCGTCATGGTCGAGCGCAGCGCATCCATGGTCGCCCGCAGGTTCTCTTCCGCCTGCGCCATGACCAGATTGGTCATACGCCGTTGGTTGTGGTCGAGTGTCGTTCCGGTGCGACGCAACGCGTCCTTCAGAGACTCCATACCCGCCTGCATGCGGTTCAAGAGTGTTTCGATGTCTGCACCAAGAGGATAGTCCGCCATTTTCCAGTCCCTCCAGTCCTCAACAATCTTCCCGATACTTTCGTTCTGCGCGGTCTCCGGCGGTGTGGCGAGTGCGGCGGACCGCAAGGCCGCGAAGGCGCCCGCCAAGTCTTCCGCATAGATCTGCGGGTCAGGCAGGCGTTCACGGCACGCTGTGAGCGTAATGGTAAACGCTCCACCATAACTGTGTACACCGTGGACAAGCCCGACACCATCGGGAACGGGCATGAGCGCAAAGGATACCTCGCACCGCGCGCCGGCGCAGTAGAGGGCATGGCGGGATCCCGGCGTGTTGAACACAATCGTGTTCATCGCGCCCGCCACATGTTCGGCCAAACCGAACTCACCCGCCGCGCGGGCCGCCATGGACATGGCCGGCGGAGGAATCAGATCCATGATTTCGATGGTCTCCCGGGGACCGATGGCGGTGAGAAAGGCCTTGGCCTCCAGGCTTGACCGCTGCACCGCTTTCAGACGCTTGATCGGATCCTCGATATCCGTGCCGAGGCCCACGAGCATCACCGAAACCTTGTTGCCCGGCGCGCCGCGGTCGGCGGGGGTGCGCAAGGAGACGGGCAGCGCGGTTCGCAGCGCCGTCATGGGCAAGGCCGCGCGGCGGGACAGATAAGCCCTCAGGGCGCCGCCGATGGTGGCGAGGAACACGTCGTTCAGGGTGGCGCCCGGCACGGCGCGGCGGATTTCTTCTGCCATCTGTAGGCTGAAGGTCCGTCCCTCAACGACCCGCTTGCCCGAGACCGGCCCCTGGAGATCGGTCCGGGGTGCCTGGATCATCTGTTTCAGGGTTTCCGGTCCCGTGGCCTTCACGGCTTCGCCCACGCGCGGGGCCACCCGGCGGATGAAGTCAAGCGACGCCATGGGCAGTTGCTGGGCGTGGTCACGGGCCGCGTCCAGAAGGTCTTGCGTGCTGGGCGTCGGATTGGGCTGCCAGGGCAGGGGCGAGAAGGGCGGGGTGACCGGTTCGGCCGTCTGCATGGACTCGAGGAAGTCCATGACCCCCAAGCCGTCGAGGGCGCAGTGGTGGATCTTCCACAACAGGGCGAACGCGCCGGCCGGTGCGCCGGGCACGCCGCCCAGGCCTTCGATGATGGTCAGTTCCCAGAGGGGATTGGCTAGATCCAGGGGGCGGGCGAACAGACGCGCGGCCAATTTGCACAGCTGGTTCCAGTCGCCGGGCGCGGGCAGGCGCACATGGCTGATGTGGTCGTCCAGGTCGAAATTGGGGTCGTCCACGAAATAGGGGTGATCGAGGCCCATCGGCACCCGTTGGATGCGCTGACGCAGGATGGGGGACATGTCCAGCCGCGCGGCGACATGGGCATAGATGTCCTCCGGGCGCGCGAAACCGCCCGGCGCCGTGGTCGGGTCATAGATTGCCAATACGCCCACATGCATGGGCGTCTGCGGCATCTCCAGATAAAGGAAGGCCGCATCCGTGCCGGACAAATGCCGAGCGTCCGCCATAGAGTTCCCACTCCCCCGAGGGCTTACCCATTTACGCTGGCTTCAAGGGTCCAAACCTACACCGCCCGCGCGCCCAGGGGAATGTCTGGAATGGGCTAAGGCGCGCAACCCCCCCTGATTTTGCGCGTCCCCGCCCGGTCGGACCTCAGTTGTCGCCTTGCGTGCAGGGGACACAGCGGGGGGCGGCCGCGTCGACCTCGAGACGGGCCTTGGGGATGGCTTCACCGCAGCGGATGCAATAGCCGAACTCGCCCTCTTCGATGCGTCGCAGGGCCGCGTCGATGAGCAGAAGACGTTGGCGGCGCCGGTTTTCCTGGGCCTTGGCCATGGCCTGGATCTGAAGCATATCCATCCGGGACAGGCGGCCCACGCTCTGCTGATCGAGGGAGACGGCGGACCGGTCGTTTTGTGTGTTATCGCTTTCGGTGTGCAAAGCGTCGCGCTCGGCCAGAAGTTGCTCTTCGAAATTGGCGATGCGTTCTTGGTACATGGCGCACATCCTTATGATTTTGCCGGTTTGGGCCTCACGCGGTCCCTGGGATATAACGATCCCGGCGCTTGGCACGCGTCGGGGATAAAATGACCATCCAAAACGGGTGTCATTTTCGGCCGATGATGGGCGAATTGATGAAAAATGATGTGACGGGCATCACCGTGAGGGCCGAGGACCTGGGCTGCGATCGGGGGGAGCGACCGGTCTTTCGAGGGGTCGGCTTCGAGATCGCGCCGGGTGAGGTCTTGGAGATTCACGGCCGCAACGGCGTGGGGAAGTCGAGCCTTCTGCGCCAGATCGCGGGCCTTGTGCCGCCGACGGCCGGCACCCTGCGCTGGAAATCCGATGGGGCCGAGGCCTGGGAAGAGGGCGCACCGTCCGCGCATATGCGCTTTCTGAGCCATCGCAACGCGCTTAAACCGGCACTCACCGCTTTGGAAAATCTGTGTTTTTGGGCGCGTCTCGACACCGTGCCCGAGGCCCACGCCCATGACGCGCTTCAAGCCGTGGGCCTTGAGGAGGCGGCGGACAAGCCCGCCCGCGCGCTTTCGGCGGGTCAGCAGAGACGTGTCGCCCTGGCCCGGCTTCTATTGGCGCCCCGCGCCCTGTGGATCATGGATGAGCCGACGGCGGCCCTGGACAAGGCTTCCGAGGAAGCCGTCTCGCGCTTGATCGAGGATCATTGTTCAAAGGGCGGCAGTGCCATTGTCGCTACCCACAAGGTCCTGCCCCTGGCGGCACGGGCTCTGCGGTTCGAATGAAAGGAGCCGCAGCCGTGACCACCTTCACGATCATCCGCGCCATCTTTGCCCGGGACGTGGCCCTTGCCCTGCGGGGGGGCGGGGCTTTCCTCAATGCCGTGGTCTTTTTCGCCCTTTTCATTGGCTTGGCTGCGTTTGCCGTCGGGCCCCGCGCGGAGCTTCAGGCCGTGATCGCGCCGGCCATGATCTGGCTGGGGGCCACCCTGTCGGCCCAGCTGGCGGTCGCGGATCTCTTCGAGCGGGACCTCGAGGACGGCACCGTCGATGCCCTGGTGGGCGAGGGCGTGCCGCTCGCGCCCTTGGTGGTGGGCAAATGTGCGGGCCTCTGGATGACGGCCGTCGTGCCGCTGATTCTGGCTTCCCCCCTGTTCGGGCTTATGTTTGGGGCGCCTGCCGAGACCCTGCTGGCCCAGGGTGGCGCCCTCTTGCTGGGCACGCCCGCGCTTGTGATGGCCTGCGCCATCGGTGCCGCCTTGAAGGCGGGCGCCGGAGGGGGCAGTTTTCTGATGTTGGTTTTGTCCGGACCGCTTTTGATCCCCATCTTGATCTTTGGGGTCGGCGCGAGCGGGCGGATCGTCGCGGACGGGGTGTTCTGGTCAGCCGACCTGAAGCTGCTCTTGGCCGTGTCGCTCTTGTTTGCCGTCCTGACGCCCGCTTTCGGGGCCCTGGCCCTACGCCAGGCGATTGATTGAGGGACCGGTTCCGGGGTCCGGAAGGATAATGGGTCTGAAAGGAAGAAACGCACCATGCTGACCATCCTGGCCAATCCGTTGCGCTTTGATCGTTTCGCCAAGATCGCCATGCCGATCATTGCCCTCGTGGCCATTGGCCTCCTGGCCGTCGGCCTCGTCTGGGGCCTGTTCATCGCGCCACAGGACTATCAGCAAGGGCATTCCGTGCGCATCATGTATGTCCATGTGCCGGCGGCCTGGATGGCGATGTTCGTCTATACGCTGATGGCCATCGCGAGCGCCGTGGCCTTTGTCTGGCGCCATTCCCTCGCCGATGTGGCGGCCCGCGCCGCCGCGCCCATCGGGGCCGGCTTCACCTTTCTGGCGCTTGTCACCGGTTCCTTGTGGGGCAAGCCCATGTGGGGCGCTTGGTGGGTCTGGGATGCCCGCCTGACGTCCGTTCTCGTGTTGTTTTTCATTTATATCGGTTACCTGATGATCTGGGAGCAGGTCAGCGATCCGAACCGGGCCGCGCGCCTGGCACGCGTCACCGCGCTTGTCGGCTTCATCAATATCCCGATCATCAAGTTCTCCGTCGACTGGTGGAACAGCCTCCACCAGCCCGCGAGCGTGATCCGCGCCGACGGACCGACCATTCATCCGGACATGCTTTGGCCGCTCCTGATCATGGCGCTGGCCTATAAGGTGCTCTTTTTGTGGCTCTTGATGGCTGGCATGCGCGCGGAAATCCTGGAGCGCCGGCGTCTTCCGGAGCGGGCCGAGCAGAGCGTGGCGCCCGCCCGCATCGTGCCCGTCGAGCGGGATGCGTTAACCTAAACAGTTCTCGGCCCGGGGCGCGTCTTTTTGCGGGCGCCTCTTCCGACTTTATTAAGGCCTGCCGCGCGAAGCTCTTCCCTGCACTCATCCCAAAAAGTGCAGAGGATATGAATGGCGCGCCTGTCCAAACGTGATCTTGCCGATCTCGCGGCCTCTCCGACGGAGGAGCGCCGTCTGCACATCGCCGGGCATATTGCCCAGGTGGTGAAGGACGGCAAACTGCCCACGGAGGAGAAGGCCATTGCGGACAACATCCTTCGGCTGATGGCCAAGGATGCGGCGGTGCGCGTGCGCGAGGGGCTGGCCGAGATTGTCGGGGCCATGCCCGACATCCCCAAGGACATCATCTCCTCGCTCGCCGAGGATTTCGACCGGATCGCCGCGCCGATCCTGCGTCAGACCTGCATCCTGAGCGAGGCAGAACTGATCGAGCTTGTACGCTCCGGCAGCGAGGCCAAGCAGACCGCGATCGCCCAGCGTGACCACGTGCCCGATGCCCTGGCGCGCACCATTGTCGAGGAGGCCGGGGAGGGCCCGGTTTCGGCGCTTGTCTCCAATCCGGGGGCGGAGCTTGCCAACGCCACCATGGACCGGGTGATCGATCGGTTCGGAGACAATGAGGCGATCGCCGAAGGTCTGGCCAAGCGCACGGATCTGCCGGTGACGATCGCCGAACGCCTCGTCACCATCGTTTCGGAGCAGTTGCGGACCTATCTGGCCTCGCGGCCGGATTTTTCCCAGTCGCTGGCCAAGACCCTGGCCGAACACAGCCGGGGCCATGCCACCATTTCCCTGTTCGACGACTATGGGCGGGGGCGCAATATCGGGCTGATGGTCGATCAGCTGGCGCGCAGCAAGCGCCTGTCCCCGTCGCTCCTGCTCCGCGCTGCCTGCACGGGCGATATGGAGTTCCTGGAGGCCGCACTGGCCCGCCGGGCGGACCTGCCCCTGGCTCAGACCTGGCGGCATCTCCAGGAAGAAGGCGGAGAGGGGATCGAGGCCCTCGTGGCCGCAGCCGGCCTGCCCAAACTGATGGCATCGGTCCTCAAGGTCGCCGTCGCGGCCTATTCGGACTTGATGAAGGACGGCGCCGTCTTCGATCGCAAGACATTCCGCACAAGGATGATTGAGCGGGTCCTGACCCAATGCCAGGACATGGCGAGCGATGATCTCGACTATCTTCTGCTCAAGATCGATCAGCTGACGAAACAGACCACCGCCGCCTGATCCTCAATTCCGGTAGGTCCCTTCCACCGGCGCGCTCTGTCGCTTGAAGACGGGGCCGGGTCGGCGAAGGCATTCTGTGTCTGTCAAGACATCGGGCGAGCGAAGGGGATCACATCGAGATCCCCTTCGTTCGTCCCTGATTGTCAGTACCCGGTGCCTTATGCCCTTAGCGCGGTCTTTCGACCGCGTGGCTCTTCGTGAATGAGACAACGGCGGCGACCATGGCGTCGAGGGCCTCAAGGGCCTTGGCGTCAGTGAGGCGGTCATCCTCGATCTTGTTGCCGGCCTCTCCGATGACGACCTCGCGATGGGGCACCACGATACTCAGCACACCTGACAGGGTGTACTTCAGATCCTGCTGGGCCCGAACGCCGCCGGTAAACGCCGGCGAGACCGACAGGACGCCGACGGGTTTGCCGACCATGGTCGACTGGAAAGCGGGCCGGGACGCCCAGTCCAGCGCATTTTTGAGAACCCCGGGCATGCCGTAATTATATTCCGGCGTGGCGATGATAAGGGCGTCCGCTTCCCCGATCTTCCGGCGCAAGTCAATGACACCTTGGGGCGGAACCTCGTTGTCCAGATCCGGATCATAGAGCGGAACATCCGCCAGATCCTGGATTTCCAGGATGGCGGCGGGCGATACCCGGTCCCGCAGGGTTTCAAGGACGGCACGGTTGCGGGATGTCTTGGAGAGACTTCCGGCGATGCCAAGCAGTTTTACGGGTTTGGTCATGTCATGATCTCCAGTCTTGGGGACGCCCGTGGAGGGGCCGACGGTGCCCGATGGCCTTGGTTGCGCCGAACAAGCCGGTAAGAGCGCCTGGGCGGCAATGGACAGGAGGCACGCCTGGAACACCAGATAGTCAGCGATGCGCGACAGGGAATACCCACTGCACAGATGACGGCAAGGGCCAGACGTGCCAGGAAGAAAACTTGTGCAAAAACCATGATGGCCCCATGGGTCTCCGGTCCGCCCAGCGCGCCGGCGCCCTTTAATGTTGGTTGGAACGGGAGCAACGCCCAATGAAGAACCCCCGGATCGCCCTGAAGCGCATCTATGACCCGCCCGAGGACGGTGACGGGACTCGTGTCCTTGTCGACCGGTTATGGCCGCGGGGTGTCAAACGCGCGGACGCAGGCATCGACATGTGGCTGAAGGATGTCGCGCCCAGTCGCACGCTGCGGGAATGGTATGGTCACGACACGGACCGTTGGCCGGTCTTCCTGGAGCGCTATGCGAGCGAACTCGAACAGTCGCCGGAAGCCCAGGAAGCCCTCGCGACATTGCTCACCACCATAGAGCAAGGCCCGGTGACCCTGCTGTTCGCGGCGCGGGACACGGAACACAACAATGCCGTCGCCCTGCGCAGGGTCCTGGAACAGAGTCTGACCCGGCGCTGACGGCGTCCGTTGAGAAGCAAGAGAGGGTTGGGGATCAGGTTTCCGACATGGTTCTGACCCGCCGATAGAGCAGGAAAACGAGGACCCCATTGATGAGGGGTGCCCCCAGAAGCGCCAGGGCCGGGCTCTCGCCCGACGCCGCGAGCCACAGGCTCTTCATGGGCCAATAGGAGGGAATGAAGAAGGCCGGCCATTCCCAATTCGGCGCGGCGATGAAGGCCAGGCAGGGCAGGGCTACCAAAGTGTTCACCAGACGGAAGATGACGAGGGCCGTGACCTTGTTGCGGGCAAAGGCGATGATCGCGAGGGCCGCCACGGGGGCGATCGTGGCCGCTGACAGGGAAATCACGGCAACGGTGACAGGGGACAGCGGCGTGATCCCGGCCAGGGGATAGGTCAGGACCGTCACGCCGGCGGAAAGCGCCGCCGGCAGTAACAGGCGCGCTGCCAGATAGGCCCCGAAAGGCGTGGGCATGACGCGCACCACACTCAAGGTGCGTTCGTCCCTTTCATCGACCAACAAAAGTCCGTAGACGGCGCCGATTAGGGATGGCGCCAAGCCGACAAAGATGCCCATGATCATGGGGTGATAGGGCGCCAAATCGAAAGCCAGCCGATCGCTCAGCATCGCTTCCATATTGGGCAGGCCGACGCGCAGGATCACGGCGAGCAAGAGCGGTAGGGAAATCAGAAACAGGAGCACAGCCTCACGGGTGATATTGGCGAGATCCGTGGGCGCAAGGGCCGTGACCAGTTTCACGGTACGGATGAAAATGCCGGGTTGCCGGTCCATGGCCCTATCCTCCCGCCGCGGAAAGGCGCAGTCGCTTGAATGCCCAGGACGCGGCCGCCCATGCGACACCCAGCCAGGTCACCGCGCCCACAAGGCCATAGATCAGGCGGCCGGTTTCAGGCGCCTCGAAGGCGCCTTCGAGCAGGCTCATGGACGGCGCCAGGGGGTGGAGGTCGAGCCAATTCGGGTGCCAGTCGAACAAGACGCCATAGGCGGGAACGGAAAGAAAGAAGCCCGCACCGATCATGGGCAGGAGGAAACGGAAGACCGTGTCATAGGGGGCCACGACCAGGATGCCGAGAAGGGTCGCCGTCATGGCCATGCCGAATAATCCGCCAAGGAGAAGCGGCACGGATACCGCGCCGTCATAGGCGATGAGGACGAGAAGGATGGTCTGCAGTGTGGTGAGGATGGCGATGGCGACGGTCTTGGAGGCCAGATAGGCGCGAGGCGACATGGGCGTCGCGGCAAGGGCGAGAATGGTCCCTTCGCTCCGCTCAAGGAGGATCATGAGGCCGATCAGGATCAGACAGGACACGGCCACATCCACCAAAACCAGGGCGGCAATGATATCGGCAAAACCCGCAAAGTCGACGGTGGCAATCTGCAGAACCAGGATCAGAAGCACCGCGAACACCACCGCCACACCCGCCGCATAGCCGTTGCGGTAAAGCATACGCGCATCCATGCCCAGATTGACGAGGAAATGGCTCACGACAACGCCTTTCCCGTGACATGGATGAAGACGTCCTCGAGGCTCATTTCCTGGCTGTGGACCGTTTCGAGCCGCCGGGAGCGCAACAGCCCCTGGAACCGTGCATTCTCGCCAAGCCCGTCCAAGGGGAATTCCTCGACCCGGATCTCGCCTTGTTCCTCATACTGAACCTTGAGGCTGCGCCGGCCGTGGCGGCGACGCAGGGCCTCGGGCGCGTCCACACTGCGCAATTGTCCGTCGACCAGGAAACCAACCCGGTCGCACAGGTCATTGGCGACACTCATGTCATGGGTGGTGAGGAAGATCGTGGCGCCGCGGGCCTTTTCCTCGAGGATGAGCTGCCGGATGCGCCGGGCATGGGTGGGGTCAAGGCCCGCTGTCGGTTCATCAAGGAACAGAATATCCGGGTTTTGAAGAAGCGCGCGGGCGAAATTGAGCCTGATCTGCATGCCCTTGGAATAGTGCGCCACCTGCTTGCTCGCGGCATCACCGAGGCCCACCAGATCCAGAAGCTCGTCGGGGGAGCGGGTCGGGCGCTGGAAGAATTTTGAAAAGAAACGGAGATTCTCAAGGCCCGTCAGTTTCCGATAGTGGCTCGGCATCTCGAAGCACACGCCGACATGATCGAAATAATCATCCGCCCACGTCTCCAGAGGCTTGCCCAGGACGGAGACCTTGCCGCCATAGCCTGTCAGCAGGCGGATCAGGATCTTCTGGGTCGTGCTTTTGCCCGCACCGCTCGGCCCCAGAAAGCCGAAGATTTCGCCTTGCGCGATGTCAAAGGAGAGATCGTGGAGGGCGCGCGTGCCGCTGCCATAGGCAAAGGATAGGCCGTCCACGGTAATCATGGGATTTCCCTCCACGCGCAGGCCGATGGTTGCGAGGCGAAATTCCGCTCGCGATCCAAGGAAAAGGTTGGATCACGCTTCTTGCGCGGCGGCAAGGGGATCCGTTTCGGCCTGGCTCAAGGCCTCAAGGAAGGCGTCGCCGCAATCGCGGGCCAGCGCGCCGCTCAATCCCGGGATCCGGGCGAGATCCTCCAGGGTCCGGGGTCTTTCGCGGGCAAGGGCCTGGAGCGCCCGGTCATGGCAGATCAGCATGGGCGGAATCCGGTGGGCCGAGGCCAGCCGTACCCGCACGGCCTGGAGCCGGGTCAGGCAGGCATCGGCGGGGGCGCTCCCGGCCTGGTGGTGCGGGTCACCGGCACCGCGCCAATCGGCATTCATCACGATCGTGTCATGGCGGGTCAGAGCTTCACGCCCGGCATCGGAGAGCCGCAGCGCATAGGACGTGACTTCTTCGGGGGCGAGCAGCCCTTTCACCAGAGCCTGACGCATGAGGGAGCGCCAGAAGACCTCCTGGGCCGCCCCATCCAGTGCTGCGATCAAGCGGTTGGGGCCCATGGATCCGCCCATCCGGTCGAGGGTGACCAAGAGCCGTCCCACGGGCTCGCTCACATCGACGCGCGCGATCGGGTCCCGGCAGCGGTCGCATTGGCCGCAAGGATCCGCGCCGCTCTCGCCGAAATGGTGTTGCACGGCCTGGGCGCGGCAGCCGTCCGTTTCCATGAATGTGAGGAAGTCGGTCAATTGGCGCGCGGATTGGGGTGTCGTCGTGCCCAGGGACCGGCGCAGCGCCTCCAGGACCGGCGTGAGCCCATAGGCGGTCACCGCTTGCGCGGGCGCGCCGTCCCGCCCGGCACGTCCCACTTCCTGCCAATAGGCCGTCAGGCTGTCGGGCAGATCGAGATGGCCGACAAGGCGAATGTCCGGCCGGTCGAGCCCCATGCCGAAGGCGACCGTGGCGACGATGACGGGGTCTTCTTCCGTGAGGAAATGATGCTCGGCCGTCCGCCGCTCCTCGGCGGCGAGGCCGGCATGATAGGCGAGGGCGGGAAGGCCCGCCTCCTGGAGCTGTTTTGCCACTTGCGTGGCCCGGCGCCGGGAGCGGGTATAAAGGAGACAGGCCCCCTTCGCGCGCTGCACGAGACGATGGGCAAAGGCGCGCCGGTTGCCGGTCTGTTGCGCTACGGACAATGTCACATTGGGCCGGGCGATCCCGGCCCTGAAAACACGGGCGCCTTCAAGCCACAAGACCCGCTGGATTTCGGCAAGGGCCGCGGGGTCGGCCGTTCCGGTCAGGGCGAGGCGGGGCGTCTCCGGGCAATGGGCGAAAAGCCGGCCCAGTTCAAGATAGGCGGGGCGGAAGCTCGGGCCCCATTGGACGACGCAATGGGCCTCGTCAATGGCGATGAGGGCAACGCGCGCCGCCCGCAGCTCACTGAGAAAAGCGGGCAGAACGGCCCGTTCCGGTGCCACATAGAGCAGATCAAGCGTGCCGCCGCGCAAGGAGGCGAGCACGTCCCGTGTTTCTTCAGGCGTGAGGCCCGCATGAAGACAGGCCGCCCGCACGCCCTTGGCCTGGAGTGTCGCCGTCTGGTCGCGCATGAGGGCGATCAAGGGCGAGACGATCACCGCCGTGCCGGGCCGGCACAGGGCCGGTACCTGATAACAGAGGGATTTGCCGGCCCCCGTCGGCATCAGGACGACGGCATCACGACCCGCCGTGACGTGGTGGATTACCTGATCCTGGAGCGGACGGAAGCGGTCATGGCCGAAAACCCGTCTCAGCATGTCAAGCGGCTGAGAAAGGGACGCCTGCTTATCCTCAAGCGCGTCAAGCTCCACGCGTCGCCCCCTTCTGCTTGTCTTGTCTCTTCCGGACCGTTCCCTGTCGCTATGCGAGTCGGCCGAAGAAACGCAACGCGGCAACGCGCGGTCGCAGCACATGGCAGCGCCGGTTTTTCAAGGAGAACGCGCGCAAACGGACACCCGAAGCGGGATCGGGATTACCTTTCCCGCGATCCCGTTTTAGGCTGCGCTAAACGTTGAAAGACCAGGAGAACGTCCATGTCCGAGGAGAAGACCTCACCGCCTGCTGTCCCGTCCGCCACGATCCTGCTGTTGCGGGACGGGGAGAGCGGACTCGAGGTTTTCATGGTGGTGCGCAACTATCAGATCGATTTCGCCTCCGGCGCCCTGGTGTTTCCCGGCGGCAAGGTCGATCCCGGCGATGGCGCGCCCACGGTTTTTGCCCGCTGCCGTTCCACGGCCGCCCTCGATGAGGAGGCCCGCGCGCTGCGGGTCTGTGGGGTCCGCGAAGCCTTCGAGGAGTGCGGGGTGCTGCTGGCGCGGGCCGGGGCGGACTGGGTCGACCCGAACGCAATGCCTGATTTTGACGGTCTGCGCGAGGCGGTCCACGGCAATCGTATGGATATGACGGGCCTGCTCGAGGCCCATGACCTGAGCCTTGATCTCGACGTGCTGGTGCCCTTTGCGCACTGGATCACGCCCGACATGATGCCCAGGCGCTACGACACCCATTTCTTTCTGGCCCGCTCTCCCGATCACCACGCGGCCGCCCATGACGGGTCCGAGTCCATTGATTCCGTCTGGATTAATCCGCAGGCCGCGCTCGCCGAGGCGGAAGAGGGGCGCTGGACGATTATCTTCCCTACACGCATGAATTTGATGAAGCTGGCCCGCAGCCGCACCGTCGAGGAAGCCCTGGCCCAGGCCGCCGCCGAGCCGGTCGTGACCGTCAAGCCCTGGATCGAGCAGACCGCGGACGGTCCCCTGCTGCGCATTCCCGAAAATGCCGGCTATGCCATCACGTCGGAGCCTCTGGAGGGGCCGTGAGGTCGATTTTCGTTTCCCCGTGACCGCCTATCGGCTTAGCGCGCTGCGCTGTTTCCGCGAAGCCAGGCGAAGAACGGGGTGACGACAGCGATAATGGTCAAGATACGGATGAGGTGCAGGGTCGAGACAAAGGTCGGATCCTGATCCATGGAAAGCGCGATCAGGGCCATTTCCGCCAGACCCCCAGGGGCGAAGGCGAGGAACAGGACCGAGGCGTCCTGGGGCAGGAAGGGCGCTAGGGCCCATGCGAAGGAGGCGGCAATGGCGATCATGATGATCGCTGAAACGACGGCTCCCATGAGCACGGGCGCCAGTCTGCGAATCGAGTGTCCCGAAAACCGGGCACCGATGGCCGAGCCCAGAACCACTTGGGCGGCCGCCACCAGTTCGGCCGGCGGTGCCGCGTGGCTGAGGCCCGCCCCATGGACCGCGCCGCTGACCAACAGGGGCCCGAACAGGTAGGGGGCGGGGAGCCTGCAAAGCTGCGCCAGGAGCGCACCGAGCACGGCACACAACCCCAACAGGCCCGCTTCCCAAGCGCCGATCGACAGAATGGACACGGCCCCCGGCGGCAAGGGTGGAATGGTCAGCCCCTCAACAAACCTGAAATAGAACGGCACGGTGCTGATGACCAGCATGACACGCACCACATGAACAAGACTGATGGCCGGGGCCGAGCCGCCATAGTGTTCGCCCATGATGGTCATCTCGCTCAAGCCCCCCGGGGCGCTCGCGAAATAGGACGTCACTGGATCAAGCCCCAGGGACTTGCGGAAGAACAGATAGGCGGCTCCGCCGCAGACCACAAGGAGCAGGAACAGGATCCCGATGGCCGGAAGCCAGCCCACGGCCTGGGCCATGATTTCGGAGGTCACGGAGGATCCCAGAAGGACACCCAACACGGCAATCATGACCGCGCGCAACCAGGACGGCACCGCCAGCGTGATCCCGGCAAGACAGACCGTCATGGTGGTGATCATCGCCCCAAGGAGCCAGGCCAAAGGGGCACCAAGGGCCGCGAACACCCCGCCGCCGATCGCCCCCAAGCCGAGGCCTATCAAGGCCCGGCGCGCGTCCTTCAGCCCATCCCCCCGTTCAGTGATAGAACTGCTCCTTCAGTATGCGTTCTTCCAGATTGTGATCCCGATCGAACAGCAGGGTGAGCGCGACGGAGCGGTCCTCGGCGATGTCGACCCTCAGCACATGGCGGATTTCGGTAGCGTCCGCGACGGCGCTCACGGGCCTTTTTTCATGTTCTAGAACCTCGAAACGCACGAGAGCGTTGTGGGGCAGGATCGCCCCGCGCCATCGACGCGGTCGAAAGGCCGAGATTGGTGTGAGCGCCAGCAGACGTGCCTCGATGGGAAGGATTGGGCCGTGGGCGGAGAGGTTATAGGCGGTGCTGCCCGCCGGCGTGGAGACCAGGACCCCGTCGCACAGCAACTCCTCCATGCGGGTCTTGCCATCGACCGTGATGCATATTTTGGCGGTCTGCCGGGTTTCCCTCAGGAGGGAGACCTCGTTGATGGCGAGGGCCGTATGGATCTGCTGATTGATGTCCTGGGCTTCCATGCACAGGGGATGGATGACCGTGGGTTCCGCCTCGCCGAGCCGGCGGGGCAGGTCGATCTCCCGGGTTTCATCGCCTTCATTCATCAAGAAGCCGACCGTGCCCCGGTGAATGCCGAAAACCGGCAGGCCGCTTTCCAGCGTGTCGTGGAGGGTCTCCAGCATGAACCCATCGCCGCCAACGGCCACGATCACTTCGGCCTCCTCGAGAGGGGTGTCGCCGTAGCGGGCCACGAGGGTGCGATAGGCCGCCTGGGCGTGCTCGGACAGGCTGGCGCGAAAGGCGATGCGCTCCACGGGGTCGTTTGCCGGGGCGCCTGGCATGTCGAGGGGCTTTGGATCTTGATCCTGCGAGCTCATGGAGGACGGGTCCTTAAACAAGGGACGGGGGCGTTGCTTGTGCAGCTTGGGCACTCACTCCATAGTGTCGTGGCCCGGGGGACGCGCCAAGAGGCCGGAGAAATCGCTAATTTCCTTTAAATCACGGGCGTCTCCGGCGCGCCATGACCCCTGTCAAAAGGAGACGCCAGGATGGACGCTCGGAATCGGGAAATGGGGAGCAAGACAGGGGCTTTGAAGCGGCAAAACGGACGTCGGCCCCTCCTTGCCCTGGGTCTTCTGGTCCTGGCGGCCGGCGCCGCGGCGGGCTGCAGCCAGGAACCCCAGGCGCCTTCGGAATGCCCGATCGACCGGCCTGTGATTTTCGGCGCCTTCAACTGGGAAAGTGCCCGCTTCCACACGGCCATGGCCCGTTTCGTCCTCGAAACGGCCTATGACTGCCAAACCGATGATCTGCCCGGGTCCACGATCCCGCTTCTGACCGGTCTCAATCGGGGGGACATCGATGTCGCCATGGAGGTCTGGATGGACCGGGCGACCGAGGTTTGGGACCAGGGGGTTGAGGCCGGCCGGGTGGCCAGTCTTGGCATCAACATGCCGGATGCCTCCCAGGCTTGGTACGTCCCGCGCTACATGGTCGAAGGGGATGCCGAGCGTGGTATTGAGGCGAGCGCGCCGGACCTGAAGAGCGTCACCGACCTCAAAGCCTATGCGAGCCTGTTCCGGGACCCTGAAATCCCCCAGAAAGGGCGGTTCTACAATTGCTCCCTCGGATGGATGTGCGAGATCAACAATACTAAGAAATTGTCCGTCTACGGGCTTGATGATGCGTTTACCAACTTCCTGCCGGGCACCGGGGCGGCGCTCGCCGCGGCCATCGAGGCCCACTACACGAGGGGCGAGCCCTTCGTCGCCTATTATTGGGAACCGACGCCTGTCACGGCCCGCTTTGATCTCGTGGCCCTTGAAGAGCCGCCTTACGACCAGACCACCTGGGATGCGTTCGTCGCCGCCGAGGAACCGACCGTGGCCACGGCCTATCCGGATACCGAGGTCCATGTGGGCGTGAATACAAAATTCCAGGAGAGGGCCGGATCCCTGTTGGAATTCCTGGCGGCCTACTCGACCACCAAGGAGCAGGTGCAGGCGGTGCTTCTCCACATGCATCAAAACAAGGATATCGAGGATCGCGAGATCGCTTTGTGGTTCCTCGCGCAATATCCGGAAGCATGGCGGGCCTGGATGCCGGCGACGCGGGTGGCGCGGATCGAAGCGGCGCTTGCGCTCCAGTAAACCGTTTTGGCACGTTCATCGGTTTGACACCCGCGCGGGCGGAGGCCAAGCTTAATCCCTTACCTGGGGTGGAATTGGCAAAACGCCCCCGATAAAGGGCGCATGGCGGCGGCTGCATGCGCACAATAAACGGACGGAGGTCTCAAGCCATGGTTTCGGTTGCACCGGCGGCGTCACTGGAGGATCAGGTCTCACCCGAGGAATGGGCCATGCGGGTCGACTTGGCCGCAACCTATAGGCTTGTGGCGCTCCATGGCTGGGATGACATGATCTATACCCATATCTCGGCCCGCGTGCCGGGTCGGGAGGATCATTTCCTCATCAATCCCTTCGGCATGTTGTTTGAGGAGATCACGGCCTCCTCCCTCGTCAAGGTCGATCGGGACGGCACGGTCATCCAGGAAACGGACTATTCGGTCAATAAGGCGGGCTTCGTCATTCACGGAGCCATCCACGAGGAAATGCACCATGTGGGCTGCGTCATTCATCTTCATACAGATGATGGCGTTGCCGTCGCGTCGCAGGAACAGGGGCTCCTGCCCATGTCCCAGCACGCCATGAGCCTTTATGGCCGGATCGGGTATCACGACTATGAGGGGGTCGCGCTCGACCTCGACGAGCGCGTGCGCCTTGTCCATGACCTCGGCAATAATCCGGTCATGATCCTGCGTAATCATGGCACGCTCTCGGTCGGGCAGACCTGCGCAGATGCCTTCATGGCCATTTACTATCTGGAGCGCGCCTGCAGCATTCAGGTGCGCGCCCTGGCCGGGGGCAGTGCCTGGATTCGCCCGGAGGACGGCGTGCCCGAACGCACCGCCAAACAGGCGGAGCCCTTGTTTTCCGGACCCGCCGGGGATTTGGCGTGGCCGGCATTGATCCGGAAACTGAATCGCATCGATCCAAGCTACCGGACCTAGGCGGCTCCGTCCGGACCGTCCCGAGGAAGGGACGGCCGGATCGGACGGCGATGCGCCCATGACCAGATCCCGCACCCCCGATGATCCCCCCAAAGAGGGTCCCGACGGAACGCCCAAACCGCCGGCGCGCTCTGGCCGTCGCCGCCAGGACAGCCGCCGCCGTCTCCTGGATGCCGCCCGACGTTTGTTCGTCGAACGGGGCTATCACAATACGCGCCCCCAGGATGTCGCCCGCGCGGCAGATGTGGGACACGGAACGTTCTATCTGCATTTTCCGGACAAGCGGGCCTGTTTCTTCGCCTTTGTGGATGAGGCCTGTGCGGAGGTTGATGCCCTGATCAAGTCACGGCTCGAGGGTCTCGATGACCTTGAGGCCAGGGTGACGACCGTGATTGATTCCGTGCTCGAATATCATGCCCACAACCCGGGCGTTCTTGCGGCCGCACTCAGCGATCCGGGCGTCATTGATAAAGATGCGGATCATTCCACCATGTTGATGGCGCGCTGGGCCCATCATTGGGCGGAAGACCTGAAAGGCCATGTCGAACGGGGCGAGATTTGGGCTGACTATGATCTGGAAGTCGTCGGCTTCGCCATCATGGGCATGATGCATCAGACGGCCCAGGCCCTCGCCCAGGACGAGGAGGGGCGCCAGCGCATGGGCCCCACCTTGCGCAAGTTTATCGTCCGTGCCCTGAAGCCTTGAACGGATCAAGCCGGGCTGGATACCGGAACGCTGATCTTCTCCTGTCCTATGGGGAGAAAGCGGCTACTCCGAAATCCAGGTGAGGGGACCGCCGGGAATGAAATCGATGGGCACGTCCAATACCGTGTCGCCGTCCAGGACATGAACAAAATAAACCCCGTCGCCTGCGCGTTTCGTACCCTCATCCAAGGGGTCCTGAACCACGAAGGCCAGCTTTTTTCCGTCGGGGGAATAAGCCGCATAGGCTAGCGGGAAGTCGAAGGCAAGGCGTCGCTGGGGCGCGCCCGAGGTCAGATCGATTTCCCAGAGCTGGTTGTTGTAGATGAAGGCGGCGCGGTCGGCCTGGGGATGGCCCTCAAGACCTCGGATCGTGTTGTTCAGTCGGCCGTCATCGATGCGCGCCACCGATTTCAGGTCCGGCGTCGCGGCATAGATGCCGTGGGGCGCTTCACCGCTCTCTCCCGTGCCGGCCATGATCAGACGCCCTTTCCGGGTCCAGGCCGGCGCGACATAGCCGGTGAACGTCGCGAGCAGGTCGCCGGTCGCCGTGTAGACCCGCACGCCCTGTTGGGCGTCCGCTTTTCGGGCCCAGTTGCGCAGCGCGCTTGCGCCAGGTTTGGCGTCCGGGACGATCATGGTATCGACGGCGGCAATCCGTTTCCCGTCCTTGCTGATCGCGGTGCTGTGGAAATTGGTCGTGAGCTTGTCGTTCTCGCAAGGCGAGGCAGGGTTCACGAAACCATCGCCATCGGCAATGGCCAGACGTTCACCCGTGCCCCGGTCCCCGCAGCGTTGGACAAAGACGATTCGCGCACTGGCGCTGCGTCCCTCCACCCCATCCACTTCGACCGTGTAGCGGCCGGTCGCGAGGTCCAGGCGAATCAGGCGTTCGGTTTCGAGCGGCTCGTTGCTCTCCAGGAGGAGGGTCCCGCTGAGGCGTGGATTGCCGTGCTTTCCGGCTTTCTCGGTCGTACCGTCGCTTTCTCCGCACGCCGCCAAAGCAAGAAATCCTAACAACATGTAATGCCGCATCACGCCGCCTCCCTTGTTGCGTTGACAGACTAAAAGCAGGGCGTGACGGCACTGTGACGAAGGGGATGTGGGTCGTCAAAGGTCATCTGTGCTGGGCTGCGTGCAGGCGATCCGCGCGGGGAGGGTGGGGGACGCAAGCGTTGGAATCGCTCCGCTAGGAAATGCGCAACAACCCGTCGGCCTTGTTCAGGGCCGTGAACAGCTGCTCGGGCGTGAAGGGTTTGATGAGCGTCATGATCGGTTCCGAGCCGGTGTTCTGTCTGAGCCGGGCTTCCTCGATCTGGTGCGCCGTCATGAAGATCACGGGGATCGGCCGGGCAAAACGCTCGATGCTTCTTTGCACCGTGAAGCCGTTCATGCCTTCCATCCGAATATCAAGCAGGACGGAAAAAAGTTCATCGCCGAATTCCCGGCCGAGGAAGCTGGCGCCCGACCCGTAGGTCCGGACCGTATTGCCATGGGCCACGAGCAAGGTCTCAAGGGACCCGCGAACCGCCTCGTCATCATCGACAATCACGATGGGAAAATGAAGTTTCATGCCGGATGACTTTTTTCTTCATAAATCGGCAGGGTAAAGAGGAAGCAGGTGTCTTCCTCGTTGGCGTCCACGCTCAGATGGCCCGCATTGGCCTCAATGATGGAGAGGCTCAACGCCAGGCCCAACCCCATGCCCATTTCCTTCGTAGATACGAACGGATCGAACAGTCTTTCCCGCACACTCGGATCGATGCCGTCGCCCGTGTCGGCGATGCGTACAGCAACCATATCATTGCCGTCGCAGCGGACATTGATCCGGATCCTCTTTTCGCGCGCGCTCTGAAGCGCTTCGGCGGCGTTGCGCACCAAGTTGAAAATGACCTGGGAAATCTGGAGCTGGTCAGCAAGGACCATGGGCAGATTGCGTTCGATGGACCAGGAGACGGATATCTGATCCGACTGGGAAATCGGCACCGACAGGTTCACGGTTTCCTTCAGGAGGGAAACAATATCGAACGGATCCATGTCGGCGCGCTTGCGTTTCGCCAGGGCGCGCATCCGATGGACGATCTCCCCGGCCCGCCGGGACTGGCTAACCATGTTCTCGACCAGGGAGCGGGCCGACTCGCGATTGAAGTCCTCATTCGGACTGTCGAGCAGAAGGCGGCACGTCTCCGCAAAATTGATCACGGCCGTGAGGGGTTGGTTGAGCTCATGGCTGATGGAGCTCGCCATTTCCGCCATGGCCATGAGGCGTGAGCCCTGCACAAGTTGCTGGCGCAACTGATCGCGCTGGGCGGTCACCGCTTCCATGGCCAGACGGGCCTGGGCCTCCCGCTCCAGGGCCTGCCGCGCGACGATGACCTGACGCAGCCTTTCGGCGACATCCACGAAGTCCTTGTCGAAGGACGCGCATTGCCCCTCCACCGTTTCCGTCCAGATCGCGAAGGATTCCCGCGGCCCCAGCCGCTGGGAACCATCGGGATTGGTGCGGGATACTTTTGTCGTGGGATCGCCGGCCCACTTCACGGTGGAGGCATAGGCATTGCGGAAGACCAACATATAGTCCGACCCATCATCGGCAAGCGGAAGATAGATCCCGCCACGGCATTCGTCCGGATTGTCCTGGGCCCGGATGATCTCGTCCTTGATATCGATCAGGGGCGTCGCGTGGGACTTGTGGATCGTCCGGCGGGCGAGCCCGTCGGCGTTCAACTCCGCACTGGCATTGTGGGCCACGCGTTTGCCGCCGATTCGGCCAATGAGCCCGGTGGCCTCGAGAAGATCGCAGATCTTCGGGGCCGCCCGGTCAATGCTGAGGGCCACCGCATTGCCGGGTTGCTCGCGGTTCAGCGTGTTGACGATGCTCTCGGTCTCGACAAGCCGCGCCAGTTTCTCATTCATCTGTAGATTGATGATTTGTGCAGCAACAATCTTGCCGATCAGTTCGCTGAAGGCCAGGACTTCCGAAGGCACGAAATGGGGCGTTTGATGGTGGCACGCGATCAGCCCCCACAGGCCGCCGTCAACGATGATGGAGATGGACATGCTCGCGGCGGTGCCCATGTTCCGCATATAGTCGAGATGCACCGGCGAGACGGCCCGCAATTTGGCAAAGGTGAGATCGAGTGGAACGTCGCTTTGCGCGTCGCTGAGGGGTTCGATGGCGACCGCGGAGGCGTTGACGTCGCAGATGCACCGGCTCAGATTGCGGGTATAAGCTGCGCGCGCCTGGGCGGGAATATCGCTCGCCGGATAGTGGAGGTGGAGATACCGCTCAGGCAGATCGGTGTCTTCCGCGATCACCTCACCATGCATGTCCGGATGAAAGCGGTAGATCATCGCCCGGTCAAAGCCCGTGAACTGTCGGATCGTCTGAACGACGGCAGCACACAGATCTTTGACGTCCCGGCAGCCCCGGATCGCATCGAGAATGTCATGACGCTGACGGGTGATCAGCGTCGGATTGACGTCCTCGCCTTGCTGCTTGAAGAACTCGATAATTGTCTTGCCGTTATAGTCATGGGCAAGGGCCATGAAGGGAAGACCGGGGCCCTTGGGACGGCGCACCTCGCAGGGCCAGGGCTTGTAGATGTCCGGGTCCATGGGGTGACGCACCAGACTTGCGAACATCGCCATCTGGCGTTTGCCGAGCAAGGCCTCGAGATCCATGCCGATCAGCTTGGAGGGCGGAATGCCGAGGATGGTGCCGCAATTCGCGCTCGCATGGGTGATCGTCAGGCTCGCGCTGTCCGTGGCGATGAGCGCCCCATGGGGCTGGATGCCGCCGATCAGGTGGATCGGTTCCCGGTCACAGACGGAGAAGGCGGGGGCGGGGTCGGTCACGAATTCACCATTAGGATGTGCAATCAGCCGGTTCAAACCTAAAGCTGAGCTCTCGCTTATACTCTCTTTGTGCATCCATGGTTCAAGATGCCCGCCACAAAAGAGAAAATCAAAGGACTTTTCATTCTTTGAGTGTGTGTCCCCTGCTTTGGCTCGACGATATTTTGATCTACACCCTATGCCTTAGTCGGATTGAAGCCGGAAGTGTCGTGGCCATTTGTGTAAAACATCGGGTCGCCCCAAGATCCGATGGTAACGGTCTTTCGTAATGGGAAACGAAACTGCGGCTTCCCCAATGTGACAAGCAGGCGCGAGGCATGCTTGTGACGCTCGCGCTAATGCGCCCCCTCAAACCACAAAGGCTCCTCAAGCCAGCAAGGGATGATCATGCCTGGATCCAGCCGCAATACTTTCCTCATCGTGGTCTGTCTGATCGTTCTCGCGGCGGCCGCCCTTGCGGGTTTGCGGTTCCTCAGCCTCAGCGGGAAAGAAGGCCGGAACGGCCGGATGGCGGTGCCGGTGCGCGTGGCGGCCGTCAGCACCACGGAGTTTTTCGATCGGATCGAGGCCCTGGGCACGGCCCTCGCCAATGAATCCGTGACCATCACGGCCCAGGTGACCGAAACCGTCAGCGCCATCAAATTTCAGGACGGGCAGGTGGTCGAGGAAGGGGACATCCTCGTGGAGCTCACCGGCAAGGAAGAGGCGGCCGAGTTGGAAGAGGCAAGGGCCACCCTCGTCGAGGCTGAGCAGCAATATGAACGCGCCGTCGATCTCGTGCGCCGGGGAAATGCCACCCAGTCCCGTCTCGATACGGCCTTGTCGGTGCGCAATCAGGCCCGGGCCCGGGTGCGGGCCATCGAGGCGCGCCTCGCGGATCTTCTGGTGCGCGCGCCCTTCAAGGGCATCCTGGGTCTGCGCTCCGTCAGTCCCGGGACCCTGGTAACGCCGGGCACGGTCATCACCACCCTGGATGACATCGATCCGGTCAAGCTCGATTTCTCCGTCCCCGAAACATTCTTCTCGGCGGTGGCGAAGGGGTTGACCATCAAGGCCATCAGCGACGCCTATCCCGACGAACCCTTTAAGGGAGAGATCACGGCCGTCGATACGCGGATCGATCCTGTCACGCGCGCCGTCGTTGCCCGGGCGATCATCCCCAATCCGGATGCCCGTCTGCGGCCGGGCATGTTGTTGCGGGTGGAAATCATCAAGAACCGCCGGACCTCGATGATGGTGCCGGAGACCGCCATCGTGCCCCTGGATACGCGGGTCTTTGTCTTCCGCCTGAACGAGAATGTGCCCGTGAAAGACGGCGAAAGGGCCGTCGACCGGGTTCAGATCGAAATCGGCACGCGGCGGCCCGGGGCCGTCGAAGTGATCTCGGGTCTCGAGGTCGGGGATCGCATCGTGGTGGCGGGTACGAACCGTATTCGCGTCGGAGCGCCGGTGCGGATCATGGACGAGATTGCCGGGCCTTGAGGTCTGAATGCAAGCCGTGTGGTGAAATGTCTAAGGGCTGAGGATCTTCCATGCTGTTGTCGGACGTGTCGGTCAAACGCCCTGTGCTGGCCATGGTGCTCAGCATCCTTCTGGTGGCCATCGGCATTTTGTCGTTCCAGACCCTTCCCCTGCGGGAACTGCCCGATATCGACCCGCCCATTGTCGGGATCAGCACGGAATATCGCGGCGCTTCGGCCGATATCATTGATACCCGGATCACCCAGCTCCTTGAGGACCGGATCAGCGGGATCGAGGGCATCGAGGAAATCGAGTCCTCGAGCCTTGATGGCCGTTCCGACATCACCATCACCTTCAGCCTGACACGCAATATCGACGATGCGGCCAATGACGTGCGCAGCGCCATCGCCCGGGCGGTCGATGACCTGCCCGAAGAGGCCGACCCGCCGGAAGTGGCCAAGGTCGATGCCGATGCCCGGGCCATCATGTGGTTCAACCTCGCATCCGAGACCATGAACCGCCTTGAGCTGACGGATTTCGCCGAGCGTTTCATCGTCGATCGCCTTTCCGTGGTCGAGGGCGTGGCGCGGGTCATCATCGGCGGTGCCCAGCGGTATGCCATGCGCATCTGGATCGACCGGGCCCAATTGGCCGCGCGCGATCTGACCGTGGCTGATGTGGAGGCGGTGCTGCGCCAGGAAAATGTCGAGCTGCCGGCCGGCCGCATCGAGAGTGCCGATCGTCAGTTCACGGTCCGTGTCGATCGGGCCTTTCAGACGCCGGAACAGTTCGCCGATATCGTGCTCGCCAAGGGCGATGACGGCTATCTGATACGGTTGAGCGATGTGGCGAGGGTGGAACGCGGCGCGGCGGAACGGCGCAGCGATTTTCACGGCAACGGCATTCCCATGGTGGGCCTCGGGATCGTGCGTCAGTCCACCGCCAATACGCTCGATGTGGCGCTGGCGGCGCGCGCGGAGATCGAGCGCATCCGTGCCAATCTTCCCGAAGGGACGGGGATCTTCAACAGTTTCGACAGTTCTGTCTTCATCGAAGCCGCCGTCAACGAAGTCTATCGGACCCTTGCCATCGCGGTCGGTCTCGTGGTGCTTGTCATCTATCTGTTTCTGGGCTCGGCCCGGGCCGCGTTCATTCCGGCCGTGACCGTCCCGGTGTCCCTCGTGGCGACCTTTATTATTCTCGGCATCGCCGGTCTGTCCATCAATCTGCTGACTCTACTTGCCCTCGTGTTGTCGATCGGGCTGGTGGTCGATGATTCCATCGTCGTCCTGGAAAATGTTCAGCGCCGGGTGGATATGGGCGAGCCGCGTCTGGTGGCCGCGTTCCGGGGCGCCCGTCAGGTGGCCTTCGCGGTCCTCGCCACGACCCTTGTGCTCATTTCGGTCTTTCTGCCCATCGCCTTCCTCACCGGCAATATCGGCCGGCTCTTCAGCGAGCTGGCGGTGGCCATCGCCGCCGCCGTGGCCTTTTCAAGTTTCGTGGCCCTGACGCTCTCGGCGATGATGTGCTCGAAACTCCTGGTGCCGGGCGCAACCCAGACCGGCATCGCCAAGACCGTCGCCACGGTGATGGGGGGGCTGACCAAAGCCTATACGAGTTCGCTTGAGACTCTGTTGCCCCGGCCCGGCGTCGTGGCGCTTGCCCTGCTGTTCATTGTCGGTGCTGCATATGGCCTGTTCCGCGCCGTGCCCAACGAATTGGCGCCGTCGGAGGATCGCGGGTCCTTCTTCATACAGATCAGAGGCCCCGAAGGCGGCAGTTTCGCCAACACGCTTGTGACCATGCGCAAGGTGGAGCAGATCCTCCTGCCTTATGTGGAAAACGGCGAGGCGAACCGGGTCTTGATGCGCACGCCCGGCAGTTTCGGCGGCGGCGAAGAGTTCAATACCGGCATCGGCATCGTCGTCATGACGCTCTGGAACGAGCGTGAACGCGACGGCATCACGATCCTGAACGAGGTGCGGCGCAAGCTTTCGGAAATTCCCGATGCTCAGATCACCCCCATCATGCGTCAGGGCTTCGGGCGCGGATCGGGCGGGCAGCCCGTGCAATTCGTGATCGGTGGCTCGAACTATGAGGAACTCGCCATCTGGCGGGACATCATGCTCGAGAAAATCGCGGATTTTCCGGGTATGGTCAATGTGGATACGGATCTTCTGGAGACCCAGCCCCAGCTCAAGGTCCGCATTGATGTGGCCCGTGCCGCCGATCTCGGTGTCTCCGTCGCGGAAATCGGGGGCGCGCTTGAGACCATGCTGGGCGGCCGGCGGGTGACGACCTATCTGTCCGATGGCGAAGAATATGACGTGATCATCCAGGGCATCGAGGCGGACCAGCGCCAGCCCGATGATCTCACCAATATCTTTGTGCGTTCCGCCCGTTCAGGTCAGCTCATTCCTCTGTCCAATCTGGTGAGCTTCGACGAGATCGCGGACCCGGCGCGGCTCAACCGCTATAACAGGCTCCGTGCGGTGACGATCACCGCCAATCTCACCGATGACACGACCCTGGGCGAGGCCTTGGCCTATCTGGAGCGCACGGCGCGCGATCATCTGCCCGCGGTGGCCCAGATCGACTACAAGGGCCAGTCCCGGGAGTTCAAACAATCGAGCGCCTCCCTGGCCTTCACCTTCGGCATGGCCCTGGTGATCGTGTTCCTGGTCCTGGCCGCGCAATTCGAGAGTTTCGTTCATCCTTTCGTGATCATGCTGACCGTGCCCGTCGCCGTGGCGGGCGGCTTTTACGGCCTGTTCATGATCGGCTCCAGTCTGAACATCTATAGCCAGATCGGCATGATCATCCTGGTGGGGCTCGCGGCCAAGAACGGCATTTTGATCGTGGAATTCGCCAATCAGCTTCGCGATGCCGGGCTCGATGTTGCCCAGGCCGTGCGCCGGGCGGCCGAAACCCGCTTCCGCCCCATCGTGATGACCGGGTTGTCGACGGCGTTCGGCGCCATTCCCCTGGTGATTGCCTCGGGCGCGGGCGCGGCCAGTCGCATTACCATCGGCATCGTGATCGTTTCGGGCGTCGCTTTCGCGACCCTGCTCACCCTTTTCGTGGTGCCAGTGTTCTATCAGGCCTTGGCCCGGTTCACGCGCCCGCCCGGCTATGTGGCCCGTGAACTCGAGGCCTGGGAAGATCAGGCCCGGCGCCAGGGAGAGCCTCAAATCCCCGTGGAGCATTGAGGCCTCCGGGATGGGCCGTGACCGTTGTTCCGGCCCCGAGCCGCTTTGCCGGTTGACCATTGACGGTCAATCGGCGCAGGTACCACCGAAAGATCGTTATATTCGGCCAGAGTGGTCGGCAGGTGGTTCTGAGAGATGAGGATACGAGGATGGCCGATTTGGATGGCGGATATCCAAAATTCATCAATGACAATGGCGTCGCCGAAATACGCATTGGCGTGAAAGAATTCGAGTGCATGGGCGCGTCACCGCCCCATGATCATCCTCATATCTATTTGGACATGGGTGACGAAGATTCGATCGTGTGTCCTTATTGTGGAACCCGGTATGTCTATCTTCCGTCGCTCGAACGGCTTGAATGCATCCCGGCCGACTGCCTTGCGGAAGACGAGGGAGTCCTGGTCGCCTGATGGTTCGCGGCCTGGATCGGTTTAAGTTATGACGAAAGTCGTTGGGCGGCGTGGGGCCGCCGGGTTGGGAGGTTCCATGTCTGATCGGTCCGGAAGAGGCGACGAGCGGCCCCAAAGCAGGGGCGTGCGCGCCGCGATCCAGCAGCGTGCTTGCACCATGGCCGGGATCGCCGGCGCCCTGGTGCTCGCGGGGTGCGGCGGCGGCGCCGAGCCGAAGGGCCGGCTGTCGGCCACCGACGCGTTTCAGGTCGCCCTTGCTGCCAAGGAGGAGGGCGATTGCGCCACGGCGCTGCCGGCCTTTGAACGTCTGGCCAAGATCGGCCGTGGCTGGGAACTGGCGCAGGTCTATCTCGCGGAATGCCTTGTGGAGCAGGGCAGCGAAAAGGACGGGCCCGGGGCGCAGGCCGACTACGCGGAGGCGGTCCGCTGGTTGATGCTCGCCGTGCAATCCAATGAAAGCCAAGCCCAGGAGCTGCTCGCCACCTTGACCCTGCAAGGGGTCGGCGTGTCCCGCGATCCGATCGAGGCTGGGAAATGGTATCTGTTGTCCCAGAAATCGGCCATCGAGGGGGTCAATGAGCCGCCCGAGGCCCTGCTCGCCGAACTGAACGCGGCTCTGTCGGCGACCGATTGGGAGGAGGCCCAGGCGCGGGCGTCCGCCTGGGTCCCGGAATACCAGGACTTCAATGTCGGCGCGCTGGGGCGCCGCCGCCCGGAGGGTGAAGAGGGCGCCGGGGGATCCCGTCGCGCGCCTCCCTTGGGACGGCGTCCCTAATCGCCCATTGCATGGGCCCGGCGACTTCGCCTTTACTGAAGGTTAGGCCACCGATGCGTCGATCAGGGGCGGGACTCTGACGCCTGGTCGCTGACGGCCCCAGAGAACGACCCCGGCCGATCAGGCCGATCGGACAAGGAGAGCTGGCGTGCTGTTTTTCATTTTCGTTCTGGCTGTGCTTTTGGGGGTGGAGCTGATCCGCCGGATCCCCAGTCAATTGCATACGCCCCTCATGTCGGGCTCCAACGCCATTTCCGGCATCACGCTTGTCGGCGGCTTGCTCGCGGCCGGGTCGGAAGGGACCGTGGCGGTCGTTCTCGGCACCGCGGCGGTCGTCTGCGCAACGGTCAATGTGGTGGGCGGTTACCTGGTGACCGACCGGATGTTGGCCATGTTCAAGACGGGCCAGAGCGGTGCCGGTAAGAAGGATGGTGCGGCCTGATGACCCCTGACATGACAAGCGATAGCGTCCTGACCCTGACTTTTGTCGACGGCGCCTATATTGCGGCGACGCTCCTGTTCATCTTTGGCCTGAAACTCCTGGGCAACAGGGAAACGGCGCGCCTCGGCAATGGGGTGTCGGCGCTCGGCATGTTGGTGGCCGTGGTCACCACGCTCGCCGTGGGCGGCCTGCAATTCGAGTGGATCGCCATCGGCATCGTGGTCGGCACCGGGATTGGCGTGGCCTTGGCCTATAGCGTGCGCATGACCTCCATGCCCGAACTGGTGGCCCTGTTCAACGGCCTTGGCGGGGCGGCGAGCCTGCTGGTCGGGGTCGCGGAATTCCTGCGCTCGGGAGCCGCTTCGCCGATTGTCGCCTTGGCGATCGGCCTGGCGGTCTTGATTGGCGGCATTTCCTTCACGGGCAGTCTGATCGCCTTCGGCAAGCTCGCGGAGCGTCTGCCGGGGCGGCCCATTATCTTCCCGCTGCAGCTTTTGACGAGTGCGGGACTGCTCGCCGTCTCCCTTGTCCTGGTCTTGGGCTTCACCTTCATGCCCGACATGCAGCTGTCGATCCTGCTGGTGTTGTCGGCCCTGTCGCTCATTTTGGGTGTCCTGGCGGTGGTGCGCATCGGCGGGGCAGACATGCCGATCGTGGTCTCGCTCCTCAATTCCTATTCGGGCGTCGCGGCCAGCATGGCAGGCTTCGCGCTCGCCAATACCGTCCTCGTGGTGACCGGGGCCCTGGTCGGTGCCAGCGGCTTGATCCTGACACGGATCATGTGCAAGGCCATGAACAGGTCTCTGCCCAATGTGCTGTTTGGCGGCCTCGGCACCCCCGTCGCCAGCTCCGGCGCGGTGGAGATCGAGGGCGAGGTCAAGCCCATGAGCGTCAATGACGCCTATTATGTGCTCGAAGCGGCCCGCAACATCGTTTTCATTCCCGGCTACGGCATGGCGGTCGCCCAAGCCCAGCACGCGGTCAAGGAATTGGCGGATCTTCTGGAACATAACGGCGCCGAGGTGCGTTATGTGATCCATCCCGTGGCGGGACGGATGCCGGGCCACATGAATGTTCTGTTGGCGGAAGCCAGTGTGCCATACGAACAATTGGTGGAACCCGGCGACGTCAACCCGACCATGGACACCATTGATGTGGCCATCGTGATCGGCGCCAATGACGTGGTCAATCCGGCCGCCAAGGAAGACAAGGGCAGCCCCCTTTACGGCATGCCGATCATCGATGCCGCCGGGGCGAAAACTGTCTTTGTCCTGAAAAGATCGATGAACCCGGGCTTTTCCGGTGTCGAGAACGGGCTCTTCTACAAGCCCAACAGCTATATGATTTTCGGCGACGCCAAATCCACCCTGACCACCCTTGTTGGTGAGTTCAAGGACACGGATTGATCGCGGGCGACATCGCCCCCCGCACAGAAGCGACGCATCTGGATAATGCGGGGTCCGCTTACGGCCCCGCATTATAGGATCACCGTGATCTTGCCTGGAAAACCCTCAGGGCCGGTCGTCAGCCTTCATGCTTGAAGCTGACCTTGACCTTGGTCCGGAACGCTTCGATCTCACCATCGGCCGTCAGGGCTACGTCCATTTCCGTCACTTCCGCCACCCGGAGGTCCCGCAAGGACTGGCCGGCCTGGGCAATCGCGGATTTCGCCGCTTCCTCCCAGCTGGTCGCGCTCGTACCGATCAGTTCGATGACTTTGTACACGCTCATCTTTGGCGTCTCCTCTTATCGTTGTTGGTTAGTCCGGCAAGCATACCGTACGCGAAGGCGAGTGCTCAAATCACACATCAAAACCGTGAAAAGGCCTGTCTTTTCAAGGAGGGTCCGGCCTTCCTTTGCCTATGAGGGGGGAGAGGCGGGAAGCGGGCCCATCCCCTCCGTCCGATTTTTGAAGCGGAGCCGTTCCCTTGCGAATGGTTTGCCTCCGCCGGTCCTCGCGGTGCCCGCGCCCGAATGTGGCCATGATCATGGCAAACGGTGAGCCCGCATCTCGAAATTGGGGAGGAAAAGAAGATGATCGGCGGTCAATCTGTCAGATTTTTCGCGGCGTTGGCGTTTGTGATGATGGCAACGACCGGTGCCCATGCGGATGAAGCGGCGGACCGGGAGGCCATCAAGGCACGGGTCATGGACTATTTCCATGGGCAAGGTGAGGCGAGCAGCGAGCGTCTCAATCGGGCGTTCGCCGCGGAGCACGCCACCATGGTGGGCGTGATGAAACAGGACGACGGCACCGAGAGCCTGCGCTCCTGGAAAGACATGGGCGAGATCCTGGCGGACTGGGCCTCCCGTGAAGATCCGCCGGGCACGGAGCGTGACGGTGAGATCATCGAAATGGAAATGGTGGACGGTCGCCTGGCCGTTGTCCTGTTTCGGTATACGGACCGCTTCTATGACGCCCTGACGCTCGCCAAGGTCAATGGCCAGTGGAAGATCGTCGGCAAGGCCTTCGTGCGCCAATAAATCGGTTTCGGACGGTCAGGGTGAGGCGCTCGCGTCGGTTCCGGCCTTGCGGATCCGTTCGCGCGCACTCGCCTTGTGGCCGGTCGCCGGCACGAGCCGGCCGGCCTGGCCGAGACCGAAGGGCGGCATGCCGGCATAGACCGTCTCATAAGCACCATCGGCGATGAGATAGGTCTCATGCCAGATGCCCACGTCGTCGGTGCCTGAAATGGCCTTCGTGAAGGCCTGCCAGGCCGGCAGATGGGCGTGATCCGAGGCGCGGGCATAGGCTTCCAGGTGATCGAAGCTGCGCCAATATTGAACCAGGAAAATGTTCGGAAACCCGAAATGGGTTCGGGCATGGAGCAGACCGAGATCCGGCTGCTGGGCCAGTTCAATCAGCATCCGGGGCATCGCCCGGGCCACGGGCAGCCATTTCCAGACTTTCCAGGGCTTGTTGATCCGCATCCCGATGAGAAAAACGACGAAGTCCCCGTCGATTTCAGCCGCCATCCGTTCCGGATTGATCCGTGTCATCGTCTTCCTCCCCAGGCGCACAGGTGATGCTCTTGATCCGGTGGCAGAAGACGCCCGTGCAACGGCCGCCGCCGTCAAGAGGGAGTGTCGGCGGTGCCTGGCGCTTCACCGTGTAGTCCAGGGCGGCACCCAGGCCCTGATCCTTGCAATAGGCATGGGCCGTGGGCCAGCCACAGACGAGGCCGTTTTCCAGGCACAGATCAAGGCCCACCGTTTTCGAGGCACCTTGGGCCGTCGTTCCGTCTTCGGAGGACGGGCCCATGGCGATGTCCTCGAAGATCCGGGCCTGCGCGGGGATCGCATCTGTCCGGACGCCGGACACGCAGCAGGAGGCCGACCATCCCGGCGTGACGGTGTCCCGCACCCAGCACTGGCCTTTGCCGTCCGCTTTCTTAGGCTTGATATAGGTAAAGGAGCGGCAGCTCTCGTCCTCTTCACAGGCCTTTTGGCACTCGCCGAGATTTGACGGTCCTTCGGCCTGGCGATCATTGAGCCCGAGAAGCCGCTCCAATCCCTTTTCGGTACTGACGGCTTCGGTGGGCTGGGCGCCGACCGCTGCCGGGGCGATGGTCAGGGCAAGGAACAGGATCAAGGATCTCATGGGGTTTTGTCCGATCATGGGCATATCGAGGAGAACAGGACGGGGAGGCGGCCGCGTGTCTCCAACCCATCCAGTTGCGTCAATCCCCGGATTCTGGCCCCGGGTTCTGATCCAGGGCGCTGGCCCCGAGGTGCTGGCCCCAAGGCTGTGAAACGGGGTCGTCTTTATCCACCCTGTTGACCCCGCCTTCAACCTCTTATCTGCCATGGCGGGGCAGGGTCATTGATCCATGGCGTCGCTTCTGGGCGTGTCGACCAGATGGGAGAAGAACAGCGTGTTCAGGAACAGTTTCGAGGTGCCCAGGAACGTACCGCGGAAATTGAGATTGTCGGTGATCAAGACCACGGCGCCGGCGCCCATTCGCTCGGCAATCATCATCGGTGTGCCCTTGATCTCGTCGATGCGTTTTTGCGAGGCGTAGCCCGTGAGGAGCGGGCTGTCCGTGTAACGCACGACTGTCGCCACCGGATTGTCCGGTGCGTCGAGCACCAGGGTCGTGTTGCGGTGGCTGGCGATGCGCCGGTCCCGGTAGCCGAAGCCCATGGGATGGGTGATGTCCAGATCGCCTTCGAAAATCGCGCCGCCGATCACATGTTCCGCATTGCGTTTGTCCAGTTCGCCATAATCGTGGCGATCGGTGGTATCGGTCCCGTCCGTTTCCTCGCTGTCGGACGTCTTCGCGTCGTCCGGTGGCGGCGCATCATCGGATGAGGACTGAAGGAAGCTTTCCTGGACGGTCTTGGCCGTGCCGCGTGCCGCGATCAGGACGCCGCCCTGTTCGCGGATCCATTGTTTCATGCGCGCTTCCACGTTTTCCGGCAGGCTGACCCGGCCCCCCGCCAGGATGACATGGGTATAGCGGGACCAATCCACGCCCTGGATGCTGCGGACCGTGCGCATGGCGACGGGGATTTCCATCCGGTGGTCGAGCAGGTGCCAGACCTCGCCCACATCATACCGGCTGAGCGAACTCCCGCTGCCGGGGCCCTCCGTGAACAGAAGCAGGACCTCGGGCTTTTTCAGTGGTCGGAAGGATCGGGGGGCGCCCAGGTCTTTCCCCGGCTCAGGGCTCAAGCCGCTTGTGACGGCATAGACCGGAAGGCCGTCCAGATCGCCGAATGTCGAGACCAGGGTGTGGATTTCTTCCCGAGACAGTTTCTGGCGCTCGAAGGGAACGAAAATCGATCCGCGTCCGAAGGCGACGGTGCCCTCTGTCGTTTCCACTTTCACCGGCGCGAAAGCAGCCCGGACGATCAGCTCCTTGTCCAGGAGACGATAAAGGGCGCGCGGCGCGTTGAAATGGGCCCAGTCGAACATGTAGCCATAGGCGGCCCGAGGCGGCGCCGCCGGGCGCGGTTCCGGGATGTCGGCGATGGCGGCACCCAGCAGGGCATCGTCATAAAGGCCACGGGTCAGCGGTTCGTGGCGCAGCCCATAGGCGAGGGGCAGGGTCCATCCGGAAACATCGTAAAAGACCGGGTCCTCGAATTCCGTAACCCGTTCCATGATCCCTTTGATCAGGCGGTATTGGGGCTGATCCATGGGGATCACAAGCGCTTCGCCCGCCTGATAGGTCTGGGTGCGGATGGATAGGCTGCGGCTCAGGGCATGGGCCTGGATGTCGTGGAGGGTGAGGAGGGTCTTGAACTTATGGAGGCGCACCGGATCGCCGGGAGCGTCGACAACCCAGCCCCGGATGTTGTCCGCCCGGGCTGCCCGCCTTGCGCTGGCCAGGAATTCCCGGCGATAGGCCTTGACCTGGGCTTTTTCGCCCAAGGCCCCTTCCATGGTGGTCAGGCTTGTGCGGAAATGGGTGCGGATATTATCCGCATAGGTCCGTTCCCCGTTCACGCTCTCGATCCGGCCGCCTCGGGCCGCCCCCGTTTCATACAGGAAGCCGATCGAGCCATTGACATGGGGATAGGTCGAGCCCTTGCCGATATAGAAATTGTCGAACAGTTCTTCGGTGAAAAAGAGCTTCGCCTCGCTGTCCATGAAGCGCACATGGTAGCCCGCGATGTCCTGGAGGATTTCGCGGGAACGGTCCGGGATGATCGGGTTGAAGCGGCTCGGCGTCCCAGGATGGAAGTAGTAGGTCGCGTTCGTGCCCATCTCATGATAGTCCCCCGACACATGGGCTTTCCAGCGGTGCCAGGCGCTGGTCCAGGCCTGGGACTCAGGCTGCGTGACAAGGAGCCATTGCCGGTTCAGGTCGAGCCAGTAGTGATTTGTCCGCGCCTCGATCCAGAGCTGGTGCTGCACGTGATCGGGATTGACGACCGGGACGCGGCCGGAGAATTTCTCCACATGGTCGATTCTGCGGACATGACCGTCCGGGTTCAAGACGCCGACGGCCAGGATGACAGAGCCGTCGAGCAGGGCATCGATCTCCGCGCCCTGGGCCGCCGCCAAATGATAGATGGTCGGGATCAGCGCATCCATGCTGGCGGATTCCGCACCGTGCACGCCGTAATTGATCCAGGTGACGACCGGCAGATCCGGATTGCCGGGATCGCGCAGATGGTCGGTGCGGATCTCCTCGATGCGGGCCTGGTTCTCGGCCGATGAGGCCGTCATCAACAGGATGGGCCGGCCCTCATGGCTGGTGCCGATCGTCTCCGCCGTGATCCGGGGCGACAGCTCGGCAATCTGCCGCAGATAGGCGACCATGGCCTGATAGCGGACGGGCTTGTCGCCCAGGCCATGGCCCAGAAAGGCATCCGGTGTCGGGATGGCTGGGTCATACACCGTATCGGACAGGCGGTAGTAATCGATCGGTTCGGCTTGGCCCGCGCCTGGAAACGCCACAAGGGCGAAAATTGTCAAAGCCAAGATCCTGGTGATCGAACGCCGTTCCATGTTGGTCTCCCCTGGCATTGTTGCTGGCCCCAAGCCTACCATGGGCGGCCGACGGAACCAGTGCGTTTCAAAGGCCCGTCTGTTTCATAGGCCAGTCCGTCTCGAAGGGAGGGAACCCCGTGTCCGGTTTTCGTTCTGTTCTCAAGCGCGTCCTGTGGATGGGCGTCTTGGGTGTTCTCGCGGCCGCCCTTTGGACGGCGTGGCCCCTCTACGGCTGGTATTCCCAGAATAACGAGGCTTGGCGGCTGCCCTTTGGCTGGACCGCGTTGCCGGCGGAAGCCCCCATCGACCGGGATCTGCGCGATCCCGCCTATGCCGATGCCGCAGCCCGGGCCGAGCAGGCCTTGGCCGCCAAACGCGCCGAGATCCTGGCGCCGGCCCTTTCGGCGGCGGTCGCGGTCGAGGGGCGCCTTGTCTGGGCCGCGGCTCAAGGCTGGGCGGATATCGAAGCGGGCCGGGCGGTCTCCACGCAGACCCTGTTCCGCATCGGCTCGACGTCGAAGGCGGTGACCGCCACGATTCTCGCCCGGCTTGTCGATGCCGGCGTTATGGAGCTGGACGCGCCCTTGTCCCGCTACCGGGAGACCTGGCCGAACCCGGCTTGGGACGCCCTGACCCCTCGGCAACTCGCATCCCACACGGCGGGGATTGTGGGGTACAAAGAGAATGAAGACGGCTGGGGCCTTTATCACAGCCTGGCCTTGCGGGACCACTACGATGATGTGGCGCAGTCCCTTGAGGTGTTCGACGGCGCGCCCCTGCTGTTTGAGCCGGGGACGGATTTTCACTATTCGACCTATGATACCGTGCTGCTCAGTGCCGCGATGCAGGCGGCGGCCGGGGTCCCTTACGCGGCCCTCCTTGAGGGGCGGGTCCTGAGCCCCTTGGACTTAAGCCACACGGAACCCGGCGAGCGCGCGGATCTGCGCGACAGAACGGCCCAGTTCTATCAACGCAAAGAGGATCGTTTCAAACCCTGGCGCAAGGTCGATCTGAGCCATCGGCTGGCGGGCGGCGGGCTTTTGTCGACACCGTCGGATCTGGTGATGATCGGCGGGGCCTGGCTTGATGATGCGTTCGTGAGGCCTGAAACCAGAGAGGATTTCTGGACACCGGTGCGCCTTGCCAATGGTGAGGTCAATGAGCAGGACTATGCGGTGGGCTGGCGTCGCAAGACGGTGCGTGTCGAGGGGGTGGGCGAGATCGTGAATCTCAATCATGGCGGCGTGTCCAAGGGGGCCCAATGCTGGCTCATGGTCGTGCCGGAGCACGATATGGCCATCGCGCTCAGCATCAATATCCGCACGGATCCTTTCTTCCGGTTCGCCTCCGTCTTCCGGGATATTCTGGCGGCCTTTGTCGCAGTCTCCGGCGAGGCATCCGACGGCGCGCCCGAGACCGACCTTTAGGCCCGAGGAGCGTCCATGGTCAAAGACGCAGCGATCCATCTGATCCTCGGCGGCGCCCGGTCCGGGAAAAGTTCCCGTGCCGAACAGCTGGGTCTCGCCCTGGAAGCCGATCGGCACCTCTATGTGGCGACGGCCCAGGCCTTTGACGACGAAATGGCGGACCGCATCGCCAAGCACCAGGAGAGCCGGGATCCGCGATGGGAAACCGCCGAGGAGCCCCTCGATCTTGTCGCGCTTCTGCGGGTGGAACGGCAGGCAGAGACGGTCATTCTCGTCGACTGTCTCACTTTATGGCTCAGCAATCTGCTCATGAAAGATCTTGATGCGGAGGACGAAGCCTCGCGCCTGGTGGCGGCTCTGGATGAGGGGCAGGGGACCGTCCTGTTCGTCTCCAACGAGGTGGGTTTGGGCCTCGTGCCCGACAACGCGCTGGGGCGCCGGTTCCGCGATGCCCAGGGCCGGCTCAACCAGCAGGTCGCGGCCATTGCCGACCATGTGGAGTTTATGGTCTCCGGCATTCCCATGGCGGTGAAAAGCCCCGCACCTTGAGGATCATGGTCCGTCACGGCGAATTGCAGTAAGATTCCCACCTGAGATGTCTCCCGGTTCCCCGCCATGCTTTCGAGGTCCCGCCCATGAACTATGCGGATTATCTCAAGACGGAAAAGCTCCTCAGCCTGCAGACGCCCGAGAGCCAGCGCGCCGGCCGGCCCGCCCATGACGAGATGCTGTTCATCATCGTCCATCAGACCTATGAGCTGTGGTTCAAGCAGATCCTGACGGAACTCGATCTGATCGAGGACGTTTTCGATGATCCGGTCATGGATGAGGCCCATCTGGCCCAGGCCCTGGCGGCCTTGGAGCGCATCCTTGCCGTCATGCGCCTTTTGATCCATCAGGTGGATGTGCTGGAGACCATGACGCCGATGGATTTTCTGGAATTCCGGGATCTGCTCGTTCCGGCCTCGGGCTTCCAGAGCGCCCAGTTCCGCCTCATCGAGATGCGCCTGGGTCTCACACGAGAGGCGCGCCTGCCGTTCAAGACCGGCGGTTTCGAGGAGGACCTGACGCCTACGGAACAGGCACGGATTGCAGTCCAGGAGGAACGTCCTTCCTTGCGGGACATGTTGGATCGGTGGCTTGCCCGCACGCCTTTTCTGGCGGACCGGGACTTTGCCTTTCATCACGCCTATACGGCCGCCCTCGACGCGATGCTGGCCGACGACCTTGCCGTGATCGAAAACCATCCGAGCCTTGCGGAGGAGGAGCGCGCGCGCCAGCGGGCCTCCATCGTGAAATCCCGCAACGCCCTGGGCGCCATCATGGATGAGAGCAGGGATGCCCCCGGGGAGGGATGGAGCCTGACACGCCCGGCCCTGCAGGCGGCGCTGTTCATCAATCTGTATCGGGATGAGCCGATCCTGCAGGTACCCTTCAAGGTGCTTTCGACCCTGATGGATATTGACGAGGCCATGGCCACGTGGCGCCATCGCCACGCCCTCATGGCCGTGCGCATGATCGGGCACAAGATCGGGACCGGCGGCAGTTCGGGTCAGGACTATTTGCGCCGTACCGCCGAAAGCCACCGGATCTTTGCCGATCTCTTTGCGATCGCCACTTTCCTCATTCCAAGGTCGCGGCGGCCCGATCTGCCCGAGGCCATCCGCGCCGGCATGCACTATGCCTATCGGGCAAGGCCGGCGTGAACGCCCGGCTGACGCTCGCGCCGACGGGTCTTGCGCGTGTCATGGAAAGCGGCGCGCCAGCCTTATGGCCTCCCGGTCGATGTTGCGCCGCCGCGTCGGCTTCACCCGGTGCCAGCGCAAGAGGTCACCGGGTGCCTGGCGGGCGATCCAGTGATAGGGCAGATCTTCCCAGGGCACGACCTCATCGAAACGGTTGTCGAGGATGAAATCGCCCCGGTTGGTAACCGCCATCAGGACGACATGCCGTTCCCCTTGTTCGGTATCGGCGAGCACGATGAGCAGGGCGCTTTGGGGCCAGCCCCGGCCCAGGAGTTCGGCGCGCTTGGTCATGACATAGTCGTCGCAGTCGCCTTCCGCTGTTTGATCTGTCCAGTGATCAATCTTGCCGAAGGCTTCCATGTCGCTGCGTGGCGCGATCCGTTGATTGATCTCGGCATTGACATGAGCGAGCTCCAGCATGCGGGCCGGGCTCAACACCATCGGCCGCCCGGACGGGATCGCGGAAGGGGCCGTCTCGAGGGCCTCCGGACCGAAGCATCGACTCGCCTCCGCCTGGCAGAAGGCAACCAGACCCCGTGGCGGCCGGTATTCGTGGCTCACCTGCAGATTGGAGCTCTTGGGCAATGGAAAACCGATGCAGCCGGACAGACTCAGGGCCGCGACCGACAAGCAGACGCTGTAGAATACACGTTTCATCACGACATCCCCCCAGTGTGATGTCGTGAATATTGATGATGCGCCTTAGATCGGCGCTAAATCAGGGAGGGGCCTTTTAGAATTACTTCCATCAAGATTGAGGAGCACTTGTGCCAAGATTGATGGATACTTGTGGAAAGATCGATGAGAGTTTTCCCTAAATTTTCTGGGTCTCGCCGATCGGGCGGCTTCCCGCCGTGGCCCAGGCGTGAGCGGGGAAGGCGCGATGGCGGAAGGCGCGAGGGCACGCGCCTGCCGGGGCGGAAATCCATGCGTGCGTGTCCCTGAAGCCGCCCGGCCTCCCTGTGCCGTTTTAGAACCATGGGGATGGCCTTTTTTCCGTCGAATAATGTGGGTTCATAATCTCTTATGTTGCTTGCGCTGCTGCGCCAATTGGACGATGACAGGGCCTGGAGAAATATCGGTCCGTCGCGCCGCCCTCTACGGAGAGTGTGGAAGGCGCCGACTATGGTCACACGCTCAAAGGGGGAGAGCGCACAGGATCATCATGACCGCCCGGTGAACCCCAACGGCACATCGTTTGATTTCACGCACCATGTGGCAGGAAAGCTCAATCCTGCGGTTGTGAGTCCCTGAACAGATTGAAGTATGAACAAACCGCATCCCCCTGTTCCGAACGCGTCCGTCCCCTTTCGTCGCCCTCTGGGTGATGCGGTTGCCTTGTCTCAACCGAAGACCTCGATCCTGGCCGCGTTTCTACATGCTATCCGTGTGCGCTGGGCCGTGGTGCTCGGTACGACAGTCACGCTGCTGCTTCTGACGGGGCTCGTTCTGGTTCAGATGACGCCCTACTACACGTCCGTGGCCCTGGTTCTGGTCGATCCGCGGGAGGAGCGGGCGGGGGACGGCGATCCCGCGCCAGGGGGCGCCCCGGTCGATGCATCGCTGATCGAGAATCAGGTCCAGATCATCCGCTCCCGTTATTTGGCGGAGCAGGTGATCCGTACACTGGATCTTGCCAATGATACGACGTTCAATCCGCCGCCGCCCGCACCCTCCTGGATCTCCCGGCTGAACCCGACCCGCCTGCTGCGCACCCCCGCGCCGCAAGGACCGGTGGCGCAGCCGCGCACCGAGGATTTGGAAACGCAGATCAATCGTTTTCTCGACGGTTTGATCGTCCGTGTGCGGGGCCGGTCGACGGCCATTGAAATCGGGTTTGTCTCCGAGGATCCGGCACTGGCGGCCCGCATTGCCAATGCCGTTGCCGAGAAATACGCGACCTACCAACTGGAATCGCGGTTTGAAGCAACCCGTCAGGAAACGGCATGGCTGTCGGCACGGTTGCGCGATCTCGGCGCCCAAGTGCTGGAGGCGGAGCAGGCGCTCGCCGCCTATAAACGCGCCCAGGGACTGGACCGGCCCGGGACCCTCCAAGCGGAGGCGCCCGCCGATGCGGCCTCGGAAGAGGCAAGCCAGAGTCCTGACCAGGGCGAAGGGAGTGAGGGGCCCAGCGCTCCTCAAGCAGAGAACGGTGCCAATCCGATCATCGAGGCCTTTCGCCAACACCAGGCGGTGCTTCAGGCGCGCGAGACCCAACTGATCCAGGAATTCGGCGCGGAAGATGCCCGCGTCATCGAGTTGCAGGCCCAGTTGCGCACCATCGACGCCAAGATTAAGGCGGAGGCCAACGGCAATGGAGCGACGCCCGCGCCGGTCCAGAATGGCAATGGGGCGCAGGCGGATGATACTCGTGCCATTGCGATCCGCCTCCTGGAACTGGAACACACGGCTCTCTCAAGCCGGCAGCTCTATGAAACCTATCGGGCTCAACTGAACGAGCGTCAGAAAGAAGCGGCGGGGCAATCGCTTGACGTTCGGGTCCTGTCCACGGCGCCCGTGCCGTCGCGGCCGAGCTTTCCCCCGGCGGGGATGATCCTGATGATCATGGCGCCCACGGCGTTGATCACGGGTCTGCTCCTGGCCTTCGCGGCCGAGCACATCGACAACGGGTTCGGTCGTCCCGAAGATCTGGAGCGGAGCGTCGGGCTGCCCAATCTGGCCGTCGTTGCGGAAGTGGCGGCCAAGGTGAAGCGCGCCGGCGGCAACCCCCTCGACCTTGCGGTTGAGAAGCCGCTTTCCGCCTATTCGGAATCCGTGCGCGGCTTTCTGACCGCCCTCAAAATGTCGGATGTGGACAATCCGCCGAAAGTCATTGGTCTGACATCGGCGTTGCCCGCCGAAGGCAAGACGACCCTGGCGACGAGTGCCGCGCGGATTGCCGCCAAGCGCGGGCAGAAGACCATTCTGATCGATGCGGATCTGCGCCATCCGAGCGTGACCAAACTGCTGGGGTTCGGCACGCCGACGGTGGGCCTCGTGGAGCATCTGTCGGAGGACTGTGCCCTGGAGACCGCGATCCGTCGGGATGACCTTACCGATCTCGACATTCTTGCCGTGGCCCAAAAGGCGATCAATCCTCCGGACCTGCTCAATTCCAGACGGATGACCACGCTGCTTGATCAGCTCCGCGATACCTACGACCTGATCATCCTCGACACGGCGCCTGTTCTCCCGGTCAATGACACGAAGCAGATCGTCCGTCTGCTGGATAAGCTGGTCTTTGCCGTGCGCTGGGAGCACACGCCCCGGGAAGCCGTGCGGGATGCGCTGTCGGAACTGAGGAAGGCGGGCGCGCCGGTCGTGGGCACGGTGCTGACCCGCGCGCATCTGCGCCGTCACTCGGCCTACGGCCAGGATCGCAAAAAATACAAGACCTACCGGCGGTATTATTCGACGTAAGTCCCGCGGTGGTCCCGTCGGCGAGGGTCCTGCAGGCTTCTATTCGTCCGTTAGCGGAAGATAGGGCCGGCCCACACAGTGATAGTCGATGCCGAGGCGCCGCATGTCTTCCGGGTCGTAGATGTTGCGCAGGTCGACCATGGTCGACCTGCGCAATAATTGCTTGACCCGCGCCAGATCCAGCGCGCGAAACTCGTTCCATTCCGTCAAAATGGTGACGGCATCGCTTTCGCGGATGGTGTCATAGGCGTCCTTGCAATATTCGATGTCCTCGAAATGCTTGCGGGCCTCCTCCATGCCCTCCGGGTCGAACGCGCGGATCCGGGCGCCGTTTTCCTGCAGGACGGGAATGACGTCGAGGCTGGGCGCTTCGCGCATATCGTCCGTGTTGGGCTTGAAGGTCAAGCCGAGGACGGCAATGGTCTTGTCCCGGACGGACCCGCCGCAGGCGGCGATAACTTTCTGGGCCATGCGTCTTTTGCGGTGGTCGTTCACGTCGATCACGGATTCGACGATCCGGGTCGGGGAGCCGGATTCCCGTGCCGTCTGAACGAGAGCGAGCGTATCCTTGGGAAAGCAGGAGCCCCCGAAACCGGGCCCGGCATGGAGGAATTTGCGGCCAATGCGTCCGTCAAGCCCGATGCCCCGGCTCACATCCTTGATGTCCGCGCCCACTTTTTCGCACAGATCCGACATCTCGTTGATGAAGGTGATCTTCGTGGCGAGATAGGCGTTGGCGGCATATTTGATGAGTTCGGACGTTTCCCGGGTCGTGAACAGGATGGGCGTTTCCCGCAGATAGAGCGCCCGGTAGAGCTCCCGGATCACCGCGCGTGCCCGATCGCTGTCGGTGCCCACGACCACCCGGTCGGGGCGCATGAAATCCTCGATCGCGGAACCCTCGCGCAGGAATTCCGGATTGGACGCCACGTCGAAATCTGCATCCGGACGGTGTTCGGAGATGATGTCGTGAACCTTCTGCCCGGTGCCCACGGGCACGGTCGATTTGTTGACCACGACCGTATAGCCCTCAAGGGCGCTGGCGATTTCCTTGGCGGCGGCGAACACATAGGACAAATCGGCAAAGCCGTCGCCCCGGCGGCTCGGGGTGCCCACGGCGATGAACACGGCATCGGCTCCCGGCACGGCCTCGGCGAGATTGGTCGAAAAGGACAACCGGCCGGCTTTCACATTGTCGCTGACGAGGGCTTCGAGACCCGGTTCATAGATCGGGATGATGCCGGCCCTGAGCTTGGCGATCTTTTCTTCATTTGTGTCAACGCAGGTCACTTCGTGGCCGAAATCGGAAAAGCAGGCTCCTGAGACCAAACCCACATAACCGGTGCCTATCATCGCAACGCGCATATCGTCTCTTTCGTTCTGGGGTACGGGTGCCGGTTCTCAAGGCGTTTGGAGACCACCAAGCGCGCCGGACAGCAGCGTATCATGGGGGAAGTCTTGGAAAGACTGCTCCAAACCATGGAACGCCGGGGTGATGCCTTTCCTGCCCGAGATGACAGAAGGAGTGCAATCTTCATTCCCCTGCATATCGCCCGCACGGTTCCTGTCAATATCTGCGTCCGGGGCCCTTGACAGGATCAGAGCGCCCTCAGATCCAGATCAACAACCAAAGGTCTATGATTGGAGCCGTGGGAGGGGCCGCTGCGCTGATCGAGGGGACGGAGGGGACCCCGGAACAGCACATGGTCAATCTGGAGCCCGAACGCGGGCAGAAAGGCCGGCCAGGTCGTGTCCCAGGCCCACCAGCCGGGATGGATGCTGCGCAGCGCGGCCCGGCGCAGAAACCGTTGAAACGCCAGTGAAAAATGGCTGGCGTTGAAATCGCCCGCGACAATCACCGGTCCTTCCAGATCCCGGATCGCCTGGGCGATTTGCCGGTATTCGGTCTGCCGGCGGCGGAATTTCCGGAAATCGCCGGGCCGGGTGACCTGAACATTGACGAGCGTGACGGCTTGCCTTTCGGCCTCCATCGTCACCCGAAAGCCCCGGATGCCGGGGCTGGCGTCGACGACCGGAACGGGCCGGGAGAGGGGATAGCGCGCATAGATGCGCAAGCTGTAAGGCTTGAGCGTTGCCCGATAGGGGTAGAGGGCACTCAGGGCTTCCTTCAGGCCGCTGCGGGAAAGCCGACGGGATTCCTGGAGAAAAACCACGTCCGGTTCCGTGGCCCGAATGAAGGCGGCTTTCGCCTCGCCATTGCCGTGTCCGTCCAGAATGTTGAACGACAGGAGGCGCATCCGCTGGCCGGTCGGGGTCTCGCTGGCACCGGTGGGGGCGGGTTCCAGAAGGGAAATGACGGTCCAAACCCCGGCGACACAGGCGCCGGCCAGAAAGACGGTGCCGAGCTTCGGGGCCTTGCCCCGGAACGCAAGCAGCGCGGCCAAAAGCGCCGCAACGAAACCATGGGCCGCGAAATTCAAAAACAGATCAGCCAGCCAATAAATGCCGTAAAGGGTGAAGGTGCCCATGGTTCCGTTTCACTCCATCGCCGGCGCGGGAGAAAAACAGGTCGTCAGCAGGAGAAGCGTTTGAGGAGCGTCTTGACTTGGCCCCCCAGTTCCGAGTGCTTCAGACCAATGGCGATGTTGGCCTCCAGATAGCCCAGCTTGTCGCCGCAATCGTAGGTCGTTCCGTCATATTTGAACGCGTAGAACGGGCTCGTGCCGATCATCCGGATCATACTGTCGGTCAGCTGAATTTCATTGCCGGCGCCGGGCCCCTGATCCTCAAGATAGGTGAAGATCTCGGGACGGAGAATATAGCGCCCCAGGATCATCAGGTTGGAGGGCGCTTCTTCCGGCGCGGGTTTCTCGACAAGGCCTTTGACTTCAATCAAGCCGTCTTTCGTCTCGCCCGTATCGACAATGCCGTACCGGTTGGTGTGCTCGCGGGGGACTTCTTCGACGGCGATGATGTTGGCACCGCCCGAGCGATGATAGGCGTCGACCGTTTGCGCCAGACAGGACGGTGTAGCGTCCAGGAGCATGTCCGGCAGGCTGATGGCGAAAGGCTCGTTGCCCACGATATTGCGCGCACACCAAATGGCATGGCCAAGGCCCAAGGGGCGCTGCTGGCGGGTGAAGATCGCGTTCCCGGCGGTGGGCACCGTATCGGCCAGCATGGCCAGCTGATTGGTCTTTTTCTTACTGCTCAGCGTTTCTTCAAGTTCAAAGGCATGGTCGAAATAATCCGCGATGGCTTCCTTGGACCGGCCGGTCACGAAGATGAACTCTTCGATGCCGGCGGCACGAGCCTCCTCGATCGCATAGTCGATGAGCGGGCGATCGACGACGGGCAGCATTTCCTTCGGAATGCTCTTGGTCGCTGGCAGAACGCGCGTGCCGAGGCCAGCAACGGGCAGGACAAGTTTCCGGATCGGCGCAACGTCCTGGGACGACATTCGCGAACTCCCGACTGGCTAGGGAAAATCAAAGGACGACTGGGTGTCTACCTGACCTCCGAGCGTAAAACAATGCGCATATCGGGGTGTCCACACGCGTTGACGCCGGCATGATCACAGGCAGCTGTGGCGGTCTGTCGGGACGCGGCTTGGCCGCGCAAGTCGCTCTCCCGTCTCTTCGGCCTCAAGGTGTCGTCGGTCTTGCGGGGCTGCCTGCACGCCTCACAAACGCCATGGCGTGACCCCACGGTTTTCGCCATTGCGGGCGGGCCCTTGTTCGTTGGTTTGTCGGCTTCGGCATGATTTGAAAGCCCCCTTTGGCCGATACTCCAGACCCCTCATTGTTGTTGGCCAACAGCCTGTTACACTGAGTGATCGTGGGAAAGCCCGGGATGGGCCGACACGGAAGACATTCCTTGGCCCTGCCCCATGGGAGGTCGCGGCGTCGCCCGATCGTTTCCTGGCATGAATTATGCCCGGACCATGGGTTGGGGGTGACGGTTGAAGGATGGGCCGGCATTCGGATCTGCCGCGCCCCGTTGAGACAAGGTTGGAGTGGGATGAAGGTTGTTTGGATTGCCGCCCTTGGGTTGATTGTTGCCTGCGTTTCCCTTTGGGCACCGGCCGCGACGGCCAATGACGAGACCCTCGAGGCCAAGCTGCGCGCCACGTCCATCGAGGAGTATCGGCTTGGCCCCAATGATCGGGTGCGGGTCACCGTCTTCGGTGAGGAAGATCTCTCCGGGGAGTTTCAGGTGGATACCACGGGCTTTGTGGCCCTGCCGCTGATCGGTGAGGTGAAGGGCGGCGGGTTGACCTTGCGGGAGTTCGAGACCGCGGTCGAAGACCAATATGCGGACGGCTATTTGATTCGCCCGCGGGTCAGCATCGAGGTTGTGAACTACCGTCCCTTTTTCATCGTCGGCGAAGTCGTGCAGGTGGGCCAATACCCCTTCGAGCCCGGCATGACGGTGCTGAAAGCCGTTTCGACGGCGGGCGGCTACACGCCTCGGGCCAATCAACGCCGGGTCTTCGTGCTGCGCCGGGAAATCAGCGAGGAGGAAATCGCGGTTTCCACCAAATCGGATATCCGGGTCATGCCGGGTGACGTTATTCGGGTGCCCGAGCGCTTGTTCTGACCGGTCTTACCTGATCATGCCATGGGGCTGATTCCGACATGGACGCAGGGCTGATTCGCGCGGCTGTGCGGCTCTTATGCAACGGGTTCTGGTTGCGGAATCAGGGGGACATCGATACAAACATGGGGTGTGTGGGGTCACATTGCCTGCCGCGTTGTCGGAACCGTTCGAAGCTGTCAGGGGGCGATCAGGAGCCCCGCAGTGACGTCCTTTGAGGGTGTGATATACGGATCATTGGTCAACGGATGATCTGCAAGGTTACACCCAAAGACTGGTCCGATTGCCGTCGGGTGCGTATGTCGGGCGCCCTTGCCCTGGAGTAGGTGGCGTAATCGCGAGGGAGCAAGGTTTTGATATCCAATTTCTTTAAACCCGCCTTGGCCATGATGTTGGCCGTCGCTGGGGTCGCAGTCGTCGGCATTGCCGGAGAGGCGCGTGCGCAAGGCGTGCAGGATCGCCCTTCGGCGACGTTTCTGCGCGGTCCTTTGAACCCGGACGCCGTTGCGAGCCGGCGTCGTCCCGAATTCGATGCCGTCGGTCGGCGGGTCGGTTCCTTTATCCTGTTCGGGACCCTGGACAATGAAATCGGCTTCGACAGCAATGTATTCCAGTTCGAGGATGCCGAGAGCGAATTTTTCTACGCCATCGCACCCCGGCTGACCTTGGCGTCCAACTGGTCGCGTCACCAGGTGATTGTCACCGCCGGCAACCGGAGCCGTTTTTTCGTGGACCTCACCTCGGAAAATACGACCGACCCGGATGTTTCCGTGCAGACCCGGTTTGATATCGGCCAGCGCACCGCTGTTCGGGCCTTCGCCGGCTTCCAGCGGTCGCACGAACAACGGGGTGCACCGGAAGCCGATCTGACGTCTACAACGGAGGGCGTCAATGAAGGTTTCTTCGCGGAACGCGTTATTTTCGATACGACACGCGCTGGCCTGCGTTTCGACTCACGGATCAATCGGCTGAGCTACGGGGTTGGTATCGAATTCGAGAACCGGAATTTCCGGGACAGTGAACTGGCCGGTGGTCCGATTGAAGGTGCCGATGGGTTCATCCTGCCCTTCCCAGGTCTCGCGCCCTTTCCTGATGGGGATATCGATGCTCTCGTTGACGGTGTGATTGATGGTGTTGCCTCGAATGACGACCGGGATCAGAACACGGTGATTGCGAATTTCGAGGCGGGCTACGACTTCTCGCCGGGTTACGCTGCCTTCATGCGGTTGGAACTCAATGGCCGTCGCTTTCTCAACGGTTCGGTATTGGGCGAAGATTTCGACCGGACGGGCGTCGATCGGGATTCCGAGGGCGTCGAGATTCTGGGCGGTGTTCAGTTCACGTTCAGTAACCTTGTTGCCGGTGAGATCGCAGCCGGATATCTCCGCCAGAACTATGACAACAGTCAGCCCATCGCCTTCAGCACCGACCCGGATGTCAATGTTCAATTGGATGATATCGCCGGGCCGACCGTGGATGCCCGGGTAGAATGGTATCCGACGCCGCTGATTACGGCGCGGGCCAGCGTGGAGCGCACGGTTCGGGATACGATCGTTGCCGAAGGAATCATTCAGAATCTCGGACCGGACAATGAAGGTCCCTTCGCCGTTGGTGTCGGCATTTTCGAGACCAATGTCGGTGTGGGTGCTGACTATGAGTTCAAGCGCAATGTGATCGTGTCCGGTGATCTGAACTTCATCGATCAACAGTTTGAAGGTACTGAACGGAGCGATGAAGTTATCGAGGCCGGCCTTGAGACGATCTACCTGATTAATCGGTCGGCCCAGGCGCGCTTCGCATACAATTTTGTCGATCGGTCATCGACTGATCCCTTCGGCGCCTTCAGCCAGCACCTGCTCGGCCTCAATCTCCGCCTGCAGCGCTAGAACACGGCAACACACTTAATCTTAGTGCGGAAGGATCCGGCCTTTGCAAAAGGGCCGGATTTCATTTTGCAGGGCACTTATCGCCACATTGGGTTGAAGCTTTACACCTGTGCTCGGCGCTTCTACCCTGCCCAAGAGGTTGCAAAGACGAATTGGCACAAGGGGATGGATCGTGCCGGGAACGGGAAGTATTGGGTTCTTAAGCCTGCTCTTGGCCATCGCGTTGGTCGTCGGCGGTTTGGCCAAGGCGGACGATGTGGACCTTCAGGGCGAAAACCGGCCGGCAGCTGAGACGCCCATGCAGGCTCTCGATCGGGGCATCCGCCTGATCAACGAGGATTCGGCCCGCTCCCTGGAGATCGCCGACGCGTTGATTGAGGCAGGCGAGAGTGGGGACACCACGGTCGATCTCAATCAGGCCCATCTGCTTCGGGCCGTGGCGCGGCTTCAAATCGCATCCCCAACGAAACATGCGCGCCAGAAACTCCGCCGTACTCTGAGGAAATACGAGAGAGCAGGCCGGTCGGAGACCGAGTTATCCCGTCTTGCCTGGCTGGCATTGAGCGATGCCGACAGCGAGGCCTATGACTGGAAAAACGCGCGCGTGTCCTCGGCGCGGGCCCACGCTGTCACTCTGATGGTGGCACCGTCAAAGACCCAGGATCTTCAGAGAACCAAGGTCCATGAAGCGATCGCGATATTATGTCCAGGGTGCCAGACGGCTTTTTTTACGCCACGCTGGGTGAGGCAGAAGCGGGCAGTGCGTGCCTCTCAGACCCTCGAGGCGGCCCTTGACCTCTTCCCGCCCCAAGACCCAGACAATGTCAATCCTGGATATGCAACAGCTCTCGCCTGGTGGGGTGCGGTCTCAGCTCTGGCGCAGACGGAGGGCTTTGTTCTTCAAGGGAAACCGGCCACCCAGACCCAATCCGCTCACCGTGAGCATCCCAAGGCGCCGCATCCGCGCTGGATTGTTCCTTCCAGGACCGATGAGGAATGTGGTTTCGAACGCGCGAGCTTCGTTAGTCCTGAATATCCGGTGGGTGCCATTCGGCGGGGCCATGTCGGAGCTGCCTTCGTCATGTATGATTTAACTGAAGAAGGTCGTGTTACGGATGTTCGTTTTTTGGCGGAAGTGCCGACCGAACTCTTTGCGCCTTCCATTTTGAAAGCTATGGAAAGTTGGCGGGTGAACGTGCCCGCTGATGCGCCAGAAATGTGTCTTCAAAACCGGACGACGACCTTCCAATTCATGCTGAAATCAGCCGTCCCGCAGTGGATGTCCGGAACTATCGGTCGCATCTAAAGACAGCAGGTGCATCCTGCCATCAGTGCCAGCCCGTTTGTCCCCTCCTTTTCCTTCGCGCCCAAAACCCTTAGGGTGCGCGGCCTGGGCCTTGGCGTGGCCTCAACCCCGGACCGATGGATGGTGATGATGGGACGCTTTGATTTCCGGATCCGTTTGCGTTTCTGGCTCCTGACCCTGTTGGCAGCCCTCAGCCTTGCCGCCTGTGGCAACAGCGAAGAAGGCGGCGTCGAACAGGCGACTGGGGCCGAGACCCCTTCCGAAACCGTGTCAAACGCCGCCCCACCGGCAGCCGAGGACGCTGTCTGGCCCCAGGACGCGAGCAACGTTCCCGTCGATCCGGCGGTGACTTTCGGCCGCCTTGAAACCGGTCTGCGCTACGCCATCCTGCCCAACGAAACGCCGAAAAATGCCGTCTCCATGCGTCTTTATGTGGGCGCCGGTTCCCTGTCCGAACGGGACGACCAACAAGGGGTTGCGCATTTTCTCGAGCACATGGCCTTCAAGGGCTCCGAATCCATGCCCGGTGACGAGGTCGTGAAGTTCCTGGAACGTCTGGGCCTTGCCTTCGGGCCCGACACCAACGCCTTCACCAGTTTCGATCAGACCGTCTATCAATTGGAGCTGCCCGAGGCCAATGATGATCTCATCACGGAAGGTTTGAGCATTTTCCGTGAATATGCCGGACGCCTGACCCTCGACGGCGAGGCCATCGACAAGGAGCGGGGCGTCATCCTGTCGGAAATGCGGGTGCGCAACTCGCCCCAATTCCGCCGGTCAAAGGCCCTCTACAGCTTTCTGCTGCCTGATCATCTCGTGACCCGGCGTTTCCCCATCGGCACGGAAGAAGTTATCAAGACGGCGCCCCGCCAGGCTTTTGTCGATTTCTATGAAGATTATTACCGGCCGGAGAATATGATCCTGGTCGTCGTGGGCGAAGTCGATCCGGCTGTCATCGAAACACGGATCCGTGATCTTTTCAGGGATTTTGTCCGGGACGGGGAGGGGGGCGTGGAACCCGAGCTTCAAGCCGTCTCCCACGAGGCCATGCGCGCGGGCCATTTCAGCGATCCGGATCTGGCGACCCAGGTCCAGATTTTCGCCGTGGCCCCGCGCCCTGCCGCCACCGACACGGTGGCCCGCCGGGAGCGGGATCTGTTGATCGCCCTTGGCAATGCCATCCTGTCCCGGCGCATCTCGGCCCTGGCCCGTCAGGAAGAGGCTGTTTTCGTCGGCGGCGGCGCGGGCGTGTCCGATTTTCTGGACATGGCCCGTTTCGCCGTCGTCTCGCTCACCACCACGCCGGAGCAATGGCAGGCGACCCTCGCGGTCGCGGAGCAGGAATTGCGCCGGGCTCTCGAGCACGGTTTCAACCAGGCGGAGCTGACCGAGCAGTTGGCGAATTTCGAATCCTCCCTGGTCGATGCGGCGGACGCGGCGCCGACTCGCAAGTCGAATGCGCTCGCCGCCGGCATCCTCGGGACCCTCCATGAGGACCGCGTTTTCACCACGCCCCAGACCGAATTGGCGCTTTTCCGAACGTCGGTGGAGAGCTTGTCCGTCGAGGATGTGACGGCAGCCTTCAGGGCGGCCTGGGCAGATCTGCCGATGCAGGTCTTCGTCTCCGGTCCCCTCGATCTCGAGACCCCGGAGGAGACCATTCTCGCAGCCCTTGAGCAAAGCCGCAGTGTGGCCGTCGCGCCCCTGGAAGAGGCGGGGGCGGAACAATTCGCCTACACGGATTTCGGACCGCCCGGTGACGTTGTTTCCCGGGAACGGGTCGAGGATCTGGATATCGAACTGGTCCGCTTTGCCAATAATGTCCACCTCAACATCAAACAGACGGATTTCCAGGCCGAGACCATCCAGATATCGGTGCGCCTGTCCGGCGGGTTGATCTCTCAGCCCAAGGACAAACCGGGCCTGGACATCCTGACCGACCAGGTCATGGTGTCGGGCGGGCTCGAGGCCCACTCCCTCGATGATATTGTCCGCCTGTTCGCCGGCGCCTCCGTGGAGCTTGATTTCTCCGTGGACGCCGATGCCTTCACCTATGCCGCCGGGACGGATCCCACCGATCTGGACAAGCAGCTCAATCTCCTGGCCGCCCTGATCACGGCGCCCGGCTACCGGCCGGAAGCCCTGGCGCGCTTCAAGAAGTCGGCGGATATTCTGTATGAAACCATTGACGCCACGCCCGGTGGCGTGGCCCAGCGCGACGCGCCCCGGATCGTCCGATCGAACGATCCGCGCTTCGGCCTGCCGCCCCGAGACAAGCTCGACTTGTTGACCCTGGACGACGTCCAGGCCTGGATTGGGCCGGCGCTGGCCAACGCCCATCTTGAAATCGGCGTCGTCGGCGACGTCGCGCCCGACCGGGTGATTGAAGCGGTGGCGCGGACCTTTGGGGCCTTGCCGCCCCGGGCGGCGGAGCCTGAAGGTTTTGATGACGGTCGCGAAGTGGCTTTCCCCGAAGACAGCGTCGAGCCCGTTACGCTCCGCCATGCCGGTGAACCCGACCAGGCCATGGCCCAGCTTTATTGGCAGACCACGGATGCCAGGGACCGGGTCCTGGCCCGGCGGCTCAGCGTTCTCGCCTCCGTGATGCGCCTGAAGCTCACCGAAATCGCCCGGCGCCAGGAAGGGGTGACCTATTCTCCCCGGGTCAATGCCGTGCAAGGCACCGTGTTCCCCGGCTATGGCTATATCGTTTCGAGTCTGGATCTGGTGCCCGACGACACGGCGCCCTACCTTGAGACCATGGCCGATGTCGCAGCGTCCATCGTGGAAGAGGGCATCACGGATGATGAATTTCTCCGCGCCAAGAAACCCATCGTGGAAAGTGTCGAGGAGCAACTGGAACGCAATGTCTATTGGCTCAGCGCCGTTGTGGATGTGGCCCAGTCCCAGCCGGACCGGCTTGAGGCCGCCCGCTCGATCCTTGATGACTACAAGACCATGACCAAAGCGGATGTCGAAGAGGTGGCGAAGGCCTATCTCGGCGGCAAAACGGTCGAGATTGTCGTTCTGCCTGCGGACGGACAAGACACGGAGAACGGCTCGCAGAACGAAGCCACCGAGGAGTGAGGGACGTGGTCATGAAACTCTATGGCTATTGGCGTTCATCCGCCGCCTATCGGGTGCGCATTGCGCTCAATCTCAAGGGTTTGAGCGTCGACCATGTGCCTGTTCATCTGGTGCGTGATGGCGGCGAGAACCGCCGTCCCGACTATCTGGCGGTGAACCCGGCCGGTAAACTGCCTGCCCTGGAGATTGACGGCCTGACCCTTGTCCAATCCCTGGCGATCCTGGATTATCTCGAAGAGACGCGACCCGAACCGCCGCTTCTCCCCGCCTCACCGGCGGAGCGGGCGGCCGTGCGCGCCTTCTGCCAGACCATGGCCTGCGATATCCATCCCATACAGAACAGTCGTGTCCTCGCCTATCTGCGCGAGAAGGCCGGTTTCGACCAGGGCGCGATCGCGGCCTGGGCCCAGGAATGGATGGTCGCGGGTTTCGACGCGTTGGAGGAAACCCTGGCGCGCTCCGGATGGCAGGGGCCGTATGCCTTCGGGGCGGCCGTGACCATGGCGGATCTGTGTCTCGTGCCGCAGATGTACAATGCGCGGCGTTTCCATGTGGATCTGGCCCCCTATCGCCGGCTCGTTGCCATTGACGAGAATGCGCGCGCCCTCGAAGCCTTTGCCCGGGCGGCTCCGGAAAACCAGGCGGATGCGGAGGTTTGAATGAGCGCGGAAGATCCGAAACAAGATGATGAGGGCCGGTTGATCGGCATCGCCGTGCGACCTGAGCGCCGCGCCGCCATGGTCACCGTGGACCGGGCGGCGATCAACGCCGAGACCGGTCTGGAGGGCGACCATGCCGGGAAGCATCCCAAGCGGATCGTCACGGTCATGACCCTGGCCGATTGGGAGGCCTCCCTCGACCGGTTGGATCCCCGGCCTGACCTGGCATGGACCACGCGACGGGCCAATCTGCTTGTTGACGGTGTCAGCTTGCCCCGCGCTGCCGGTGGCGTGATTGCGGTGGGCCCCGTCGTCCTTGAAGTCACGGGCGAAACTGTGCCCTGTTCCCGCATGGATGAGGCCCATCCGGGCCTGCGCAAGGCCCTGTCGCCGGATTGGTGCGGCGGCGTCTTGTGCCAGGTCCGGCAGGAGGGCGCCGTGGCCTTGGGCGATCCCGTGGCCATCCTCTTTGCCCCGGAACCCCGAACCCGCCATCTGCCCTGAATTAAAGAGAAACCGGAATGACCGATCAGCAGTCTCGATCCCAAGGCGCCCAACCGCGCAGCGGTATTCTGGACATCGCGGCTTATGTGCCCGGTGCATCGACCATTGAGGGTCAGGCCCGCGTCTATAAGCTCGCCTCGAACGAATCGGCGCTCGGTCCCAGCCCCAAAGCGATCGCGGCTTTTCGGGAAGCGGCGGAAGATCTGCATCTTTATCCCGACGCCCGTTGTGAGGTGCTCCGTGACGCGGTGGCCCGCCACCATGGTTTGTCGCCGGAGGGACTGATCTTCAGCAACGGGTCCGAAGCGCTCCTCGACATTCTGGTGCGCGCCTATGCCGGGCCGGGGGACGAGGTGCTGTGGCCGGCACTTTCCTTTCCCCTCTATCGGATCCTCACACTCTCCGCAGGCGCATCGCCCGTCGAGGCCCCGGCGCCGGAGTTCACCGCCGATGTGGATGCGCTTCTGGGCGCCGTGACGCCCGCAACGAAAATCGTCATTGTTGCCAATCCCAACAATCCCACGGGCACCTGGATCCCGGAAAGCGAGCTGCGCCGTTTGCGCGCCGGGCTCGCCGAACATGTGCTGCTCATCATCGACAGTGCCTATGCGGAATATCCGGAAGATCCCACCTATGGGGATGGCGCCGCCGTGGTTGCCGACAACCCCGCCAATACGGTGATGACGCGCACCTTCTCAAAAATGTACGCCCTGGCCAGTGCACGGGTCGGCTGGTCCTATGGCGGCGCGGACATCATCGCGACGCTGGAGAGGATCCGTCTGACCTTCAGTGTGGGCACGGCCCCGCAGGCGGCGGCCGTCGCGGCCCTTGCCGACACCGCCCATGTGGCGGCGGAACGGGACCACTGCCGCCGCTGGCGAGAGCGTTTCACGGAACGGTTGAAGGCTCTGGGCTTCGCGCCCGTTTCAGGGGCGGTCAATTTCGTGTTCCTTCCAGTACCTGCCGCATTGGGCGGCTGGCAAGGTCTCGACGCCGCCCTGAAGCGGCGCGGAATCATTGCCCGGCCTGTTCCCCCCGGCAATGCGTTGCGGGTGTCTTTTGGCACGGAACAGGCCAATGAGGCTTTCCTCGACGCGGTTGCCGACGCTCAAACCGAGTTGAACGATGCGAGAGGGGTCTTTCAAGCAGGCGCTTGAGCACATTATATGGAAAGCGAATTGCGGTGGCGCTAAGGGGCATGGGGTCCTTGACCGGTCACTGCGATCGAAGAGGGAGGCCTTGGAGCCATGCGTATCGTATCCTGGATCCTGGCGATCATCGTCGCCGGCATCTTCGTTCAATCTTTGTTCTTCAAATTCACCGATGCTCCGGAGAGCATTCTGATCTTCTCTCTGATCGACATCACGGCGCAGGACTATATCGGCCAGAAGATCTTTGAGCCGACCATGCGTTACGGCGTCGGTGGTGCCGAGGCGGTCGCGGCATTGTTGGTGCTGCTGCCCTTCACTCGGGTGTTCGGCGCCTTTATCGGTTTCGTGATCATCTCGGGCGCGATCTTCTTCCACCTGTTCACCGAGCTCGGCATCTCGCCCGCCGGCGTTCTCGCCCAGGACGGTACCGTGTTTCCGGATCCGACCTCAGCCGAGGCACTGGCCGCGATCGACGGCGGCGCAAGCCTTCTTGAAACCGGCCCCGTGCTTTTTGGCATGGCCTGTTTGGTCTGGGTCGCTTGTCTTCTGCTTCTGTTCATCGGCCGTGGCGGGAAATCCTCCTGATCCCACCAGTGCAGCCGACGGATCAATTGGAAAAGCGCCGGGGTTTCCCGGCGCTTTTTTCTTTTGCCTCGGGCAAGTGGGCTTTTCAATCAGGTGCGGAAAGGCAGAACGGGCGCTTACTTCCCGTCCAGACCAAAATCTTCAGGTTTGCTGCGAAAGAACAGCCACAGCCGTCCTTTCCAGCCGCCGGTCTTGCCCGCCGACAAATGACGGTGCCGCCACGCCTTGGCGTCCTGGCCATGGACAAGCCCCAGATGGCCCAGGACTGGGCTTGAGCCTTCCGGGAGGGGCGCCGTTTCCGGAAACGCATTGCGCTCGGCATCATTCGCGCGCACGCCCCACCACCGACCATCCAGGATGATCATTTTCAGAATGAGAATGATCAGACAGACAAAGATCCCGGAAAAGATGACATCACTCAGAAAATGGGCACCCTGAATGATGCGGATGCCGCCGATAAAGGCACCAAAGGCGAGCGCCAGCTTGACAAGCGTCGGCCGCGCGAACGGGATGAGAAGGGCAACCGCCAATACGGCGAAGCCCATGGCGGCGTCGCCGGACACAAAGGAACAATTGCGCTCGCACTGGTTCGCGATGACGAGGGGCGGGGAGAACTCCTGGGTGCCGCCGAATTCCGTGATCTGCCGGGGCCGGGCCCGCCCCCAATTGTTCTTGAACAGAGCATTCACCACAAGACCCGGCGCGATGACGAGGCTCATCACCAGGAAGGTGTAGGCCCGCAGGCCAAGACCCGCCACCCGGCCCCCGCGCAAGGCCGTGTAGCCAAGCCCGAACAGGCCGAAAACGCCCATGACGATGGCGAGATTGTTGATGAACTTGTTGAACCAGCGGGGGATCGCCGCCCGGGCAAGGGGGAAACCCGCTTGTCCGTCGGCGAAAAGGCCCGCGACCCAAAGGTCGATCACCGGCGCCGACACGAAGACTACGGCCGTCAGGAGACCCGCCAAACACAGAACACTGATCCAGCCCAGATCCCGGTTGAAGGCCCGCAGATCCGCGAGGGCCGCCGTTGCCGTTGGGCCAGGGCCCGTGGTCACGGTTCCGGGCCGGGCCGCGTCTTGGGCGTCATCCAGGCGCTCGTTCATGCATCATTCCCCCTCAAGGCCGCCGCAAGCCTAAACTGGCGTGGCCAGCCTATCACCGCGTCTCCACATCGGCGCCCCGGCGCGGCCGCAGGACCGGTGTCGGCGCGTTGTCGTCAAAGCGCGGCGTGGAGGAGGTCTCCTCCAGGAGGTCCCCATCGAGAGGAGAATCCCAGTCCGCGTCCGTTTCGTCTTCGATGACGGGCGGTGGGCTGAAGTCTTCAAGGGCATAGAGCTTGAAGCTGCGTGTCCTCCCGCCGCCGATATCGGATGTCAGCTCACGGATGAGTGTCACGTCCTCGAACTGATCGAGAATCTCCTCGTTGTTCACCTGACGGGTCACGAACAGGACATAGGCTCCTTTTCGCTCCGTGAACGGCCGTCTCAGCTGGAAATGATCCTCCGGGATGCCGTCGCTGTCCCAGATCGTCAGGGGGACGACCTCCCGACCATAGCGGGTGATGTGGTAGAAGAGTTCCGCGAAGACCTTGCGGTCATTGACCAGAATGCTTGAGAACAGCTTGTCGTCATAGCCTTCCAAGGCACGCCAGCGCACCTCCGCGCTGATTTCGTCCCACCCCTTCTGGCGTTTGAACGTGGCCCCCAGATCGAGCGCTTCCGCCAGATTGGGAAACAGCACGACCGTGTAAAGCGCCATGCCGCCGATCAGATGGACCACATAGGACAGGGCGAGAACCCAGCGCTGCTTGGTCTGGGAGAGCGATGCGATCACCAGGATCGACGCCGCCACGTAGCTCGTCGCGGCCCAATTGGCGTTGGCGTGGGAGAGGAAGGCCTGAACCAAAATGATCAAAAGGGGCGGCAGGGTGAAGCACACCAGATAGGTCACGGTGCGTCGCAATTCTGCAATGCGCAGGCAGTGATGGACGGTGGCGATCCGCCAGATCAATGCCAGGAAAAGCACGGGTCCGAAGACCAGGAACTGATCGGCAATGAACTCAACCAACGCCCCGAAATTGAACAGTTCCCGGTCCCATTCCGCATTGCCCGCCGTGTGGGACAGGGTGGCAAAGCCGTTTGACATGTTCCAGAACAGATTGGGGGACAGAATGATCATGCCGATGAGAAGGGCCACCGGACCGTAAGTCGGCCAGATGGCCTTGCGGGCTTCCCGGTCGAAGAACAGGAAGAGGGCCATGCTGATCAGGAAATAGATCATGGCGTATTTGCTCATCATGCCGAAGCCGATGGCCACGCCCAGGGTCAAGGCCCAACCCCAACCGGGATTGGTCAGCAGTTTCCAGAACGCCAGAAGGCCGAGAGCCCAGAAAAACAGCAGGGGCACATCCGTCGAGACGAGCAGGGACGAATACCAGACCCCCGGCAGGGTCACGAAACTTGCACCGACAAGAAAACCCGTCCGCCCATTGAACATGCTCTGGGCCACGAAAAACAGGACGAAGCTGGTCGCGGCGTAGAACATGGGAGCGCTGACACGGATGCAGGCCTCGGAATTGCCGCAGACCGCCGTTGTCGCGCCGATGATCCAACTCAACAGGGGCGGTTTGGAGAAGTAGCCGAAAGCGAATTCCCTGGACCAGGACCAGTACTGGGCTTCCTCCGGATCCAGATTGAAGCTGCTCATGACGATGACGAAAATCCGGACGATCGTCACGATACCAATCAAGAGCGCCGTTGCCTGGAACCATGTCATGGTGCCGAGGCGCACCGAGGTGTGGGCGTGCAACGCATCCGGATCAGCCGTTTCGCCTACCAGCCCCGGTGTCTGCGGGTGGGGCATGGCGGGATCGAGGAGGCCTGCGCCGGGCTGGTCCGCCGTTGGCGCGCGCGTCTGAAGCATTTCCGTCTCGGGCGGCGTTCCGGTCTTGAGAACGCCACCGGCGCGGCTGGCAAGGCCCTGAACCAGCTGCAGGATCCGGGCGAACCCGCCCTTTGGCATGGGCATTTCATAGGCTTCGATGTCGGCCCATTCCAGATCGTCTTCGCCCCCGGTTTCGGCCCGCTTTTCCGCCATCCGTCGGGCCCATTCCTGGCCCTTGTCCGGCTTGAGACTGTCGGTTTTTTCGCTCTTCGGCGTCGCCTCATCGGCAGGCTTGGGCTTCTTCTCCACATCTTTCGTGTCGAGAAGAACCATCTGGGCCGGCGGGGCCTTTTGCGGTCCCTTGGCCGCCGCCGCCCCATCCGGCGATGAGTTCGTGGTTGACTTCTCCGTTTCCGACGCTTCCGCCTTTTCAGCGGCTTCGGCTTCGGCTTCGGCATCGGCGGCGGCAACGACAACCTCAACCGCAACCGCGACGCCGACCACCACCGCCTCCGCGCCGCAAACTAAAACATCA
>CAZFWG010000002.1:0-14401 GCA_964522525.1 uncultured Alphaproteobacteria bacterium | reverse complement strand
CGGCTTGTCGGCTTCGGTTTCGGCATCGGCTTCGGCTTCGGCTTCGGCTTCGGCCTCGGCTCCGGCTAACGGCTCCTCGCCGGGCTCCGCCACGCCGTCCCCGCGGGCGTCTTCAACGGGAGACTTGGCTTCCGAGGCATCCGGTTCGGGATCCGACGCGGGCTCTTCCTCCGCCCGCTCCGTCACGGCCGTGGTCGTGGAGGCAACGCCGCCGACCTCTTGTGGATCTGGGCGCGCCGGGGCCTGCGCGTGATGCTCCGTCACCGTTGAACCGGCGGCCTCTTCCTCCTCCCGGCGCTTGAACGTTGCCTGCCTTCGGGCCCTGCGGCGTTCCCGGCGCGAGGATCCATTGGGCCAGGGCAGTTCCCCTGGGGCGGGGCTCGCGGGCGCAGCCTCCGAAGTGCTGCCACCGGATCTGTCGGCCGTCTGATTTTCATCACGCGGTGGCGGGGTGGGGGCCGTGTCCGCCTGCCGCGCGGGGGGCCTGGCGCCATTCGGTTTCGGTTCCTCCCTTGCCGGCCCGCGCTGCACAGGGGGCGGTGTTTCCGTTCGGACGGGTTCGGCGGGTGACGTGTCGGCTTGAGGTGGCGTTTCGGGAAGGGGAGCCCGGCGTGGACGGGGCGGGCGCCGGTTGGCCTTGGGCTCCGGCATCGGCGCGGCGCCGTTCGGCACCCGGGGGGGCGTCGACCCCGACGGAGAAGCGGCAAGTCCGCCGCGTCTTGGCTGTTTCGCGCCCAGCTGTCCCCGCCAGGCGTCGTTCTTGGGCAGATCCACGTCGCGGGAATCCCGACCGCCCTTGCGGGCGCCCAGATCCCCCCGCGATCCGTTGTTGGAACGGCGATCCCGGCTCATGACCGCGCCCCATGGTTCGCGCCCGGGGCGAACACGGCGTGGCCGTCAAGATCATCGAACCACCGCTTCTTCACCACGATGGCGGAAAGGATGGCGATGAACGACCCCATCACCACATCACTGGGATAATGGGCCGAGACCATCACCCGGCTGAACGCGATGACCGCCGCCGGGACAAGAAAAACCATCCAGAACCGTGGAAAAAGAAGCGTCAATACCATCATAACCGAGAAAATGGTCTGGGAATGTCCCGAAGGGAACGAATTGTTCGCGAACTCGGACAGACCCGGATCGAATCCATAAGTTCCTTCCCGGATCAAGTGCTTCGGGCGCAATCGGCCAACCGAGAACTTCAGAATGTGCACAACGGCGCCGGATACCGCCATGGTGGCGAGCAGATAAAGGGCCATGGTCGAGAGGCGCCAATAGAACTGGGCCATCCGCTGGGGCACGGCCATGAGAAAAAGGGCGCGCCCGACAAGATAGAGAACCACGCCTGCGATGATGAACGGGCCGGCGAGACCCAGATCGGTGATGTCGCGGAAGAAGGCCTTCAAGGCCGGAGAGAGGTCGCTATGGACGGCGAGCGCAAGCGGGCGGTCGATGGTCATCATCATCAATCCGCACACGGCGATTACGGCCAGCGTGATCATGCCGAACAACCGGGGGGCAGGGAAGGGGGTCACCTGACTGGCCCCGGGGGCAAGACCGGTTGTCTGTCGCTCCAATCCAAAACTCCTACTCGTGAACTGCTCCCCATGACCGCCCTTGCGAAGGCTTCTTTTCTCGCAGTTCCCGCAGGGCCCGGACGGCTCCCCGCGCGGGCGTCATGGGAAGGTGGTCTGCGTCGCGTCCCCGGAGTCCTTTGTTTGACGGTATAGCGTGATCTCCACGTCGCGGCCATTGGAGTAATTGTGGCCCTCAATACGACCAAGGACTACCACGGACAAGCCGCGCTGCTCCAGCGCCCCCTGGAAAGCCGCCTCGTTCCTTTTTTCGATCAAGGCAATATGGCTCGCATTTTCGGCCAGGTGACCGGCGGCCTCTTCTGCCGTGCCGAGCCGGGTATCCGTGCGGGTCAAAAAGACCAGGCTGGGCTCGTGGAATCCGACGGAAGCGAGCCGTGGCCAAGCTTTCGCGTCCGGGCCGAACTCCTCTTCCAGAAACGCTTTGACCTTGGGGCTGACGCCGAGCCGGTCGAGATTGGGCAGGGTGATTTCCAGAAGGGATCCATAGAGCACCAAGGCCGCCACGATCGAGGTCGCGCTCGCCGCCAGAAACCGGCCCCGCCAGGCGCTGACGGCAACGGCGAGGACAAGGGCGCCGGCCACAAGGCTCAAGGGAACGCTCCAGGCTTCAAGCCCGTCACCATAGTAAATCGGCAGGACACTCGCCGCCGCGGCGAGGACCAGGCCCAGCACCACCCAGATGATCAGCGTGATGCGGGCGAAGACGCCGGAAAGGCGGATCGTCTGACTGCGGACGGCCGCCATCACGGCCGCGGCCGTCAACAGCGCGAGGGCCGGATAGGTCGGCATGCTGTAGTGGGGCAGCTTGGTCGGAAAACACTCGAAGGCGATCCAGGTCGGGATCAGCCAGGCAAGGCCGAAGCGAATGGCGGGCGTCGTGCGCTCTTCCCAGGCGCGCCACAAAGAAGGCCAGAGGAACAGGGAGCCGGGGAAGAAGGTGACGGACGCCAGGAGAAAATAGTAGCCCGGCGGGGCGCCATGGGATTCCTGTGCCGAAATGACCTTGTCGATCAGGTCATGGCCGATCGCCTGCTGATAATAGACCCCTTGCGTCGTGAAATAGATCGCGATCGCCCAGGGCAGGACAAGCGCGGCCGTGAGGGCGAATCCTGAAACGGGCCGCAGACCCTTGAGCCAGGAGAAATCCCGGTCGACGAGGCTGAGGGCCAGGATCGTGAGGCCGATGACCATCGGCCCGATCGGCCCTTTAAGGAGCAGGCTCACGGCCAGGGCGAACCAGAATGCCAGAGCCATGCCCCAGGGCACCGGTGTATGCGCCAGGGAGCCCTGGATGGCCGAGGCACCGGCCCGTGCCGCGACATAGCGCTGTGCCAGAATACCGTTCATGGCGACGATGGTGGCGAGAAGCATGCCATCGGTTTTCGAGATGTTGGTCTCGGCGACAACGGAGATCGAGGTCGCGAGCAGGGCGGCAGCAAGCAAGGCGGTGGGCGGGTCGAAGAGACGACAGGCCGCCCAATGCAACAGCAGAACCGCCAGAATGGCGCCGATCACCGACGGCAGGCGGTAGGCCCAGATGCCCGCCTCCTCGGGTCCCCCGGCAAGGGAGGCCACGACGGCCTGCATCCAGTGGATGCCGGCGGGCTTCTTGTTCCGGGCGCCATCCAGAAAGCGAATATTGATGAAGTCTCCCGTTTCCAGCATCTGCTTGCTGGCCTGGGCGAAGCGGCTTTCATCCCGATCGAGGGGCGGCAGCGAGAAAAGACCCGGCACATAGAGCCCGAGGCAAAGCACGACAAGAATGGCTCTCGGACGGCGCGCCGCCACGGTTTGCAAGAAATTCAAGGATCCCTCCGATCAGCCCTGGGCTCCGGGCCCTCGTGCCTCGACCTGTCATCCCGCGATCGCCTCTCCAAGGGAGCGCTGACCGCTTCTTGGGGGTGGCATGCCCCCTGCTTTGTTTGGGAGGGACCGTAGAAGGTTTTCGACTCGTGGGAAATGGGGTCGGTTTTCGATTTTTGCCGCCCGTTGTTTCGATAGTCCGGGATTGCGGTTTTGGCGCCTGTGGCCCTTGCGTTGGCGCGGAAACCCATGGGATAGAGGGGCACGAAGGGATCGCGGGTCGCATTCCTGTCACGTCCGGACAAGATACTGTTCGGGCTTGGGAAGCGGTAAGCATGCGAACACACGGACGGCGCGGATGATTTCGGTCGTCGGAGAAGGTCTCAGATCGCCTACAAGGCGTTCGTGACCATTGGGGTCGGGTCTTGGTGTTCAGGGGTTAGTGCGCGCTCCTCGACACGGGCGGTTAGTCAGGGACTGTCTGCAGCCATTTTCGATGACACATCCATCTGAACGGAATTCACTGCGAACCAAAGCAGACACCATCCTCGCGCAGGATTTCAGCCCTCTGCCATCAAGCGCGGATACGGGCCGGCAATTGCCCGTCATTTCCGTCGTCGTGCCCGTGATGAACGAAGCGGACAATGTCCGTCCCTTGATTTCCGAAATCCATGCGGCTCTGGCGCCGCGTGGCCACGCCTTCGAGATCGTTTTCGTCGATGATTGCAGCACGGACGACACCCGGACCGCGCTTCTGGAGGCGAGGGACGCCTTTCCCATGCTTCGGGTGATTCGCCACGACGTGAATTGCGGGCAGAGCGCCGCCATCCGGACGGGCATCCTCGCGGCCCATGGACCGACCATCGTAACCCTGGATGGCGACGGGCAGAACGATCCGGCGGATATGCCGGCGCTTCTGGAAACGCTTCTGCGCGCCAATGCGCCCAACGGCCTGAAGATGGTGGCCGGTCAGCGCCGCCGGCGGCGGGACACGGTGGTCAAGCGGATCGCCTCCCAGCTCGCCAATTCGGTGCGCTCTTTACTCCTCCAGGACGGCACCATGGATACCGGATGCGGCCTCAAGGCTTTTGATCGGGAGAGCTTTCTGCGTCTTCCCTATTTCGATCACATGCACCGGTATTTCCCCGCGCTGATGCGCCGGGAGGGATATCTGGTCGAATTCGTGGACGTGAATCACCGCCCGCGGATCCACGGCCGCTCCAAATACGGCGTCATTGATCGGCTTTTGGTCTCCATGAGCGACATTTTCGGCGTCATGTGGCTCAACCGCCGTTGCCGGCGGCCCGGCGCGCGAATCGAGATGTGAATGGCCCGCCCTGAACGCCGGGCCGGTGGATCTCGCCCATGACCGAAGCCGGCGGCCAGGACCCCGACCGACGTCTCCTCTTCCTCAGACTGCTCATCGTGATTGTCGGCGTGGGCGCGCTTGTTGCGGGCGTTTGGCTTCAACTGGGCGGTCAGAACGGCGCGAGCCTTGGCGACACCATTCGGGATCTGATCGAGGCGGCCCGTCAGAGTTCCTCGGCGCCGATCCTGGCGACGGCCCTTCTGGTGCTTTTGAACATCGCCGGTGTGCCGCTGATGCTGCTGACGGCGGGCGCCACGGCGGTGTTCGACGATGTTCTCATCGGTTTTGCCATTTCCTGGACCTCGTCCATGATTGGCGCTGTCCTGGCCTTCTGGCTCGGACGGTGGTCGGGGGCCACCCTGGTTCGGCGGTTCGCCGGGGAGAAGGTTCAGGCCGTCAGTGAAAGGCTGGGCCGGCGGGGCATCCTGGCCTGTCTGGTGATTCGGCTGATCCCTACGGCGCCGGCGATTGTCGTGAACATGGTGATCGGGGCATCCCATATCAGCTTCCCGAAATTCCTGATCGGGACGGGGTTGGGCATCGCGCCGAAACTGGCCTTTATTGCCGTCGTCACCAAGGGCGTGATCGCCCTTGAGACAAGCCAGGGTCCTTTGATATTCGCGGGTCTGGCCTTTCTGATTCTGGCCTGGTTCGGATCGCTCTTCGTGCTGCGCCGCTTCTTGAAAAAGGCGCAGCCGGTTCGTGCCGGCGAGCAGGATTCAGGGTCCGATTCACCGCCGACCTTGCCGTAGGAGCCCTCATCGGGCTTATGGGCCGATCCCCGGGGAGCAAGACCCCCCGATTGAGGGGAGGTGTTGTTTTGCCTAGCGACACCATATGCGTTTAAACACGATGGATTGACTTGGACATGGCTGGACCACCCTCAACAGCGACGGAGCCGTCCTCGGAGATGAGCTTTTTCCGGCGCTTCGACGATCCCCATCAACGCCGCCTGATGCTTTTGTTGGGCCGCGCCCTCCTTGTTTTGCTCGCCGTTGTCGGTCTTGTGGTGTTTCTGGGCATGGCGCTGAGGAGCGGCGACGGCACGATCGACGCCCAGGCCCTGATCGAATCGGCGCGGGATAGCGCCTGGGCCCCGCTTCTCGTCGTGTCGATCTATGTGCTGTTGAACTTTGCCGGCGTTCCCCAGTTTCTTCTCGTCGGCGGCACCATTGTCGTTTTCGGGCCCTGGATCGGCTTTGCCTATGGCTGGTTCGGGACATTGTGCAGTTCGAGTGTCGGCTTCTGGCTCGGCCATTTTTTCGGCGGTGAGCTGCTGCGCCGCTTCGGCGGCAGTCAGGTCAACAGCGTCAGTGCGCGGTTGGCCAAACACGGCATTCTGACCAGCGCGATCGTCCGGGTCGTACCCGCCGGTCCGGCCATCATGGTCAATATGGTGCTTGGGGTATCCCACATATCCTACGCGCGGTTTCTCCTCGGCACGGCCCTCGGGATCACCCCGAAGATCCTGCTCATCGCCCTTGTCAGCGAAGGCGTGATGGAATTCGTCGATAGCGGAAACACGCTGGTTCTAGGCGGTATTGCGGTCCTGGTCTTCGCCTGGATCCTGGCCATGATCTGGGCGCGCCGGGTCATTGGCCGGTGGCGCGATGGGGAAGAGACCTCAGCCAGCGGGCCCTCCGAAGCCGACGAGGAGCGCGACGAACAAGACAAAACGTCTAATTTGACCTAAAGATGCTGGGAAAATCATGTTAAGCCGTGCCAAAGTTTGGTCCATTGAGGGCGGTTTGCCCGGCGTTATTGGAGGGGTTTGACCATGGCAGACGCGAGCAGTAGACGACTGGGCTTCATTGGAGCCTTTCCGTTGATGGTACTCGTTGTGCTCGTCTACAACATGTTCGTCTTTTTCTGGGCGCCGCTCGTCAGTGTAGAGACAGCTGATCCCGAGCTTCCCGCCACCACCTTGCAGAAGGTGGAGCAGGTTTTGGGCCTCGGTTTTGATCTGTACCTGATCTCCGGCGATTCCTGGAGGCTCACGATCGGGGCGCTGCTCCTGGTGCTCAGCCTGGTCCTGCTACTGATTGAGGTGATCCGGGCGACCGATACCGGCAGTTCCGCGATAATGAACCATGCCTTCTCGATGCTGCTGTTCATCGTGTGCCTGGTAGAGTTCATCGTGCTCCAGGGTTTTGGCACGTCGGTCTTCTTCCTGATCACCGCTATGACATTATTTGACGTTGTCGCGGGCTTCACGGTCGGGATCGTCGCGGCGCGGCGCGACTTCGGCGGCGGCGGCATCGTGGTCGGCGGCGATCGCTAAGCCTGCGCAAACCGCATCTTCACAAACAAAAAGTGCCACCGGGTTTCGACCCGGTGGCGTTTTTCATGCCCGCAAGGCTCGCGGGGTCGAAGGACCGGGATGGATCCGAACCCGTATCTGCGTCGAACCAGGACCCAGCGGGTTACCGGAGCCCTTCCAGCCGTTACGGCGTCTTGAAGAACAGCTCCGGGTCGCCGGCGTCCAGGCCATCAAGCTCACCGCAATACCGCCACCCTGATTTCTCCAGCAATGCGCGCATTGGAGCATTGGACCGGTTGGTGGAGGTCCAGACTTCCGCCCATCCCTGGCTGTTGAACGAAAGCAGGCTGAAGCCCAGGCCCCATCTCCTGGCTCCCGGGTCGACGATGAGCAATGAAATGAACGGCTTCTCAAAGAAGTAGTGATGGTCGAGGCAGCAAAACGCGCGGATCTCGTTTTGGTGAGCCGCCACGCTCAGGCCACCGCGGGCGGCCACCGAGCCGATGTACTCAGACCGCTCTTTTGATCCGATCACCATCGCATCGATGGCCATCGCGCGATTGATTTCGGCCTGCTCTGTTGCCCGTCGCGTTATCAACACACCATCCATAAGTCGCCGGCGTCGCATCCTCGCTGGAACCACTTCACCTTACACGGTCGAGCGGTCAGCAGTCGTCAATGGGGCCGGGGCCTGTGAGGATGTTACGTCCGCCAGCGCAGGGTCACCTCTTCGGGCACGGGGTTGTGGAACGGCGTTCCCTCCTCAAGCCCCTGGAGCCAAGCCTTCTTCATGCGGAAATACCACTGGGTCAGGGTGTCGGCATCCTTGATCAACAGGACACGGGGGTTGTAGCGCAGTCCCTCCTGCTGGAGCGCCATGATGCGGCGATCCTGGCCGAGGAAATGCTGACCCAGGAGACCGACGATCGGCGCCACGATTCCGACCCACGGCATGGTCCAGAAGAACATCTGGGTGACTTCGGTCTTGCAGGGGCCGATGGGCGTGGCGTGGGTGACGCCGCAAATGGCCCCTCGATTGGATCGAATGAGTTCCGTGCGCAGGCTGGGCAGGGAAAAGGTGATCTCCGTGGTGATATCGCCGCCGAGCAGCTTGTAGACGAAGGAATTGCTGGACGGGGTGTGGGCGGTCATCACAAAGCCCAAAGGCGCGCGCGCAAAGTGCTTGGCCTTCTCCTGGATCTTGCCGGGATTGCGCCACCAGGGCGCTTTGTGGACGTACGGACCATGGGCCGGATCCATGAGGCCGATAACTGCCTGGTCGAGATCCGTTTCGAACACCTGTTGAATAATGAGGCCCGGTGCCCGGTCGCCCACGCCCGGAATTTCGGGCGCCGGCATCAGGGGTTCATTGTCGAAATCCGCATCCCGGACTCCGGGCTCGCCAGCATCCGCATAGGTTTCCGGGATATAGACCCAGATCAAACCCTGGCGTTCGACCAACGGAAAGGACCGGACACGAATCTTTGACAGGTCGACCTGCTGGCCCGAAACAAGGGACGGGATCGCCCGGCAACGGCCATCACTTCCGAAGCGCCAGCCGTGGTAGCAGCATTCGATCTGGTTTTCGCCGAGGGGTTTGGAATCGACGACATCGTTGCCGCCATACAGGCGTCCATGGCTGAGCGGAATGCCGCGGTGGGGACAGATGTCCCGCAGGGCGAAGGCGTCGCCGTCCCGGCCGCGCGCCAGCAGCACCGGTTCGCCCGCGATTTCCTTATGCAGGACACTGCCCGGCTTGAGGTCGCGGGCCGGGCACGCCAGATACCACAACTCGCGCAGCACAGCGGTCTCGATCCGATCGGTCACGGCAAGCCTCCAAAACCATCTTGAAAGGCCGTAACAATACCCACCGGCCATGATTTTGCCAGCATAATGACCGGATGCTCTGGGAGGAGCATTCATGAGCCGTGGGAAAGGCGCGATGGCACTGTTTTTCGATACCGACTGGTTTGACGCGCGCCTTCGCGATGTGGGCCTGTCCCATGCCGATCTGGCGCGGGCCATGGGTCTTGCGCCCGAATCACTGCGGGCCATCTGGAAGGACCAACGCACGGTCACGGATTCGGAGTTTCGGCTGCTGGCGATGCTGCTCGGCGTGCCGGAAGTGGAGGTGCGGCGGCGGGCCGGCATTCAGGGCGCGGCACCGGGGGCCACGCCCCCCGAGCGGGCCCAATCCTCCGCACCCAGCGCACTTGACGATCCCCATCTGGCGGCCCGCCTGCGCGGCATCGAGATGCAATTGGTGCGTCTTGAAAACCGGATGGAACGTCTGATGCATCATCTCGGCGTGCCCGACTGATTCGGCGTTCAGCGTCCGCGTTTCTTTCGCCCTTGCCGCACGGATGTGAGGGTTTCAGTAACCAATTTTCCTAAAGTGTCCTTTACCGGCGTCGGTCTATCGTAACCTTCAGGGTGGGGTATGAAGCGGATCCTTGGTGGTCCTGAGGGGTGAGCACGTGGGTGCAGGGTATCGGGTGGCATGGCCGGACGACAGGGTGTATTCGGATCATGCAACGGGGGTGAACGACCCGGTTTCGTCCATCGGGCGGCAGGTCGTTTATGAATGGAACATCGCCGACAATCACTATGCGGTCTCGGGCGACCTGAAGGCGCTGCTCGAAGACCCGTGTTCGTCTTTCATTGACCGGGCCGCCCATCAGGGTGGACTGGCTGACGGGGGGGCTGTGCCGTTGAGCATGCCCGGCCTCATGGACGACGTTCAGCATATGAGGCAAGAGGCCATTCTGTTGGCGGATGGTTCGGATCCCATGTTTTCGCTCGCCTATCCGGCGTGTTCCGATGCGCGGGAGACCTGGCCGCGGGGCTGGATCGAGGAACGGGGCATGCGCGTTTTCAACGCGGATGGCACTCTCAACCGGGTCATGGGTGTCTTGCGCCCGCTCAGCACCTTTGTCGATGCGCCCGCACGCGGCGGTGCGCCGGGCCTGCACCATGACGGCTTGACCGGTCTTCTTGACCGGTGCGGGTTCCGGGAATCCCTGCGGCTTCGGATGCAGGCGGACAATGAGGAGGCTCGCTTTTCCTATCTGCTCGTGGCGATCGACGATCTGTCGGTCATCAACGAGACCTATGGATTTTCCGTGGCCGATGAGATCATCGCGTCCCTGGGGACGCTGTTGGCGGGCCTGTCCCGACGCCAGGACATGGTCGGCCGCGTGTCCGGCACCAAATTCTCCGTGGTGCTCGACCAATGTAATGTGGACGGATTGTCGGATATCGCGGCACGTCTTGTGGATCAGATCCAGGCCATGCCTTTCGTCACCTCGTCAGGGACTTTCAATGTCACAGTTTCCCTGGGCGGTGTGTGCCCCGACCAGATCGGGACCACGGTTGACGGCTTGATGGCCCAGGGCGAGGTGGCCCTTGCCCAGGCGCGGGCGGAAGGCGGCAACGGGTTCTCCCTCTTCACGCCATGCGCGGAGCGGGAGGCCCAGCGCCATCGCACGGCCGTTCTGGCGGACAAGATCATTTCCGGTCTGAACAGCGATCGTCTGACCCTGGCCTATCAGCCCATTGTGGACTGCCGGACGGGGGAGATCGTCCAGTGGGAGTGTCTCGCCCGTCTTCTCGATACGGATGGCGAGGCGATTCCCGCAGGCCTGTTCATTCCCGTTGCGGAGGATCTGGGGCTAATCCGCCGGATCGATCTGCGGGTCTTGACCCTGGCCCTGGAGAATCTGGCCCGGTTCCCGGAGCTGCGCCTGTCGGTCAATGTGTCGGGCAGCGGGACGGTGGAGCGGGCCTGGCTTGATCGCTATATCGCAGCCATTGAGGAGGCCGGACCCGTCGCCGAGCGCCTGACCATCGAGATCACGGAATATGCCCAGATCGAGGATGTGGAACGCTCGGCCCATTTCGTCTCCCGGCTGAGAGCCCTGGGCTGTACCCTGGCGATCGATGATTTCGGCGCAGGTTACACGTCCTTCCGGAATCTGCAGCGCCTAGACGTGGACATCGTCAAGATCGATGGCGCCTTCATCCGGAACCTGTCCCAGGACGCGGACAACCAGGTGTTCGCCCGCAGCCTGATCGATCTGGCCATGAAAATTGGCCTGCGGACCGTCGCGGAATGCGTCGATTGCGACGAGGACGTGAAACTCCTTCGGGAGATGGGGGCGGACTATCTGCAGGGTTTTCACCTGGGCAAGCCGGTTCTCGATCCGCCCTGGCGCATCCAGAACACGGCCCAACAGGCGGCGAGCAACGGCTAGAGTACCTTCAACTTATTCCCAGACATGAAGGCGCTCTAGCTTTCGGCCATGGCATTCAGGATGGCCGGCAGATTGGGTTGGCCCGTCCAGGCGGTCATGCCGCCATCGACCACAAGAGTGGCGCCGACCACATAGGATGCGTCACTCGAGGCCAGGAATGCGGCGGCGGCCGCGATCTCTTCCGGCTGGGCCATGCGTCCGATGGGCGAATGCCGGTTCCAGGCCGCTTCAATGGCCTCGATATCCTTCACCGGCGCAATGAGCGGGGTGTCCACCGGACCCGGACAAATCGAATTGACGCGAATGCCTTCCCGGGCATGGTCGATGGCAAGCGTCCTCGTGTAGTTGATCAACGCCCCTTTGGCCGCATTATAGGCCGAAAAGGCATAGTCCCCGCCCATGCCGGAAATGGAGGCGATATTGACGATAGAGCCACCCGTCCCTTGGGCCCGCAGACGGGGGATGGCCGCTTTGCAGGCATAGAAGACCGAGGTGAGATCGGTCTTCAGGACCCGTTCCCAATCCTCTTCCGTCAGATCTTCCGTGCGGCCGAAACTGCCGATGCCGGCATTGTTCATCAACACGTCAAGGCGGCCGTATTCCGTGAAAGCCCGCTCGACCATGGCCGCGATCCGGGCCTGATCGGTGACATCCGTAGACTGAAAACAGGCGCGCTCCGGACCCAGTTCCGCGGCGAGTGCCGTTCCCTTTTCGCGATCCAGATCGGCGATCACCACCCGCGCGCCTTCTTCAGCGAAGCGGCGCGCGCTGGCCGCGCCGATCCCGGATGCCCCGCCCGTGACGATCGCCACCTGGTTTGCCAATCGGTTCATGCCCATGTCCTCCCTGCTATATTTTAGATCTCAGGCTAGCACGGGGCGGGTCCGTGTGAAGGCGCATGGGAAAGGGTGACATGGTGCTGACGGATCAGGAAAAAGACACGCGCTATCGCGCGGTGCAGAAGGAAATCCTCGCGGTTGTGGAAGGGGAGCGGGACCAGATCGCCGCCATGGCCACTTGCGCCTGTCTCCTCGCGGGGGCGCTTGGTCATTTCTTCTGGACCGGTTTCTACCGGGTGGATCCCGCAAACCCGCGAGAACTGATCGTCGGCCCCTATCAGGGCACATTGGGTTGCCTGCGCATCCCCTTCGGCCAGGGCGTATGCGGCGTGGCGGCCGAGACGCGGACCACCCAGGTCGTGGCGGATGTCCATGCCTTTCCGGGCCATATCGCCTGTGATGCCCGCAGTCAGTCGGAAATTGTCGTGCCCGTGTTCGATCCGGACCTCAATCTGATCGCGGTTCTGGACGTGGATGCCACGGAAAAAGGGGCCTTTAACGGTGTAGATCAGGGCCATCTGGAGGACCTGATGGCGGCCGTGTTCGCCGGGCGCGCGCCGTGAAAGCCGGTCCAATTGCACGTCCGCTCAGTTTTCGTTAAAAACCGGCGTTCCAGCCCGAACGTCCTGCATCCATAACGCTCAAGGAAACGCGCCCATGGCCGCCTATCAGTATATTTACTCCACCGAAAAGCTCTCCAAGACCTATGCGGGCGGCAAGCAGGTCCTGAAGGACATCTCCCTCAAATTCTTCCCCGATGCCAAGATCGGCATTGTGGGCGTGAACGGGGCGGGGAAATCCACCCTGCTCAAGATCATGGCGGGGATCGACACGGAATTTAACGGCGAGGCCTGGTCGGCGGACGGCGCGAAGGTCGGCTATCTGCCCCAGGAGCCGGAACTTGATGCGTCCAAGGATGTTCTGGGCAATGTCATGGAGGGCGTTGCCGAGACCAAGGCGCTGCTCGACCGGTTCGAGGCGGTGTCCGCCAAATTCGCCGAGCCCCTTGACGATGACGAGATGAACGCGGTGATCGCCGAGCAGGCCGAGATCCAGGAAAAGATTGACGCGCTCGACGCCTGGAACCTGGACACAACGGTCGAGATGGCCATGGATGCCCTGCGCTGTCCCCCGGGGGACGCGGATGTGTCCAAACTGTCCGGCGGCGAGAAGCGCCGGGTGGCGCTCTGCCAGTTGCTCCTGGGCAAGCCCGATATGCTGCTCCTCGATGAGCCCACGAACCATCTGGACGCGGAGTCCGTGGCCTGGCTTGAGCATTTTCTGCGGGACTATGGCGGCGCGGTCATTCTCGTGACCCACGACCGCTACTTCCTCGACAATGTCACGGGCTGGATCCTGGAACTCGACCGGGGGCAGGGCATTCCGTATCAGGGCAACTATTCCTCCTGGCTTGACCAGAAACAGAAACGCCTCGCCCAGGAAGGCAACAAGGAAGAAGCCCGCCAGCGGGAGCTCAAGCGCGAACTGGAATGGATCCAGTCCTCGCCCAAGGCCCGCCAGGCCAAGAGCAAGGCGCGCATCAAGTCCTATGAGGACCTGCTCGCCAAGGCGGCCCAGGCGCAAGTCGGCACCGCCCAGATCAGCATTCCGGCGGGCCCGCGCCTCGGCGATGTGGTGATCGAGGCGGAAGGCCTCACCAAAGCATTCGGCGATCAGCTGTTGTTCGAGGGCCTGTCCTTCAAATTGCCTCCCGGCGGCATTGTCGGCGTGATCGGCCCCAATGGCGCGGGCAAGACGACGCTCTTCCGTATGCTGACCGGCCAGGAGACGCCCGACGCCGGTGCGTTGAAAGTGGGCGAGACGGTTCAGCTCGGTTATGTGGACCAGAGCCGGGATGCGCTCGATGCCAACAAGACCGTGTGGGAAGAAATCTCTGGCGGCCTTGACGTTATCACCCTAGGCAAGCGCGAGGTGCCGAGCCGGGCCTATGTGGGTGCCTTCAATTTCAAGGGCGGGGACCAGCAGAAGAAAGTGGGCCTGCTGTCGGGCGGGGAGCGCAACCGGGTCCACCTCGCCAAGATGCTCAAGACCGGCGCCAATCTGCTCCTCCTTGACGAACCGACCAACGACTTGGACGTGGATACGCTTCGGGCGCTCGAGGATGGCCTCGCCGATTTCGCCGGCTGCGCCGTGGTGATCAGCCACGATCGCTGGTTCCTCGACCGCATCGCCACTCACATCCTGGCCTTCGAGGGCAACAGCCATGTGGAATGGTTCGAAGGCAATTATCAGGACTATGAGGAAGACAAGAAGCG
>CAZFWG010000001.1:0-115397 GCA_964522525.1 uncultured Alphaproteobacteria bacterium | reverse complement strand
CTAACGGAAACCCGGAACATAAAAACACACGGGCGTCCCCGGCTGACCCGAGGAACGCCCGTGCCTGCTTGTGTGGACGTCGCAGGAAAACACGTTGATCCGTTCAGCACCCGGATCTTACCGGGCCCGTCCTGTGCCAAAACCGGCACCGGCAAAGGCCTCTTCGAGGCGGCTGTGCTGATCCTGGACGGATGAGGAGGATGACTGGGTCTTGGTCGCCTCATCCCGGTACATCCGTGCATCGAGCCGATCGACGCGGTCGTAAAGCCGCTCGCTGCGGATCAGGAGTTCCAGAAGACGGCCGGGCAAGTCTTCGGTCGCCTCAAGGGGCACGCCGCGGCAGATTTCCTGGGCGCCGAGGCGGTATTTCTCCAGCCGCGCCTCGGCCGGCGTCATCTCGCCTTCGCGGATCGCCTTCTGGACGAGCAGCCAGGACGCCACCTGCATCAGCCGGGTCGTGAGCCGCATGCTTTCGCCCGCATAGGCCAGCGCGGCCTTGCGCGGCAGATGCCGGCTTTCCTCGCGGCCGGGACCGTCGAGATAGGCCGCCGTCTCCTCAACCATCTCCATGCCATCGGCGAAGATGCGCTCGAAGAGTTCTGATTGGGCAAAATCGCCGATCACGGCCGCCCATTCTCCTTCGCTCATCCCGACGACAACATCCTCGATCCCGATATCACTCATCCGATTTGAACCTTGCCCCGTTGCCCGAAACTCTAGGGGCTCCGTGTGCAAGGCACGCGCCAAGGCACTGACCCTTATCGCGAAAAGACGGATTCAGCCGCACCGCGCGCACCCTGTTTCGCCTCGAGGCTGGCCTTGGCCCGCTCGATCTCGGCTTTCAGGGCTTCGATGCGCTCACTCAGCTCATCCTCGGACAAGAGACTGAGATCATCACCCGTCGACCAGGTCTGGTGGCGCTTGGTCCGGGGCTCATCACCTGCCAAATCCATGGTACACCTCCCTTCAATCCAGGCGGCCTGCACCGCCTTCCGAAAACGACCCGCTTCATTCTATCCCACAGGACAAGGCCATGGCACCCGACACCATGAGAGCAGTCGAAATCACCGAGCCCGGCGGCCCGGACGTCCTCAAGCCGACCACGCGGCCCGTACCGCGGCCAGGCCAAGGGGAAATCCTGATTAAGGTTGCCGCCGCCGGCGTCAATCGCCCCGATGTGGTTCAGCGCCAGGGCCTCTATCCGCCGCCCAAGGGGGCCTCGGACCTGCCCGGCCTCGAGATCGCCGGCGCCGTCGCCGATGTCGGAATCGGCGCGGAAGGGTTCGCGGTCGGCGATACGGTCACGGCCCTCGTGCCCGGTGGGGGGTATGCGGAATACTGCCTCGCCGACGCGGCCGTCGCCCTGCCCGTCCCCCAGGGCGTGAGCCTGACGGAAGCCGCCGGCCTGCCCGAGACCGTCTTCACGGTCTGGACCAATGTCTTCGAGCGCGCCGGCCTGAAAGGGGGCGAGCGGATCCTCATCCATGGCGGCACGAGCGGCATCGGCACGACGGCCATTCAGCTGTGCGTGGCCCATGGCGCCCGTGTCTTCGCCACCGCCGGTTCCGACGAGAAAGTGGCCGCCTGTGAAAGCCTCGGGGCCGAAAAGGCCATCAACTACAAGACCCAGGATTTCGCCGCCGAAATCGCTCAGCTTACGGATGGCGAAGGCGTGGATGTCATTCTCGATATGGTGGGCGGGCCCTATGTGGAACGCAACATTCAAAGCCTCCGGCTCGACGGCCGCCTCGTGAACATCGCGTTCCTTCAAGGACCGAAAGTGGAGATCAATCTCCTGCCCATGATGCTGAAGCGGCTCACCCTGACCGGCTCGACCCTGCGGCCGCGCTCCGTGATGGAAAAAGCCGCCATCGCCTCGGCGGTGCGCGCGCAGGTCTGGCCCTGGATCGAAACGGGCCGGTTCAAGCCCGTCATCGACAGCCATTTTCCCCTGGAGGAGGCGGCAAAGGCCCATGAACGCATGGAAGGCAGCGGCCATATCGGGAAAATTCTGCTGACCCTGTGACCCGCACCAGGGGCCAGGGTGGCGCAAAAAAGTGTTCGGGGGGCCGCGCAATGTCGTTTCATTTGCCGATGGATCGACATATATAAGGAATAATTTCCATGACAGCTTGGTAGCCATGGGAAGCGGAGGATGGCCTATCCCCCGCGCGGGTGACCTGTTTTTCGTCCCGCTGCTCTCGTTAGGCCCTCCGCACCAGTCCTCCATGGCAGAAAAACGAGGAAAACGATTATGGCAAAGCCCCTGATGCCGAAGGCAACGGCCGTTTGGCTCGTCGACAACACAGCCCTGACCTTCGAGCAGATCGCTGATTTTTGTGGGCTGCACACGCTTGAGGTCAAAGGCATCGCGGACGGCGAAGTGGCCCAGGGCATCAAAGGCCTGGACCCGGTGGCCAATGGCCAGTTGAAACGGGAAGTGCTCGATGCAGCCCAGGCCGATCCGAGCAAAAAGCTGACCCTGAACAAGGCCAAGGTGCATGTTCCGGAGCCCAAGAAAAAGGGTCCCCGCTACACGCCCGTGTCCCGGCGCCAGGACCGGCCCGATGCCATCATGTGGCTCCTGCGTCATCACCCGGAGATCGCCGATCCCCAGATCGCCAAACTGATCGGCACCACCAAGCCGACCATCCAGGCGGTGCGGGACCGGACCCATTGGAACACGGCCAATCTCAAGCCCGTGGATCCGGTGACCCTTGGCCTGTGCACGCAGATGGAACTCGATTCTGCGGTTCAGGCGGCGGCCGCCAAACGTGGCCGCCAAGCACCGGCAGAAGCTCAGGCCGACGATTCCAGTCTGCGGCCCGTGGACGAAACCCTCGGTTTCGCCCAGGAACAGGCCCCCAGTTTCGAGCCCGCCGCCCACAGCGATGAGGCCGTAGTCGAGAACCCGGCCGAGCGGGGCGCTGAAATCGAAATCGGGACGCCGGAAGACGCCCTGGACGAACGCGTCGGCTAAAGGCTGGCGGCCGGTCTATTCCGGATGGCTGGGCGCATGAGTCGTGTAATTGAGGCTCATGCGGCCGCCATCGGCGAAAATGCACTGGCCCGTCACATAGCTCGCTTCCGCGGAAGCCAGGAACAGGGCGATGGCCGCGATCTCGTCGGCCTCGCCGATGCGCCCGAGGGGCGTGCGCTCAAGCACGCTCTGGCGCGCCTGGGGATCCCGCACCACCGATTTCATGATGTCCGTGTTGATGCTGCCCGGACCGATGGAATTGACCCGGATGCCATGGGGCGCGAGGGACAGGGCCATGACGCGGGTCAGCTGATTGAGGGCGCCCTTGGACACGGCGTACGGCACGTGATCCGGCACGGCGAGCACCGCATTGACCGAAGACATATTGACGATGGCGTAGGTGCGCTTGGTCGCCACATCGGCCAGTTGCTGCTCGGCCTCGATCTGCTTGACCATCTGCCGGGCCACCGCCTGGCTGGTCAGGAACGCGCCCTTCACATTTGTGCGCATGACGCGGTCGAAATCGGCTTCTTCCAGATCCAGGAAATCGGCCGATGTGGCGATCCCCGCATTGTTGATCAGCACATCAACCCGATCCCAGGCATCGAGGGTCGAGGCCATCAGATTGTGGATGTGCAGCCGGTCCGCCACATCGCAATGGACGAACAACCCTTCATAACCGTTGCCGTTCAGCTCGTCCGCAGCGGCGGTTCCCAGATCCTCGTCGATATCCGCGATCACGACGCGATACCCGCTTCGGGCAAAGCGCCGGGCGCAGGCCAGCCCGATCCCTCGGGCCCCGCCGGTCACCACCACAACATCGCCGCCGCGTGCCATATCGGGGCACTCCTCCTCACGCGTGAAATCAGGCGGCCACGTCAGTCCGCCCATCTCCGAATGTCAAGCTCAACGCCGTGCGACGAACCTGGCCGCTTGCCGCTCCCATGCCGGTCCCTTAGCCTTTCTCTGACATGAAGGTACCGTTGACCAGGGCCTTTCGGGAGATCCGCCGATGACCGACACGCCTTATGCCCGCGATCTGGACAAGGTTCCCGCGAACTACCAGCCGCTGACGCCGCTGACCTTCCTCGACCGGGCGGCGGACACCTTCCCCGATCATCCGGCCGTCATCCATGGCGCCTATCGCTGGTCCTATGCCCAGTTCCGCGCCAATACAAGGCGGCTTGGAAGCGCCCTGGCCAAGGCAGGGGTGGGACGCGGCGACACCGTGGCGGTGCTCGCACCCAACATCCCCCCGGTGCTCGATTGCCATTACGGCGTGCCCGCCCTCGGGGCCGTGCTGAACACGATCAATATCCGGCTCGACGCGGCGGCCGTGGCCTTCATCCTCGACCATGGGGAAGCAAAGGTCCTGATCATTGATCGGGAATTCTCCGCCCTCGGGGCCCAGGCCCTGGCGCTGGCCAAGGTCAAGCCCCTCGTCATCGATATCGACGATCCGGAATATGACGGTCCGGGCGAACGGATCGGCACGGTCGACTATGAGACCTTCATCGCCGGGGGGGATCCGTCCTTTGTTGGGCCGGGTCCGGAGGATGAATGGGACGCGATCTGTCTCAACTATACCTCCGGCACCACGGGCAACCCGAAGGGCGTGGTGTTCCATCACCGCGGCGCCTATCTGGCGGCCATGGGCAATATCGTGACCGCCAATATGATGGGACACCCCATCTATCTGTGGACCCTGCCCATGTTCCACTGCAATGGCTGGTGCTTCACCTGGGGCGTCAGCGTGCAGGCGGGCACCCATGTCTGCCTGCGCCGGGTGGAGGCCAAGGCGATCTATGCCCTTGCCGCGCGCCACGGCGTCACGCATATGTGCGGTGCACCGATTGTCATGGGACTGTTGATCAACGCGCCGGAGGACGAGCGGCGGGCTCTCAATGGTACGGTCGAGTTCTACACGGCCGCCGCCCCGCCCCCACCGGCGGTGATCGCCGCCATGGAAGAACGCGGGTTCCATATCACCCATATCTATGGCCTGACGGAAACCTACGGCCCCTCGGTGATCAATGCCTGGCACGAGGCCTGGGATACCCTGCCTCCGGACGAACGGGCCCAGATGAAGGCGCGACAGGGCGTGCGCTATCAGGTTCTGGAGGACCTTTCCGTCCGCGATCCCGAAACCATGGAAGAAGTGCCCAAGGACGGCGAGACCATGGGTGAAGTGATGTTCCGTGGCAATATCGTCATGAAAGGCTATCTGAAGAACCCGACAGCCACCCAGGAGGCCTTCGCCGATGGCTGGTTCCATTCGGGCGATCTGGGGGTCTGGCATCCGGACGGCTATGTCCAGTTGCGCGACCGCTCCAAGGACATCATCATCTCCGGCGGCGAGAACATTTCCTCCATCGAAGTGGAGGATGTTCTTTATACGCATCCGGCCGTCCTCGAAGCGGCCGTCGTCGCCAAGCCGGACGAAAAATGGGGCGAGACACCGGTCGCCTTCATTGCCCTCAAGACGGGTCATGAGAAAACCTCGGCCGACGATATCATTGCCCATTGCCGCGCCAATCTGGCTCACTACAAATGTCCGCGCTACGTCGTATTTACAGAATTGCCAAAGACGTCGACGGGCAAGATCCAGAAGTTCAAGCTGCGGGATCTGGTCGACCAATTGTGACGACACGGCGGATCAATCCTCCATGTCCATGAGATAGGCCATAAGGCAGACAGTACCGGATGCGATCCGTCCAGAGATCGGTCGCTGACGGAGTAAAAAGACGGGAAGCAGACGAAAGGGACAGTGAAGCCCGGGAGGCCCGACAACAGCGGGCCGCACCGATCCTTCAGCGGATCATCCGCAAACGCTGCAACAGTGTGTTGGTCGCCTCAGGCCGTTTGGCACTGGAGACGTTGAATCTCTTCCTTAAGGCGGAGTTTCTGTTTCTTCAATTCGGTAATCTTGAGAGGGTCGGTACTGGGATGTTGGAGTTCCTGGTGCAAAGCTTCATCAAGCTTGCGGTGCTTCTCGTTGAGTTCGGCCAGATGAGCCTCGAGAGCCATGCTGAACCTCCGTTCCTGCTATGGACACACTATGAAAACACTTTCCCAGGCTTTTGTCAGGTATTTTTCGACAGGTCATGACAAAACCAAGGATACAGACGACACAAACACCAAGTTGACGGGCAATATATGAAAGATCCGCATAGGCTGATCATTGGCATTAGTGGCGCTTCCGGTGTCGTATACGGCGTACGGATGATCGAGATCCTTCATCAACTGGATGTGGAAACCCATCTCGTGGTCAGCAAGGCCGGCGCGCTGACATTGACCTATGAGACCCAATCACGTCTGGCTGACCTTGTGGCCCTTGCCGATCACCATTATTCGATCGGTGATGTGGGTGCTGCCATTGCGTCCGGATCCTTCCGCACACAGGGCATGGTGATTGCCCCCTGCTCCGTCAAGACCATGTCGGAGATCGCGAGCGGCGTGACCTCGTCCCTGCTCTCGCGAGCCGCCGACGTCACCTTGAAGGAGCGCCGCCGCCTGATCCTGATGGTCCGCGAGACGCCCTTTCATACCGGGCACCTGCGCACCATGACCGCCTTGTCCGAAATGGGCGCGGTGATCGCCCCTCCGATCCCCGCCTTTTACAACCGGCCCAAGACCTTAGACGAAATGATTGATCAATCCGTATACCGCGCCCTCGATCTTGTCGGAATCGAGGTGCCCGGACTGACCCGGTGGGGCGAGGACATCGAGCCCGGACCGGCGCCGGGACGCACCCTAGGCAAGGAGCCCGCCGGAGGCGGAGAAAAGGAACCGTGAGCGAGGCTCAGACGGAGGCGTTCTGGACCTATGGCGCAAAAGTCTATGCCCGCCCTGGCGTGGCGGAAATCGTCCTCGCCCTGCAGGACCAGGACGGCGCCAATGTGAATGTCCTGTTGCTCTGCGCCTGGCTCGCCGAGAGCGAGACATCCGTCCTGACCATATCGGGCCTGCATGCCCTGCTCACGGCCTGTGCCCCTTGGAACGCGCACGTCACAAAGCCCTTGCGCGCCGCACGCCGTGCCCTTAAATCAGCGTCCGGTGAGATCGCCGAACCGGCGCAAGCCCTGCGGATACGCGTGAAAGCCGATGAGCTGGAGGCGGAGCGCCTGGAGCAGCGGCTGATGGTGTCGGCTCTGTGGAATTGCCCGGATGGGTTGGTTCGACACGAGGGCCCGTCCGAGCACGCTGTCCGCGCCAGTCTCGATCGCTATGTCGCGCTTCTTCCTCCCACAGAGGATGGCATGGCCCGGGATGCGCGGATTAAGGACTTTATTAAGACGGTTTTCGTGTAATGTACCGGGCAGTCGGCGCTGCTGATGTTGACCCCATGCACAAATCGCCGCCGATTGAACCGCGAATTTAAGCAACTGGACATGTTCGCCCATGCCATTGGACGAAGATAAAGGCCTTCGCGATCGTTTGATCCTGCTCAAGCAGGAGCACCGGGACCTGGACATGGCCCTGGGCAGCATGGGCCCCGGTCTGGGGTCCAACACCCTCCAGGTGCAAAGGCTGAAAAAGCAAAAGCTTCGGTTGCGGGATGAAATCACCCAGATCGAAGACGAGCTTTACCCCGATATCATCGCCTGACCGCGCCCCCCGTCCCGCTTCCGAGACCATTGAGAATGAACGCGGCCTGTGGGACCTTGGGTCTCCGGCGCGTCGCATGCCGTTTCCCTTCGGGCTCCGAGACGACGCGGCCGCCGTCCCAATAATGAGAGCGTCTTGGTGAAATCATGCCGGATCAGGATCCCGTGACGGGGCCGAAAACGGGCGATGTCGCCGTGATCATGGGCAGCCAGTCCGATTGGCCCGTGATGCGGGAAGCGGTCCAGATGTTGGAGGCCCTGGAGGTCCGCGTCAGTGCCCATATCGTCTCCGCCCACCGCACGCCGGACCGACTGGTGCGTTTTGCGACCACGGCCAAGGATCAGGGGATCAAGGTGATCATTGCGGGTGCGGGAGGGGCCGCCCATTTGCCCGGCATGGCCGCCGCCATGACGCCCCTTCCCGTCCTGGGCGTGCCCGTGGAGTCGAAAACCCTGAGCGGCATGGACAGTCTGCTTTCCATTGTTCAGATGCCGGGCGGCATACCCGTCGGCACCCTGGCGATCGGCCGGGCCGGCGCCAAGAATGCCGGCCTGATGGCGGCGGCGATCCTCTCCCTGTCGGATCCGGCCCTGGCCCAACGCCTCGATGCGTGGCGCGCCGAACAGAGCGCCGGGGTCGCCCCAACCCCGGTTGACCCAGCGGAATGATGTCGTGCTGACCCCCGGCGATACGATCGGCATTCTGGGCGGCGGTCAACTCGGCCGCATGCTGGCCAAGGCCGCTGCGCGCCTCGGTCTCAAGACCCATGTTTTTTGCGAAAAGCCAACGGAACCGGCCACCCATGTGGCAACGGACGTCACCTGCGCCCGCTGGGACGACCGGGCGGCCCTGGAGCGGTTTGCGGGCGCGGTCGGGGTCGTCACATACGAGTTCGAGAATGTGCCTGCCGAAACGGTGAACCTCCTCACGCCCCATGTGCCGGTCCGCCCCTCGGGCCGGGCGCTCGAGGTCAGCCAGGACCGCCTCGCCGAAAAAAGCTTCATGAACGGGATCGGCATCGGAACCGCCCGCTTTGCGCCCGTGGACGGGCCGGCGGATTTACCCGGCGCCCTGGAGACGGTCGGACTGCCCGCCATCCTGAAGACCCGGCGCCTAGGCTATGACGGCAAGGGACAGGCCCGCCTCCACGGGACCGAGGACGCGGACAAGGCCTGGGCGGCCATCGGCGCGGTACCGGCAATCCTGGAGGCTTTCGTGCCCTTTGTGCGGGAACTTTCCGTCATCGTGGCCCGGGGACTCGATGGGTCCGTCGCAGCTTACGACGTGGTCGAAAACCATCACCGGAATCACATCCTCGCCCGCACGCTGGTGCCGGCCTGGCTTGAGACGGAAGCCTGCGCGCGGGCCCACGCCATGGCGCGGCGGATCGTGACGGAACTGGACTATGTGGGTGTCATGGGTGTGGAGCTGTTTGAAACCGGGGATGGTGGTCTTCTGGTCAATGAAGTGGCCCCCCGGGTCCACAATTCCGGTCATTGGACCCAGGACGCCTGCCTGATCAGTCAATTTGAACAGCATGTCCGGGCCATCGCCGGCTGGCCGCTCGGCGCCCCGAACCGCCATTCAGACGCCGTCATGGACAATCTGCTGGGGGAGGATGCGGGCGGTTGGCATGCCCTTCTAAGCCGTCCGGACACGGCGGTGCATCTTTACGGCAAAGGGCAGATGCGGGAGGGCCGCAAGATGGGCCACGTAACGCGGCTGTTTCCGAAGGGGCAGCGCCCCGACATTCGGGACGCGGACCACTGACCGGCAACTGGGACGGCTAGTGCAGCGACTCAGACAGAAGGCGCATCTTCTGTCTGCCCGCCTCCCTAGCTAAACTCCTGTTTGTGCAACGACTTTTCCAGACGGATGTCGACCTTCGACAGCATCATCCGTCTGGGCCGTTGCACTAGCGCCGCCCCAGATAGCGCAGGCCCGCGAGCGCGGCCAGGGGAGAGGGCATTTTTGCCAGCCCCTGGGACACCTGGGCTTTGACCTTCTCGAAGCCCATCACGTTCTCGATGCGCCGGTCGAGAAACTCCCAGGTCTCGACATGGTCCGGTGTCTGATCGTCAAAATAGACGAGCACCGTGCTGGCATAGACACCGGAAAGAATGGCCCGCTTGGTGTAGTAGTTGACGTCCGTCGAGGTATCACCCGTGGCGCGCCAGATCCGGTCCGAGGTTCGCGCCAGGAGCCGGACCCCCAAAGGCGCATAGAAGGCGCTGCTCAAGGTTTGCAGGCCGCGATGGGCTGCGGCCTTGTGGGGGGTCATGGTCTCGATCCGCGCCTTCACGGCCTCGGTGACGCGCAGCCGAATCTTCAGACCTTTGAGATTGCGGCGGCTCAACTGTTTGGCCATGGCGTCATCGCAGCGCTGGGCGAAGAGATCGAGAAGATCCGCCACACCCCGAGGCAGGGCCCGAAGCTGAGTCGGCAGGTCGATCTCCGCTTCCCGCGCCGCCCGGCGCAACACCGGCAGGCTCCAGCCGTCAAAGGGCACGATGGGCAAGGCGGCATCGAGGATCTTGTCGCGCACCGGCGCGAGATTGTCTTTGGCAGCCATGGGGGTCATGACGGTTTCTCGGCCTGAAGAACATGGACCAATTCGCTATCGAAGGTCAGGGATCCCAGATCCGCCATGCGTTCCGGGTAAAGCACGCCGTCCAAATGGTCGACCTCGTGCTGGACCACGCGGGCATGAAAGCCCGTGGCCTCCCGCTCGATCGCCGCGCCATCGGGCCCAAACCCCTTGTATCGGATATGGGACGCCCGGGGCACCCGGCCGCGCAGGCCCGGAATCGACAGGCAGCCTTCCCAATCCTCGACGCGTGTCCCATCCAGAACCTCGATTTCCGGGTTGATGAGCACGGTCAGGGGCGCGGTTTCCGCACTCTGGCCCTCACCCCGGTCGCTCGGGGCATGAAAGATCACGATGCGCTTGGACTGGTAGATCTGGGGGGCGGCAAGGCCCGCGCCCCGCGCATCCGCCATGGTCTCGATCATGTCGGCGACCAGGCGGGCGATTTCCGGATCCCGCGCGTCCGAGACCGGTTCCGCCCGGCGGCGCAGCACGGGATGACCCATTTTTGCGATTTTGAGAATGGCCATGGCGGCATATCCTTTCCCCATGATCACTGGCTCGCCTCATCGCCGGGGTCAAGCCTTGAGCCCTGGACAAATCGAGGGATTTGTGCGACATTACATCCTTCAGACCGTGGGGGTGGTGGCCTCCGCGTCCTTTTGTTATGAATTCTCGATCATGACATGCGAACGCCTTGGGTCCAGCCACGGACAATAATGGCGTGTCTCTATGATGTGATCGAAGAGGGCCAAAGAGGCCAGGGGATCGGTCTTCGCGAAAGATCGATCCAGTTAAGTGCTGGAGGCAACGTGCAGATTATCGTTCGCGACAACAATGTGGATCAGGCGCTCCGTGCCCTGAAAAAGAAAATGCAGCGGGAAGGCATCTTCCGCGAAATGAAACTCCGCAACTACTATGAAAAGCCGTCCGAAAAGCGGGCGCGCGAAAAGGCCGAGGCGATCCGCCGGGCGCGCAAGCTGGCCCGCAAGCGGGCGCAACGCGAAGGCCTCATTCGCTGATCTTTCTCCCTTCGGGGATTTCCTGCCAGCACGCATAAATCGAGGGCGCTCCGGACCATTGTCCGCCGGGCGCCCTCTGGTTTGTCTTGGATGGCCTCCGCCGCACACAAAGACCGCGTCATCCGTATTCTGTCCGGCAAGCCGCGATAGCGTGCCGGACAGCCTGCAGCTTTCAACGGTAGTCGTCGGGCAAGACACATTTCTTGCTTTGTTGAACATAGGGTCGGTTGCAGTCCCATCCGTTTCCCGAGTAGTCAATATGGGCATTTTCCGGAACCTTCACGGCAACGCAGCCATTGTTTTCGGCGCGATACCCGCGATCACATTTCCACCCTATATTATTAGACCGCTCAGCCAGATGCGCATTTTCAGGCACCACAACCTGGACGCATGAATCGCGGAATGCTTTGTACCCATGCTTGCACTCCCAACCGGATTGATAGGTGGCTGTCGACAAATAGCCGTTCTCCGGCACCCTAATCTCGGCACAGACGGCCCGTTCTCGGCGGTAACCGCGCTCGCACGCCCACCGATTTCCTGAGGCTTCGAGATAGCCGTTGACTGGTATTTCGATGTACTCGCAGGCCTTGTTCACCTCGCGATATCCGCGATTGCATTCCCACCCTCGTCCATAGGAATTGCGAGTCAAATATGCATTAGCCGGCAGCACGATCGCCACGCAGTCATTGTTTCGTTGCCTGTAGCCCTGCTGACATTCCCACCCAGTTCCATAGGATTTTACCTGAGCATTTGGGGGGATATCGCGTTCTGGTTCCTGAGTGTATGCAGGACCGACAGACGTAACACCGATCAATAAGAAAAAGCCGAGCTGAACTAAATTGATCAGCATTCGGGATGCAAAGGTCATAATTTATCCTTACACGGCACAATATGAAATTGCGCGAACAGGTCTGAGGGTTTCAGATACCAAGCGCAACACTGATCTCGCCCAACGGAGGGGAAGAATTATTGAGCGAGGTTCAGAAATTCGATTACAAAACCGTGTTACAGTATATGGGAATCCGACTGAAAATTTTCAAGAGGACAAAAAAGTCGGCTTGAATAATATTGCTTTGGACTTCCGAGCAGGAAGACTTATATTTGCTCTTTTCCGAAGTGGGATCACTATTGATGCCTCTAACTCCCGCTCCAGATTCTTGTTGCGCACTTTACTGACCTTGTTTCGGTGTCAGTATCAAGATCTGCTGCTCGTCCGGATTGATGACAGCAATGCATTCCCCACGCACTTCCATGCGTCGCAGCAATTAGCGCTCCCGGGCGTGAAGCAGCTTGAAGATCTCTGCGATCCTCGGTGGCTGACCGGCCCGCAGGATCGAGCGGCGGAACAGACGTCCCATCAGCCAGAAGATGAACGCCGCCGTGGCCACCAGCAGAAACGCCGTGCCGATCACATCGAAAAGCGGCGGATCGGCGGAGACCCGCATCATCATGATGAAGGGGGTGTAGAGCGGTACCCAGGACATGATCGTGGCGACCAGGCCATTGGGATCGCGGGGAATGAAGCCCAGAAAAACAGCGGGCACGAACAAAATGAGCATGAGGGGTCCCATATAGGCCTGCGCATCGCTCAAGGAATTGCACAAGGATCCCACGGCCAGAAAGATCGCGGCGAATATCACGTATCCGAACAGAAAATAGAACAGGAAGGCAGGCAGAAGCGGCGTCGACAGGAACAGCTCGATTAGGGACGAGCCGAGACTTTCCCCCTCCCCGGTCGGCACAAGGAACAAAACCGCGCTCGACGAGGCCAGCCAGAAGCCGATCATCGTCATGCCCAAGGCGAGAATGCCCAACAGCTTGGCGATCATCAGCTCATGGGCCGTGACCGAGGACAACAGAACCTCGATGATCTTGTTCGATTTCTCCTCGACCACATTGGTCAGGAGCATGTTGCCGACGCCGAACACCGCGACCCACAAGACATAGGCAAGACCGAAGGGAATGATTTGTTCCACCTGGTCCTTCAGGCTGACGGCGCTGTCGCCCTCCGTCTTGCGGGGATCGAAGTCCTGAATGGCCGCGCCCCGTCTCTGGATTTGGGAAATGACGGACGCGTCGATGCCCTGTTCGGCATATTCAAGCTCCCGCAATTTGCGATCCATGATGGACGACAGCTGCGTGCGCAGATCACTATCGGCAAGATTGGTGCTCCAATATTGGATGGCCGTGACGTCGTCGGCCGCGAGGGTCCCGCTCCTGCCCGCCAGACCCACATCCCCCGGAACCAGGACCGCCGCAAAGAGGGGCTTGGGACCGCTCTGCGTGTCGATCAACCGCCGGCCGGTCAGATAGGGCTCTAGCCCGTCCGCGATGACCTCCAGATCGGCGCCCGGATTGATGCTTTCGGGCAGACGCACCCGGATGAATTGCCGGACCGGTGGCTCGAAAGCGGGCACGTCATCGCGCAGATGCGGCGTGATTTCCGACAAGGCGTTGGCAAGCCCGCCCCGGGCCATGAAGTCGCTCACGTCTTCGTCCGAGATCGTCCTGTTCAGATAAAGATCCGGAACGGCGCCGGCATTGCGCGCCTCGGCTTGCACCGCCCATTGCACATAAGTGTTCAAGGCAAACAGGACGCTGCGCTGGTATTGTCGCTCAAGCTCATCGTCGATCACGGCGTCGAAGCGGCCGGACTGATCGACCAGCACGAAATGGCGCACCGGTTTTGAGTTCTCGAGAAGGGCCGGCACGGTCGCGCCCAGGCCCAAGAGAACAGGAAACATCAGCATGCTGAGCCAAAAGCCGCGCGTGGTGATGTATTGCTTGTATTCGCGCCAGGCGATGAGCCGGAGTGCCGTCATCTGAAATGTACCTCCCGGGCTTCCTGACCCACCATGGCGACGAAAATTTCGTGCAGGGAAGGATCCCCCTGGTCGAATTGGCGCAACACGATGCCGCTGTCGAAACAGGCCTTGAGGACCTGTTGCGGATCGGCGCCCTGACGCAGCGCGACTTCGTAGCGGTGCGGTGCATCGGGTTCGGCGGAAGAAGGGTCCACCGGCGCCACGCCCTCGACGAAATCGAGGGTGCCGAGCTGATCCACCGGATCATGGGTTTCGATCCGTACCCGGCGCGGGATCGACGCCCTCGCCTCGCTCAACGTGCCGAGGAACCGTCTCTGACCCTCGGCGATCAACAGCAGCCGATCGCAAAGGCGCTCCGCATGCTGCATGACATGGGTGGAGAAAATCACGGTGCGGCCCTCATCCGCCAGATCACGAATGAAAGCCTCCAGCACCTGCTGATTGACGGGATCGAGCCCGGAAAAGGGCTCATCGAGGATCACGAGCTTGGGGTCATGGGCGATGGCGCTCAGGACCTGAACCTTCTGGGCCATGCCTTTCGACAGGGCCTCGATCTTTGCATTGGCAAAATCCTTGAGGCCGAAACGCTCCAGCAGCTCCAGCGAACGGTGGCGGGCGGTGCGCCGGTCCAGGCCCTTGAGCTGACCGAAATAGGAAATCGTGTTGCGCGCGGTCATCTTCTTGTAGAGGCCACGCTCCTCGGGCAGATAGCCGATCTGATCGCGGACCGTGAGCGCCGACTCGGCACCCAGCACGCGAATCGTGCCCGTCGTGGGGCGGATGATGTCCAGGACCATGCGCATGGTCGTGGTCTTGCCCGCGCCATTGGGACCCAGAAATCCGAAAATGGACCCGGCGTCGACGGTGAAGCTCAGATCGTCAACAGCGGTGAAGGTGCCGTAGGTCTTGGTGACCTCGGACACGTCAAGAATTGGTGCCCCCACAAATCCCACTCATTTTACTGGTGATGGGGCCGCGCCCGTGCCCCCCAAGTCCCGTGCGTGTTCGGCCATTCTGGCCGACCTCAGGTCCCTGTGACAACCATGCATTTGCCGGCGAACGGACCCTGCGCGGCTGTCAGCGCGCCTGGGCCTCGGTCAGGGAAGGATGCACGATCGCCCCGTCCCGCGTCACCACGGTGGCCTGGATGATCTCGTCCTCCCAGTCGACGGCGAAGGCACCGGCCTCCTTGTCGATCATGAGCGCCAGAAAATTGTGGAGATTGCGGGCATAGAGAGATGAGGCATCGGCGGCCACCATGCCCGGCATATTGGCGAAGCCGGCAATCGTCACGCCATGGACGTCGATCACCTGCGCCAATTGGGACAGGGTGCAGTTGCCCCCCTGCTCCACAGCCAGATCCACGATCACGGAGCCCGGCGCCATGCTCGCCACCATCTCGTCGGTGACAAGCACGGGAGCCGGCCGGCCGGGAATGAGGGCCGTCGTGATCACGATGTCCTGTTTGGCGATGGTCTGGGCGATCAGTTCGGCCTGGCGTTGACGGTAATCCTCGCTCATCTCGCGGGCATAACCCCCGGCCGTCTCGGCCTCGCGAGTCTCCTCGCTTTCGACCATCACGAATTTGGCGGCAAGGCTCTCGACCTGCTCCCGGGCGGCCGGACGCACATCCGTCGCGCTGACCTGCGCGCCAAGACGCTTGGCGGTCGCGATGGCCTGAAGCCCGGCGACCCCGGCCCCCATGACAAATACCTTGGCCGGCGCAATGGTCCCGGCGGCGGTCATCATCTGGGGAAAGGCGCGATTGAACAGGGACGCCGCCTCGATCACGGCGATGTAGCCCGCGAGATTGGATTGGGAGGACAGCACATCCATGCTTTGGGCCCGGGTGATCCGAGGCATGAATTCCATGGCGAAACCCGTCACGGACTGCCGCGCCAGGCCCGCCATCATGTCCTTTTCATTGAAGGGATTGAGGAGGCTGACAAGCATGCTGCCGGCCCGCAGCCCGCCCACTTCCTCTTCCGTCGGCGGCGCCACCTTCAGCACCATGTCCGCCGCCCCCACCGTCGCCCCGTAGTCAGGCGCGATGCGCGCCCCGGCCTCCTCAAAGGCGCCGTCGAGAAAGCGGGCATTGGCGCCCGCGCCCTGCTGCACCACGACCTCGGCGCCCAAGGCAACATATTTGCCGACGGTTTCCGGCGAGGCCGCCACCCGGGTCTCATAGGGGCGGGTTTCGGTGGGAATGGCAATTTTCATGGATGATCAGCCCTTTTCGCAAGCGGCGTCCCAGTGACGAATTTCAGAGTGTGCCGCCTTGCGGGGCCAAAGCCAAATCAGCGGTCTCCGACCGCCATCACAGGCGCACCTTCAGCGGAAGAGATAGGCGATCACGGCCGAGATCAACACCACGCCGACCAGGGCCGAGAAAAAGGGCACGCCCGCGCCCAGCCAGGCCGTGAGAAGGGCGATAAGCGCGCCGACCACCAGCGTGGAGACTTTGGCCACGGCCATGAAACCGTCCCAGGTCTTTTGGTGTTCCGTCATATTCATTTTGCTCTCCCGTCGGGCCGGCGGCCCCTGATCCTGTTCCATGGTTTGCCCCACTGATCCGCGAACCAAATTCGGGCCGGATCATAACAAAGGCGCCCCGGGCCGCAATCGCAAGGGAGCCGCAGCCACAAACCCATCTTGTGGGCCCCGCCGCGATCACGGACACTTCACCGAGCCCAATCAACGGAGGCCCCCATGGGACGTCGCCTGGCCCTGCCCGTTCTTATTCTTTTCCTGGTTATCGCCGGGTTTGCGGGCGTGAGCTTTTACCAGGAGAGCCAAGTCGGCTCAGGCCCCATGACAACGGCGCCCACACCGCAAGGCCCGACCCGCGATATCGCCTTTGTCTCAAACGCGGTCGAGGGTAGTGTCAGCCTGATCGACCTGAATGGCCGTGCCGTCATCGGCACCATTGATGTCACGCCCGACGGCAAGCGGGTCGGCTTTTTCCGCGATCCCCTCCAGATGATCGGACAGCCGATCGTGGAGCGCTCGGGCCTCAACTATGCTCAAGATGCGGATGTTTCGCCGGACGGCCGGGTTCTGTACGTCTCCCGGGGACATCTGGGCGATGTGGCGGCCTTTGATGTCGCCAGCGGCGCCCTGATGTGGCGCCTCGCGATCGGTGGTTTCCGTGCCGATCATATGGCGATCTCACCCGACGGCAAAAAGCTTTTCGTCTCGGCCCTGACCGCCAATCGGGTCGAGGTGATCGACACCGCGAGCGCCCGCAGGATCGGATCCTTCGTGACCGGCACCTTTCCCCATGACGTCCATGTCTCGGAAGATGGCGCGCGGGTCTACAATGCCAGTCTGGGTGATGCCAGGATCGAGGTGACGCAGCGGGACAATGTGGGAGAAGCCACCGACCGCCAGGGCTATGCGTATCAGTTGACCGTGGCGGACGCGCAGAGCCTGGAAATCCTCAAACGCATACGCTTTTCTGCCGGCATCCGTCCCTTTGCGGTCACCCGGAATGAAACCCGCCTTTTCGCCCAGCTTTCCAATGTCCACGACGTCATCGCCTATGATCTGGAGGCGGAACGCGAGACCGCCCGCACGACATTGCCGGTGAAGGACGGCGTGACGGAAGCGGATTGGGATTTCGAGGCACCCCATCACGGACTTGCCCTGTCGCCCGATGAAAGCACCCTGTGCCTTGCGGGACGGGCCTCGGACTATGCCGCGCTTGTGGCGACCGACACGCTTGAGCCCCGCGCAATCATCCCCGTGGGCGACGCGCCGAGCTGGTCCGTCAACAGTCCGCAAGGGGATCTTTGCGTTCTCGCCAACAATCGCAGTGATGATGTTTCCGTCATCTCCTATGCCGACGGAAGGGAGATCGCCCGGATCCCGGTCGGCCGGGCGCCCAAGCATATTGCCGTGGCCCGCGTGCCGGAAACGGCCCTCGCCCGGTATCGTCCGTAAGGGTTATTCATCCAGCGCGGCCATGGGATCGCTCACCAGTTGGGGCGGCACACGGTTGGCCTGGGAATGGTCCCAATCGGTGAGCAGGGCCCGGAGCGCCGAAACAAAGGCCAGGGGCTGATCGAGCATGATGTGGTGGCGCGCTTCCGGAATCTCGATCACCGGCACCGCGTGGCCGAGCAGGCCGAACATGTAGTCCCCCACATCGGGCGGAAAGATCACCGAATACTCACCCCGGAAAATGCCGATCCGGCAGCGTGTCTCCCGCAGGCGGTTCGACGTGTTGCCGATGGAAAAGCGCTGCCAGATATTGGGGTCGAATTTCCACGTCCATCCGCCTTCGACCGGTTTCAAGGACCGGCGCGCGATGTGATCGACGATGTAGAGATTTTCGCATTCCTGGGGCGGCGCAAGGCGGAAGCGGGCGAGCCCGCTCGCCAGATCCGGATAGACCCGATTGGGTCGCGGCCCCCGCGGCGGCCCGCCGGAATGCCGGTCCGGGGGATTGACCGGACTGTCTACGAGCACCGTGCCGGAAAGCCGTTCACCATAGAGGGCGCCCGTCAAGATGGTGACGAAGCCGCCGAAGCTGTGCCCGACCACAATGGGCGGCACCTCATGATCGAACAGGCCCGTCGCTTCGCATACGGCCATTTGTTCCCGCGCGAAGACTTCCATGGAATAGCTCTCGCGCCAGTCGCTGTCCCCCATGCCGCTCAAGGTCATGGCCACGACGTGATAGTCCCGCGCGAGATAGGGCGCGATGAAGTCCCACCAATGTTCATGGGCGCCGTTGCCATGGGTGAGCAGGAGACCGGGGCGATGGGGTTGTCCCCAGGTGCGATAGCTGACCCGTGCGCCTTCGACCTCGACGGTGCCCGGCGTTCCCCCTTGAGCAATGGCCCGGGCGAACCAATCGGGCGCCGGCACCTGTTGCCCACGGAACGGGGCAAGCGGCCCTTCCTTGGAACCTTCGGGAATTGGACTTACGCGCGGCGCGTCGGGGGAGGCACTGTCGGTCAAGGCTTTCCGTCCTCGTCATCATTGAAATACAGAAGATCGAATTGGGGCGGCTTGAGCCCCGCCTGGGACAACATGCAATGGCAGTGGCCCCGGTGATGGGTCTGATGGTTGAAGAAATGGCCGAAGGCCTTGGCGAGAGGGATCTGCCCCGCCTGCCCGGCCATGCTCTTGTATTCCAAGATCCCGGAGAGTTGATCGTCGCCCACCCTGTTCATCAAATCAATGATATAGGCGTCTTCCCACACCCTTGCCTCACGCAGGCTCTTCAGATCCGCATAAAGAATATCATCCAGGCCAACGTCCGGATTGGGCCTTCCCGTGAAGCGCGCAAGCCAGATGCGATCCGCCACCAGAATATGGTTCATGGTGCCATGGAGGGATCCGAAAAACGCCCCCCGATCCTGGACATAAGCCTCCTCGGGCAGGATCGCCGCCATATCATAGAGAAGACCATTCGCCCACCGATTATACCGGGCAAGCATCTGGAAATAGGCTGCCGTCATCATCTATGGGGGTGATCCTTCTATCAATGCGCCGTCAACCGCGGTCCCCCAGCACCTTGAAGACGCCGGTGCCGGTCATCAATGTCCGCTCCCCAGACCAGATCTGTCCCCGGACGGAAAGGATATCATCCTGTTCCCCCATGATCTCGCCCGTGCCTTCGACCCAATCGCCGAGCCGCGCGGCGGACACGAAATCCGTCAGAAGGCGCACGGTCACCCAGAAACGGGACGGATAGCGGATCGACACGCAATGGCCGAAGGCCACATCGGCAAAGGCCATGAGCATGCCGCCATGGCAGTTCATCATGCCATTGGTGTGGTGCTCGGCGACATAAAACCCCCGGACATAGGTGCCGTCCCCCTCGATGCGTTCATAAAGGGGACCAATCTGGCGGCCGAAACCGCGCACCCAGTTCATCTGGCTGAATCCCGCCAGTATCGCATAGTCCCGGTCGGCCAAGAGATCGTCGGTCATGGGCAGGCTGTTCCGCTGGCTGCTGTTTGTTCCCTTAATTCTACAAGGATGGATCCGTCCTCGAAAGTGGGTATCCGCCCCAGGCCCTAGGCCGATGACAGACCCTGTGTTATCCCGTCGGTCTTTAAGCGGACAGGAACCAGGCGCGTAACATGGCAGGTATTACAGCTCCGGCGGGCGTGCGCACCGCCATTTCCATAGTGACGGAGGACCTCGCCCGAGTGTCTTCCGTCGATATCCTCCGGGGTCTCGTGATGGTGATCATGGCCCTCGACCATGTCCGCGATTACATGCATGTGGAGGCCCGTCTCTTCATCCCGACGGATCTGGACCAGACCTCCCCCTTGTTGTTCCTGACCCGGTGGATCACCCATTACTGCGCGCCGATCTTTGTCCTTCTCGCGGGACTTGGCGCCGGCCTGTCAGCGTTGTCGGGCAGATCCCGGATCGATCAGGCCCGCTTTCTCATCACCCGTGGTTTGTGGCTCATTTTCCTTGAGCTGACCATTATCCTGTTCGCCTGGAACATGACCCTCGATTTCTATCAGACGGCAGTCCTGGGCATCATCTGGGCCATCGGCGCTTCCATGATCGTCCTGGCCGGATTGCTCTGGCTGCCGAGAATGGCGCTGATCGCTCTCAGCCTGGCCATCATTTTCGGGCACAATCTGCTCGACGGCATCACACCTGACGGCTTTGAGGCGGCAACGGGTCTGCCGTCGGGCTTTTGGAAAATCCTCCATGCGCAAGCGGTGGTCACCGTGGGCGGATGGTCACCTTTTGCGCTCTATCCCTTGATTCCATTGATCGGAGTTATTGGTCTGGGTTATGGGCTGAGTGGCCTTTACGGCGTGCCTGAGATCCTGAGGCGCCGGGTCCTGCTCTCGCTCGGGTTCCTGTTTACGGCAGGCTTTTTTGTCGTGCGGGGCCTCAATGGCTATGGCGATCCCAGCCCTTGGACCGGTCAGGAAAGCTCCATATTCACGGTACTGTCGTTCCTGAACACCACCAAATACCCATCCTCGCTGGCCTATCTGCTGATGACGCTGGGGCCCGCTTTTCTTTTCCTAGCGTGGACGGAACAAAGCCGCGGGCCCGTTGCCCGTGTCCTGGCCACCATCGGGCGGGTTCCTCTCTTCTACTATGTCCTGCATCTGTTCTTGATCCATGGGATCGCGATCCTTCTGGGCCTCGCCCAGGGCTTCTCCCTGGCGCAGATGCAGCCCTGGTTCTTCATGCTTCCCAAGGAATTCGGCGTCTCGCTCTGGGCCGTTTTCGGCCTGTGGCTGTTGGTGGTCGCGCTGCTCACTCCGCTATGCGCCTGGTATGCGGGGGTGAAGCGGCGGAGCCAATCCGTCCTGTTCTCTTATCTTTGAGGCCGAGAGAGAGGACACAGATAGCACCGCCGCCTGATCAAACCGGCACGCGGGCGTCGCTCATTGCCTGGGCTTGCGCCTGTGCCACCGCATCGACCGAGAAAGCATCGATCGCCTCGTTGAACAGGCGAAAGAAGTTGAGCTCCGCCCCCAGATGGAGGAACACGGCGCCCAGCCCGATGGCTGCCCGGTCCATGAACACGAATTCCCGGGGCGGCGTCACGGGGCCATGCTCCCGCAAGGCCTGGTGGACCTGAAAGGCTTCCCGACGTCCGTAATCGCCCGGCGCGATGCCGTCGGCCACGGTGCGCACCCGATCATCGAGCAGCGGCCGGTAGATGAACTCCGCCCAGATTGTCAGTGCATCAATGAGTTCGTTGGAGAGGCCTTGAAAGCCCCAGCGCTCATAGGCCGCGACGATCAGATCCCGGTCATTCGACAGAATGCCGCGATAGAGATCGATCACGCCTTGCACAAAACTGGCGGGGAAGATCCGGACACATCCGAAATCAAGCAGGTTGATCCCCGTCCCGTCGGCGCGGATCGCATAGTTGCCCAGATGAGGGTCGCCATGAATCGCCGCATAGCGGGCAAAGGGCAGCCACCAGGCCTGGAACAGGGCCGTGGCCAGATGATTGCGCTCCTCAAGCGGCGCGTCCTTGGCCGTGAGCACCGGACGCCCCTCAAGCCAGGTCATGGTCAAAAGGCGCGCCGTGGACAGATCATCGATCACTTCGGGCACGGTGATGGCGGGAATGGAGGCCAGCATGGCGCTGTACATACGCATATGGGCCGCTTCCCGCTCATAGTCCAACTCCTCCCGCAGCCTTGCGCCGAGCTCCTCCCCGATCTGGGTGGGGTCGATGGCGCTGTCCATGCGCCGGTAAAGGGAGAAGATGATCTTGAGCTGGCTCAGATCCGCTTCCACGGCGGATTGCATATCCGGATACTGAAGTTTGCAGGCAAGAGCCTGGCCATCGAGGCCACGGGCCTTGTGCACCTGCCCGAGGGACGCCGCGGCGGCGGCCTCGTGGCCGAACTCGGCGAAGCGGGCCTGCCAGTCGGGGCCCAGCTCCGCCTTCATGCGCCGGCGGACGAACGACCAGCCCATGGGCGGCGCGTTGGTCTGGAGTTCGGCAAGCTCGCTTGCATATTCCGGCGGCACCACATCGGGGATGGTGGCTAGAATCTGGGCCACTTTCATGAGCGGTCCCTTGAGGCCGCCAAGCGCCGTCTTGAGATCCGCCGCGTGACGGGCGTGATCCGGTCCGTTCCCCAGGATCCGCGCACCGGCCATCCGCGCTGCGACCCCGCCGACACCGGCACCGACCCGCGCATAACGGGTCAGGCGCCCTCCGAAACTTGCCTTGTCTTCAGCCATCGATGTCCTCAGCCATCCATGTCCTCAAGCTGATCCAGCATGCGCCCGATGACGCCAAGCCCCCGCGCCCAAAACGCCGGATCCCGGGCATCAAGCCCGAACGGCGCCAGGGCTTCGTCGTATCGCCGTGCGCCCCCGGCGGCGAGCAGGCCCAGATACCGGTCCACGAACATGTCATCACTATCTGCATACAGATCATAGAGCACATTCACCAGCCCGTCCCCGAAGGCATAGGCATACACATAGAAGGGCGCATGAATGAAATGGGGCACCAGGCACCAAAATCCATCATAGCCGTCCAAATCCATTGCAGGGCCCAGCGCCGCTTCCTGGGTTTCCCGCCACAACCGATCGAAATCCTCAGGCCGCAGCTCCCCGTCCCGGGCCGCCAGATGGGCCGCCTTCTCGAATTCGTAAAAGGCAATCTGCCGCACCACCGTGCCGATTTTGTCTTCAATCTTGGCGGCGAGAAGATGTCGGCGGCGCGCCGGATCGCTCTCTCGGTCGAGGAGCGCCTGGAAGGTCAGCATCTCCCCGAAAACGCTGGCGGTTTCGGCAAGGGTCAGGGGCGTCGAGGACAGAAGAAGTCCCTGTTCCGCCGCCAATAATTGGTGCACCCCATGGCCCAGCTCATGGGCCAGGGTCATGACGTCGCGGGTGCGCCCCTGGTAGTTCAACAGAATGTAAGGATGCGCACTGGGCACGGTGGGGTGGGAAAAGGCCCCGCCCGCCTTGCCCGCGCGGGGCGGCGCATCGATCCAGGAGCACTCGAAAAAGCGGGCGCCCAGTTCCGCCATGCGGGGAGAGAAACGGCCAAAGGCCTCAAGCACGATCTCCTGGGCCTGGGACCAAGGAATGGTGCGATCATCGTGGTCCGGCAAGGGCGCCAGACGATCCCAATGGGCCAGCCGCTCAAAGCCCAGCGCCTTGGCCTTCCACGCGTAATAACGGTGGGAGATCGGCGCGTAGGCCGCCTTGACCGCCTCGGCCAGCGCCTCGACCACCTCCCCGTCCACATCATTGGACAAATGGCGCGCCTGAGTCGGCCCTTCGAGCTTGCGCCAACGATCATCGATGGCCTTGTCCTTGATCAGCGTATTGAACACAAGGCCGAGCAGCGGATGGTTCCGCCGGGCTTCCGCTTCAATGGCGCGCGCGGCGGCCTCACGGACCGGGCGTTCCGGATCGCTCAGCCGATTGCTGGCCTCGACCAGGGTCTGGGAGGTGCTGCCAATCTCGATTTGCAGCCCGGCCATGGTCTGGTCGAAGAGTCTGGTCCAGGCCGCGTTGCCCGTCTGCCCATGCTCCAGGCTCAGCCGTTCAAGGTCCTGGGACAGACGATAGGGCCGCAGGGTGCGCAAACGCCGCAGCCAGGGCCGGTAACGGGCAAGGGCGGGACTTGCCGCGCAGGCGGCTTCCAGGGCCTCATCGGTCAGATCATTGAGTTCATGTTCAAAAAACAAGGTCTGCCCGGCCAGACCCGTCAGCCTGCCCTGCATGTCGGCGTAGAATTTGGCATTGGCTGCATCGGTGCTGTCACCGGCGAACAGGAGGCCCGCGAAACTCGACAATTTGCCGGCCCTTTCCTGAAGGGTCTCATAGACGGTAATGGCGCGCGCAAGCCCCTCGCCGTCGAGCTGCGTCACCTTGCCGGCATGAGCCGCGGCGAAGTCGGCGACCTCCTTTTCCAGAGCCGTCAGATCCCGCGCCACGGCCGGGTCTTCCGGCCCCCGATAAAGGTCATCCAAGGCCCATTCCGGCAGATCACCAAGGTTGTGTGCGGCTTGCGCCATGGGCAGGCTCCTTATTCTTGAGGGGAGATCGTTTTCTCATCCCTACCATGAAGATCTGGATCAGGCATCGATCGGCGCTGACGCAGCCTGCCTGATGCCCCTGATGGCCACACCATGAACGTGTCGCTACCACCATGCTACACGCGTAAGCGTTCCGTTTCGGGTCACCGGTTAATCCCCTCTTTACCAATTCGAGACAACAGTCTCCGCCACCAAGCGTGCGATGGACGTAACCGATGAGTTTGGCGCCTTCTAAGGGGTTGGGCGCGCTTGTCGGCCGTGGCCGCTCGGCGCCGAGCCTTAAGGTTTGGGCAGCCGGGATGCGTCAGGACCGATGGGGGCTCACATCTGATTGACCGGGGACAGCATGGTCCAAAACATCCTGATCGTGGACGACGATCCGACCCAACGGCGCCTGATTGAAAGCGTCGTGACCCGCCTTGGACATAAAGTGGTGCAGGCCGGGGGCGGCCGGGACGCCATGGAAATCCTGAACGGCCCGCAAGGGCCCGATATCGCGCTGATCCTGCTCGACCTGGTGATGCCCGAAGTCGACGGCCTCGCGGTCTTGAGCGACATCAAGCCCAAACGGCCCCATCTGCCCGTGATCGTCCTCACGGCCAAGGGCAGCATCGATACCGTGGTGAGCGCCATGCGCGCCGGCGCCGATGACTTCATGGTCAAGCCGGCCGCGCCCGAGCGCATCCAGGTCTCGATCCAGAACGCCCTGCGCCTCAATGCCTTGAGTTCGGAGATCTCCCGTCTGACCAAACGTCAGAAGGGCAAGATGACCTTCGACGACATCGTGGCCAAAAGCCCGGCCATGCAGCAGGTGATTCGCCTGGGCAAGCGCGCGGCGGCCTCGAACATCCCGATTCTGATCGGCGGCGAAAGCGGCGTCGGCAAGGAAGTCATCGCCCGGGCGATTCAGGGCGAGAGCGAGCGCTCCGGCAAACCCTTCGTCACGGTCAATTGCGGCGCGATTCCGGAAAATCTCGTGGAGAGCATTCTGTTCGGCCATGAGAAAGGCGCCTTCACGGGCGCCATGGAAAAGCACGCGGGCAAATTCCAGGAAGCCAATGGCGGCACCCTGTTTCTGGACGAGATCGGCGAGCTGCGCCTCGACATGCAGGTCAAGCTGCTGCGCGCGCTCCAGGAAGGCGAGATCGATCCGGTCGGTGCGAAAAAGCCGGTCAAGGTGGATATCCGCTTCATCTCGGCCACCAACCGGGACCTGCTGACCATGGCCCAGGATGGGGAGTTTCGGGAGGATCTCTACTATCGCCTGAATGTCTTCCCCATCGATGTGGGGCCCTTGCGGGACCGCGCCCAGGACATTCCCGACCTGATCGCCATGTTCGTGAAGCGTTTCGCCGCCGAAGAGGGCAAGAAGCTGAACGGTCTCGACGCCGCCGCGTTGGAGCTGTTGTGCCGCTATGACTGGCCCGGCAATGTTCGCCAGTTGGAGAACGCCGTGTTCCGCGCCGTGGTCCTGTGCGACAATGATCTTCTGGGTGTGGACGATTTTCCCCAGATCGCCCAGTTCACCCAATCGGCCATGGCCAGCCTCGCGGCGCCCCAACCGGCACCGACGGCCACCCCGGTCACCACGGCGGCGCCGATGGCCGCGCCCCTCGCCTCGCCCCCTCTTTCGCCCGCGCCCTTGAGTCCCACGCCCCTGGCCGCAGCTCATCCGAGTGCCGCCGATCCCACCAGCATGGGCATGCCGGCGGCTCAAAACCAGCCCGGCTTCCCGCCGAACGGTCTGGCCACCGCCCTATCGGAGGCGGGGAACGGTGTGGATGGGGAGGAAGACGGCGAACAGATCCGCATCGTCGACGACACGGGCCATGTCCGCCGCCTTGAGGACATTGAAGGCGAGATGATCCGTCTGGCGATTGATCGCTATGCCGGGCACATGTCGGAAGTGGCCCGCCGGCTCGGCATCGGCCGCTCGACCCTTTACCGCAAGGTCCGCGAACTGGGCCTCGACGTGCGGGCCCAATCCGCAGGGTGAACGCTCCCAAGCACTGAGCGGCCGGTCAGATTGTCATGCCACCATCGATATCGATGGTGGCGCCGGTGATGTTGGCCGCTTCCGGGGACACCAGATAGGCCACGAGACCGGCGATTTCCTCGGCGCGGCCATAGCGCTTGATCGCCGTCATCTGGGTCAGGAAATTGGCGAAGTCGCCCTCGGCCGGGTTCATGTCCGTGTCCACCGGACCGGGTTGAACCGTGTTGACCGTGATGCCCTTTTCACCCAGATCCCGCGCCCAGCCCCGGCTCAAGGCCTGCACGGCGGCCTTCGACATGCCGTAGAGAGCCCCGCCCTGGATGGGCATGTGATCGGCATTGACGCTGCCGATGGTGATGATCCGGCCGCCCTCGCCCATGGTCTTGACGGCCTCGGACACGGCGGCAAAAACCGCCCGCACATTGACATTCGTTATACGGTCGAAATCATCGAGCGTCGCCTGACCGGCGCCGCCCAATGTGAAAATGCCGGCATTGTTGACCAGGATGTCGACCCGGCCGAACTGTTCGGCCGCCTGGGCCACGGCACCGGCGACCGCGCCTGCGTCATTCGAGTCGGCCTTGAGGGCAAGGCTCTTCGCGCCCGCTGCCTCAACCGCCTTGACGACCTCATCGGCCGCTCCGGGAGAGGCATTATAGGTCAGCGCGACATTCGCCCCCTCGCCCGCGAGGCGTTTGGCAATGGCGGCGCCGATGCCACGGCTGCCTCCGGTGATGAAAGCGGTTTTTCCCTGAAGGCTGTTTGTCATGGCTTGTCTCCTCGATTGGCGGCGTCCAGCACCGACTGCCATCCTGCGTCCATTACGTCGGGTGTCCGCGCCCGGACATCAAGGGGACGGGGAACGGCCCCCCGGGAGGGCTGGACAGATCATCCGGTTCAGGCACAGATAGGGGCATCATGCCCGAAGCGCGCCCAGCAAAAGAAGAACGATCCCCCCGACCGCCGACCCGGGAACGCCTGATCCGCGCCGGACTGGGCCTGTTCCAGATGAAGGGCTATGCGGCCACGGGCCTGACCGAAATCCTGGAACGGGCCGGGGCGCCCAAGGGATCCTTCTACCACCATTTCCCCGCCGGCAAGGAAGCGCTGGCCATTGCCGCGCTTGAATGGTTGACCCGGGAGATCCTGGACCATCTCGATCATCTGGAGGCGGAGGGCTGCCGCTTCGACGGCCTTCTTTTGGGACTGGCGGCCCACATGGCGGACGGCTTGCGCAAGCCGGACCGGATGCGCGGATCGCTCTACACGATCCTGGCGCAGGAAACCGTGCCCCATGCCCCGGCCGTCGCCGCAAGCCTGGAAAAGGCCACGGACCAGCTCCTCGATCGTCTGACGACGGCGGATATGGCGGCCGGCACGCCACGGGACCAGGCGCTGACCCACGCCCGGCTCGGCCTCGCGGTGCTCGACGGGGCCACGATCCAGGCGCGGGTGACGGGGCAGCCGGACTTGGTGTCGCGACTCGTGGGACTGTGGCTGATGCAGTCGGGACTGAAGCGGTAGTGAATGGGTCGCGGGCCCTTGATGAAATCCGCCCGTAACCCTAGAGAAAGCTGACAAGCCCGGCCACGGCGGCGAAAAGGAAAAGGTTCATGGCCTATTGGTTGTTCAAATCGGAACCCGGCACCTGGTCCTGGGACGATCAGGTCAAGAAGGGCGCCAAGGGCGAAGGCTGGGACGGTGTCCGAAACCATCAGGCCTCGAACAATATGAAGGCCATGAAGAAGGGCGACCTGGGCTTCTTCTATCACTCCGTGAACGAGAAGCAGATCGTCGGCGTGGTGGAAGTGATCAAGGAATATGCCCCGGACCCCACGGATGCCAGCGGCCGCTTCGGGCTCGTCACCGTGAAGGCCGTCAGCCCCATGCCCAGCCCCGTGACCCTGGCCGACATCAAGGCCGACCCGGCCCTGTCGGAAATGGCGCTGGTGCGCCAGTCCCGTCTGTCGGTGACGCCGATCAGCCCGGAGGAATGGCGCCATATCTGCGCCAAGGGCGGCCTCGATCCGGCGCCTTGAACACCCCGAGTGCTGAGACGGCTTGAATTTTTACACCTTTCCTCCATTCTTTCAGGATAGGAGGAACAGACAGTGCCATTGAACATCAAAGACCCGGAAGCCCATGAAGAGGCAAAACGGCTGGCCGCGCTGACTGGAAGCACGATCACCGACGCCGTCCGTGCGGCGATCCGCGAGAAATTGGACCGGGTCGAAGGGGCAGCGAAAGCCAAGACACGCAAGGACCGGGTCGACAGCCTCATGGCCCTGGCGCGGGACTGCGCTGATGCTCTGGACATCAAGGGCGAGACATCGGCTGACCATGCCGACCTCTATGACGACACGGGTCTGCCGGTGGAGGGGTCTTCCCGACCGCGATCATGAAAATCGTCGTCGACGCCTCCGCGCTGCTGGCCATCCTGTTCCAGGAAGAAGAAGCACGCCTCTTCGTCGAGGCCCTGGATCAGGCCGAAGATTGCTGCATGTCGGCCGTCAATTTCCAGGAGGTCGCCATTCGCATCGACGGCAAGAACAACGTTGTCGCCGTCCAGAAATTCGAAGCCTTCATGGAAGAAAGCGCCATCCGGATCGAGCCGGTTACCCTTTCCCACACCCGTTTGGCCCGCATGGCTTATGCTCAATACGGCAAGGGCCGTCATCGCGCCGGTCTCAATTTTGGAGACTGTTTTGCCTATGCGCTGAGCAAGGAGACGGGCCGGCCCTTGCTGTTCAAGGGCGATGATTTCACGCACACGGACATATTGTCTGCGACGTGAACATGCCGATCTTCCGGATAGGAATTTTTCCGAGACGCCATTGTCTCTCCCCCCAAGGCTCCAGGCGTTGCCTCACAGGACGTGCGTAGACCCGCCCTGTACGGAGATCAGGACGGGCCTTGGCTGGTTTGATCGGGGCGCGCTCAGACCCGTTCGATGATAATTGCGGGCGCCATGCCGCCAGCGGCGCACATGGTGACGAGGCCGCGATGGAGATCGCGCCGCTCCAGTTCATCGAGGATCGTGCCGATCAGGATCGAGCCCGTGGCGCCGATGGGATGGCCCAGCGCCATGGCCCCACCATTCACATTGACTTTGTCGCGATCCAGGTTCAGATCCCGGATGAATTTCTCGGCCACCACACCGAAGGCCTCGTTGATCTCGAAGAGATCGATGTCCATGATCGAAAGCCCGGCCTTTTCCAGCACCTTGCGGGCCGCCGGCACGGGGGCATTCAACATCAGGGTGGGACAATCGCCCATATTGGCCATGGCCACGACCCGCGCCCGGGGCTTCAAGCCATGGGCCTTGACGTAGTCGGGGGATGCGACCAGGACGGCCGCCGCGCCATCGACCACGCCGGAGGAATTGCCGGGGGTGTGGATGTGGGTGATCTCAAGATCCGGGTATTTCGCAAGCACGAGCTGGCGGTAGGTCAGGCCTTCATCATTGAGGGGAAAATCCGCAAGCTGCTCAAAAGAGGGCTTGAGCGCGGCGAGCGCTTCCAAGGTCGTGGTCGGGCGCGGGAACTCTTCCTTGTCGAGCGCCAACCGTCCGTCCTCGTGATAGACGGGCACGAGCGCCTTGTCGAAATGACCGTTCTCGATCGCGTGCTTGGCGCGCATCTGGCTGACATAGGCGAGCTGATCCACCGCATAGCGGGAGATGCCCTCAATGGTGGCGATGGCATCGGCCGCCACGCCCTGCTGGGTCTGGGGATGTCGGGCACGCAGACGCAGATTGCCGGAATCCATCATCGGGGGCTGACCGCTCGAATGCTGGCCATGGAGCGACATCATCTCGGTGCCGCCGGCCACCACGAGATCTTCCATGCCGGACATGACCGCCTGGGCCGCGAAATTGACGGAGGTGATGCCGGAACCGCAGAAGCGATCCAGGGTCACGCCGCTCGATTTGATCGAGTAGCCCGCATCAAGGGCGGCCATGCGTCCCAGGTCACCGGATTGGGTGCCCCGCTGGGAGGAGGTACCCCAGATGACATCCTCGACGGCCTCGGTGTCGATATTGTTGCGCTCGGCAATCGCCTTGAGCACCGCGGCGCCCAATTGCTGGGGGTGGATTTCCGTCAGGGCCCCTTTGCCCGGTTTCCCGATACCCCGAGGCGTGCGGCAAGCGTCAATAATCAAAGCGTCAGGCATGGCTGGCGTCTCCCCTGTTTCAAACCGGTCCATTGGGACCCAGCATGGGCCGTGCGGACGCGGATTCCAACCCCGGCCTTATTGTCCGGTGAAGCTGGGCTTGCGCTTCTCGACAAAGGCGTGGATGCCTTCCTGGCCGTCCTTGGTGCCCGCCATGCCCACAATGCTGGCCTTTTCCCGGGCCAGCTGATCGGCAAAGGACCCGGTGAAGGTGTTTTGCAGGAGATGACGCACCCGCCCAAAGGCCCGCGTGGGACCCTGGCTCAATTGCTGCGCTGTCTTTTCCGCCTCGCCCATCAACTGATCCTCCGCGACAACGCGGGTGATCAATCCCCAATCGAGAGCCTCTTGCGCCGTAAGCGGACGATTGAGCAGCATCAGCTCCGCCGCCCGACGCACGCCGAGAACCCGCGGCAGGAACCAGGTCGAGCCGCCATCGGGGGACAAACCAGCCCCAGTATAGGCCATGACGAATTTGGCATTGTCCGAGGCAATCACGATATCGCTCATCGCCACGAGGGACAGGCCGGCCCCGCCCGCGGACCCGGAGACCGCCGCCACGATCGGCGCGTCCAACTCCGCCAGGATCTGAAGCGCCGCATGAAGATCGTCGATCATGGCGCTCAGGGTACGGGGTAACGCCGCGCCCGCCGCCGCGAAGGTCTTGAGGTCTCCGCCGGCACAAAAGACCGGTCCCTCGGCAACCAGGAGCACGGCCCGCGCTGAGGATCCGTAGTGGAGGCTTCGGGCCGCCGCCAGCAGGTCCTTGGCAAATTGCGGAGACACAGCATTCGCCGCATCAGGCCGCGTAAAGGTGATGCGCGCGAGGCCGGCTTCTTTGTCGAGCCGCATTGTTTGATAGGTCATTGAGATGACTCCACTGGCTAACGCTATCCCCGTCACTTCCATGCCCTGATTTTGCCGTGAAGCGACCATTATATGCCAGTCTCTTAATGTGCTAGACCGGTCGGTATATTCGTGTTAACTAATTGATTTATGGTGGGTTCATTCGTTTTTTTCTAGGGCGCCATGCGTGGCTTGGGGAAGAAAAAGCCATGAGACATTTGGTTTTCGTTGAAGCGGGCCGCCTCGAATGGCGTGAGGTTGTGGATCCCATGATTCAGGGACCGGGCGAAGCCCTTATCCGACCCATTGTCGCCGGTCGATGCGATTTGGATGTGGCCTATGTCACAGGCCTGGCGCCGCTGGCTTCGGGCGAGCCCATTGGCCATGAAATCATCGGAGAGATTGTCGACCTCGGCGAAGACGCCGCCCGCAAGTGGCACATCGGACAGCAGGTGTTCGTACCTGCACAGATTTCCTGTGGCGTCTGTTCGGCCTGCCGGCGCGGCGCCACGGGACGCTGCCAATCCGTGCCTTTCGGCGCATCCTATGGCATGGGCCGGGCGGGGGGATTTGGCGGCGGCGTGGCCGATCTCGTCCGTGTGCCCTTCGCCGATGGCATGCTGAGCGCCCTGCCCCCGGTCAAGGATCCGGCCCAACTGATCGGCGCGTCGGACATGGCAACCGACGCCTGGCGCGCCGTCGCCCCCCAATTACGGGAAAGACCGGGCGGCACGGTCCTCGTGATCAGTGGCCTGCCGGGCACGATCGGTCTTTATGCGGCCGGATTGGCGGTGAGCCTGGGCGCGGGCGATGTGGCCTATTCGGACCCGGATCATCGGCGCCGCGATCTGGCCAGGAGCTACGGCGCCCGGGTCAGCGAAACCCCGGAAGATCTGGGCGATGGGCCCTTTGATATCGTCGTGGTGGCGCTGCCCTTCGCGGCGGCCCTTGAGCACGCGTTCCGCGTGGTCGCACCCGCCGGGGCGGTGACAAGTGTCACCTATGCGGTCGATGCATCGCCGAATGTGGACACGGGTGCGCTCTATCAGAAGGGCGTCCGCTGGGACATTGGACGGCCCGACTGCCGGGTCGGGCGCGACGGCGCCCTCCACGCCTGGGGTGCCTGTGGTTTCCGCCCGGATCATGTGCCGACGGAAATTCATGCCTGGGATGCAGCGCCCGACGCCTGGACCAGCGATGCCCTCTATGTCGCGGTGCAACGGGCGCCCTTGCATGCCCCCACGGTTCCCTGAACGGGTCTACCAGCCGCCGGCCGATCCGCCCCCGCCGCCGGAAAAACCGCTTGAACTGCTGGAGCCTGATGCGGTGGAGGCGGCCATGATCGGGATCATCGCCGCGGACAGGGTCGCGGCCGCCCCATCATCTCGCGCCCTGATGGCGCGGTACCACCGCAGCAGGGCGCTCATTTCCGTGTTTTCATCCGAGCTCGGAAGATGATCACCGAACCGCTTCTCCCAGGCCTCCTCGTCATCAAGAGCGACGGCATAGGGCAAAAGCTCGAAGAAATGGTCGACCGTCGCCTCGCTTTCCCGCAACGGGCTGTCTTCAGCCAGATAGCGGTGCAGGCCTTCGATCCGGTCCATGACGGCTCGGCCCTGTCGCGTCGGCGCCTTGAAATAGTTCAGATAGGCAAGGCCGCCGATTTGCGCCGCCATCACGCTGGCAATACCCAGAGCGATGCCGAACGTGTCCGGACGATCGAGCTGGGTCTGCGCAACAACCCGGAAGGCAACCCAGATGGCGAGCGCCCCCACCAACAACACACACCATGTCCAGGGTCCCAGATTCCGCTTGAACATCCGTCCCCGATATTGGTCGCTCAAGGATTGACCCACGCGACCGAAGGCCCGTCCGATCCGCCCCTTTCCCGGCCGGACGGTCACTTGCGGCCCCCGTTCAAAAAGCGCCTTGACGAGCGCTCTTTCCTCGATCGACGCGCCCTGCTCGCGGGAACCGCCGATATCGCGAATCGTCAGCTCACGGTCTGTCCGCTCCAGGGAGATGGCCCCTTTTGTCGTGAGACTGACAAGGGCGGTCAGATTGGTGGTCAGATCCGATCGCATGCGCCGGATATAGCGCGCGGCGGCCGGTGAAATGCCGGCCGGCACCTCCCCTTCGATCTGAATGACACCGGGCCGGCGGTCACGGCCGACGGCCCGCCAGGTCAAGTGGAAGACCAGGAGGATGAGCAAAGCCAAGGACGGCGCGCCATAGCGCAGCGGCCGGCTGTGGCCGACAGTCTGAAAGGCGATTTCGGGGAAGGTGCCCGCTGCCCAGACCAAGCTCACCGACCCGCTGAGGACATCGCCATCGCCGGGACCACCCAAAGACCCCCGCCATCGGTAGGCGATGTTTTGCGCGTCCGGGCTCATCCCTTCAGGCGCCATGCCTGCCGGCCATGTCACGTCCAGGGACGCCCGCTCCCAGGGCAGGTCGCTGTCCAGCATGAAAGGACGCCAGCGGAACATCGGCGCGCCGGACGGGCCCGGTGCGAAAGGACGCTTGATCCGATAGGTGATGACATAGTCGTGGAGGCCGGGCTCAAGACGGACATCTTTGGTGCCGGTGCGCAGGTCCCTTTTGCCACCGCCCGCCCAGAAAAAAGGCTCCCGCGCTCCATCGCGGGTAACCATGACATTGGAGATCCGGCCGAGATGGCGGGGAAAATTCAAAAAGATGCCGCGCTTGATGTCCTTACCGTGAACATTGACCCTGATTTCATGGCGACCGGAAACCATGCCATCCGCATTGAAGGCGAGCCGTCCATCGACGCTGACGAAACCCTCCGTGCCGGTCCGCGCCCAGGCGGCCGGAGCGATGCTCAAAAAAACATGCAGCAGGCACGATACCGCAACGATACGGATCAACACCGTCATGGTTTCCCTTCCCTAAACCCGTCTATGGTAGCAGGTAATCAGGGCCGGGAAAACAGCACGACGGCGGGCCCAGGGCTCACGCCATGCCGAGCGCACTTAGATAAAGATCGAGGATGGCTTCCTGTTCGTCCCGGTCGGCCTTGTCCATTTTGCGGATCTTCAGCACCTGACGCAGGATTTTGGGATCAAAGCCATTGGCCTTGGCCTCCGCAAAGACATCCTTGATGTCGGCGGCGATGGCGGCCTTTTCTTCTTCCAAACGTTCGATCCGCTCAATGACGGATTTGAGCTGGCCCGTGGAGACGCCGCCGACGGATTTGGGGGCGGCGGCATTGTCACCGCTCGTGGCGGCGCCATTGGGGGCGGCAGAGTCCATGGCAGGGCTCCTTTGGGAAAAATGGGGCGGGAACAGCGCAGGATGCGAGCCGCACCCAAGCCGTTAACTCTTTGTTTACCCCGATTCGCCCTTGGCCTTTTGCGCCGCCTCGAAGGCCGCCACCTGTTCGGGCGTCGCCGGTTTCTGATGCTGGGCCTTCCAGTCGGCATAGGGCATGCCATAGACATGTTCGCGGGCCGCATCCTTCGACAAGGGTGCCCCCGTCTCCTGGGCGGCATCGGCGAGCCAATCCGCGAGGCAGTTGCGACAGAAGCCCGCAAGCGTCATCAGCTCGATATTCTGAACCTCGGGCCGCTCGCGAAGATGGTTCACGAGACGGCGAAAGGCGGCGGCCTCCAGGGCTTGCACATCGTCACGGTCCGTCATGAATGTGACCTCCTGCTTGGGGGTGGGAAAAAACGCTATCTTGATGTGGCGATCCGTGTGGGCACGACCAGGGTTTCCATGGCCGCCTCCCGGGCATGGCGCAAGTCGGTGTCCTGGATCTGGCCGAGGACGAATTGTTCCAGGGTGAGGTCGGGCGCCAGCACGCCGCGAATATAGTCGGCGATCTGGCGCTGGGTGCGCATGGCCAGACCCGGCCCCGTTTGTTCGATGGTCGACAAGGCCAGCGTCTCCCCATCTTTCGCAAGCACACCCTGGATCGCCACATAGCCGGAGACATGCTCAAGACCCGTCCCGTCCGCAAGGCGAATGTCGACCCCTTCCAAGGTCGTGTAGGCGTAATGCTTGCCCAGCGTCTCCGTCGCATCCATCAGATCGCGCTGCTGATCGGTCAGGAAATTGACATAGGCACAGGTCTTGGCCCCCGGCACATGGTGCAGGGTCGCCGGGAAGGATCCATAGCCCGCGATCTGGCCCGCATAGGCAATGGCATGGTCATGCACCTCGACCCGCACGGTCGGGATCACGTCCCGCGTGCCGGCATATTTGCGGGCCAGCTGTTCCGGGGAAGCGTTGGAACCAACGGCCAGCACGGGAAAGCGCGGCGCGGCCAGATCCGAATAGTGGATGGGGCCCAGGACTTCCATCAGATCCATCTCGTCCCGATCGCCCAGGATCCGCGCGCCCGGCCAGTCCTCCACATCGAAAGCCGTGAGGCTGTAGGCCCGTCCATCGGCGAAGACGAAGGAGCCCGGTGCCTGGGCAAAGGGATAGGACAGGGCGAAGCGCACCTTATCGGAGTCGGAAAGATGGACCAGGTAAGGATGCATCGCGGTCTTTCTCTTGGTGTGCAACCCAGCTTTTTTCTGAAAAGAGAGACGCACGCGGGATCTTGCCTTGCGGCCATTCCGAGCGGACAACCGTCTCGCTGTCCTCGGCGGACGCCCAAGGGCCCTTAAGAGGCACGAATCGACGCCCAAATCAAAGGGGCACAGAAAGAACGGGAGGCCGGCCATGGCGGAAATTGATGGCGCCGTTTCACCGCCCCGGCAAAGCGCCGACGGCTGGGCCCTGCCCGCGCTTCTGCTCGGCGCCATCGCGATCGGCGCCTCGCCCATTTTCGTGCGCCTGAGCGAATTGGGGCCCTTCGCCACGGCCTTTTGGCGCGTCGCCCTTGCCCTGCCCTTGCTTTTTGCCTGGGCCCATTGGGCAAGCCGGACGGAGAGCCGGACCGGGCGCCCTCGGCGCCTGACAGCCGGGGACATGGGCGCCTTGGTTCTCGCCGGCGTGCTGTTCGCGGGCGATCTAACCTTCTGGCACTTGTCGATCCTGAACACGAGCGTCGCCAATGCCACGCTGTTCGCGAATTTCTCCCCCGTCATCGTCACCATCGGGGCGTGGTTCCTGCTGGGCGAGCGGGTCGGTGCCGGCTTCGTCCTGGGCCTGATCACCGCCATGGCGGGCGCCGTCCTTCTCCTGGGGGACAGTTTTGCGCTGAAGCCGGACCATCTGGCCGGAGACATTTACGGTCTAGTCACGGCTTTCTTTTTCGGCAGCTATGTTCTGGCCGTCCGGTCCCTGCGCCACCGGATGAGCGCGGCTCGCCTGATGATGGGATCGGGGCTTGTGACCGCCGCCGTACTCTTGGCCGTGGCGCTCATTGCTGGGGAGACCTTGTGGCCCCTGACGCTTGAGGGCTGGCTGGTGCTGGCAGGTCTTGCCTGGGTGTCCCATGCCGGCGGCCAGGGCCTCCTGGCCTTTGCCCTCGGTCATCTGCCGGCCGGCCTGTCCGCTCTCGTGATTTTGATCGAACCCGTCGCGGCGGCTCTTCTGGGCTGGCTCATCCTTTCCGAAAGCTTAAGCGCCTGGCAGGCCTTGGGCGGGACGGTGGTACTGGCCGGTGTTGTTCTGGCCCAGCGAACGACCCGACCGGGTCGCCAAACCGCCGTCCCGGAAGACGAAAATGTGAAATCGTGAGGGTGAATGCAATTTTCGCATTGCATCTGCGCCCGAACCGGCAATGAGTATGCCCGGCAATTGCAGACAGGGAGCCAGACCGATGCAGCGCCGTCGCCGGAACGTGAAAATCGTCGCGACCCTTGGGCCCGCGTCCGCCACCCCAGACCGCATCATGGAACTCCATGAAGCGGGCGCGGACGTTTTCCGTATCAATATGAGCCATGCCGACCATGAGCGCCTCGCCCTCACCCACAGCATGATCCGCCAGGTCGAGGCCCAGTCGGGCCGGCCGATCGGGATCCTGGTGGACCTCCAGGGGCCAAAGCTGCGCGTGGGCAAATTCGCCGACGGGCCGGTCCGTCTCGAAAAAGGCGATCCCTTCCGCCTCGATCTGGATGACACGCCCGGCGACAAGAACCGGGTGGGCATGCCCCATCCGGAGATCTTCGAGGCCGTGAAGCCCGGTGGGCTGCTGCTTGTCGATGACGGCAAGATGCGCCTGCGCGTCACGGAAGTGGGCAAGGGCTTTGCCCAGACGAAGGCGGAAGTCTGCGGCAAGATTTCCGACCGCAAGGGCGTCAATGTCCCCGATGCCATCCTCCCCCTGTCGTCCCTGTCCACCAAGGACCGTCAGGACCTGGACCGGGCCCTTGATCTGGGCGTCGACTGGGTGGCTCTGTCCTTTGTTCAGCGGCCGGAGGATGTGGCGGAGACCCGCAAGCTCGTGGCCGGCCGGGCCTTCGTCATGTCGAAGATCGAGAAACCATCCGCCCTCACCCATCTGGAACAGATCCTGACCCTGTCCGACGGTCTCATGGTGGCGCGGGGCGATCTGGGCGTTGAACTGCCCATTGAGCAGGTGCCGGGATTGCAGAAACAGATTATCGCCGCGACCCGGCTCGCGGGCAAGCCGGTCGTGGTCGCGACCCAGATGCTTGAATCCATGATCACCGCCCCCGTCCCGACCCGGGCTGAAGTGTCGGACGTGTCGAACGCGGTCTTCGAGGGGGCCGATGCGGTCATGCTGTCGGCGGAATCAGCCGCCGGAGAGTTTCCGGTTGAGGCCGTCAGCACCATGAACAAGATCGCGGAGACCGTCGAGAACGACCCCAACTACCGTGCGATCCTGCAGGCCCGTCACGCCGATCCCGAGCCCACCACGGCCGACGCCATCACGGCGGCCGCCCGGGAAGTCGCCGAAACCCTCAATGTGGGCGCGATCGTCTGCTATACCTCATCGGGTTCCACGGCGCTGCGCGCCGCCCGAGAAAGGCCCAAGGCGCCCATTCTGGCCCTGTCGCCCAGCATCGATACAGCCCGGCGCCTGGCCGTCGCCTGGGGGGTCCATTGTGTGACCACGGAGGATGCGAGCGACCTCGACGACATGTTGCGTAAGGCCTGCGCGGTCTCCAGCCAGGAAGGCTTCGCCAAGTCCGGCGAGCGGCTCGTGATCACGGCCGGCCTGCCCTTCGGCACGCCGGGGGCGACCAATCTCATGCGCATCGCCTATGTGGGCGGCCAGCCGGCGCCCGTGTAACCCATCGCTCCCGTCTCAGGGCGCCCCGCCAGTACGGTCGGCAAGGGCGATGAGTTCCGTCACGACCGCCTCCTGGCGGGCGTGATGGGGCATGTGCCCCACATTGTCGAAGACCACCAGTCGTGACCCCGCCACCTGATCATGGAGCGGCATAGAGTGGATCCGGGGCGTGACGGTCCGGTCCTTGTCCCCGGTGATGATCAGCAGGGGCGTCGTCACCTGGGCGTAGTCCTGGCTCATTTCGGCAAGCGCCCCCTTCAGATGAACGCTGTCGAGGGCATTGGCCAGGAACTGACGGGGCCGGAACAACATGACGATCCCCGCCCGCTTGGCGTAGTCCGTGATCGGCCTGTCGGGCGCGAAATTCGACTTGATCCCTTCGGGGAGGAGCGCGGGGCCGGCCAGGGGAATGGCCGTGCGCCGGAAGAGCCAGCCCACGCCCGGCGCCAAGGCCACCCGATTGTACCAGCTCGGCGGTCCTTTCCAGGGATGCGTGGCCCCGCCCAGCGTCACGCCGGCCCGTACCTGGTCTTTGTACTGAAGAAGGAAGGCCATGACGACCGACCCGCTCCAGGAATGGCCCACCAGAATCGGGCGGTCGATGCGCAGCTGATCCAGGGCCTCGGCGATCATGCGCGCCTGGACGCGGGGGTCGTGGCCTTTGGGATCGGACCGGGTGGACCAGCCATGGCCCGGCCGGTCAAAGGCGATGACCCGGAAGCCCCGCGCAGAAAGCGGCTCGACAAGACTGATCAGCATGTCCCGTAAATTGGCGCTGGCGCCGTGGAGGAGCACGAAGGCCGGTTTGTCGCCGCCATCGCCATCGGCGAGGCTCGGCAGCCGGTCGATATAGTGGAGCCGGGCCGCCTCCACATCGACAAAACCGCCGACGCGGGGATAGCGCGCCTCGATACGGCCGACGAAAACCACACCATAAACAAGGAGTCCCAACACGCCGATCAGGAGCAGCCCAAGCAAAAGCACCAGTATTTTCATCAAGACCCCCAAAGCGCCCGTCCCGTCGGGCCGATCCTCCCCCATGTCGTCCCGGTTCATGATCCCGGTTGGTGCCCCCGGTTTGCGGGGGACCAGGTCACGCCCGTGCGCGCCCTATTCCTCCGACCCGATCAGTTTTTCAAGCGTGCGAACGCGCTCGGCCGGGCGCGGCCATTGCGGATAAAGATCGTGTGCGGCGCGGTAGGCTGCGAGCGCGCCGTCCCAATCGCCCTCAGCCTCGCGAATCTCGCCGATCAGGGCGTGGGCGGCGAAGTGACGCGGATCGAGGTCCACGGCGGTTTCCAGATCACTCAAGGCCGTTTCCCGCTCCCCCAATTGCCAGAGAAACTCGCCCCGGCTCGCCCAGCCTTCCGCGAAATCGGGCTGGACGTCGGTGATGCCGGAGAATTTCGCACGGGCCAGAAAGAGATCATCCGCCTCAAGCGCGGCGTCGGCGTGCTCGAAGAGCAGGGTCACGGTCGGACCACCCTGGGCCCGCCACCGGTTTCGGATTTCAGCGGCGATCCCGGCGGCACGTTCAGCATCGGGTGCTTTGAGAAGAGCCTGCAACAGGAGATCAACGTCGTCTTCGGCGCGGGCGAGGCCCGGAAAAGACAAAATCGCGCAGAAAGAAATCAGAAGGATGAACCGCTTCATCATCACGCGATCCTAGCGGAGCGTCGCCCCGTGGCCAATACGGCTTCCGGACCGCAGCGACAACACCGCACGCCCAGGACCCTCAACAGGCCGAGAAATTAGACAATGTCCTCGCGCCTCACGCCGTCAAAGCCCAGAATGTAATCGGCCCCTTGAAACCGGGTCGGCGTGAAGAAGCCCTGACACGCGGTCTTGCCCGCGGCCTTCACCGCCATGTCAAGGGCGACACGGGCGGTCAGCGAATAGGGTTCCGGTGTCGTCAGCCGGCTGACGGCGATGCCGCCCTCCCCGTCTTCCGCGACCCCGAGAAGCGTGGCCCGGCCCTTGGCCCGCTCCTCCCGGTTCGGACCGTCCGGACGCTTCTCAACGGCCCGCTTCAACTGGTCTTGGATGAGCCGGCGACGGAGGAACCAGCGGGTCAGGGAGGAGAGCTTGGCGGCCCGCTCCAGATCGGGTGTGACCGCGAAATAGACCTGAATGTTGGGCACGGCGGTCGAGTGATAGGCGCTTGAGACATCGCCCCAGCCGACCCCGACGCAATCCACCGGACCATGGCCGAAATCGAAATCCCGCCGGCGCGGCGCGCCAAGGGTCACGATGCGCCCCTTACGGCGCAACCGCATGCCCTGCCCCAGGGATTCGATCGCGGTTTTCGCGGTGCCCCGGGACATGGAAGTGAGCCCTTCGATCGCCAGCGTCAGGCGCTTGGCCTCGGGCAGGCGATTCTTGACATGGGCCAGCAGACAATCACTCGGCACGACATCGAAGCCGGCGCCCGGCATCATCATAATCCCGGCGGCCTGGGCATCGGCGAAACGCCCCGACAGGGCCTCGATGACGTCGATCTCGCCGGTGATGTCGAGATAGTGGGTCTTGGTCCTGAGGCAGGCATCGAGCATGGGCGCCATGGTCGCCGAAAAGGGTCCGGCCATGTGCAGCACCACGTCCACGTCTTCAAGATTGCGGTCGATGGTGTCCGGATCGGTGAGATCGAAAGCGCGCCACTCAAAGGAATGGCCATCGGCCTGCGCCTTGATCAGCGCGCCGTTCCGGCCCGCGAGAATGAGGGACTGCCCCTTGTCCCGGGCGAGTTTCGCCGTCAACCGCCCCGTATATCCATTCGCGCCATAGAGAAGGATCCGCCCGCCCATCGGTTCGCCACCCCTTTACCGCCACCGATCGTGCAGCCGCGTTCCAACGACCGCGACACTGCAGCAGTGGTCGCAAAGAGCAATGGAAGCGCGGTTAACGGATCGACAAATCAAGTCTTACGCCATGGAGATTTGGGCGTGCGTCGCGCCCAGGCGCAAGCATCTAGGCGCGACAATCCGTCAAGCCATTGATTTTATGTACATAAATCTTCGGTAAAGAAGGGAGATCAACCCTGGCGAGCCTTGAAACGGCGTTGCACCTTGTTGATCACATAGACCCGGCCACGACGGCGGACGACACGGCAGGCCTTGTGGCGCTCCTTCAGGGAACGCAGGGAGTTCTTGATCTTCATGACGGAACCTCTGGTCTTCCGGGTTCGCTCGTCGCCGGGTCATGGCCGCCATAACGGGCGCCAGCACCCTGTGTCCTGAAACGAACCGCAAAAATTGAAGCGCGACCCTAACGGCCAGCTCCCGGCGGGTCAATCTCTCCCGACCAACTGATGCCGACGGCACTCGGCTCTTGCACCGGGCCAAGGCATCGGTTCATGTCTGCGTGAAGACATTCAAGGACAGGATCAGAGGAATGCCAATGGCTTCGCGCTTCAGCCCGCGTCTCCCCCACGATCGGCGATCGAACATGTCCATGGTCGCAGGCGCCGCGTTGCTGGCCCTCGCGCAAGGCTTCGGCGCGGCCACCGCCGTGGCCCAGGAAGAGATCCCCATCCCCGTCGTGAAGGCGAAGGGCGCGGCGCCGAGCAAGCCGACAGTCCCTGAAGTGGTGATCCCGCCGGGCTTCGATGCGTGGCGGACCCGCTTCCGGGCCCAGGCGATTCGCGCCGGGATCCGCGCCGACCTCTATGACGCGGAAATGGCCGGCGTGACGCCGGACCCGGAAGTCCTGCGCCGCAATGCCCGGCAACCCGAATTCACCCGTCCGATCTGGGAATATCTCGATGGCGCCGTGTCCCAGACGCGGGTGCGCAATGGCAAGGCGAAGCTTGATCAGCACCGGGCGCTTCTCGCCCAAGTGGAACAGGCTTACGGGGTGCCGGCGCGCGTGATCGTGGCCATTTGGGGCCTTGAGACCAGCTACGGGGCCTTGCGCGGCAAATATGACGTGGTCCGGTCCCTGGCGACCTTTGCCTATACGGGGCGGCGGCGCACCTTCGGAGAGCGGGAGCTGATCAACACGCTCAAAATCATTCAGGCCGGAGATAAACCGCGTTCGGAACTCAAGGGATCCTGGGCCGGGGCCATGGGCCATACCCAGTTCATGCCCTCAAGCTTTCTTGAATCGGCCGTCGACTTTGACGGTGACGGGCGACGGGACATCTGGGACAGCCTGCCGGATGCCTTCGCCTCGACGGCGAACTTCCTGAAAAAGGCCAAATGGGACCCGGACTATCGCTGGGGCCGGGAAGTCGCCCTGCCCGACGGCTTTGACTATGCCCTGGCCGGGCGTCAGACGACGAAGCCGATCAGCCAATGGGCAACCCTGGGCGTGCGCCGCCCGGGAGGGGCGCCCCTGCCCGCCGCCGACATCAAGGCATCGCTCATCGTGCCAGGCGGCCATCGGGGTCCGGCCTTCCTGATCTACGGCAATTTCCGATCGATCATGCGCTATAATCCGGCTACGGCCTATGCGCTGGGCATTGCCCATCTCTCCGATCGCATCGCCGGGGCGGGCCCGTTCCAGGCCGCCTGGCCCCGGGATACCAAGATCCTGTCCCGGTCCGAGCGGGAGGAAATGCAGCGCCGCCTCATCACGGCCGGATACAAGATCGGCGAAGTGGATGGCATTCTGGGCGCCCGGACCCGCGCGGCGATCCGCTCCTTCCAACGCGACCGGGGCCTGACGGCGGATGGTTTTGCCACGGATCATCTGCTGGATGCCCTGCGTCAGGCCACGGGCGGCTGACCGCCAGGATCAGGATAAGCGTCCCCGGTTCGCGGGCGCGGGGCTATCTGCGCGCGCCTCTATTGAACATCAGCCAGAGGACGACCGCGACCAGAAGCGCCATGGACAGGCCATAGGGTGCCGAGGGCGTCAGTGCGTAGAGCGGAAAGGCGACAAGGGGGGCCACCACGAATCCCGCACCGCCCGTGGCGCTGACGAGCCCGGCAACGGCCCCTTGTTCCTCCGGCGGCACGGCAAGAGACGCCTCGCCGACACCGCCCGCCCGCGCGGCCGCGAAACCCAGACCCACAAACACCATGCCCACAACGACCATGTTCGGTGCGTCCGCCGCGATCATCAAAGCAAAGCCGATCGTGGCGAGGACGGAACCGACGCCCATCAGGCGACGCCCTGTCCATCTCAAGCGCGGCAGGACCACGAGCTGGACAATCAGCATGGAAAAAGAGGAGGCCAGCAGAGCCTGGGCCGCGAACTCGGCGGCCAGGGCCGGCGCCTTCTGGAACCGGTCGATGAAGAAAAACGTAACGGTCTGCACCGGGATGGCCTGGGCCGTTGACAGCAGGATGCAAATCCCCAAGGGCTCACGCACCCGGGGATCCCACAGCTGCATGCGGGGCGTCGGTTTTTGAGGCTTGGGGCCGGTCCGTTCCGGCAGCAACAGCCCGATCGCCAAAACGCTGATCGCGCCCAGGGCGGCGACCCCGAAAAGGGGCGCGAGCAGGCCGTAACCCGACAACAGGCCGACCATGCCGGGGCCGAAGGTCGTGCCCAACACGAAAGCCGAGCCCATGGCCGCAAGGCTTGAGGTCCTGTTTTCAAGGCTGGTGCGGTCGGCGACATAGGCCTGGGCGGCGCTCGCGGCCCCCGGGCCCAGCACCCCGTAGATCGTCCGTGACAGGATGAGCGCTGGGTAGAGCAGAATCATCGGTACGGCCGCCGCAAGCCCCCAGGCCAACAGCCCAGCAAACAGGATCGTGGACAGAACGAAACCCACAAGCCCGACCAGGATGACGGGTTTGCGGCCCCAATAGTCGCTTTGCCGTCCCCAAAACGGGCTCATGACCAGCCAGGCCACGGCCGAAACCATAAAGATCGCGCCCACCTGAAAATCGATAAAGCCCAGTTGCCGGGCGAGCGGCGGCAGGATGGCAAAGATCACCGTCTGCCCCATGCCAAGGCAGGTCATGCTCAAAAACAGGATGACGAAGGCCCGCGCCCGCTCACGCGGCGTGGTGACGCGGCCCGCGGAAACGGCGGGATCGGGCATCGGCTTACAGGATGTCTCGGAGGGGGCAGCTCCATGGATCGCCGCCTCCATCGGCATGTCGCGGTCCTGATCGCCAGCCCCGGCGTGTTTTTCCATGGTCATGAAGCATCGTACCCTGCGCGGGGCGGCGGGAAAGGAGAAATCCTCCGGACCAGTCAGACAACGGAAAACCCCATGGCGTCAAGCAGCGATGGCAACCCTTATGGATGCCCGGTCCCGGGGTGCCCCCTCCCTCAGCCCTCAGCCCTCAGCCCTCAAGGGCACGCGCCAAGGGCCCGCCATTTCATCCGACATTAAGGGTGACCGGAGATACTGGCGGGCGAGTGAGCGCCACGGCCGGCACGATCCGAAGAGGTCTTTTGCCGGCGGGCGCTCTCACGCTCGGGGGTGACGGAACGATCAACGCACCCGGGTCTGGGGTGGGGGTGCGTGATGCTGCCGATTGTCGGTATTATTGTCGTGTTCGTGATGGTTTTCGGCGGCTTCATGCTCGCCGGCGGTCACTTCGACGTGATCATCAAGGCGGCCCCCTTTGAATTGATGATGATCGGCGGCGCCGCCGTCGGGGCCTTCCTTATCTCCAACGGCATGGCCAATGTGAAGGCGACACTGGGCGGTTTCGGCAAGGTATTCGCAGGCCCGAAATGGAAGGCGCAGGACTACACCGATCTTCTCTGCCTGCTTTTCCTCCTGACCAAGACCATCAAGACCAAGGGCGTGATCGCCCTCGAGGCGCATCTGGAAAACCCCGAAGAAAGCACGATCTTCTCGCGCTATCCCAAGATCCTTAAGGATCATCACGTGCTTCACTTCGTCACCGATACCCTCCGCATGATGACGATGAATTTCGAGGACCCCCATCAGGTCGAGGACGTGATGGAGAAGCAACTCGACAAGCACCACCACGAGACCGAAGCCTCCGCCGATGCCATGCAGAACATGGCCGACGGCCTGCCGGCCCTTGGGATCGTGGCCGCCGTTTTGGGGATCATCAAGACCATGTCGGCGATCAACGAACCGCCGGCCGTGCTCGGCAAGATGATCGGCGGCGCCCTGGTCGGGACGTTTCTGGGCGTGTTCCTGGCCTATGGTTTCGTCGGTCCCATGGCGGCCCGGCTGAAGGCCATCCTGGGCGAGGACACCCACTATTATTTGATTGTCCGGGATGTGCTCGTTGCCCATCTCCACGGCAACGCGCCGCAAATCTCTGTGGAAATCGGGCGCGGAAATGTGCCCACGGAAGTCCAGCCAAGCTTTTCCCAGCTTGAAGAGGCGATCAAAGAGATACCCCCAGAAGTGGGCTAGCTGTGCGCAAGTCGAGACTTACTCTCTTTATTCACAGACTGGCACTTCACGGCAACATGTGACCAAATAAGACCTCCGGCAAGGGTTTCTTTACTTGTTGGTCCTGGATCGGCGCCCTTACACTCCGGCTATCTTACGGAGCGGTAAGGTTCCTCAAATCCATGATCTATTTCCTCCTCAACGAGTTTCGAAAACGGCTGACCTACAGGGCCATCGCCGGCCTGTGCATGATCGTCCTGATCGGGGCCTATGGCGCCTTCGTCAACGAGAAGATGCCTTTTGCGCAGCGATTGCTTCACAGCTTCCGGCAGGCCCAAGGCCCGGCGTCGGCTCCGAAGGCAGATTGGGCCCTTTTGGGTCTGCCCATGACCCAGGATCAACAGGGATCCGGTCGTCTCGTCACGCTGAGAAGCGTACAGGCCAGCGAAATCTCCCTCGCCCTTCAGGGCCTTTCGGTGCGACCGCCCCTCCGATCCCAGGCCAGTGATCTGTCACCGACCCTCGACGGTATTCCCAGGACGCACCGTTTCGCCAGCGATGCCGCGCTGGACTGGCATATGGATGACGCCATGTTGCACCTCACGCCAGCGGAGCGGCAGCGCCTCAATGGTCTTGGGACGGAAAACAAGGTCAATGATCCTCTCGTGGCCTCGCCCGCTCAGGGCGCCGGCCCAGTGCATCCGAGGAAAGCCTCGACCTTGCGCCTGCATATGGCCTCAAGCGGCATTTTGGCTCGCCTCCGGCATTTGCACACCACGAAAGCCTATGATTTCCTCTCTGTCCTGAGGGGTGGTACGCCCTTCAGGCATGGCTTCCCCCAAAGATATCGGGCAGGCTGACGGAGGCCGGAACCGACATTGCGTCGATGCCTGCCCGCGACGCCCCAAACCGGTCCCAAGCCATCGCCCAGTTCGACAGTTTCATCATGGTGGACTGGTCCGCCGCTGCCCGCCCCCGGACGGGCGCCGACAGCATCTGGATCGCGGTGTTAGATCGGGACGCGGGCGCGCACACGCCCGTTCATCTGGAAAATCCCGAGACTCGCGGGCAGGCACGCGCCAGGCTCCATGACTTGTTCCGTGAGCGGCTGAACCGGGGAAGCCAGGTGCTTGCCGGCTTCGACTTCCCCTTCGGCTATCCGGCGGGGACAGCGGCAGCGTTGCGCTTGCCGGGTCGGAAGCCTCCCTGGCAACGGCTCTGGTCCTATCTGGCGCGGGAGATCGAAGATGGTCCGCGCAATGAAAACAATCGCTTCACCGTCGCGGCACGGATGAACGAGACCCTATCCGGGACCGCGTTTCCGTTCTGGGGATGTCCCGTGGGCAGGGACGCGCCCTTCTTGACCCAACGCAAAAGCCGGCCCCATGGCCCCGGTGATATCGCGGAGCGACGATTGGCCGACCGGGCCGCGCAAGGCGCCCAACCGGTGTGGAAGCTCTACACCACGGGATCGGTGGGCAGCCAGGTGCTGATGGGTCTGCCCGTCCTCGAAGCGCTCCGCCGGGATCCGGTGATCGGCTCCCGGATCAATGTCTGGCCGTTTGAAACCGGCCTGGCGCCACCCGATGACTGTGACGCCATGGTCACAATGGCGGAGATTTATCCTTCTCTCTGGGTTCGACATGGGGCGCCCGGAGAGGTGAAAGACGCCGTGCAGGTGCGAAATGTTGTCGAGTATCTGTCAGCCCTCGACGAAAAAAACGAGCTGCACCAATTGTTTAAGGGGCCACGCGTCGTGACGGCGGCGCAAAACAAGGCGATTCTCAAGGAAGAGGCCTGGATTCTGGGTGTTGAAACCCTGGCGCGGGAAGATCTTGCCAATCCGTAATGTTGATGAGAAGCTGTTCTCACATGTGATGCATAATTCGTAACACGGCGTGAGGCCCTGCTTATTTTGGGGTTCGGCCACGTTCAGACAACAAACGAGGGGTCGCGCCCGGCGGCCCGCGCGATCGATAGTATATCAAATACTGAAGAAGTGTCGGCCTCCCTGCCGACATAATGATAAAATGAGGAACGTCTCATGGCGGATTTTTCGCTGGACGACAATCGGCCGAGCCCCCTTGGCATCGCAATCGGCATCATCGCCCTGCTGATGCTCGCCGTGACATTTTCCGAGGATGTTCCGGCACAGGATGGCATGGAGGAAAACGCAGAGGCCGTCACCCAATAAGACGCGCGCCTTCGTTTCATCCGCAAGCGGCAGATAATACCTGCGCACAGGAGACCTGGCGCGGCCTGCGTGCCCGAAACCGCGCGCTTACAATCGCGGTCTCAAAACCGTGTCTTCAGTGGACGGTGCTGTCGGTAGGACTGACGGCATGGAAAGCATCGAGCGCCCGCTGACGGTCGTCACGGGGATAATGGGCGCCCCGGCCCGTTTCCTCGACTTCGCTTTCCATCCGGGAAATGAACAGCTGGGCAAGTCGGCGGTTTGAGAAGCGCCCCACAAGGCTCGCCTCGGCGCCGCTTTCCAGGGCACACCACTCCCAAACCTCGAACCGACATTCCGTATGGATCGCCCGCTCCACATCTTCGAAGCAGGTCTCCAAAGCGTCTTCGATTTCGTACCAGATCCGCATTGCTGCCGTCCCTCCACCGGCTCCAAGGCTAGCCGGGATGGCACCTCGGGTCCAATGAAAGGTAAAATTTTGGTTAACGCCGGGAACTGGTCAAAAGGCCTAAGCCGGACCGACTACCTCCCCTGGCAACGCGTTTCTCCCGATGCCCTATGAGCGCCCCACGCCGCCATAGGGAACGCCCGTCAGCTTTGCCACGTCATCCTTCCAGGTGACCAAGTCCTCAAGACAGAAGTCCCCCAAATGATGATGACCGCAGGCCCTTGCCATTACCTTCATAAGATCGACCGAGGCTTCGAAAAAATTGTGCAATCGACGGGCCGAGGCCTCGATCTCAAGGCGCGCCCTGAGATGGTCCTTCATGGAGGTAATACCGACGGGACAGTTGTTGGTGTTGCAGGCCCGCATGGCCAGACAGCCGATGGCCATCATCGCCGCGTTGGAAAGGGCAATGGCGTCGGCCCCCAGCGCCAGCGCCTTGGCGAAATCGGCCGGCGTGCGCAGGCCCCCGGTCACGATCAGCGTGACATGGGCACAGCCCAGATGGTCGAGATGGCGCCGGGCCCGGGCCAGGGCCGGAATCGTGGGCACGGCGATGTGGTCCCGAAACAGGGTCGGCGCGGCACCGGTGCCGCCGCCCCGGCCGTCGAGGATGATGTAGTCGACACCGACCTTGAGCGCCGCGTCGATGTCCTTTTCCACCTGCTGCGCGGAAAGCTTGTAGCCGATGGGAATACCGCCGGTGCGCTCGCGCACTTCCTCGGCGAAATCCCGGATCTGGCGCAGCTCGGTCCAGTCGGGAAAACGGGCCGGCGAGACCGCGGGCTCCCCCTCCTGAAGACCGCGCACCTGCGCCACCTTGCCCGTGACTTTGCTGCCCGGCACATGGCCGCCGGTGCCGGTCTTGGCGCCCTGACCTCCCTTGAAATGGAAAGCCTGAACCTTACCAACCGCGTCCCAGGAAAAGCCGAAACGGGCCGAGGCCAGCTCATAGAAATAGCGCCGATTGGCTTCCTGCTCCTCGGGCAGCATGCCGCCCTCGCCCGAGCAGATGCCCGTGCCCGCGTCGTCCGCGCCCTTGGCGAGGGCGAGCTTGGCTTCCTGGGAGAGCGCCCCGAAGCTCATATCCGAGACCAGCAAGGGAATGTCGAGTTTGAGGGGCCGTCTGGCCTTGGGGCCGATCACCACGTCGCTCGCCACCGGATCCTCATCAAGCAGCGGGAAACGGTGCAACTGGGCCGTGACGAATTGAATGTCGTCCCACTGGGGAAGGGTGTGAAAGGGCACGCCCATGGCCGCCATGGGCCCGTGGTGGCCCACCCGTTTCAGGCCATGATTGGCGAGTTCCTGGATGAACGCGGTGTGCGGTTCGTCCGGCGTCCCTTGCGTATCCGCATAGAGACCAAGATAGGCCTGACGGTCATAGGGCTGGGGATGGTCCTTTTCCCACGCCGCGATCTCGTCCGCATCCACATAAACATAGCCCGAATCGATCTCGGTCGTGAATTTCTGCAGGACCTCTTCATTGTTGTAGGCGCTGACGCCCGTGTCGTAGCGATAATCCCAATTATGTACACCACAGATCAGGTCCTCACCGCGAATATGCCCATCGGCCAGGAGAGCACCCCGATGCAGACATCGTCCGTAAAGGACCGATACCTGATTGTCGTAACGAATGATCACAAGATCCACATTCGCCACACAGGCATAGGTCGGATCCCGATCTTTCAATTCATCCCATTGGGCGATCGCGATGCGATTCTTCATGGGGCATTCTCTCCTTGTGACCGCCGGGAGCGCCATGCTCGACCGTCTCAACCGCTTACGACAAGTTGTTTTCTGTGATCGCGCATTTTTTACAATGGTAAACTGGTGACGCCCGGGGCATGACCGTGGGAAACATAATCTGTGAAGGGTCAAGAAACGACCGAAAGGACCGTCCCTGATGAGCACCAAAGGCGCCGCCCCAAACCCGGACCTCGAATGGCACAAGGTGGCCGAGCTCGATGAGTTGGACGAGGGCCGCGTCAAGAGCGCGACCGCCGGTACCACATCGGTGGCCCTGTCCAAATTCGAGGGCCGTCATTGGGCGGTCGACAACCGCTGCCCCCACCAGGGTGGTCCCTTGGGCGAAGGCTCGATCGAGACCGGCGCCGAAGGCCGGTGCTGGTTGCGCTGCCCCTGGCATGGCTGGGACTTTGACCCCCGGGACGGCACCTCGCCCGGCGGTCATGATGACGGCATCGACACCTTTCCCGTGGAGGAACGGGAAGACGGGATCTATGTCGGCGTGCCGGGGCGCGGACCCCATGAAACGACGGTCAGCGATATCATGGCCCAGACCATGACCCGTTGGGGGGTCACCCATGTCTTCGGCATGGTGGGCCATTCCAATCTGGGTCTGGCCGATGCCCTGCGCCGGGAAGAGGACGCGGGCCATCTCAGCTATATCGGCATTCGCCATGAAGGGGCGGCGTCCTTTGCCTGTTCCGGCTATGCCAAATTGTCGGGCAAGCCCGCCGCCTGTCTGGCGATCGCGGGGCCGGGCGCCACCAATCTGCTCACGGGCCTATGGGATGCCAAGGTCGACCGGGCCCCGGTCCTGGCCTTGACCGGCCAGGTCAACACCCAGGTTTTCGGCCCCGGCGCCTTCCAGGAAATCGATCTGGCCTCCGCCTTCGCGCCCGTGGCCACCTTCAGCCAGACGACCTTGCAGAACTCGGATCATGCGGAGCTGATGACGCTCGCGCTCAAACACGCCACCATCAAACGCGACGTGGCCCATCTGATCTTCCCCGATGAAGTCCAGGTTCAGAAGGCGGATGAAAAAGCCCGGCCCTCGAACCCCAAGGGCCGGATCGGCGACCCCCATATCGCCCCGGCGCCCGACGCCCTCGATCAGGCCATGCGTTTCCTGAACGCCGCCAAACGGCCGATCATCGTCGTGGGCTATGGCGCGCGCACGGCCATGGACAAGATCATCGCCCTGGCCGAGCGTCTGAACGCGCCTGTCCTAACGACCTTCAAGGGCAAGGGCCAGATCCCCGACGCCCACCCCCTCGCCGCCGGCGTGTTGGGGCGCAGCGGGACGCCGATCGCCAGTTGGTTCATGAATGAAGCCGACGTGATCTGTGTTTTCGGGGCCTCGTTTTCCGACCACACCGGTATTTCCACCTCCAAGATCCTGATCCAGGTCGATTTCGACCAGATGGCGCTGGGCAAGTTTCACATGGTCCATGCGCCGGTCTGGGGCGAAGTGGGGGTCACGGCCGATCTGATGTGCGGCGCCCTTGACGGTACCGCCGACCGGGTGGATCAGCGCGATGAAATCGCCGAACGCTGGCGCATCTGGCGGGAGGAGAAAAAACGCCGCCTGACGGATGATCTGGGCAAGGGCCTTTCCGCGGCCGCGGTGTTCGACGTTCTCAATGATACGATACCGGATGATGCCGTCATCGCCGTCGATGTGGGCAACAACACCTATTCCTTCGGCCGCTATTTCGAGCCCAAACACCAGGCCGTCTTGATGTCCGGCTATCTGGGCTCGATCGGCTTTGCCTTTCCGGCGGCACTTGGCGCCTGGTGCGCGGTCAAGGCCGGCACGGCGCCGGGCGGCCCCGACCGCAAAGTGGTGTCGATCAGTGGCGATGGCGGGTTTGGTCAGTATATGGCCGAATTCACCACGGCCGTGAAATACGGCATGAACATCACCCATATCCTGCTCAACAACAGCGAACTGGGCAAGATTTCCAAGGAACAGCGGGCCGGACAATGGCCGGTCTGGCAGACCAGTCTGCATAACCCTTCCTTTGCGGACTATGCGACCCTGTGCGGAGGCCTCGGCATCCGGGTCACGCAGCGCGAGGAACTGAAGGATGCTTTCGCCAAGGGGCTGGCGAGCGACAAGCCCGCCTTGATCGAGATCATGCAGGATGTGGAACTGATATGACGGAGCGCCTGACCGTGCGCCTCGGCCTTGTGCTGTTGGCGCTTTATGCGGTTTTCACCCTGCCGGGTCTGGTGGCGGCGCTCTTTGTCTATGGCGAAATCGGCAGCCTGCGGCTTGCTTTCGACGCCCCCCTGTGGCGGGCCTGGCCCACGCTCCATGTCTTGGATCCTGCAGTGATCTGGGCCCTGCCCGTTTTTGAGATCGACCTTGCCGCCCGCATGCCCGTGGAACGTTCCTATGCGGTGACCCTGACCCAGGTGGTTCTGTCCGTGGGCCTTGCGGTGTTGATGGGTCTTGCATGGGCGCGCGCCATCGAAACCAACCGGGCAAGCCTCATGGTCCTGGCGGCGTTCGGGCTCGTCATCGCCGTGGGCCCCGGCCTGCTCGGCCACTGTGTCGGTACGGATCAATCGGGGGGCCTGTTCATGCTGCTGGGCATGGCGCCCGAGACCGCGCGGCAATGGGCGGGTCTTTCGCCCTGGATACAGGCCGGATACGGCGTGCTTCTGGCGGCCGCCCTCTGGCGGACAACGGGAAGCCGCAACGCATTACACCTTGAACGGAACGAAGCGCTGCCGCTTCCTTCCTGAGACAACCGAACGGCACCGGGAAAGGCATCATGGACATTCAAACGGCGGAAATGATCGTCAGCGCCTTGGCCCTCTATTTCGCGGCGGGACTGATCTTCGCCGTCATCTTTGTCACGATCGGCATCGGCCGCGTCGACCCCAACGCCAAGGGCGCCAAGCTTTCCGTCCGTCTCCTGCTCATCCCGGGAAGCGTGGCCTTGTGGCCTGTTCTGCTTTACCATTGGATTCGCGGCGGGATTCCCGCCCGAGAGGGGAAGGCTTGAACCATGAAGCGCGCCCAGAGACGTGCCCATCTGATCATCTGGCTGATCCTTTTGCCCTTGACCCTGCTCGCCCTCATCCTCGCCTATGAGGCGCGCCGGGAAACACCGGTCGTGCCCCTGGAAGAAGGTTTGGGCGTGCGGTCCCAGAGCATGCCCCTTTCTGCCGACCCACTCGGATTTGCCTGACTGCTGACAGACCGCGGAGGACCGCGGATCGGAGGGAGACACCATGGCCGTCGGATACAATATGGTTCTCTGGAACCGGAACAAGAAGATCTATGATCTGTTTCTGGGCCTGGGCGTGGTTCTCTATCTCGTCACCTTCATGGTCGTCTCCATTCTGACCGCCGAACCCGGCCACGAGATCAGCCCGCCGATCATGGCGATCCGGGCGCTCGGTACCTGTGCCTTCCTGATGCTGACCATCATCCTGTCCATCGGTCCGCTGGCGCGACTCAATACGGTCTTCCTGCCGCTGCTGTACAATCGGCGCCATTTCGGTGTGGTCACCTTCTTCATCGCGCTTTTCCATTTTGTGATCGCCCTCGGATGGTATCACGGCTTCGGCGTGCTCAGCCCTCTGGTCTCCCTGTTTGCCACCAGTGCGGACTATTCGACCACCGCCGTCATTCCCTTTGAAGTCTTCGGGTTCTTCGCGCTGATCGTCTTGTTCGTGATGGCGGCGACCAGTCATGATTTCTGGCTCGCCAATCTGTCGCCGCCCTTGTGGAAGGCGCTTCATATGTTCGTCTATGTCGCCTATGCGGCATTGTGCGTCCATATCGCACTCGGCATTCTTCAGGACGAAGTGTCCATGACCTATTGGGCTCTTTTGGCGGGCAGCGTCATCTGGGTCGGCGGGCTTCACCTGATCACCAGCACGAGCCGGGCCTTCGCGGACCGGGTTTCCCCCGTGATCGACGAGGAGTGGATCGAGGTCGGTCCCATCGACAGTATCGCGAACAACCGTGCCAAGATCATCCACCGGCCCGAAGACAGCATCGCCGTCTTCCGATATGACGGAAAGATCGCCGCCGTCAGCAATGTCTGTGCCCATCAGAACGGCCCCCTGGGTGAAGGGCGCGTCGTCGACGGCTGCATCACCTGTCCCTGGCACGGCTACCAATATCTGCCGGAAAGCGGGCAATCCCCGCCGCCCTACCAGGAAAAGATTGCGACCTATCGCGTGGGCATTCAGGACGGCATCGTCTGGGTCAATGCCAAAGCCAATCCGCCGGGCACACCGGAGGCACCCGCCGTGATCCCAGCTTCACCGAATGGCGCGTAGACGGAGGGAGTGATGGCAGAGAAGACATCGGAAAGCCCGTTCTATATCGGCCTTGCCCCCATGCCACGCGGTCTTGCCATCTCCATGATGATCCTGACCGCATTCCTGTTCGGGGCCAGCGCGGGCCTTGCCGTCCTTCTCGCGGGCGCCCAGCAGGATCCCGGCACCGGTCGGTGGCTCAGCGATGAGGCGCGGACCTTCGAAGGAACCCTGCGCCGCATCCCCTACCCGATGCTGTTCTACACGGAAGACGGTGTCGAGAAAGTCGCCACTCTGATTTCCACTGGGAAACTGGGCGTGGAGGATCGGGTCGAAGGTCTCGAAGACCAGCGTGTTCGGGTTCAGGGCTTCTATATCGAGCGCCAGGGGCGCGTCTCGATCGAGTTCATTGACGGCGACGAGGCGATTACCGCCTTCGGCACGTCGGGCGTCACGCCCCTCCTCATCGAAAGCCTTGGACCTCGGACGATCCGTGGGGAAATTGTCGACAGCAAATGCTTTCTGGGTGTCATGAAGCCCGGCGCGGGGAAGGCTCACAAGGCCTGCGCCACGCTCTGCCTGATCGGGGGCGTGCCGCCCCATTTCGTTGTGCGCCACGAAAACGGCTTCACGAATGCTCTGATCACCGATCCGGATGGCAATCCGATGCCGGACTCGCTCCTGCGGTATGTGGCGGATCCCATCGAGGCATCCGGCCAATTGGAACAGGCCGGCGCCATTCTCCGTTTTCGGATTGATCCCGAAAGCGTTCGACGGCTCTAGGCGCAGGTCCAGACTTCACAGCCGGTCATGCAACGGAGCGGCTTCCAGGCGGATCTTGACTGTGCGACCTGCCCGGCTGAGCGACGCTGCGCGATGCGCAAGTGACCCGGGTGATCTCCGTCCAGAGGGCCTGGGCACTCAAGGGTTTTGAGACATAACCGTCAAAACCATTGTCCAAATAGCGTTCTTCATCCCCGGCCATCGCATTGGCGGTCACGGCAATCAGGGGCGGGACGTTCTGCAATCGGGCACGCGCCTCTCGGGCGACGGTCAACCCGTCCTTGGTCGGCATCTGAATATCAAGAAGGGCCACGTCAAACTCATTCGTCCCCAGCATATCGAGGGCTGCCTGACCGTCCTCCACGAGGATCGGCGGTTCAAACCCAAGACTCTCCAGCATCAGAACGATGATCTTCTGATTGATCATATTGTCTTCGGCGACCAATATCCGGAGTGCCCGTCCCCCCGATGCAACGCTGGTCTCGTCCTGATGTTGAATGTCCCCGACATGATCGATGGGCAGGGTGATCTCTATCCAGAACAAGCTCCCCTCGCCCTCCCGGCTGGCCACACCGATCCGCCCGTCCATGAGATCCACCAACTGCTTGCAGATCGCAAGGCCCAGGCCCGTGCCGCCTTTGGTCTTAGTCACCGATGAATCGACTTGGGTAAACCGTTCAAACACCCTTGATCGGTCGAAATCGGAAAGGCCGGGCCCCGTATCCTCAACCTCCATACGCAGCGAGACGTGCTCCGCCTGGATCTCAAACGCGGTGACCCGCAGATCGACCCGGCCCTGATCCGTGAATTTGACGGCGTTGCCCAGGATATTGAAAAGGATCTGCTGAAGTCGCGTCTCGTCTCCGATGAGGCACGGGGGGATGTCAGCGTCAAAGGAGATCCGGAAATCGAGCCCCTTCTCGACCGCTTTCGGCTTCACGAGGGCGGCGACCCGCCGGACCGTCTCCTTGAACGCGAAGGGCCGGGCGTGGATGGCCATACAGCCAGCTTCCAGCTTCGAGAAATCCAGGATGTCATTGATGATGTCCAGCAGCAGACCCGCACTTGCATGGGCGTCGTCCAACAGGTCGCCGACGTCCGGCGATGCGTTCTTCTCACGGGCAATATGGAGCAGTCCCAGAACGCCGTTCATGGGTGTCCGGATTTCATGGCTCATATTGGCGAGGAACTCGGATTTTTGCCGATTGGCCGCATCGGCGATGTCCCTGGCCTGCTCGAGAGAGCGGACAGCATGTTTCAGGATCAGAAGAAGCGCAAAGGTGAAACCGGTGATGCCGAGGGTGACGATCACATAGTAGAGGAGTTGTCTGCCCGGCCCGCTGGACGGTGAGGCCATTGGTGCGGCGGGAAGACTGACGGAAACATAGAACAAAAAGCCATAAGTCAAGACAACGATCAGACCACAAATGAGGCAATAGCGCATACCCAGCATCAGACCGGCGGCCAGGGGAAGAATAGCCAGGATCTGGGATGTGGCGCCGTCAAGACCGCCGGCCCGCAGGCCTGTTTCGATCACGGAAAGATATAAGCCGGCCACAATCTGTGTCGTCGGCCATATAATGTGTCGTGTCAAGACCATCGTGGGCATGGCGGCCGCGACCATGAGCAGACACAGGACATGATAGCCCACGACCCAGTCCGGCAGGTCAAGCACGAAGTAGCCTCGGACGGGGCTCGGCAGCATGAGGAGGGTAATCAGCAGGCTGGTCGTCGCCAAAGTCCGGTAACGGACGATTGCGACGAAGTCCTCACCGGCGCCTTCGACCGCGAAACGGTCGATCCAGCCCAGCCAGCCGGCCCACAGCCTCCGTATCATGGCAAAGGCACTCCCGAAAAACAGGGGACGGACGCCTCGACGCGTCCTCCCCGTTTTCCGAGAAGGTAGGCAGAAATCCTTCTAAATTGCCTTATTGGCCCCAGCGATCTTATTTGCTGGGCGTTGACGGCAGGATGGGCACACCCGGCACAGGGGCCGTCTGGCCGGGGGGCGCCGCCGTGGTCACCATTGTGCTGTCGGCACCACTGGTCGGGCCGCCGAGCCCGTCCGGGAAAGGACCATCCTCGTCGTCGGATTCATATCCCGGCAACCAGGAAAGATCGTCATCATCGAGCCAAGCGGGCGGTTCCGGCGGCGCCAGGGTCAACGGGCCCCCGGCCCCGGTCTCATCGAACATGCCCGGCGTGCGCGCGGGAGGGACCTTCACCGTTTGGGTCCGGACCTGTCGAGGATCCGGCGCGGCGATCTGGATCTCAGGCGCGGCCTTCGCCGAAGCCTCGACCGGCGTTTCCTGCAGGGGCGGCGAAACGGATGGGCGGCCCGAACCCGAAGCGGCGGGAAGCGCCGGCGCGCGCGGCTCGTTCAGCTTTTGGCTGCCTTGGTCGCGTGCCGTTTCCGGACGCAAAAGCGGGGCCCATTTTTCCTGGAAACGCTCCAGCATGGCGATGGCCGGACTGGATTCGGGGACCGATGGCACGGGCGCTGACGGTGACTCGTCCCGGGACAGGGGAGGCTCGTTTGATTCAGTTTGGGGCGCCGGTGCTGTCTCGATTTGGCTTAGCGCCTCTTCCGCTTCGCTCGGTTCTTCTTTCCGGGCCACCCGCTTTTGCAGGGCCTCGGCAATGCGGCGCGACACCAGAGCCTCGCTCAAGGCATTGCGCAGTGATTTCTCGATCTCCGCCTTGAGCTGCGCCTGGAAAGATTCCTTGCTCGGAAGACCTTCCTTGGCCTTGGCCATCATGGCGGAGGGGGACAAAGGCGCCGATCCACTGTCCGTTTGCGGCGGCTGCGTTGCAGGAGCTTGTGGGGGAACCGGGGCCGGACGCTGCTCCGGATCCGGGACCCGTGCGGGGGGCGCCGGTTCAACGGGCGGCGGCGCTTGTGGGGTTTTCTCCCCCTGCCACACATCGTCATAGCTCAAGACGGCGTCGCCTTCAGGCACCTGAGCCGCGCGCACCGCTTGAATGGCCCGGATCGAGCCGAGGAGTTCATCCGCGTCCAGCCCCTCATCGGGCTGGGGACGGGGCGCGGTTTCCTCCTGCGGCAGGCTCGACATGACGGCCGCATCCGGAAAACCATCGGGCCCGTCATCCGCCACGTCGATTTCCGCAGCATCGTGATCGACCAGGGTCTTATCAACGGTTTCGTAAGGTCCGGCGGCGGATTTCGGGGCTGCGGGATCAACGGCGCCGCCCTGCGTGCCCGCCACCTCGGACACGGTCCCCGCCGGTGACGGCTCGCCATCCCGAGGCGCTTTCTCCTCGTCCAAGGGAACAGGCCGCAGGGGCCCCTTCGGGCGAACCAGATCGGCCTTGACCTCGGCCAGCACATCCACAAGCGGATCGACGGGCTCCTTTGGCGGGCGCGGCGTCTTCGGACGGCCGGCGGACGCGACGGTCTTGTCTTGCTTGCCCCCCCGCCCATTGACCCGTTCCAACGGGGTCACCGCCGGTTCCGGATCAAGCCAGGGACGCGCCTTTGGCGTGCCTTGCACGGGAGCGGGTTCCTCCGCCACCGCGGGTTCGGGCACCACGGGATCCCGGGCGGGGGCGTCGATTTCCGACAGGAGTTCCCCGGAAAGCGGGCTCTGGCCGCGCGCGGAGGATGGGGGCGCCGAGGGCGCCGGGCCCGGATGATGCGCCGGCAGAGGATCCACAATGGGCTCGGGCGCCCGATCCTGGGGACGCACCCGCACGGGTTTGCGGACCGGCTTCGCGGCGCTTGGGGCGGCGGCCGGCTTCCGATTGATCCGGTCCGATGGTCCCTCGGACCTGGCGATGGTTTCGGCTGGTCTCGTTGCGGCCGGTTCGGGCGCCGGCGTCTTTGGTGCCGCCGGACGGATTTTCTCCGGCTTGGGCGCCTGCGGTCTGGGTGTTTCCGGTCTTGGTGTTTCCGATCGGGGCGCTTCGGTTGCGGGCGCCTTGGGACGGGGAGCCGGGGCCGGCTCGACCAGCGGCAGGACTTCCTCCGGAAGCGGCGCTCCCAAATCCTTCAAGACACGGAATTCCCGCGCGCATTCAAACCAGATCCGGTCGATCTGCGTCTCGTCCAGCAAGTCCCGCCAGTTGCGCTTGTTGCGTCGGTTGTTGGCCTTGGCGCGGGGCAGCCAGCCGTCAAAGGGCACGCCCAACTGGCCACACAGGTCCCGCAGCTCCTCTTTAAGCTGATCGTAGCGCAGGATCCGGTCGACGATGATCTCCCCGTCCTGGGAATAGGTCTCGAAATTGGACTCAAGCGTCGGCTGGGCCATGAACTCGTCGATGGTCCGCACCCGGTCCGCCACCAGATCCGCATAGTAGGACGACATCAACCGGTCGAGCGGGTCCCGTTCGATGGCGAATTTGGTATAGCTGTCCCAGATGTCGGGGCCCACCCGCGCTTTGACCTCGCGGGCGGACATGAAGGCGGAATAGCGCTGACCCACTATCCGCGTCAGCAGGCGGCCGGACGGGGGATGAACCTGAAAGAGATTGAGCATGTTGCCCGCCAGAAACTGGAACGGAGGACGCAGAAAATGCCGGGGATGGACACCCAAGTCCCGCCGGACATATTCCTCTTCCGGGTCCAGGGGCGTCACCACATCGTCGGGGCCGCAGAACCGCGACAGGCTGATCTCGACGCTGGTTCCAGCGGTCTTGCTGGTCCGAATGAAGATGAATTGGTATTTGTGGGAGATGATCACCGCTGTCAGCCTTCACTCTCGTCCCGACCAAGGATCCTAGCATCGGGGGCGGGAAACCGTCGAGACGGCGCGCCCTTGCACGTTGCGTACCGCCCGATCGACAGGGTCAAATACCGCCGATGCTCGTCCCGCCATTGTCTCGCTCCCATTTAGAAGCAAGGATCGGGCCGGAAATGGGGTACCCCCGTTAGACTTCGGCCCCACCAACCCCTTGGAGTGCTCCATGACCTGGACCCCACCCAGCCCCGAGGCGCTCACCGCCGCTCTTGATGCCGTGTCTTTCGACAGGGCCGGCCTTGTCCCGGCGATCGCCCAGGACGCCGAGAGCGGCGCGGTGCTTATGATGGCCTGGATGAATGAACACGCATTGCGCGAAACCCTTTCAACGGGTCGCGTCTGCTACTGGTCCCGCTCCCGCCAGGCCCTGTGGCGCAAGGGCGAAAGCTCGGGCCATATCCAGAAACTTGTGGAACTGCGGGTGGATTGCGATGGCGACACGATCCTGATGCAGGTCGACCAGACCGGACCCGCCTGCCACACCAATCGGCCCACCTGCTTTTTCTGGTCCGTGAAACCCGGCGGGCTGGTTGAAACCGACCCGCCGGTCGAGACCGCGTAGGGCGGTCGGCGCACCTTCAGTCTTCAACCACCGTCAGGACCAGACGGGACGGATGGTCCGGCCCGTGATGCACCTTGTTTTTCGCAACCCGCGGTTCGCTTTCATCGTAATTGGCGCCGCCCGTGTTCAGGTTGCGGGAGAAGCGGGGAAAGTTCGATGAGGAAACCTCGAGACGGATCCGGTGGCCCTTCTTGAACCGCGTCGCCGTGGCCATGGGCTGGATGCTGACCTCATAGATCTCCCCCGCCGCCATGAAGACCGGGTCCTGGTCATACCCTTCCCGCCAGCGCACGCGCTGGATCGTTTCGTCGACATTGAACGCCGTGCCGTCGGGCTGAACATCGATCAGCTTCACCGTAAAATCCGTGTCCGGTGCATCGGACGAGACATAGAGGGTGACACCCACGGGTCCCGTCACGTCCATGTCGCTTTCCAACGGTGCCGTCGTGTAGACGAGGACATCGTGACGCACCTCAATGGGACGCTGATCAAAGACGCCGCCCTCCACCGCATCGCCAATGCAACAGATGCCGCCGCCCTTCGAGGGCACCGGGTTCATGGGATCATAGGTGAAACCGTCCGCTGCCGCTGTTTCGGGGGCTTCCGAGACAAGCGTCCCGTCCCCATAGAGAGAATTGGCACCGGCCTCGCTGGTCAGATAGAGCGTGCGAGTCTTGGTTCCGGCGGGCGGCCATTGATCCGCCTCCCGCCATTTGTTCTCTCCCATATTGAAATAACGCACCGGCGGATTGTTGCGGCGGAACCCGTTGCGCTCCCCCTTCAGATGCCGGTCGAAAAACGCATAGATCAGTTCCTCATAATCGAAACTGGCATCGCCCATTTTCCGTTCCCCAACGGTCAGATCGCTGTTATCCCTGAAAAACGCGCAATGGAGATTGGGGCCCACCACCATGAACTGGTCGCGCGCCGTTTGACGGTCGGTGGCGTTGGTGCGGGCATGGTTGAACAGCGCCAGATTGGGACCGATGGAGACGTCGAACCAGGAATAGATCCACAAGGACGGAACACCGATCTTCATGTCGTCATGGAACAATCCACCCTCACGCCAACCCGGATCGCCTGGCGTGCGCGAAACATAATCATCCCAGGTGCCGCGCGGCCCCTTCACCTCCCGCATCATCCGGCTCAAGGGCAGATGGCGGATGGCCTTGGCCCAATCGACCTCGGGCATCTTGGCCGCAAGCGTGTAGTAGGAAGCGAGCCGCGCCCGCTCCTCCTGGCTCAGACCCTTGGGCAATTGGGGGCGCAACGGGCTTTGCACGGCGCTATAGAGCCAGGGCGGATAGAACATTTGCTCCGCCCCACCCCGATACCAGTTTCCCTGCTCCCAATAGGGCCCCATCTTGCCGATGCCGGCCCCCGGCGCCATCGGCACCATGGCGGCATGGGCCGGGTGATCCTGGGCGGCAAGCGCCATCTGCCATTCCGCGGGCGAGGAACAGCCGAGCGTCCCCACTTTACCGTTGGACCAGTCCTGTTCCGCGATCCAGTCCAAGGCATCCACACCATCCGTCTGCGGATAGCCGAGGATCTCGAACTCCCCTTCCGAAAAGAACTTGCCGCGCTCATTCTGAATCACGAACGCATAGCCCCGGCGCATGGCCTTGAGCGCCATGCGCTTGTGTGTCGTGCGCAAGGGCGTGAACCGATAGGGCGTGCGCCAGAACACGGCCGGTACCGGACCATCCCGGTCCTTAGGCAGATAAATATTGGTGGAAAGCCCGATCCCGTCACGCATGGGCACGAGCACATGTTCCTGGGCCTCACCCAATTCCTCAAATTCCGCCCCGATCGCCTCGTCCGTTCGATCAAGGTCTGGATCAACGGCCCCGGCATCCGTCACGCGGATCATCAGGCCAAGAATGAGCCCCGTGGCTGCAAGGCAAAACAGACGTCGCTTTTCCATAGGAACCCCCATAATCGCCATCACGCTGACACGCTTAGCCCGGGAAGCGGAATTACCCGGTTTCCAGTCAGTCTAGGACAGGGACACGGATGCGAGAAGCCGGAAAAGTCGAGGGCGATCTTCAGGCAGCAACGAAAAATCCCCGCGCCCATGAGGCCGAGCGCGGGGATGGCAAGCCTTCTAGCGAAAGGTGCGGGATCAGAAACGGTAGCCGATCTCACCGCCGAACAGGCGCGGGTCGAGCACGAAGACATTCGTATACAAACCTGAAGAGGCGTCGGTCAGGAACTGACCGGTAATCGCATCATTGTTGGTCAGGTTCTGGACAAACCCGCGCACGAACCAGTCCTGATCCGGGCCATACAGGGTCACTTGCAGGTTCAAATGGCCGAAGGCGTCGAACTCATCGATCGGGTCGTTGAAGATCCGACCAAAGAAGCTGGTCTGATAGTAGTAGTCCACCCGTGTCTCAAGAGCGAGGCTCCGCCCGTCGAGATTGAAATCATAGGTGTACTGAGCCCCGATATTGAAGGTCAATTCCGGGGAGTTCTGAAGATTGTTGCCATCAAGATCCTGCGGCACGCCGTCGGTCACGAACTGGGGCACACCCAGAGCCTGCAGGGCCGCCTGAAGGCCGGCACATGTGCTGAACCCGGAGAAGGCGATGCCCGGCGTCTGGGCGGGAATGAAGGGAACACCGGCGGCACCAAGCGCATCGGCGACACCGGACGAGATCAGGTCCCCGCCCCCATTGTGGTCCACGACGCAGTTGGAGGCATCGGCGAAATCCTTGATCAACGTGACGTCGTCCGATCCGTTGCTGGGATCACGGGGATCAACAATGGCCGTATCCTGAATGGAGGTGTTCAAGTAACCGATATCGAGATTGAACAGCCAGTTGTCCGTGGGCGCCGCGAGGAATTCGGCTTCGAGGCCGAAAATCCGGGCATCCACATTCACGTTGACCGATGTCCGGTTGACGATCTGGGAAATCTGCAGCCCGGAATAGTCATAGAAGAAGCCCGTGAGGTTGGCCTGGAGGCGATTGCCGAACAGGGAGTTCTTGGTCCCGACTTCATAGGCGTTGATGAATTCAGGATCGAAGAAGGCCGGCACATTCGGGAAAAGCGCCGCATCGAAAGGCGGATTGATGCCCCCGCTCTTGAAGCCCCGGGAATAGGAGAAATAGATGTTCGTGGAATCCGTGAACGACAGTTCCGGGGTCCATTGGGCGACAAAACGACCGGTCACCTCCTGGAAGACGACGCCCGCATCCCTGAATTCCTGGATACCTGGCGCCGTGACATCCGCATCGACCAGTGCCAGGGCGGGGTTCGCATCGGTGGTGCCGATCGGCACGGCCGTGTTCAGCAGAAGCTGGCGGTCCCTGATTTCCTTGTCATCGACCGTGTAGCGGATGCCACCGGTGATCTTGAAGGTATCGGTCACGTCATAATAGGCCTCGCCGAAAAAGGCGAAGGACTGAAGCTCGAACAGATCCGTCTCACTGCGGAAGAACGGCGCCACAAGCCCGATGCCGTCCACGCCCGCTCCGACCAGGGAGAAATAGTCGAGGCTGTTGGCGACGACGAAATAATCGGACTCCGATTCGCTGTCGAGGTAGTAACCGGCGACGAGGAAGTTCAAAGGCCCTTCGAAATCAGATTGCAGACGGATCTCGGCGCTGAACTGTTCCGCATCGATGTTGGACTGGTCATAGCCCTCGTTGAAGAAGGCCTGATCGGAGAGGATGTTCCCGCCGATGAGGCCGGTGTTTCCGGCATCGATCGCGGAAATCGGGAACCGATCTCCGGCAAAGAACGTCTCGAAGACAGTGGGGAATGCCGTCGCCAGAAGGTCGGGAACAGCGAACTCATCGGCGAGGAACTGATTGTTGAAGTCCTGCTGCGAGAAAAAGGACGTCTCCTGATAGCCGCCTTCGATGACGAGGGTCAGACTGTCGGTCAGTTCCTGGGTGAAGGAGGCAATGATGAAGGTCTCGTCCGCCTCGAAAATCGGCTCGAAATCCACATTGACGACGCGCAGGTCCGGCGGGTTGAAGGCGGTGGCCCCGCCGCCCGGTCCGGCAAAGGGCGTCAGCGCGAGCGGCCCGAGAATCAGATCCGTGACGAGCAGGCCGCCCAGCGTCGCATTGCCGTTCGGCACGTCAAAGGCAAGCCTGTCCGGCAGACAACCCAGAACGCCGCTGGGGTCGCGGTTACACAGTTGTTTGGCCGAACGGACCCGATTGTCGTCCTCCTGGAAATAGGAGCCGATGATGTCGATCGTGGTCCGTTCCGTCGGCGTGAAACGCAGTGATCCGCGCACGGAGAACTGTTCACGACCGTCAATGTCATTGCCGGTGAAGATGTTCTCGGTGAAGCCGTCGCGCTCCAGATAGATACCGGCGACGCGGATCCCGAGTTTGTCCTCGATGATGGGCACATTCGCGTGGCCTTTGACACGAATGTTGTTGAAGTTCCCGTATTCGGCCTGAACATTGAACCCATAGTCCTGAAGGTCGGGCCGGGCGGTGATGACATTGATCACGCCGCCCGTGGCGTTGCGTCCGAACAGGGTGCCCTGGGGCCCGCGCAGGATTTCGACCCGTTCGACGTCGAAAAACTCCGTCTCGAACAGGCGCGGCGACTGGAAGAACACGTTGTTGACGTGGGTACTGATCCCGCTATCCGCGGAGGCCGCCGTCAGGGCCGAGCCGATCCCGCGAATCTGGATGTTCGTCCCCGTGAACTGACCTTTCTGGAAGGTCAGGTTGGGCGTGTTGAACTGGATGTCGGAGAAGTTGTCGATCTGACGCAGCTCAAGTGCTTCCTCACCCAGGGAGGTCACGGCGATCGGCACATCGAGGAGTGACTCTTCCTGCTTCTGAGCCGTCACGGTCATCAGTTCGATGCCGCTTTGGACCGCCTCGTCCCGGGTCATGCCCTCATCCGAGGACTGATTGTCTTCCGCTGGCTGAGTATCCTCAGCATCCTGTGCCCATGCCGGCGTCAAGGCCAGGATGGTGCCCAGTGCCGTCCACGCCGCAAACCGCCCGAAATACTCCATTGGCTTCTCGCTCCCCAGATAGCTTTTTTCGGTCCCCTCAATAGTTAACAAGCAGAGTAACATTCGTGTCAGGGGGCCGTGAACTGGAATTTCATGCTGCTTTGCAGCAAAGGAGAAGACGAAGAAAGGTGACGGGCAGGTCAGACAGGGATGCCAAAGGAGAAAAAGCCGCAGAAAAACGGTGTTGCGCTGACTGACAATTAGTCAGATAGCCCCTCAAGTCTCCAGCTTTTTTTATTGTTGCTTGTCACGATCCAGCAGGGCTGACCTTGCTTTCAACAACCATAAAACGCCGGGCCCGCCCTTTTGATCATCCATGAAGGGAAAAGCCGAGGCCGACGCGGCTCCGGCCGGCCCTGTGCGGTGTACCCTCTCCTCAATCAAGGGTCAAAGGCGGATCACAGGAAGTTGTTATATTCGAAATGGATCACCTGACCACGGACGGTTTCGCAATCGATGTAGAACACATCGCGTGGCCGTGGCTGACCTTCCTTCGCAAGCTGCCGCAGAAAGAGGTCATCATACCGCACACGGACATAGGCCTGTACCTGGAAATGGCGCTCTTCCACCTTGCGTAAATGGACGATCCGGTCGGCGCGGGCGCCTTCCGCGCCCTGTTCGCGCACCTTGAAATCGGCATAGGTGGCGCAGGCGCGCACGGCCTCATCCCGCCCCGGCGTGCCGAATTGCAGACCCGCCGTCGGTTCCGCCCCAAGGCTCAGATTAGGCGCGGCGGCGGCCTGCTGGGGTGCCGGTGGCGGCGGAGCCGTCCCGATCAATTGGAAATCCCCCCGGCAGCCGAAATCGACCCAGATCTGACCATCCTCAACGCCCCAGCTGCGGTTTTCCTGGCACCGCACATCGCTGATCTGACGGACCAGGCGCACTCCGCCCACGGTCTCGGCGCGGCAGGTCGTGTAGGACGAATCGCGGGATTCACAACGGATGACCTTGTCGCCTGTCTCGGCCGATGCCGGCGTGGGCGCTTGTGCCTGGGCGGTGCGTTCCGGCCGGGTCTCGACGCGTCTGGGTTCCACGCTGTCTCCGGGCTCCGTCAGCCAGGCGACGGCACCGCACCCGGACAGGATAAACGCGCTCGTCAGCAGGCCCCCCCATATCGCTGCGATGCGTCTTGTTTTCCCAAACGCCGATTTCGCCTTGCGGCTCTCCAACCCGATCATCACGCCACCTTCACGCCCGTTGCGACCCATTTTTTGAAGCGACACGCGCCACCCGCGCCTCGCGAAAACCCCGACACAGTTTGCCGGACATCCACCCCCGGGTCACGACCACAAGGCTGCTCATGACCGTAGCAATAGTCTTAGCCCCAAGGATGGACCCCCAGAGTGGTTCAAATCTTTAAATAAGAGGCTTAGTGTCCTCCGGTCGAGTAAATCGGTGTGCCTTTCGACCCGATGGCCCCGGAAGAAGAGGACCGCGCGTCATGACCGCTTGCCCGCTCTCCGTCGTTTGCTCCGCCCTTCAAAAGGGGGGCATCCTCGTCCTGGCGGTGTTGGCCCTCACTGTTGCGGCGGGACCCGAGGCGGATGCCACGCCGGGCTCGGCAAGCCGGGCGGATTCTCTGTTGAACCAATTGACGCAAGAGGATGAACCGGAAGGCCCTTTGCCTCCCTCGCCCCAAACCGACCCAACTCCGTCTGAAGAGACCCCAGTACCGGACAGCGAAGCCGATGCCCCGCTGCCGATGCGCCGGCCACTTGAGGCGCCGAGCGATGCCGATGCGGACCCCTCGCCCGTGGATCCCCTGGCCGATTTCGCGGTCGACCAACCCGAACCCCGGCAGTTCAAGACGCCGGCGCAAGGGACCCAGAACGAAACCGCTTCGACCGAATCCCCGGCGCCAACAAGCAGTCCTTCGGGTGATGAGTTCGACGTGATCCTCAATCGCGGCACGCTCCGGGTGGGAACGATCCTCTTCGCCCCCTATGCCATGCGCGACGCGGCCGGCACCCTGATCGGCCATGAAATCGATATCGCCCTGACCCTCGGCGCCGATTTGGGAGTCGAGGTCGATGTCGTGCCCCTGGCCGAGGGCGAATTGATCGGCGCGCTGGCCCGCAACGCGATCGATGTCATCATCGCCGCCTATGCCGTGACCCCAAGCCGGGCCTTGAGCGTGACGTTCACCCGCCCCTATGCCCGCCGGGCCGTCCATGTGGTGGCGGCGCGCCGGGGCATTCCCCGTGTTCAGAGCCTGGACGATCTCAACCGCTCGACCGTTCAGATCGGCGTGCCGCGCGGCACGCTCGAGGAACGGGTCGCAACCGAACGCCTTGCGGCGGCGCAGCTGGTTCCGTTCCCGGATTCCCAGGCGGCGAAAAAGGCCCTGCTTGAAAACCAGGTGGGCATCCTGATCGCCGCCTCCCCTTTTCCGGAAGTGCTCGTTGCCCAATCCCCGGACCAGTTCGTCATGCCCCTTGATGAACCCCTGGGCGAGACCGCGCTTGCCTTTGGGATCCGTCGGGGCAATCCGGATCTGTTGGCCTATCTGGATGCGTGGATCCTGGCGCGGAGCCTGGACCAGTTCCTGACCAAGACCCGGGATTACTGGTTCAACACCACGGACTGGCTTCCGCGTCTCACGGAAGCGCCCCGCATCGACCGCATCGAGTCGGGCGTGCGCTGAGGACCGACCCCCAGGCCCGTTCTTGAGACCGACGGACGCCCGCGGGGACAAATTTGTAACAAATCGTACCAAGCCGTCTTTTCGTGACGAATTGGCACGGTTTTCATCCCGTCCCCATATGGCCAATCGCGCGTCTTTCGCCCCATAATTCCCCATCTGAATGAAAGGGGAACGGCACCATGGCGACTGGCCGGCATGGACGATTGGGATGGTTCGGGTGGCCCGCCCTCGTGGGGGTGCTGGCAATCTCGGCCGTCCTCTATTTCGCTTACAGATCGGTGGACACCGAGGCGCCGGGCACGGCCTATGACACCGAGACGGTCGATCGCGGTGCCGTCGTCCAGCGCGTGACCGCAAGCGGACGCGTCGAACCCGTGGTCACCGTCGAAGTGGGCTCCCAACTCTCCGGCCAGATCGCCGCCATCTACGCGGACTACAATGATCAGGTCACGAAGGATCAGCTCATCGCCCAGCTCGATCCCCAGACCTTTGCCAGCCGGGTGGCCTCGGCGGAGGCGGATCTGGCGGTGGCCGAAGCCTCCCTCGCCATCCAGATCGCCAATGTGGCCAAGGCCGAAGCCGTGTTGCAGCAGAGCCGGCGCGAGGCCGATCGCCAGAGCCGTCTTGCCGAGCGGGGCACCGCCGCCCAGACCGCCCTTGAAAACGCCCAGACGGATGTCGCCGTGGCCACGGCCGATCTCAGCATCGCCAAGGCGCAGGTGGACAACGCAAAAGCCGTGGTTCTGCAGCGCGCGGCAACCCTTGAACAGGCCCGGATCGATCTGGAGCGCACCGAAATCCGCTCGCCCATTGACGGGGTGATCGTCAGCCGGGACGTGGATGTGGGCCAGACCGTGGCCGCGAGCCTCCAGGCCCCGATCCTGTTCACCATCGCCCAGGACCTCTCGATCATTCAGGTCGCGGCCGATGTCAACGAGGCCGATGTGGGCCGGATCGAGACGGGCGATCCCGTGACCTTCAGTGTCGACACCTTTCCTGATCGGGTTTTTCGAGGTGTCGTCAAACAGGTCCGTCTCGCCGCGACGGAAATCGCCAGCGTGGTGACCTACACGGTCATCATTTCGGCCACCAATCGGGACCAGCGGCTCTTCCCCGGCATGACCGCCACGGCGGAGATCACCACGGGCAGCGTCGAGGATGTGATGCGCGTCCCCGTCGCCGCCGCGCGTTTCATTCCGCCAGGGGAACAACGCACCAGTGCTTCCGATCGCCGGGCCGGGCTGCGCACGACCGTGCTCGCCATGGCCGCCGCTCTTGATTTGACGGCGGATCAGAAAGAAGAACTGGAGGCGGGCCTTGAAGCCATGGCGGAACGGGCCCGTCAGCGCCGCCGGTCCGGCGGAAACCGTGGCGGTCCATCAGGCGCCCCGCCGGCCGGTTTTGATCCGGCCCGCTTGCGCCAGCTTCGCCTGGCCGCCATTGATCGTCTCTTTGCGGATCTTCTGACGGACACCCAAAAGCCGACCTATGAGGCGCTCAAGGGCCGTCTCCCGGAGGCCCGCGCGACCAATGTCTGGGTCGCCGTGTCTTCGCTGCGCCTTGAGGCGCGCCCCGTCTTGCTCGGCCTCGATGACGGGCAATATGTGGAAGTCATCGCCGGTGAGCTCGAACCGGGCGAGGCCGTGGCGACACGGGTTCGGCGGAGCGCCTCGTGAACACCGTCGCCGCGAATCCGGGCCTCGACATTCTCTGTGACGAGGTCAGTCGCATCTATCGCATGGGGGACCAGGAAGTCGCCGCGCTCCGGGGCGTATCCTTCACCATCGAGCCCGGCGAATTCGTCGCCATCATGGGACCGTCCGGATCCGGAAAATCCACGCTGATGAACCTGCTGGGGGCGCTTGACACGCCCACCACGGGGCGCCTCGCCATTGCCGGCCAGGACCTGAACAGTCTCGGGCAGGATGGTCTTGCCGATCTGCGCAACGCCACGATCGGCTTTGTCTTCCAGCAATTCAATCTGCTGCCCCGCACAACGGCCCTCGACAATGTGAAACTGCCCCTGCTCTATGCCCGCCAGCCGGTGGACAATGCCGATGGCATCGCCGAACGCTGTCTCAAGGATGTAGGCTTGAGCGACCGGATGGATCACAATCCGTCGCAACTCTCCGGGGGCCAACAGCAGCGGGTGGCCGTCGCCCGCGCCCTTGTCAACGACCCTCGTATTCTGCTGGCTGACGAGCCGACGGGCGCCCTGGATACCAATACATCCGAAGAGATCATGGACTTGTTCGTTACCCTGAACGGACAGGGCCGTACCGTGATTGTCGTGACCCATGATCCGGAGGTCGCGGTCTATGCCCGGCGCCAGATCCACTTGCGCGACGGGCTGATCGTCGAGGACCGGCGGAGGGACGCACCATGAGACTGGTTGACACCTTCGCTATCGCCGTCAAGGCGATCCGCGCCAACACGCTGCGCTCGATCCTGACCACCCTTGGCATCATTATCGGCGTTGCGTCGGTGATCATCATGGTGGCCGTTGGCGCCGGCGCGCGCCAATCCGTTGAGGAACGGATTTCCCAGCTTGGCTCCAACCTCCTCAACATCTTTCCGGGGTCGTCCCGGCTTGGCGGCCGGTTTGGCGGGGCCGGGACGGCAAAGCCCCTGACGGAAGGGGACGTCCGGGCCATCCGGGCCCTGCCCGGCGTAGCCGGCGTTTCGGGCTATGTCCAGACCCAGGCGCCGATCATCGCCGGCGCCGCCAACTGGACGACAACGGTAATCGGTGTCGAGAGCAGCTATCCCTTTGTGCGGGACTGGAAGGTGCTCGAGGGCCGTTTCTTCAGCGAGGACGAAAGCCGGCGGGGGGCACGGGTCGCCATTATCGGCACAACCATCCGTGATCAGCTTTTCCAGGGGTCGGCCCTGGGCGCGCGCATCCGCATTTCCAATGTGCCCATGGAAGTGATCGGCGTCATGGAAAGCCGGGGCCAGAGCAGCTTCGGTCGCGACCAGGATGACGTCATCCTTGTGCCCTTGCGCACGGGCCGAAGCCGCCTTCTGGGGGAACGGGCCAGCACCGTACCCGACCAGGTCCAGGCCATTTTCATCAAGGCCCAGAGCGTTGACGACCTTGATCCGCTGACCGATGAGATCACCGACTTGATGCGGGTACGCCGTCGTATTGCGCCGGGCTCGGAAGATGACTTTCGTGTCAACAATTTTGCTGACCTGATCCGGGCCCGGACAGCAACCTTTTCGACCCTGACCTGGCTTCTCCTGGCAACGGCAATGATCTCTCTTCTCGTGGGCGGGATCGGCATCATGAACATCATGCTCGTCTCGGTGACCGAGCGGACCCGGGAGATCGGGTTGCGCATGGCCGTCGGCGCGCGGGCCAGCGCCATCCTGATGCAGTTCCTGGTCGAAGCGGTCACTTTGTGCCTGATCGGCGGCCTGATCGGGCTTGTCATCGGCGTGGGCGGGGCGCTGGCCTCGGCGGCGATTGCCGGTTGGCCGATCGTGATCGATCTGGGCACCGTCATCCTCGCCCTGGTGGCCTCGGGCGGCGTGGGCATCGTTTTCGGCTATGTCCCCGCCCGGCGGGCCGCCCGGCTCAATCCGATCGACGCCCTCCGCCACGAATAGCGGGGCCGTTGTTCCCTTTCCCCCCTTGTCTTCACCTTTGTTCCGGTACGTCGTAAGCTGGCGTCAATCGATGATACGTAAGCCGAAGCGCTGCAAGGGAGTTCATAAAAATGCTGCAACCGGTAAGTGAAACCTACCAGGAAGATATGGACGCGCGGGATCCGAAATACGCCCCCGTCTTCCCCCTCGAACCACCGGTCAATCTGGCCGACAATGGCCCCTTCGTCACCGGTCAGCCCCATGAGGCGTTCCGCGCCATGCGCGACCATGCCCCCGTCATGTGGCATCCCGTCCAGGAAGGGCCGGGCTTCTGGGCCCTGACCCGATATGACGATGTGCGCAGCGTGGAACTGGACACCGCGACCTTTTCCTCCCAGCGGGGCGGCATCCTGATGACCTACGGGCGGGAGGATCAACGCCATCCCCTGCTCCACCGCTCCTCCCTCGACACCATGATCTGCCTCGACCAGCCCCATCACATGCCCCTGCGCCGGGAGCATATGAGCTTCTTCACACCGACCTATGTGGAGGAGTTGCGCAAGAAGGTGGACGTCAAGGTGAGCAGCCTTCTTGACGGCATGGTGCGCCAGGGCCCACGGGTCGACATGGTCGAGCATTTTTCCGCCGAACTGCCCCTTTTCACCCTGTGCGAGATCCTGGGCGTCGACGAGGCGGACCGGCCGAAACTTGTGGGCTGGATGCATTATCTGGAAATCGCCTCCTACACCTTCCAGCAGAAGGCACTCGGCGAAGTGGACCCGGATTTCCTGATGAAGTTCCTGGAAGCCATCCAGGAGATGTTTGATTACGGACAATATGTCCTGAAGGCCCGTCGCAAGGAGCCCCGCCAGGATCTGCTGTCGGCGATCGCCAATGCCCGCATCGACGGGGAGCTTCTTTCCGACAACTATCTGGACGGCTCCTGGCTCCTCATCGTCTTTGCCGGCAACGACACGACGCGCAACTCCCTGTCAGGCACCATGAAGCTGTTGACGGAGTTTCCGAAGGAAAAGCAGAAGCTGATCGACAACCCGGACCTGATCGGCAACATGGTCCATGAGGCCATCCGCATGGTCTCGCCCGTGATCTATATGCGCCGCACGGCCACGCGCGACGCCGAGATCCGGGGGCAGAAGATTGCCGAAGGCGAGAAGATCGTCATGTATTACGGCGCCGCGAACCGGGACCCGGATGTCTATCCGAATCCGGACCGCTTCGACGTGACGCGGGAAAACGCCAAGGAACACATCGCGTTCGGGCTTGGCCCCCATGTGTGCCTCGGACAGCGGGTCGCCAATATGCAGCTCGAAGCCGCCTATCGCCAGATCCTCGGCCGCTTCCCGGAAATTGCCTGGACCGGCGAGGTGGATATCGCCCCCAACAATTTCGTGCATGCCATTCGTATGCTGAAGGTTGAGATGGGGAGCCCTGCGTGACCGGGCTCGTCGTCAGGGAGGATCGGGACGGCACCGCCTTCCTGACCCTCAACCGGCCGGAAAAGCTCAATGCCTTGACCGTGGCCCTGTTCGCGGAACTGCGCGCCCATGTGGTCGATCTCGCCCGCGACAAGACCATCGGCTGCGTGGTTCTGGGCGGTGCCGGACGCTGTTTCTCCGCCGGCCACGACCTGGGCGACATTGCGGCGGGCGAAAGCGTGCCCTCGCCGGGGTGGCATTCCGAAACCTTGCGGATGATGGAACGCCTGCCCCAGCCGGTGATCGCCGCCGTCCACGGACATTGTTATACGGGCGCCCTCGAAGTGGCCCTCGCCGCCGATTTCATTCTGGCGGCGGAGAATGCGCGCTTCGCCGATACCCATGCCCGTTTCGCCCTGACGCCCATCTGGGGCATGAGCCAGCGCCTGCCCCGGCGGGTCGGCTTGGCCAAAGCCAAATTCATGATGTTCACCGCCCGGACGATCAACGGCACCCAGGCCGTGGAAATGGGCCTTGCCGAAGCGGTCTTTCCGGACGACCGGTTCTTCGACGAAGTGACGGCCGTTGCCCGGGAAATCACCGCCAACTCGCCCTTCAGTCACCGGGCGAACAAGCGGCTCCTCGAGGCGACCGACGCCCGCGCCATGGATGCGGGCCTGCAATGGGAAGTCATGGAAAATGAAGGCGTCGGCCCGGACATGCAGGAGCGGATCGCGGCCTTCATGACCCGCCGCTAAGACCCAGATACGACCACCCCGCCGTCGCGGTCCGTCGCCGGATCGCGGCAGCGCTCCCCGGCGCTTCCATGCCCGCCTGCCCCGAGACCCCGCCCCTGCCTCCCCCTCAACGCCCTCTGGCGTCACAAAAGCTTCGTCTCCCCGACATATGCCCGTTGCGCCGTGCCCCGACAATTTGCGCGGAAGAATGCTCGTGGGTCAGGACGAGCTTGTTCCGGGGTCTGTCTTTCTAGACCTTTAGGCCAGAACTTAAGGAGTGTGGGATGCAGCGGGGCAACGGTCTGTGGCGGCGCCTTTTGAGTGGTGCATGCGCGGGCGCATTGCTGGGTGGGGCACCGGCCCTGGCCCAGACAGCCGACGACAGTGAAGATCAAGTCGGCATCGAGAATGGTCAGGAACGGGCGGCCGACGACAACGTGCCGTCCATCCGCACCCGGGAAGTGATCCTGGTGACCGCGCAGAAGCGCGAAGAAGCGATCCTCGATGTTCCGATCAACATCACCGCCTATGACGGGGCATTCCTTCAGGATATCGGCGTCACCGAATTCGACGAGCTCGCCCGTTTCGTGCCGGGCCTCGTGGTTCAGGAGCAGAGCGTCAACAATCCGGGCTTCGTGATCCGGGGCATTACGTCGGATTCAGGCGCTTCCAACATCGAACCGCGCGTGTCCGTGTTCCAGGACGGGGTCAGCATCTCCCGGTCCCGCGGCTCCATCGTGCAGCTGTTCGATCTCGACCGGGTCGAAGTCCTCAAAGGACCCCAGGGCACCCTGTTCGGCCGCAGCGCTCAGATCGGGGCCATCTCGGTCCATTCCAAACGCCCCGATTATGAGCGGGGCGCTTTCGTCTCCTATGAATTCGGTAATCTGTCCCAGGACGAAGTCGAAGCCTGGGTCAACATTCCGATCATCGAGGACAAACTCGCCGTGCGTGTTGCCGGCAACTATACCTTCCGCAACGGGTTCATCGACAACAATACCGGGGTCGCCCTGAACGGCACCCAGACCGTCGCGACCCGGGGCAGCATCCGTTGGCAGCCGACCTCGAAACTGACCGTCGACGTGATCGCCTCCTATCAGCACGACACGCCTCCGGGGTCTTCTTTCAAGAGCGGCGTGATCCCGGCCCTGGGCGGCACGACGGACCCGAACGAATTCGCCTCCCTCAACACGTTCGGCGGCTTCCTTGGCGGCCAGCCCTTGAGCGTGGACCGCGAGGTGTGGGGCGTCACCACACAGGTCGAGTATGAGATCTCGCCAGCCTGGACCTTCACGAACATCGCCGCCTATCGCCAATTCGACTCCGTGGAGATCTTCGATCCGGACGGCACGGCGTTCGACGTCCTGATCTTCGCCGAAGATGCTTTCGGTCAACAATGGAGTGAGGAACTGCGCTTCAATTTCGACCGGGGCGGACGGTTCAGGGGCTTTTTCGGCGGCAATGTGTTTTTCGAGAACGGCGACCAACAGGTCCCACTCGGCTTTGACGAACGCGCCCTCCTCGCCCTCTTTTCTTCCGTATCGGCGACGGGCGCTAGCCCGGATCTGGCGGCGGCCCTTGGTCTGCCCGCCGACGCTACGTTCCTGTTCGGCGATCCGGGGCTCACCTCCATTTTCCTGAGCGGAGATCCGGCCCAGCTTGAACCGATCGTCACCGGCGTTCCCCCGTTCAACGCGCTGAGCCCCTTTTTCGTGGAGCAGTTCACCAATTTCGCCGAAAATAACGCCTTCGACGTCTTCGCGGAATTGACCGTTGAAGTGTTCGACGGCCTGGAGCTTACGGGTGGCATCCGCTGGACCCTTGATGACCGCACGACGGGCTTTTCCGGCGGCGCCGTCGAGGGGGTCAGCGCCCTCGCGGCCGCGGGCATCCTGACCGGGGGGACACCGATCATCAATCCCCTGGACGGGGAACCGGTCGAGACCATCCTGGCGGCCGATACGGGCAACACGGTCATCGAATCCGACGAAGAAAACTTCACGGATTTCGTCTGGCGGGCTGTTGCCAATTACGCCGTCAACCCGAACCTCAATCTGTATGCCTCCTATTCGCGGGGCCGCCGCCCCAACATCATCGAGGTCGATGTGGCGGGCCCGGTCTTTCTGGGCTTCGAGGAACTGCCCGACGAAACCGTGGACAGTTATGAAATCGGCGCCAAGGGCCTGTTCTTCAATGGTCGTCTCGAAGCCTCGGGATCGGTGTTCTTCTACGACTACCGCGACTTCATCACGACCATCGTGGACGCCACGACCGGCCTGACGGAGACCATCAATGCGGGGAACGCGGACTCGATCGGTTTCGAATCCCAGTTCTTCGCGACGCCGACGGACGGTTTGGACCTGTTCATCACCTATGGCTACAACCGCAGCCGCTTCGACGATACGGATGATGAAGGCAACCCCCTGGTCTTTGGCGGCAACCGCTTCCGCCTCAGCCCGGACCACACCGTGTCTGCCGGTTTGACCTATGTCCACCAGCTTGACGACTGGGGATCCCTGTTCGTCACACCGACCTACACGTGGCAGTCCCTCGTTTTCTTCGAGGACGAAAACCAGACGGCAGTCCCCGTCTTCGATCCGATGACGGGTGACCTCGTTTTCACTGTGCCCTCCGTATCGCAACAATCATTTGGCCTGTTCAACATCCGGACAGGCTACACCACGCCGGACGAACGGGTTCAGCTGACCTTTGAAGTGGCCAACGTGCTTGACACGGATTACATCATCGATGGCGGCAACACGGGCGGTGCCTTCGGCATTCCGACCTTCATTGCCGGTCCTCCCCGCTTCTACAGTGCCAGGATCGCGCTTACCTTCTGACACCTGCCAACCAATCCTCCACCTTCGGGGCGCCGGCCATCAAGGTCTTGAGCGCCCCTTTTTTTTGTTTCCTTGCCCCCTCTCCCCCATCCCGTCACGATGGGGGAGCAACCATCGGAGGGCGCCATGGAAACATTCGAAACAATTCTCTATGAGGTCGAACAGGGCCGCGCCCGCATCACCCTCAATCGCCCCGAAAAGCTCAACGCCATGTCCTTGAAAATGCAGGCGGAGCTTTCGGAAGCTTTGTGGGAGGCGGACAACAATCTCGACATCCATTGCGTGATCCTGAAAGGCGCCGGCCGGGCCTTTTGCGCAGGTTACGATCTGTCGGGAAAGGACAGCAATGTGCCCGTGTCCCGTGTTCAGTCGGCGGAGAACAGCTATCGGGGATATCGCCGCCTCGACGACGATGCCTGGCAACTCGAGCGCCAGCAGCGCTATCGCATGGCGCTGTTCGACATGCACAAGCCGGTCATCGCCCAGGTCCATGGTTATTGCCTGGCCGGGGGAACCGACCTTGCCCTGTTGTGCGACATGGTTGTCGCCGCCGAGGACGCGAGTTTCGGGTTTCCGCCGGCCCGGGATCTGGGCGCCCTGCCCACCAATCTGTGGCTTTACAATGTGGGGCCCCAATGGGCCAAGCGCCTTCTTCTGACCGGCGACACGGTCACGGGGGCGGAAGCGCAATCCATCGGCCTCGTGATGAAAGCCGTCCCCGGCGATCTTCTCGAGGCGGAGGTCGAGCAACTGGCGGACCGCCTGGCCCTGATCGATCCGGATCTGTTGAGCGCCAACAAGCGCATCGTCAATCTGGGGCTTGAATTGATGGGCGCCCGCACGCTGCAACGGCTGGCGGCGGAAAACGACGTGCGCGGCCATAATACAAGGGCGGCGGACGCTTTTCGGCAATCCGTGGCCGAGCACGGGTTAAAGGCCACGCTGCGGGCCCGGGACGCCAAATTCGGTGACGGCCGGGCGCGCGTTCATGGGCCGGAAATCCGGGACGCGGAGGGTCGCCTCATCGACCCGGAAGATGAGGGTTAGGGCAGCAACGCCAGGGCGTTGTGCTCAATGATCTGGTCGATGTGACGCCGCGCCATGGTCAGGAACATGGCATCGCCCCGCTCCGTGCGCTCGACCAGCATGGCGGCCCCGAAGGCGACCGAAAGTCCGTAAAAAGAGAACCACCGGTAGTCCCGATAGAGCTGCTGGAAACTGTAGTCCCGGATGCCTTCGCGAACCAGCGATGCGTGATAATGCTCCAGAAGCGGACGTTCAAAGCGCCGGCGGTCCGCCCGCGTCAGACCTGCGCCGATGAAATAGGAGACATCGAGCGCAGGGCCCCGGACGCCCACGGTCTGCCAGTCCACCACCGCGAGGCTGCGAGGGTTGGAAGGCTCACCAAACAGCATGTTGTCCAGACGATAGTCCCCATGGGTCAGACACCGCGGCCCCCGATAGCTGAACGACCATTCGGGGATCCGGGCCGCGAACACATCGCCCACGGCCATGGCCTGGGGCCACAGATGTTCCGCATACCGCTCCTTGAACCCTGCCCACAGACCCGCCACGATTTCCGGTGTGATGGGGTCCGGTGGGGCACTCAATGATCCCTGGAGCCAATCGAAACGCTCAAGGCCCGGATCATTCCAATGGCTGGCATGCAGCACCGCGGCATGGTTCAACGCCCGGCAGGCCTCCTCGAAGGAACAGCCCGTGAGCTGGTCCCCCTGAAGCGCAGGCGCCATGTCCTCCATGATCAGGGCAAAACCGTCGGTCTCCTCGTCATGCTCCGCGAAATAGGTCCCCGGAGCGATACGCGCGGCGACCGGCGCGAATTGCGTATAGAAGGCCACTTCCCGGCGGTAATGACCCAACAGACGCCCGGTCGCCCGGCTCTGCTCGTTGTCGGAGGGAAATTTTCCGACAACGGAAGAAGGTGCGGTGACCGGATCACCGCCGGAATCGAATGAGAAGCTGAAGCGGATATTCGTCCCGATCTGGCCCGTACCGATCACGCGCCTGTCGATGTCGCGCACCCGACCGGAAAGCCCATGCCGGGCGAACAGGGACGAGAACCACGCGGCATCGAGCTGTTCGGGATCCGCATGCAGAGGAAGGGTCTGAGTCATGCGGGTCATCTCGCCGTCAGGCCGCCATCGATGACCAGTTCCGTCCCGGTCACATAGCGGCTGTCGTCACTGGCCAGATAGAGGACACCGGCGGCGATGTCGGCCGGCGTTCCGACCGCGCCCATGGGCACGAGACCGGCGGCCAATTGGATGTCGACCGTGTTGGCCCCTTCCCCGCTTGAGAGCGTCTGACGCAGGCTCCCGTCCGGATTTTCCATCCGGTTCCAGATCGGTGTCTCGATGATCCCCGGATGAATGGAATTGACGCGCACGCCGTTGCCGGCTTCGGCGCATTCGAGGGCCAGGGCCTTGGTGAACAGGCGCACGGCCCCCTTGCTCGCGCAGTAACCCGACAGGCCCGCCGCGCCTCTCAGGCCGGCGACGGAGGAGATGTTGATGACCGATCCGCCCCCGGATCGACTGATCAGGGGAATGGCATGTTTGCAGCCCAGGAAGACCCCATCGACATTGATCGCCATCTGACGGCGCCAGTCCGCGAGACTCATTTCAAGGGTCGTATAGTTGAGGGCAATCCCGGCATTGTTGACGAGGACATGGAGCGCGTCGTGGTCCCGTTCGATCGTGGTCACGACCTCGCGCCAGGCGTCCTCGTCGGACACGTCCTGGGGGAGGAAACGGGCCTGACCGCCGGCCTCACGGATCTCTTCGGCGGCGTGGCGCCCCCCGATCTCATTGACATCCGTTAGGATGACGAGAGCCCCCTCCCGGGCCAGCGTAATGGCCGCGCCGAGGCCCAAACCACTGGCGGCCCCGGTGACGAGGGCAGCTTTGTGCTCCATCCGTCCCATGATCTTTCCTCCCCTGTGCTGGACCCTGTCCCTGGATCGAGCCGGGCACGGTCCTTTTTCGTGTCTTGACGGGGCAGTGACGCGCGCACGCCACCACCCCTTCCGTCAGTATGACACGACCTTGGATCGATGCCAGAGAAGGAGGATCAGATCACGCGGAACGCGCGCAGTCGGGACAATAGGCTTGCAGGGCGGCGGAGACGCAGTCTTGAAGGGCCGGGACCGGTTCGCCCGCCTTTGAGAGAACCCGCAGACCCACATAAGCCGCGACAAGGGCACGGGCACGCATCATCCGCTGGTCCGGGTTCAAAAGACCCGTCGAAGGAGCATCCCCCAAGGCAAAACTGAAGGCCCGGGTCAGGCGCTCGACCATGGCGGCGATGGCCGTACCGATTTCTTCATCCGTTGACGCCGGGCCAGCGGCCACATTGCACAGGAAACAGCCGCGCCGATCGCCTTGGCGGGCGGCCGAGATGATCTGATCGAAAAGGTCCAGAAGCCGGGCGTGGCCATGACCGGCCCGCCCTTGGGTCAAGTGATCGATCGCCGGCGCCACCACTTCCTGATCATACCGGGCGAGCGCCTTCATGAAGAGCCGCTTCTTGTCCCCGAAGGCCTTGTAGAGACTGCCCCGGGCGATGCCCATGCCATCCAGAAGATCCGGCAGGGACGCCCCCTCATAACCCTTTTCCCAAAACACGGTCATGGCCTTGTGGACGGCGTCGTCAATATCGAATTCGCGAGGTCGGGCCACCGTATGCTCCTCAAACTGGCGCCGCTACAGGGTCTTTGGTCTAGGCAACGCGTTAGATCTGGGGTTTGGAACCAAGGGGTCAAGAAGCGCGTTCAAGAGGATTTGCAAATCCCTTGAGGTGTTTGGGCCGACCGGGACTCGGCAAAGGACCGGTCCTCGGCTAAACCTATGGGATGGGGGATTATTCCTTCGATCCATGAGCGCAAAACCAAGCGCCGCTGAGCGGCCTGCGACATCCGGGCCCTTGCGACATCGAGGCATAGGAATCGAGGCATAGGAAAACGTCATGGCTTTCATCCGCACGATTTTGATCGGTGTGGTCCTGATCGGAGGCGTCGGCGCTTTGGGTATTTCCCTGTCGCCGGTTGGAAAGGTCCTGATTCCCACCGGCGTGGGGATTTCAGCCAAGCAGCTCTGTTCCCTTGTTTTCGTCTCGCGGCTTGATGCGGAGAGAGCCTGGGATCTCTATGTCGATCCCTTGTTGGGTCCGGCCTTTGGCCTCGTCAGCTACAGCGTGGATGAGGCGACACCGGCGGTCACGGCGCGCGCCTTGGGAGGGCTTTATTCGGTCCGGGCGGTCCATCGGCCGGGTCTGGGGTGCACCCTGGTCCACGACGATACCCAGCCCCTGCAGCCGACCCCCGCCCTGGACCGCGACCCCGTGGAACATGATCCCATGGTCATGACCCTGGATGTGGTGCACCAGGAGATCACCTTCGACCAGGAGCAACTCGACGCCGCCCTGGAAAAGGCCTTCACCGAACCTGGCGGCCCATCGCCTCGCAACACCCTGGCGGTCGTGGTGCTGCATGATCACATTCTCATCGCGGAACGCTACGCGCCGGGCATCACGCCGGACACGCCCTTGCCCGGCTGGTCCATGACCAAAAGCGTGACGGCGACCCTGGCGGGCATTCTGGAGCATCAGAACCGCCTTGATGTGGAGGCACGCGGCGCGCTTGCGAAATGGCGGGATACGGATGATCCGCGTCAGGCCATAACGCTCGATCAATTGCTGCGCATGACGAGCGGCCTCGACCTTACCGAGACCCAGGACGGGTTCGACGAAAACTCTCAGATGCTGTTCATAGAGCCCGATGCGGCGGCCTTCGCGGCGGACCGCCCGCTGCAAAAACCCATCGGCAGCCACTATGAATATATGAGCGGGAACACGGTCCTCGCCATGGCCCGGGTCCAGGAAGTGGTCGGGCGTGATCTGGGCTCCTCCTATGATTTCATCCACCGGGTGCTGTTTGAGCCCCTGTCCATGAAAACCGCCGTCATCGAACCGGACCAGGCGGGCACCTTCATCGGCAGCTCTTTCATGCTGGCCTCGGCACGGGACTGGGCCAGTCTCGGGCAGCTCTATCTGGATGGCGGCAAGGTGGGCGACGAGGTCCTGTTCGATCCGGAATGGGTCGACTATGTGACCCGCCACACGACGGAGTCGGCGGGCAAAGGCTATGGGTCGGGCTTCTGGCTCCTGGGCGAGCGTCGGGAAGCGCCGTCGAGTGGCGAGGGCCTGCCCCAAGACGCCTATTTCGGTTGGGGTTTCCAGGGCCAGTATCTGTTCATCATCCCGTCGGAGAACCTGGTGATTGTCCGGCTCGGCGCCACCAATGGCGGGGATTCGGGCACAACGACCCTTGTGAAGGACATTGTTGCGGCCCTCCATCCCTGACGCCCCAGAAGACAAACGACACGACAAGCAAGGAGGCGACGATGGACTATGTGGAGGCCAAGGACGCAAAGTCCCTCGAGGGTCTGCGTCTCGCCCTCGTTCGCGGGGTGCCGAGCCCCTGGAGCGAAGCCGCCAAGGTTTTCTTCCGGATCAAGAACATCCCCTTTGTCCCCGTCGCCCAACATCCCGGTGAGGCCAATGAGGACCTCGTGGCCTGGACCGGGAGCCGTAATGCCCCCGTCGCCGTCTGGAACCAGGAAGCCCCGCGCGCCGGCTGGCTCGACATCCTGATGCTTGCGGAACGGTTGGGACCGACACCGCAATTGTTGCCGGACGATCTGGAGCAGAGATCCCTGGCCATCGGCATCTCCCATGAGCTTTGCGGCGAAGCCGGGCTCGGCTGGTGCCGGCGCGTCGAGATGCTGCCTGAGCCCGAGATCCCGACCGACGCCCTGCCCCATCAGCTTGTTGCCATGCGCGACGCCTACGGAACGTGGGATTTCTCAAAGCCCGAGGCCGCCACCCGCTGTGTCCGTATTCTCAACTTCCTTGCGGAGCGGATCAGCCGTCAGCAACAGGCGGGGCCGACCTATCTGGTCGGCGACAGTCTGACCTGTGCGGACATTTATTGGGCGTGTTTTTCGCAGCTCCTGCGGCCCCTCCCCCAGGACGTGAACCCCATGTCCGAGTTCGTGCGCACCCTCTATTCGACCATGCCCCCGGCCATAGAAGCCGCCCTGGACCCGATCCTGTTCACCCATCGGGATTTCATTTTCGAGAAACACATCCCCCTGCCCCTCGATTATTGAGCCCTCGCTTGCGCTTCCCGGCCCCCTGCACGGCGCCCCTTGAGTCATGGCCCCATCGGGTTGATGATAGGGACAAAGTCAGAATGTCAGGGAAGGAAGCGCGATGAGCCATGCCGTCACGGGGGGTGCGTTCGGGAGTCCCGCAACCGGGTTCGGCACGGCCGGCTACCGCACTTATGTGCTGGTGTCCCTCCTGGTGGTCTACACCTTCAACTTCATCGACCGCATTCTGATTGGCGTCGTCGCCGAACCCTTGATCCAGGAATTTCAGCTCCAGGACTGGCAGTTCGGTCTTCTCTCCGGCTTCGGCTTTGCCCTTCTGTACACGATCATGGGCATTCCCATCGCCCGGTTCGCGGAGACCAACAACCGTGTGACCATCATCGCCATCTGCGTCGCCTTGTGGTCGGCCATGACGGCCTTGTGCGGATTGGCGAACAGCTTCCTCATGCTGCTTGTGTTCCGCATCGGGGTCGGCATCGGGGAAGCGGGCTGTACACCGCCCGCCAATTCGCTGATTGCGGACTATTTCATTCCGAAAGCGCGGGCCAAGGCGCTCGGTATCTATGCCATGGGCGTGACGCTTGGCGGCGTGCTCGCCAATCTCTTCGGGGGCCCCATCGCCCAGGCCCTGTCCTGGCGGGAAGCCTTCATCTATCTGGGTGTGCCCGGCATTCTCCTCGCGATCGTCATTAAGCTGACGGTCAAGGAGCCCCCACGGGGCTTCACCGATCCTCCGGACGTCCAGAAAGTCGAACGGGCCAGTTTCGGCGAAGCGCTCCGGGAACTCGGCTCCAAGACGACCTTCTGGTTCATGACGGCGGGCGGAACCATCGCCGCCTTTTGCGGCTATGGCATCGGCAATTTCCAAAGCCCTTATCTCCAACGCAATCTGGGCCTCACGGTGGGCGAGGCCGCGATCGAGTTCAACGTGCCGATCCTGTTGGCCTCCGCCTTCGGCACCGCGGCCTTGGGCTTCCTCGTCGAGCGGATCTCCCAACGCCGCCCCAACGCCATCGCCTGGCTGCCGGCGGTGGGCATGATGCTGGCGGTTCCCTTCTATATTCTCGGTTTCAACACGGAGGATCGGACGCTTGCGCTCTTCTTCCTGTGCCTGGCCGGCTTTCTCAAATACGGCTATCTGACGGCTCAATATGCGATCGGCCAGGGTGTCGTCGGTATGCGGACCAGGGCGACCGCCATCGCCATTCTGCTGTTCATCGTCAATCTGATCGGCTATGGGCTTGGTCCCCTCTTCGTCGGTCTGCTGAGCGACCTTTCGGTCGACTCCTTCCTGGCGGCGACGGAATTCGCCGGGACCCTGGACCGGTTCATCTGCAAGGGGGATCTCGCCGCCCTCACCGAGGCCCAGGCCGCCACCTGTGTGAAGGCCAATGGCGACGGCTTGCGGGCCGCCATGACCATTACGGCCAGCCTCTATGCCGTTGGCGGGCTCATGTTCCTCATGTGTACGGCGACCCTTCAGCGGGACCTGATCGCTCGTTGAACGGGTGACCGCGACACTTTCGGGCGGATTGCCAGCGCCTAGCCATTTGTGCGACCTTTACGCAACAGTGGGTGGACCAATAGCAATTCCCCGGGGGTCGTAATGAGAATTCTGCCAATCCTTTTCGCCTTCTGCTTGTGGCCGCTGGCCGCCTTCAGCCAGGACCAAGCCGAGGACGACAAAGGCCCCATGTCGAGCGGGACCTTCAAGGCGTTCAAACTGCGCAATATCGGGCCGGCGCTCATGTCCGGCCGCATCGCCGACATCGCCCTGGTTCCCGATGACCCGGCGACCTGGTATGTGGGCGTGGGTTCAGGCGGGGTCTGGAAGACCACCAATGCGGGAACAACCTGGACGCCGCTTTTTGATGATCAGAAGGTCTACTCCATCGGCGCGATCGCCCTTGATCCCTCGAACCCCAATGTGGTCTGGGTCGGTACGGGCGAGAATGTGGGCGGGCGCCATATCAGCTTTGGCGACGGCATCTATCGCAGCCTGGACGGCGGGGCGAGCTGGGAAAATCTGGGCCTCGCGAAGTCGGAACATATCTCCAAGATCATCGTGCATCCCGAGGATCCGAACACGGTCTTCGTCGCCTCTCAGGGGCCGCTGTGGTCCAAGGGCGGTGAGCGCGGTCTCTACAAGACGACCGACGGCGGCAAGACCTGGAACAATGTTCTGTCCGCCGGCGAATGGACGGGCGTGACCGATGTGGTCATGGACCCCCGCAATCCCGATCATCTCTATGCAGCCACATGGCAGCACCACCGCACCGTCGCAGCCTATATGGGCGGCGGCCCCGAAAGCGGCCTGCACAAATCGGAAGACGGTGGTGAAACCTGGACCAAGCTGAAAAGCGGTCTGCCCACGGGCAATCTGGGCAAGATCGGTTTGGCCATCTCACCGATACGCCCGGATGTGGTCTATGCGGCCATCGAACTCGACCGGCGCAAGGGCGGGGTCTGGCGGTCGGAAAATCGCGGCGCGTCCTGGAGCAAAATGTCCGACGCCGTGGGCGGCGGCACTGGCCCCCACTACTATCAGGAACTCTATGCAAGCCCCCATGCCTTCGACCGCCTCTATCTGGTCAGCAACTACACCCAGGTCTCCGACGATGGCGGCAAGACGTTCCGGCGCCTGAACGTCAAGAACAAGCATGTGGACGACCACGCTATTGCCTTCCGCGAGGACGATCCGGACTATCTTCTGGTGGGCTCGGACGGCGGCCTTTACGAAAGCTACGACCTCGAAAAGAGCTGGCGTTTCATCGACAATCTGCCGGTGACCCAGTTCTACAAGGTCGCGGTGGACGATACGGAACCCTTCTATCTCGTTTATGGCGGCACCCAGGACAACAACAGCCAGGGCGGCCCGTCCCGTACGGACAATATCCACGGCATCCGTAATTCCGATTGGTTCATCACCCTGTTCGGGGACGGCCACCAATCGGCGACGGAACCCGGCAACCCGGACATCATGTATGCCCAATGGCAGCAAGGGAACCTTGTCCGCGTCGACCGCACCACGGGTGAGATCGTCTATATTCAGCCCCAGGCCGAACCGGGCGACGCGCCGGAACGGTTTAACTGGGACGCCCCTATTCTGGTCAGCTCCCATGATCCCAAGCGGCTTTACCACGCCTCCCAACGCCTTTGGCGCTCCGATGATCGCGGGGACAGCTGGACGGCACTTTCCGGCGACCTGACGCGGGACCAGGATCGTCTGCTCCTGCCCATCATGGGTCGTCAATGGTCCTGGGATGCGCCTTGGGACGTGCTGGCCATGTCCAAATACAACACCATCACGTCGATCGCGGAATCTCCCCTCAACGAAGACCTGCTTTATGTGGGGACGGATGATGGCCTGCTCCAGGTCACGGAAACGGGCGGCGGTGCGTGGCAGACCATTCCCGTGTCGCGCCTGCCCGGTGTTCCGGCGACGGCCTTTGTCAACGACGTCAAGGCCGACCTCTTCGACGAGAACACCGTCTATGTGGCTTTGGACAATCACAAATATGGCGACTACAAACCGTATCTCTACAAGAGCACGGATCGTGGCCGCCGCTGGGTCTCGATCACCGGCGATCTGCCGGAGAAACATCTGGTCTGGCGCGTGGTCCAGGACCATGTGAACCCGGATCTTCTTTTCGCCGCCACGGAGTTCGGCGTCTTCTTCACCGTGGATGGCGGCAAGAAGTGGATCGAGCTCGAAGGCGGCGCGCCGACCATCGCCTTCCGGGATCTGGTCATTCAGCGCCGGGAAAACGACCTGGTCGGGGCCTCCTTCGGCCGCGGCTTCTTCATCCTCGATGACTACACGCCCCTGCGGCAAGTGGACGCCGAGGCCCTGGAAGAAAATGCCCTGCTCTTCGCCGGGCGTCCTGCCTGGTGGTATGTCGAGCAACGCCCCTTGGGCGGCAGCCCCGGCGCTTCGCAGGGCGACAGCTTCTACCGGGCGCCGAACCCGCCCTTTGGCGCGGTCTTCACCTACTACCTCAAAGACGGCTTGAAGAGCCTGGAGAAGACCCGTCAGGAAGCAGAAAAACCGAAGGCGGAAAAAGGCGAGGATACGCCGTTCCCCGGTTTCGATGCGGTCGAGGCAGAACGCCGGGAAGTGGATCCCGAAATCTGGCTCACCATCCGCGACAGCGCGGGCAAGGTGGTGCGCCGGATCAAGGGCGAGACGGGCAAGGGCTTCCATCGGGTCGCGTGGGACCTACGCATGCCGGCGTCCCAGGGTGTGGTGAGCGAAAAGGACAATCCGGACAATCCGCCCCAAGGCTATCTGGCCGAACCCGGCCAATACACCGTGTCCCTCTCGAGCCGCCTTCAGGGCGAGACCCGCGAACTGGTTGGTCCGCAGAGCTTTGATGTCAAGAAGCTGCGGGACGGGGCGCTGGAGGGTGCCGAACCCGGTGCGGCGGTCGCTTTCTGGAAGCGGCTCAGCACGCTCCAGCGTAGTGTCGCGGCGGCCAATCGGACCGTGGGCGATCTCGGCAAGAAGCTCACCCTCCTCAAAAAGGCGGTGGGCCGCTCCATGAGCGCACCGGAAGCCCTGGATGACCAGTGGCAGGCGCTGCGCACGGAACTCTATGAGATCGAGGAGCTGCTCGATGGCACCCAGGCCAAAGAGGATATCGGTGAATTGAAGCGGGAGACGATCCAGGACCGGCTTCAGGCCATCACCATCGGAACCGCCTTCTCCACCTATGGTCCGACGGCCACGCACCTCAAGATCATGGGCTATGCCGAGGAAGAGTTCGGGGAGATCCGGGAGCGTCTCAATCGCCTGAGCGAAACCAGCATCCCCGAATTCGAGAAAGCGGTGATCGAAGCGGGCGCGCCCTGGGTGCCGGGCGGCTCGATCCCCGCCCATCGATAAAGAGCGGCCATGAGGCTTCGCATCGCGCTGCGCAAGATCCACCACTGGGCGTCGGTGGTTCTTGCGCTCCCCCTGGTCATCATGATCGGGGCGGGCATTCTCCTGATGCTGAAAAAGGAGAGTGCCTGGATCCAACCCCCGACGGCGAGCGGGGTTGAGCGAACGGACGTTCCCCGTGCCGATTTTCAGACTCTGTTCGATGCCGCCCGCTCCGTGCCGCAAGCGCAGATCGACCACTGGTCGGACCTGGAACGGGTGGACGTGAAGCCCGGCAAGGGGATCGTGAAATTCGTCGCCGCCAACAACTGGGAAGTCCAAGTCGACACCCATACGGGCGATGTCGTCCAGGTCGCCTATCGGCGCTCCGATATCATCGAATCCATTCACGACGGTTCTTTTTTTGCTTCATGGGCAAAGCTTTATGTCTTTCTGCCCACGGGACTTCTCCTATTTGTCATGTGGGCCACCGGACTTTATCTCTTCGCCCTGCCCCACTTGAAAAACGCGGAAAAAAAACGCCGCCGACGGTAAAAACCGGACCGTCCGCTCGCCTCCCTCAAGGAATTGTGAGTTGTGGAACCCCGCTCAAAATGTCGGCGTGGTGTTCTGATCACCAGTTCCGAAAAGAGGGGAGACACGCCATGGATCAGCGTCAAATGTCGCGTCGGGAATTGCTGGCCGCCAGCGCCATCTCCGGCGCCGCCGGTTTGATCATTTCGGAAACCGCGAGCGCGCAAGGCTCCGCGCCCGAGGCGGCGGGCGCCGAGAAACCCTCGACGGGCGAAGGCCCCGTCTATCCGGATCTCGTCCCGAGCAGCCGGGTTTCCTATGAAGTGACCCGCACGGATGAAGAATGGAAGGCCATGCTGACCCCGGAGGAATATCGCATCCTTCGCAAAGAAGGCACCGAGCCCCGCCGGTCAAACCCGCTCTGGGAAGAGGAACGGCCTGGCAAATATTATTGCCGCGGCTGTGGCCTCCACGTCTATTCGGGGGAAGAGAAAGTGGTCCTGCGGATCGGCTGGCTGTTCTTCAAACATGCGGAACTCGACAGCGTCCTGCTGGGTATCCACGAATCCACGAACTATGGTCGACGCCCAAAGAAGGAACGGGTCGCCCAGGCCCATTGCCGCCGTTGTGGCAGCCATTTCGGTCATGTCCTGATCATCAATCGCGAGATCCTGCACTGCGTCAACGGGACGAGCTTCATCTACAAGCCCGACGCCGCGTAGGCCCTGTCGGCGCCGTGTCCTGCGGCGCCGACAAGAAGTGTAAGACTCAGACCGGCATGGCGGCGAGCACCGCCTCGGGCCGGATGGGCAGATCCCGAACCCGTGCCCCCACCGCGTTGAAGACCGCGTTGGCAATGGCTGGAGCCACGACGGACAGGGGCGGCTCTCCGAGGCCCACGGGCATCTCCGAACTCGGCATGAATTCGATGTCCATCTCCGGGACCTGATCCATGCGCAAAGGCGTGTAGGTATCGAGGTTCAGATCGGCCACTTGTCCGTCCGCGAAGCGTGTCCCTTCAAAAAGGGCAAGGCTCAAGCCCCAAAGGGTCCCCCCCTCCGCCTGGGCAAGCGCCCCGTCCGGATGGACGATCTGGCCCGCATCGATCACGGACCAGAGTTTCTCCACCGTGACCTGTCCCGTCGACCGATCGACCCTGACCCGGGCGCAGCAGGCGGTCCAGGTCGGCATGGTCCGCTCCTGGCCCGCGGCCGAGGCAACGCCCATGCCCGTATCGGCGGGCAGGTCCAAGGATCCATAACCGGATTTCTCGACGACCCGGCTCAACACCTCATATTGACGCCGCGCGCCGCCGACGCTTTCCGGCGCCTTGCCCGCCTGGCGCCCCTGAGCGTCCAGCAGGGAAAGACGGAAGGAGGCCGGGTTTTCGCCCAAGGCATGAGCCGCTTCATCCATGAAGGATTCGACGGCCCAGGTCGTCCAGCCGGGACCCACGGCACGCAACCATCCGGGCAGGAAGGTTTTGTTGGCCAGGTCATTGGTGATGGCCCGCACCCGATGCGCGCCCGTCGTGTACCAGTGATCCGCTCCGGAAATGGAGAAGGTGTCAATCTGGGCTTCCGTTCCGTCCGCAGACGGCGCAAGAAAAGCAGGGACCATATTCAGGGTCGGCCAGCCGGCGGCGGCGGCATGGTCCATGCCCGTCACGGTCCCCTCTCCATTGGCGGCAAGACGAAGCCGTTGCACGGAGGCGGAGCGCACGCAGTCAAAGCGGCTGTCATCCTCGCGGGTGAAGACCATTTTCACGGGCTGGCCCAAGGCCTTGGAGGCAAGGGCCGCCGGAACAATGTAGTCCCCATACAGACGACGACCGAAACCGCCACCCAGGTAATATTGGTGGATGATGATCTTGTCCTCGGTCACCTCCAGGGCCTTGGCAATGACCGGCAGGATCAGGGATTGCCACTGATTGCCCGCATGGACATGCCAGATGCCATCTTCTTCCGTCACAAGAGCATTGACCGGCTCAAGCTGGAAATGGAGGGCCGTGGCCGTGGTGTAGGTTGCGTCCACGAGTTGGGTCGCCTCCGCCAGGGCAGTATCCGTGTCGCCCTCATCCACCCAAAGCGCACCCGCCTCGGCGTCGGTCACAAGTGTGCGGCCTGCATTCAGAATGTCCTCTTCGTTGACCGTGGCGGTGGGGCCCGGCGTCCAATCGACGACGATTTTTTCGGCAGCCTTGAGCGCTGCCGCGTAGGTATCGGCAATAACCGCCACCCAGCCCTGGCAGGTGCCGCTCGGGTCCTGGATTTCGAGCGCTTGACGATAGCCGGCCACCTCTTTTGCGGCACTGTCGTCGATGGCGTTGACGACTGCGCCATAGCGGGTCGGCGGCAGGAGCGGCCGCGCATAGACCATGCCCGGCAGTTCCACATCAATGCCGTAAACCGCCTCGCCGGTGGCCTTTTCCGGGATGTCCAAGGCCTTGGCCGGGCGGCCCATCAGGCGCCGCTCACCCGGTTCCTTGATCGGCAGGGCTTCCAGATCCTCTGCACTGAACGTGCGGTCGATCTTGCCTTTGGTGACAATGTCCGCATAGGACACGGACCGCTCGCCATGGATGACGGCACCGCCCCGGGCGGAGCATTCCTCGACCGATGCCCCAAGCATGGCGGCACCAGCCTCGATCAACGCGATCCGACCGGCCGCGCCGGCCCGGCTCAACTGCAGGAATGTGGTATGGACAGACCAGCTGCCGCCGGTGACCATATACCCCCATTTGGGATCCGTATCCACATGGACAATCCGCACACGATCCCAATCCGCCTCAAGCTCATCGGCCACGACACGGGCCAGGGCCGTGCCCACATGCTGCCCCATCTCCGCCTTGGCGATATTGATCACGGTCGTGCCGTCGGGTTCGATCCGGAACCAGACGGTCGGCTCGAAAGCCTCGGCGTTGATCTGCTCAACGGCGGAAGCTTCCACCTCTTCTTCCGCTGAGGTGCAACCCGCCCCGCCAAAGGCCATCACCAGGCCCGTGCTGGTGGAGGCGATCAGGAAGCCGCGGCGATTCGTGGTCAGTACAGTGCGTGCGCTGCGCATGGTCAGATCAGCCATTGGTCGCCTCCCCTTCGCTCGGTGCCGCTTCCATGGCGGCGGCCGCCTTCTTGATCGCTTTCTTAATGCGCACATAGGCCATGCAGCGGCACAGATTGCCGCTCATCACGCCATTGATATCATCATCCGTGGGCGATGGTTTCGTTTGGAGCATGCTGGCCGCCTGCATGATCTGCCCCGACTGGCAATAGCCGCATTGGGGCACCTGCTCTTCGATCCAGGCCGTTTGCAAGGGATGGGGGCCATCCGCCGAAAGACCTTCGATGGTCGTCACCGCACTGCCCGCCACATCACCCACGGCGGTGATGCAGGAGCGGATCGCCACGCCATCCACATGGACCGTACAGGCACCGCATTGGGCAATGCCGCAGCCGAATTTCGTTCCCTTGAGTTTCAACTCGTCCCGGACCACCCACAACAAGGGGGTGTCCGGTGGACTTTGAATACTGACCTTTCGGCCATTGACGGTCAGATCAGTCATCGGGACGCTCCTCTCTCCTCGTCTCGGGGTTCCATGCCTGCGGGTTTCATGAACCGGCTTCGGACCCTCACTTCCATCTTTATCATCCGCAAAAGGACAATCATCCGTCGATCATCACGCTGCCCATCACCCCTCACCCGTCTGCAAGATAAGGATAGGGCACGGCATCTTCGCGGCAAACAACACCCGTGCAGAGTGCGCCTTTCTCTCAAGCGAGGCAAGACGCCGTCGGGTTACCAAGAGAGCATCCGGTGCCCCCTGCTTTGGAGCCCTTCGTGTCGAACAAAGAAAGAACATGAGGGCCTTGGCGTGTCCTCTTGGAATCTGCCGCACGGGTGCAGATTTGCGCACCACGTTTCTCTTTGGCCCTTCCGATTGCCGGCTCGGGCCTTGTCTCGTCACCGGTCATGTTCCGCCCTCACCGGATCGGCAGGTCACAGAACCAACAGCTGTCACAGGCCATAAGCCCGCCGATCGGACTGCCGGGCGGCGTCGGCGGATGGGTGTCGACCGACGCCACCGCCACGACGGGTCGATCCAGGAACCGGCGAATCTGCCGCCGCAGGGCCTGCGCCTGATGGGGGGGCAGAACGGGGTGCCCCTCGAGCCGTCCGGACAAGCCCTCAAGATACCCCTCGACGATCGCCGCGAGACCGGGTTCAGCCGTGCCCGCAAGACCGATCAGGCCCGAGACATAGCGGCGGATGACAACCTCGCGCAGAGGGTGGCCATCGGCCGCGGGGTCTTCGGCCAACACAGTCTGGCCGATCGTTTCCAACACTTCGCCGGCGGAGGGAAATTGCGGATCGCTTCTATGGAAATGAGCAAGCCGCATCATCCGTTCCCGGTTCAACAGGGCATCAAAGGTCATGCCGGCCGCGACACGGGCGGCCTGGGCTTCATCGAACAGGGGAAAGGCGTCACTGCGGAAATCATCCCGGTCATAGCGGGAATCGAACCAACTCTGATGTTGCGGTCCCAGAACCCGGGACAGGGCATCGGGGAGCGCCAGAAACGCCGGTTCAAGGGTTGCCGTCAGGGTGTTGAGCGCCCGGCGTTGATCATCGGGCGGTACGGGGCTCATCGCTTCCGCCCCATCGCCCTTCACCGCATAGTAAAAGGTCATGCCGCCGACGAATTTGGCGGCCGCGGCCACCTGATAGCGGTGGAAGAGATAGATGGGGACCAGGATCTCCCGCAATTCGGAAACGGGCGCCCCTTCCGGGAGATTGGCGAGACCGAAATCCGCAAGCGCCACCTGCCGGACCGCCATCACCTGGCGGAGCTCTTCAACCGCATCCGAACCATTGTCCCAAACGCTGCCCCGGGGATGGGCGCCGCTGACGGGCCGCGAATGGGGATCCGTCACGAACAGCCGGGTCTCGACGGCTTCCCTCGCGATGACGTCAAGACCTGCCTCTTCATCCGTCCCGGTCCCCAAATCTTCATAGACATAGCGAAGGGTAAGCACGTCCCAGGGACCGATCCCCACGCCATAGGCTTGCGAGAAATCAAGATCGCCGGCTTGTGTGACCTGGACCCAAGGCGCGGGATAGTCCATCACGGAGGCCCGATTGTCCGCACTGGCCGCCATGTTGTGGGCAAAGCCAAGACCATGCCCCACCTCATGGGCGGAGAGCTGGCGCAGGCGCGAAAGCGCGATTTCCACGGGATCATCCGCACCCCCCTTGCCCGTGCGCTCCGCATCCAGAAGGCCTTCGAAGATGCGCCGGTCATGTCGGACGCGCAGCGATCCCAGGGTGATCACGGCCTTGATGATCTCCCCGGTGCGGGGGTCATAGATCGGGCTGCCGTAGGACCAGCCCCGCGTCTGGCGATGAACCCATTGGATCACATTGTACCGGGCATCCAGGGGATGGGCGCCGTCGGGCAGAAGCTCGACGCGATAGGCATCCTCGAAGCCCGCCGCCTCGAAACCCGCCGCCCACCACCGGGCCCCCTCAAGAAGGGCCGAGCGCACGGGTTCGGGCGCGCCTGGATCGAGATAAAAGACAATTGGTTCCTTGACCGGAGAACGTTCCGCATCGGGATTGACCTTTTCCAACCGATGACGCAGCACGACCCGCCGTTCGATCGCCTCGTCGAGGCCGGCGGCATAGTCGGCGATCGGAAGGGCGACCGCCCCCACCCGGGGGTCGCTCCTGCGCTGCGCAAAACCGTCATCGGGCAGGCGCACCAGCGAATGATGCATGGTGAAGGTCAGGGCCTCCGGCACCGGTGCCGTGGCGCGCACTTCAGAACCCGGTTTCTTGCCGCTGAAGGTCAGTTGAGCCTCGAACTCCACATTGTCCGGGAAGGCCAATGTCTCGCGGGCATAGGGCGCGCTGCGCCCCGCATCGAGGCTGAAGGTGCCCTGCCCCCGCTCGGAAAGGCGCGCGGCAACGCCGACGGTATCAAGAGCAAGCAGCCCCTTGAGGTCAATGAGCAGGCGCCCATCATCCGCACGCGCCACAATGTCCGTCGTCCAGACGACCGAACGCGCGAAGGATTCCTCGGTTGCGCGCCGCTCAAGCGGGTCAGCGCTCCGGGCGACGAAGCGGGTGTTGAGGGCCACGGCATGGACCTTTCCCCCCAGCACCTCAAAACGCAGGATCTGGGGATCACCGCCGCGCCCCCGATCAAGGCCCACCGGATTGGACCCAAGGCCGGAGCGCAAGTAACTGACATGGATGACCTCCGCGCTGACACCCGTCTGCGGATCGGGCGGCGGCAAGGTCATCAACACGCGATTGGCGTCTTCATCCGTATAGAGGGTGAAAAGGCCGTCATGGCGCCTCAGCCCGTCGGTGAGGCTTCCAAAGGTCACAGGCGCTTTGGGCTCGTCCGCAGCTTGTAGATGAAGACCCACGGCAACCAAAATGGCAACCAGCCCCGTCATGCCGGCCAGCCCGATACCGACCCAAATCCCTTGTTTCATGGACCTTTCTCCGAATTCAGACCCTCAAGCGGTCACGACCGCATCAACCATCCAGTCTGTCACGGGATGAGGGGGCGCGAAACACGGAGAAAAAAACCGGGGCTCCTGTCAAAATCGTGGGCCGTCATTCGACAAGGAAGGGAAGACGCTCCGCGCAGAGGCCTTGTCCCGGGTTTCCGGAGCGCTTCGCTTCAACCATGACGAAGAGGAAGTGCGTGATGAAACAATATGTCCTTCTCCTGCCCCATGCGCGGGATCGCTACAGCGATGTCCGGGAAGACGACTATATGGAGATCGTCAAGGACTATGTCGCCTGGGTTCAAAAGCTGATGGCGGACGGCGTATATGTTGGCGGCCACAAACTGGCCGATGAGCCTGGCCGAACACTGACGACCGGATCCGATGGTGTGACGGTTCATGACAGTCCGTCGACGGAGCTGGCGGAAATTCTCGGTGGTATCATGATCATCAAGGCAAAGGACTATGATGACGCCGTGCGCATCGCAAAGACGCACCCGCACATGACGCACAACACACGCCTGGAGATCCGTGAAATCCATGATGTGTGAGACCTGATGTCCGAAGACCACACAAGTGAAGTGCACCAGGTGCTTGATCGCCTGATCCGCCGGCAACGAGGCCGCCTGATGGCGGGCCTCGTTGCACGGTTCGGGCCAAGCGGCCTCGACCTCGCCGAAGACGTGACCCAGGACGCGATCCTCGATGCGCTGGCGAGCTGGTCCCACCAGGGAATTCCCGACAATCCGGGTGCTTGGCTAAACCGGGTCGCCCGGAACAAGGCCATTGATCGTCTGCGCCGGGAAGGTCGGGAAACGGCCTGGGAGGAAACCGTGGATGGCACCACGGGACCGACGGACGGACAAGTCCACACAGCCGACATTCCCGATCCGGAACTTCGCCTCATTGTGCTGTGTTGTGATCCCAGGCTTTCACCGATCGAGCAATCGACCCTGACCTTGAAACTCGCCGGTGGCTTCACCGCGCGGGAAATCGCCTCGGTTTTCCTGGCCAGGGAAGCGACGGTCGGCCAGCGCCTCGCGCGCATCAAACGCAAACTCAAGTCGACCGGTTTGCCGTTCACACCGCCCATGTCTCTTTTTGATCTCAAGGCGCGTCTCGATGCGATTTACCGCACGATCTATCTGTTGTTCAGCATCGGTTATGCACCACGCACCGGGGATCGCCTGATCCTTGGCGACCTCTGCCGCGAGGCGTTGCGACTGGCAGAACTCCTGGTGACCCGCAAGGCGACAACCCGGCCCGACGGCCAGGCGCTCGCCGCCCTGCTTTGTTTTCAGACCTCCCGCCTGACAGCGCGGATCAACGACACGGGTGGACCCATTCTGTTCAAGGATCAAAACCGAACCCGCTGGGATGCCTCCCTCATTCGGCGGGGTGTACGCTACCTGGCCAAGGCCCGAAAAACGGAACGGCCCTCCACTTACCATCTCGAAGCCGCCATCGCGGCGGCCTATGCCACCGCGCCCTCTTTCGAGACCACGGACTGGCCGGCGATCTGCACTCTTTACAGCGCCTTGGAAGCGCAGACGCACTCCCCCATCGTCGCGATCCATGCCTGTGTCGCCAAGGCCCACGGGGGTGCTCGGGCCGAAGCCCTGCAACGTCTTGAAGAACTGGCAGCCGATCCGATGCTCGATGGTTATGGTCCCCTTCATCTCGCTCGGGGCGAAATCCTGGTCATGGTCGGGCGCAGACCGGAAGCGGCGGCCGCGTTTGAGCGTGCAGCCAGCGAAACGTTTTCCGTCCCCGTCCAACGCTTTCTTCAGCGCCGGCGGCAGGAAATTCTTTCTGTCCCTTAAGAAACCCGGCGCCGACCGACCGCGGACGGCGGGGTCTGGAGGCACGCAATCCGCCATCGTTTTTTCCGATCAAAACTGCACCGGACTATCCGTTGGATCGAAGAGAGTGGGACCGTATATAGATGAGGCGAGCATGGGCCGGTGCTGGCCCTTCGCCGTGGAGAGCCCCTGAATGCGGTAAGGGAAAGCCAGCAAATCGGGCGACCCCATCCGATCCTGCAAGCCCGCTCTAGCCGTCCATTGCGGCGGATCATCGCATCGGGATTCAGGTCAAAAATCTCTCTACAGATCTTTTATAGTGAGTTTTGCACTTTGGACACCTGAGTACCCAGAAAGGAGTACGCACCATGACGAGCTTCAATGAGGATATCTTTCGTCTAACTCGGGAAAACGCGTTTTTCCGCAAGGAGTTGACGACCAACGCCCATAGTCAGCTCGTGCTGATGAGCGTCGAGCCTGGAGACGACATCGGGCTTGAGACCCACGATCTGGATCAGGTACTGGTCTTTCTTGAAGGTGAAGGAGAGGCTTTGCTCGACGGGGCCAAGAGCACGGTCGGACCGGGCAGCCTCGTTGTCGTTCCAGCGGGTACGGAGCATAACTTCACCAATACCGGAAGCGTGCCCCTGAAACTCTTCACGATCTACGCGCCGGCCGAACATCCGGCCGGCACGATCCACAAGGACAAGGCCGAGGCGGAGGCCGCGGAACACCATCACTGACGGATCCCCTTGGCCTCCCGAGAGGACGCCTCAACAACGAGAATAAAGAGACAAATGAGGGAGAAAACACATCATGGAGACGGACAGCTTTGACGCAATAGTCATCGGCTCGGGCGTCGGTGCCCTGTCGGCCGCCACGGTCCTGGCCCAAAGGGGCAAGCGTGTTCTGGTGTTGGAACGCCTCGCCAATTTTGGCGGGGCGGCCACCACCTACCGTCACGGCGCGGTGACCATGGAGGCCTCCCTCCATGACACCGACGGGGACACGATCTTCAGTCCCCATGGCGCTTTTGCCCGGCTCGGCCTTCAGGGTGCGGTCGATCCGGTCACCAGCGACATCTTCTACGAGGTCCGCGCGGCCGGTCTCCCGGCCCCCGTCCAGGTGCCCCACGGTCTGGACGCCACCCGGGCCGCGCTCAAGGCCGCCCTGCCCCACAGTCAGCAGGCACTGGACCGCTATTTCGACGAGATCGGCCGCCTTCACCACAGCCTCGCGGATCTGGAGTCCATGGGCGCGCGGGGTCTTTCCGCCTTGACCGGTCTCGTTTTCTCCGGGCGCCTGTTCGAACTGATGGCCGAGACGCGGCGGTCCCTGGGCGACCGGCTCGACGCCATTTTCGGCAATGACGAGGCCATCAAGTTCGTTCTCGGTGGCCCCCTTTTCTATTTCGACGATGATCCGGGCGATCTGTCCTTCGTGCTCTATGGCGGCGTCTGGTCCCGGTATGTGGAGAGCGGTTCCTACTATGTGCGCGGTGGTTCCCAGGCGCTGACCCTGGCCCTCGTCCATCGCATCAAGGACCATGGCGGCGTCCTGAGGCGCAAGACCGACGTGACCCGCATTCTCCTCGACGCAGACGGACGGGCGGCGGGTGTTGCCTACCGGGACGAGACGGGTACGGAAAAAGAAGTGCTGGCGCCCATGATCTTCGGCGGCACCTCGCCCGATCACCTGGAGGCCATGCTCCCCGAACCGTCCCGAGCGCCCTTTGCCAAACACTATGACCGGTTCGAGCCCTCGATCTCCCTTTTCACGATTTCCCTGGGGCTTGAACGGCCGGCCTCGGAATTCGGCGTGTCGGCCTATTCGACCTTCATCTATCCGGACACGCTCCATCGTTTTGCGGATGTTCCAAAGGCATCCGCTGTCTTTGCCCAGCCGCCGAGCGGGGCCATACCGCCTTACGTGGTTGCCGATTTCAGTCGCCTTGACACTGGATTGCACCGCGAGACGGACCCGCATTTCTTGCAGATCGGCGGTGTGGACCGTTTCGACTGGTGGCGGGATCTCGATGAGCCCACGGAGCGGAGCCGCCGCCAGGAATGGATCGAGGCCCTGGTGGGCGATCTCGATCGCCGTTTTCCGGGCATTGCGGGCGCCGTGACCCAGGCCGAAATGGCCAATGCCCGGACCATGAAGACCCGGCTCGGCACGCCCCATGGCGAGGTCTATGGCTTTCGTCCGACCCCGTCCCGTCTGTTCGGTCGCCCGCCCAGCGCCGCGACTCCGGTCGACGGTCTTTGGCTCGCCTCGGCCTATACGGTCTCGGGCGGATATTCCGGGGCCATGCATGGCGGCATCCTGGCCGCCGACGCCGCCCTGCGTCATCGACGCTCGTCATAGGGAAAACGGGACGGGCAGGTCAGATCCTGCCCGTTCTCTGCCTCTCCATGCACAGCACGCTTCGGTCAGCGCCCCTTCACAGTAATCCGCAGGCGTCTCAAATCCACCCCTTGGCGCGCAGATCTGCCGCATAGGACCGGCTGACGGGCACACGCTGACCGGTGGTGAGCCGAAGGTGGAGCCGCTCCGCTTTCCGCTCCACCGCCGCGATGCCCCGGCGCGCGACCCAGTGGGACCGATGCACCCGCGCGCCATCGGCCCCCGCCAATTGGATCACCGCATCCTTGAGCCGCATGAGGACCAGGGCCTCGCCCTTATCGGTAATAACGCGCACATAGTGGTCTTCCGCCTGCAGGGCAATGAGGGGCGCGGCGCGCAAAGCGGCCGGCACGTCGGTCGGGAGATGGCCCGCAAGGAGCGGCTTTCCAGCGCCGCCGCCGAGATTTTCCGGGGCCGCCGGCTCAACCGACGGTGCCTCCGCGCGGTCAAAGGCCCGAGAAACCAAGGCCATCACAACCAAGGTCGCGACCGTGACGCTCAGCACGGAAATATAGAGCCCGACCAGCCCCCGCCAGGAGAAAAGGCCGAGACCGCACAAATACGTCACCACCAAGACGAGAACAGAAACGGGAATTGCCCCAAGCACCGCCATGGCCAGATGGCGTTGCCATAACGGCAGTGCTTCGGGCCGCCACCGGTCATGGAGATGGAACATGCCGACGATGATCCCGTTGGCGCCGATCATGATCGCCAGCCAATAGACCAGCCGCAGGGGCAGATCGAGGGCGGCATAGGTGGAAAAGGGGCCGATCACGCCGAAAAACACGCCGAGTACCCCAGACACCAGGAAACTGCGCGTGCGGGCGTTGAGGGCCCCGAACGGGCGCAGGGCCACCGAGGCCTTCTGCATTTCACGCATCGTGAGTGACAGTCCTCCCGCAATTCGCGAAGCAAAACCCTACAGTGGCGCAAGTTCGGCTGCACATCGAGAACGAAACCGCCACCTTTGGCCCGTTCCGTCCGTCACATGAGGAAGATGTGCCCATGCAGCTCGATCTCTTCTACGAAATCCCCCTCATCTTGCAGATTCATATTCTGGCCGCCCTGGGGGCCCTGGTCCTGGGCATCTTCCTTTTGGTGTGGCGCAAGGGCCTGTGGGTCCACAGGATCCTGGGCGGTGCCTGGGTTGCGATGATGGCGACGGTGGCGTTCTCCGCCGTCTTCATTCTTGAAACGGCCGAAGGGGGTATGCCCAATCTCTACGGGTTCTCCCCCATTCATCTGTTTGTACCGCTGGTGCTGTTCTCCCTGCCCCGGGGCCTGTGGGCGATCTACAAGGGCGAGCGCATCCGCCACGGCCGGACCATGCGCGGCCTGTTCTTCGGCGCCTTGATCATTGCCGGGGCCTTCACCCTTCTCCCGGGACGCTTCATGGCCCGCATGCTGTTCGGCTGGTAGAGTGAGGTGTAAGGGCCCATGAGATCGGCCCGAAACGCCTCGCCCCTTCGGCGGGCGACAAGTAAGACGCATGGGGAGGACATCCATTGGGACAGTTCGAGGGCAAGATCGTCTGGATCACGGGCGCATCGTCCGGCATTGGCGAAGCACTGGCACACACCTTTTCCGCAGAAGGCGCGCCCATCATTCTTTCCGGTCGGCGGGTCGAGGCGCTGGAGGCCGTGGCCAACCAACTCAATACCGACACGCTGGTCTTGCCCTTCGAGGCCACCGACTACCCAAGCCTCCCCCAAGCCGTGGACACGGCCTGGGCCTGGAAAGGGCGTGTCGACATCCTTGTGAACAATGCGGGCGTCAGCCAACGCAGTCTCGCCCTGGAGACAGCCCCCGAAGTCTACCGCGATCTGATCGATATCGATCTCATCGCCCCGATCTGGCTGACCCAACTGCAACTGCCGAAGATGGCCGCGGCGGGCGGCGCGCATATTGTTGCCATCAGCTCCGTGGCGGGGCGCATCGGCGCGCCCCTGCGCACCGCCTATTGCGCCGCCAAGCATGGCCTGATCGGTTACATGGATGCGCTGCGCTGCGAGGTCGCCAAGCTCCACAACATCAAGGTGACCAATGTGCTGCCAGGCTCCGTGGCCACGGATGTCTCCCGCAATGCCATGACGGCGGACGGCTCCAAGCGGGGACGCTCCGACGCCGTGATCGACGCCGGCGATGATCCCATGGATTGCGCCAAAGCCATCACCGAGGCGGTTGCCAATGACGTTCGTGAACTGATCTTTGCCAAGGACCAGGAACTCGATGCGGCGAAACTGCGCCACGCCGATCCGGATGCCTATTTCGATCTGTTCAGCGAACTGGGCGCCCATGTCGCCGAGCGGCATCGCGAAGAGACCGGCGGCTGACCGTTCCCGGAAAGCGCATGATCTCAAAAAGGGAGGCCAAGAAGAATGATACCGTGCCGATGCCTTGTTCAGTCCGGCCAGATTTCACCCGCCGCCCATGAGGTCAAACTCGCGGCGGACACGGAGGACTGACCGGAGCGATCTATGGCCATCCCGGCTTGGAGCAGCGAAGCGGCCCCTGCTCCTCCGAATACCCCGACCTCCGCACGGAAAGGATCATGCCCGCCTGACAACCCCGGCCAGAGCATGTTTGAGCCTATCGCCGCGATGCCGATTGCCATGTCAATCACGGTGACCTGACGCTAGACTTTGTGAAAAGGCACAAAGGCCCTGCGGCGTGACAAGGGAGGAGATGTCCAATGGCGGGAGACCTCTATTTCGGTGGCTTGAGAACCGATCGGGCCCATTTTCAGGACAATGCGCGCCGCCTCGCCGCCGATATGAAGGCCCGTGGGGTCGGGCCCGATGATGTCATCGCGGTCCTCATGCGCAACGACACCGCTTTCATGGCCGTGGCCGAGGCGGCCCGGTTGGTCGGCGCACGCTATGCCGCCATCAACTGGCATGCCGCGCCCCAGGAGATCCAACACATCCTGGAGGACTCAGGCGCGAAACTCCTTTACGGCCACGGCGATCTGCTCGGCCCCGTGATGGCCCCCCAAGCGGCAAGCGTGCCGGCCGGCGTCACGGTGATCTCTGCCCCGGTGCCGGCGGCCATCACGGCGGCCTACGGGGTGGAGGATGCGCCCGTGCCCGGTGCGCTGGCCATGGCCGACCTCATCGCCGCCACCGCTCCTTATGGGGGGCCTGCGGAGAAATTCCGGGGCATGTTCGCCTACACCTCCGGCAGCACCGGCCGGCCCAAGGGCATCCGGCGGATCATCGATCCGGATGCGCCCGACCGCTGGGAAAGCTATGGGGGTCTCGCCACCGCGCTATTGGGAACCCAACCCGGCGACCGCATTTATTTCTCCGCTCCCCTCTATCACAGCGCCCCCAATGCGCTCGCCAGCATGTGTCTTGCGGCGCAGGAAGTGGACCTGTTCATCGATCCGAAATTCGACGCGGAGGGTTTTCTGCGCACGGTCCACGAGCAGAAGATCACCCATGCCTATATGGTCCCGACCATGATGGTCCGCCTGCTCAAACTCCCCGAGGACGTGCGCGCGCGTTATGACGTCAGTTCCCTGCGTTTTACCATTTCGACGGGCTCGCCCTGCCCGGTGGATGTCAAGAAGGGCATGATCGACTGGTTCGGGCCGATCATCCATGAATCCTACGGGGCCAGCGAAATCGGCTTCATGACTCTCATCACCAGCCAGGAAGCGCTGGCAAAGCCCGGCTCCGTCGGCAAAATCCTTCCCGGTGGCGCCGTCAAGGTCCTGGATGACGATTTCCGCGAACTCCCGGTCGGGGAAACGGGCCTCCTCTATATCCATCTGCCCATATTCGGCGATTATGAATACACCAATGTGGAGGGATCCCTCGGCGGACAGCGCCAGGGTGCCTTTTCAACCGTGGGCGATGTGGGCCATGTGGACGAGGACGGCTACATCTTCATCAGTGACCGGAAAAAAGATATGATCATTTCCGGCGGCGCGAACATCTTTCCCGCCGAGATCGAGGCCCAGCTCATTCAGATGCCGGAAATTCTGGATTGCGCCGTGTTCGGCGCCCCCCATCCGGAGTTCGGCGAGATCGTCGCAGCGGCCGTGACCTGCCAACCCGGCATGAGCGTGACCCTGGACAGCGTCCGCGCGTTCCTGGAGCCCCGGCTCGCCCGGTTCAAACTCCCCCGCATCGTCGAGGTCCACGACGATCTGCCCCGCCAGGACAGCGGCAAGGTGTACAAACAAAAACTGCGCGCGCCCTATTGGGAAACCGTGGACCGGGACATCTGAATGCAAGCTCCCGACCGATCCGGATGAAGCCGGGGGAGGATCGGCACTCCCCTGTGCAAGGACAACCGGTCACGAAACTGGTCGACCCTGAAGAGCCGATAAGCGAAGCGCATTGTGCGTGAGCGGAATGATAGTGGGCCGAGGGGAAGACTTCGAACCGCTTTAACGCGCCCGACCGGGCGCCCCCGCAAAGCCCATGAGCGAGGCGCATTGTGCATGACGCGGCATGGCCCCTCGCAAGGACTCGGGGCATCAAACGCTCAAATCGGTCCACCGGACCGATTTGACGGCCCATGGCCGTCGCGTTTGATGGTGGACGCGGCTGGGATTGAACCAGCGACCCCTACGATGTCAACGTAGTGCTCTCCCACTGAGCTACGCGTCCTGAAGCCAGATCGACACCATGGTCTCCCATGGTTTTGGCGTGAGAGAGGCGATATATCGGGAATGGGCGCATGGCGCAAGCCACCTTGTCCGCCGCGCCTCTTGAGGGGCATGCCTGAGGGCCCGGCAACGCCCGATCCGCCGATCATGCGCCGGCCGCTTCCACTCCTGGGTCGACTGAACATGCGTCGATTGAACATGGGTCGATTGAAATGGATGACACGCAACGGCCCGGACGGGGCCCCGGATCGGCCTTGGGCGACAAGGCCCGCAAGCTCGGCTTCAATCCGCTTGAGTATGAATTCCTCCAGGAACAGGCGGCCTGCGCCGGCACGCGGATGTCTACGAGATCTATGGTGTTCCGGCGGAAGTGCGGATCGGCATGGGCCCGAAGTGACGGCTCACGCCGCGACCATGCGCTCCACTTCCTGGACCAGTTCGCGCAAATGGAAGGGCTTGGAGAGGACCTTGGCGTCCTTGGGGGCGTTGTTGTCAGGATTGAGCGCGACGGCCGCAAAGCCCGTGATGAACATGATCTTGAGTTCGGAATCGATTTCGGCCGCCCGGCGCGCCAGTTCGATGCCGTCCATCACGGGCATGACGATATCGGTCAGGAGCAGGTCATACATGGTCTGCTCCAGCGCCTGGAGGGCCTCGTCGCCCTGGCCGTAATCGGTGACCGAATGACCGGCTTTTTCCAAAGCCGATTTCAGGAAGCGCCGCATGGCGTCGTCGTCTTCAGCGAGCAAGATCTTGGCCATTCGATCCCCACCTTGGGTGTATGCGCGGGCCGGCCGGAGCCGCGCAAAATCCAGTCCTGTCAGGCGCAACCATAATGGCGCATCCCGTCATCATGCCCCCCGTCGGATCGGGATACCATGATTTTAGTGGTTTGCGCAGGGGGCCGTCGAGGAACGCCTGGGCCCATTGAGCGGCAAAAAAGTAAAGGGGCGCTGAAGATGGCCAGCCGGTGCCTTGGGATTAGATCCCTTTGGGCGCGAAGCGATCTTTCGCATCCGGCGCTTCCCCGGCCGTGCCCCTTCCGCGTGGTTGATCAGTCTTAACGTCAATGGTCCACTGAAGAGGAATGCCAACGCCGCCGCGGTCCTTGCCTGTCCCGGGACAAAGCGCGGGGCGTCCCTGCCACCCTTTTTGCCATGGTCCCCACCGCCCCATGACCGACGCCCTCGCGCCCGACCTCCCGCCCAGCGCCGTGCCCGCGATCCCGGAAGGGCAGACCCCGTCCCCTGTCGCCGCCAAGCCGATCGCCGCCGCCAAGCGCGCACGCTTCACGCCCATGGCCCGTTTCGAACCGCCCTTTTCCATCCTGGGCGAGGGGCGCAGCCCGTTCGTGGTCGCCTCGCCCCATTCGGGCCGGGTCTATCCGAAGGGGTTCCTTGCTGCCTCGCGGCTTGATCCCATCACCTTGCGCCAATCCGAAGACGCCTTTGTCGACCGACTGGTGGAAGACGCGCCGGCACACGGGGCGCCGCTCATCCATGCCCATTTCCCCCGCGCCTTTCTCGACGCCAATCGGGAGGCCTGGGAACTCGATCCGACCATGTTCAGTGAGCCCCTGCCCGCCTGGTGCAATACGCGGTCCATCAAGGTCGTGGGCGGGCTCGGCACCATCGCGCGCATCGTCTCCGACGGGATCAACATCTACGGCAAACGGCTGGACTTCGCGGAAGCGGAGTACAGGATCAAATCCCTCTACCAGCCCTATCATGGGGCACTGAAAGGCCTCCTGGACACGGCCTTTGCCGATCACGGGTGCAGCGTGCTCGTCGATTGTCATTCCATGCCCTCGGTCGGCGGACCGGGCGACCGGGACCGGGGTGCCAACCGCTGCGATTTCATAGTCGGCGATCGCTATGGCACCTCCTGCTCACCGATTTTGAGTCGTCTGGCAGTGGAAACTTTACGTGCGATGGGGTACCGTGTCGGTCGGAATGCGCCTTATGCGGGCGGGTTTTGCACGGCCCATTATGGGGATCCCTCCAAGGGACGCCATGCCGTGCAGATCGAGGTCAATCGAGCGTTGTATATGGATGAAGCGGCTTTGACGCCGCTGCCGAGCTTTCCTCAGGTGGCCCGGGATATGGGTCGCCTCCTCTCCCGCCTGACGACACTCCGGACAGAATTCCTGCGCCCTTCCTGAAGGTTCGGGGCCGCAAGAACAGAGTGATCGACCTGGGCCGCGCCGATCGGACGATCGGGGCCGGGCCGAAAAAAAAAGGCCGCCAAGCGGCGGCCTTGAGTCTAGGGAGGAAACGCCCAAGAAGGGCAGCGATGTGGCGCGAACGCCATATCGCACTGCAACAAGATGCCCTTGCAGCGCAGCGAAATCAACCCTGCAAGGCGCGTTTTGTCCTGACTTTTTCGCATGGCTCCCTTGCATAATCTGGGTGTCGCATCGGTTTGTTGACCGTGAGAAGGAACGACCGCAAAGCAGCAAAGAGGCCGGATCCCATGTTTCGTTAAGTCGAATCGGCCAAACTGGGATTGTCTTTGGTTCCGCCGGTCGTTCGCACGGCGCATGACGCGCAAGAAGCGGCGTTGGTGATGGAATATGCGCCCAAGAGTAAGATTGGGGCGTCCGAGTGTTCATCAGGCATAAGTTCTATGTCTCGGACAGCGTGAGTCAGGTAGGTTCCCTGGCTGACGACAGAAGGATACGAGGATCGGGAATGTTCCCAACAAAGATCCGCAAAGGCAGATACGGGCTGGCCGGCGTGACGGCGGCTCTGGCGCTGTTCGGCATCGCCGGCGCGACACCGGCAAGGGCGGAAAGCGGCACGCTCGCCATTGACCCGAACGCTCCCGATTGGGACCTGTGCCGGGCGGCCGCCCGGGACCTCGGTCGGACGATGGCGCTGCCGGACCACCTGCTCAATGCGATTTCGGTCACTGAAACCGGCATCACGCCCTTGGGCAGCGCCCAGAAAAGCCCCTGGCCCTGGACGATCAATGTGGCCGGGCGCGGGATGCGGTTTCCCAGCAAGTCCGGCGCGGTGCTCGCGGCCCGGCGTTTGCGCAAGGACGGCCATCTCAGCATGGATGTGGGCTGCATGCAGGTGAACCTGAAATACCACCCGCGGGCGTTCACCAGCCTCGAAGAAGCCTTCGATCCCCTGGCCAACATGACCTATGCGGCCACCTTCCTGACCAAGCTGAAGAAGCGCTACGGCTCCTGGGAAAGTGCCATTCGCCGGTACCACTCCCACCGGAATGTCCACAATGTGCGCTATGGCCGGAAGGTGCAGAAAGCCTGGGCGGTGGAACGGAACCGGCAACCCAAGCCGATCGCTGGCCAGGAGACCGCGCCCGCCGAGACCCTCGCCATGGCGAGCATCATTCCGACCGCCGTCGTTGCGGCCTCGGCACCCGTGCCCATCAGTGTACTCGACCGCACCCTGGTGAGCCCGGTTCCCCGGCCTCGGCAAATGATCCGCCTCGACCTGCGTTTGCACACCAGCCTTTCGGGCGCCCTCCACCTGGCCGATGGCCGGCTGCCGGCGATGAATCTGGGGGCCCTCACCGCCCTGCGCCGCCCGGTTTCCCCACACACGGCCCCTTGAGGCACGCCGTCGCTGGTGTTTTCTCCCCTTTGCCCACGCTCGTGAAACGGTCTAAATCCCAGCAGGATAATGCTGGCCCGACCATGCCGGCCCTGAACATGGAGGGGATGCGGCTGCGATGGCGGACAGCCCGGAACCGGCAGGTGACGACCACACTCTGACTTCCGCGCCGGCAGACGGCATGGGGGACGGGATCCGCCACTATCGGGCCATTTTCATTTCCGATGTCCATCTGGGCACGCCCAGCTGCAAGGCCGATCGGCTCGTCAATTTTCTGGAACGCCATAGTTGCGAGACCTTGTTCCTGGTCGGGGACATCATTGACGGGCTCGCGCTGAGGCGCTCCATTTTCTGGACCTCTGCCCAGACGGATGTGGTTCGGGCCGTCCTGCGCAAGGCGCGAACCGGCACCCGGGTGATCTATGTGCCGGGCAATCACGATGCTTTTCTGCGCAGTTTTGGCGACGCAAGCCTCCTGGGCATCGATCTTCGCGAAGAAACCACCCACGAAACGGCCGCCGGCGAGAGGCTCCTCGTCATCCACGGGGACCGTTTTGACGGACCGGTGCGCTATGGTGGGTTTGTCCGGCGCGTGGGAACCTGGGCCTATCGCCTTACCTTGCGCCTCAATGACCTGGGGGCCCTGTGGTGCCGCCTGACGGGGCGGGACTATTGGTCGTTTTCCAACTTCCTGAAGCGCAATATGGGACAGGCCGCGCGCTTCATCGAAAGCTATGAGACCTGGGCGGCCCGGGAGGCGGAATCGCGGGGATTTGACGGCGTCGTCTGTGGCCACATTCACCATCCGGCCATGCGCCGGATCGGTCCTGTGCTTTACTGCAACGATGGAGACTGGGTGGAGACCTGCACGGCATTGGTCGAAACCGAGGACGGGGCCTTGTTCATTGTCCGCTGGACCCGCCCGGACGCGGTGACGGCGGCGAGAGAAATACGATGAAACGACGGGATGCACCGGGAAAGACGCGAAAGGAAGCCCGACTGAAACAGTCGCGTGCGGATGACCCGTTGAATGGCGGCGAAAAGGAGAAATGGTATCGCCGCGTGGGCAACAGGCTGCGCGTCCTGCGGCGCAAACCGGCCAAGCTCGATCCGGCGGAGCCCAATCCCCATTCGGGCCTCAGGATCATGATCGTCACCGACGCCTGGGCGCCCCAGGTAAATGGTGTCGTGCGCACCCTCGAGACCCTGCGCAGCCAATTGGAGGCCATGGGCAACGAGGTTGCCGTCATTGTGCCCTCCATGTTCCGCACCGTGGCCATGCCGACCTATCGCGAGATCCGCCTGGCCCTGTGGCCGAACCGGCCCGTGACCCGCATGATCAACGAGATGCGGCCCCACGCGATCCATATCGCGACCGAAGGCCCGCTCGGCCTCGCGGCGCGTCGTTTCTGTCTGCGTCGGGATCACCCCTTCACCACCTCTCTCCACACGCGCTTTCCGGAATATATCAATGCACGGACGGGTTTTCCCATTTCCTGGGGCTACCGCCTGCTGAGGATCTTCCACAAACCGGCCTCGGCGGTCATGGTCGCGACCCCCAGCCTGCGCGAGGAAATGGAAGGGCGGGGCTTTGGCAATCTGCGTCTGTGGTCGCGGGGCGTGGACACCCAGCACTTCAAGCCGCTTGAAGAAGGCCGCAACGACATCCTTGCCTTTGAGCGGCCGATCTGGCTGTCCGTCGGACGGGTGGCGGTTGAAAAGAACATCGAGGCGTTCCTGCGCCTTGATCTTCCGGGGACGAAAGTTGTCGTCGGAGACGGGCCGATGCTGGCGAGCCTGCGCACGGCCTATCCGGACACGGTCTTTCTCGGCGCCCGTTTCGGCGAGGATCTCGCGCGCATTTATGCGTCAAGCGATGTCTTTGTCTTCCCCAGCCGCACGGACACTTTCGGCCTGGTCAATGTGGAGGCCCTGGCCTGCGGCACGCCGGTTGCCGCCTATCCCGTCCCAGGACCCAAGGACATCGTGACCGATCCCCGTGTCGGCGCCCTGGACGAGGACCTCGCGGCGGCCTGCCATCGGGCCCTCACCCAGACGTCGCGGGAAGCGGCCCGGTCCCATGCCATGAATTTCAGCTGGGAAACCTGCACCCGGCAGTTCCTGGTCAATCTGGACCTGCCCGGCTTCGACGAGGCCTATTGGGCGGAAAGCGAGAAGCTGCCGGACTGAGGTAGCCCGACGCCGTCATTCTTTTCCGTCTTCGGACGATTCCGCCTGTTCGCACTCGGAAATCAGGCACTCGAACCACGCGCCGACCCGGTCCCCGATCTGGCGGCCAAAACTCGTCGACAGGCCGGTGGCGAGACCCGTCACCAGCGCGATGAGGATCGCACCGCCGATCCCCGCCGTGAGGCATCCGCGCCCGCTGCTCTGGCTTTGGGACTGCCGCGCCATGGTCAGATCTCCTGTTGGCCCCGGGAGGAGAACCGTGACAGATCACGGCCGCATCGCCAAGCATCCGCGAGGGACAATGCGGCCGCAGCCACCCGATCAGAGGGCGAGCTTGACCTTGGAGCTTGCCGCCAGAATGTCGGAGGGCTCGACCGTGTAGGGATTCGGCGGCGTGGCACCGGGATAGACCTTGGCCAGAAGATCAAGCGCCGTCACGATCGCCGACGCCAAGTCGGCATTCTCCGCCTCGATCGCCGCCAAATGACGATTCGCCCGCTGACGGGCCGTCGCGAAATAGCCGTAACCGTCGAGATAGGCGGCAGCACTCGCCGCGCGCCGGATGAATTGATACTGGAGCGCCGCCCGATCGATCATGTCGGCGATCAGCGCGCCATTGAGCGCCACGGGCGAGAGGTCCCCGTCGGGTCCGGCAATCTCCGCGCCGTCAACCGCTTGAAGCACCGCGGCGATGGCGGCATCGACCGCCGCCACATCGGCCCCCGCCAAGGCCAGCTCACCCGCCTTGACCATCAGATCCTCGAAAGGAGCCACGCCCCGCTCGACAAAGACGGGCTCCATGTCGAGATAGATCTCAGAAATAGGGTGTACGAACAATTCGCCGGCGGAGTCCTTGTCACCCGCCTTGTAGGCGACGCGGCCCGCCAGATAATGGGCGCGGATGACATCAAGCGCGATGCCGTAGGGAATGGGATTGACCCGGGCTTCATTGGGATCGACACCGAACTCGCCCCCCTCGCCGCCGCCTTCACCGCCCTCGCCTTCCCCTTCCCCTTCGCCATCGGGAGAGACGGAAGCCAAGCGAAAGTCGCTCGGGCCCGTCGCCTTGTCAGCAGCGGGTGCGTGATCAAGGCCCGCAAGGGCCGGGGTCGTGCCGACGAGCACCGCCGTTCCAATGCTGGTCCAGAGTCTTGCGCGTTTGGTGACATCCATGGATTGGTCCTCTCTGCCTTTGGCTCCTCGCCTTTCCAGCCTTTCCCTGGCGCACTATAAAGGGCGATGAGGCGCAAACAAGAATGAATCGCAAGGTTGCCCATGTTCCGCATTGCCCCGATCCTTGACCCGGCCACCCTGACGACTTTGCAAGAGGCCCTCGGCGATCCGGATGTATTCCAGGACGGCCGGGTGACGGCCGGACGCGCCGCCCGCGCCGTCAAGGACAACACCCAGATCAAAGGCGGCGGCCGGCACAGCATTCTGGCCAAGGCGGTCGAGACATCCTTGCGGCAGAATGCCCTGTTCATGGCGGCGGCCCGGCCCAAGGTCTTCGCGCGCCTTGTCTTCAGCCGCTACGAGCCCGGCCAGGCCTACGGCACCCATCTGGACGATCCGATCATCGACAATCGGCGGACGGACCTTTCCTTCACCCTTTTCCTGACGGACCCGGCGGACTATGACGGCGGCGCGCTCGTGATCGAGGATCGGGACGGAGAGACGGCCGTGAAACTCGACGCCGGAGCCCTGGTCCTCTATCCGTCGACGGCCCTGCACCGGGTGGAGCCGGTGACCCGGGGCGTGCGCCTCGCCTGCGTGGGCTGGGTGCGCAGCCTGATCCGCCTCGATCAGCACCGGGACATCCTGCTCGATCTGGAAATGGCCGCCCAAAGCCTGTTCGAGCGGGACGGAAAATCCCCGCTCTATGATCGGGTTGCGCGGGCGCGGGACAATCTCATCCGTCTTTGGGCAGAGGACTAGCGAAACCCGCCCCCGGCATCGAGATAGGTCTGCTCCTCCGGCGTTGTCTTGCGCCCCAGAATGGCGTTGCGGTGGGGAAACCGGCCGAAGCGCGCAATCACGTCCCGGTGGGCGACGGCGAAGCGCACCGCATCATGGCCGACAAGCCGTTCCGTCATCAGGGCGACGCCCTGGTTCTGAAGGCTCAGATCCTCCACATGGGTAAAGGGCAGATAGAAGAATTGCCGGCGGTCCGGGACCGTTTCCGCCAGATCATGGCCGTGGCTCACCGCCATCTGCGCCTGGGTCACGGCGCGAACGTCCCCGGAAAAGGCGCGGGGCGTGCCGCGATGGATGTTTCGGGAAAACTGATCGAGAACAAGGATGAGCGCGAGGGTTCCCGCCATGTCTGAGGCCCAAAGGTCCAGCCCACCGGACAAGGCCGTCTCGTGAACGGATCCAAAGCGTGTGCGCACGGTGTTGTCGAATTCGGGGGGGGCGTTGAACCAGGTTTTGCGGGGCGTTTCCTCGAACCAGAAAGACAGAACGGCATCCGGCTTCACGTCTGTCGGCATTTGTCCGCTCCTTTCACCTATTCCCTTGTCGACCCTGGGCCCCTGGCCCATGATCCCGTCACGGGAGAGTACCAACCATGACCGTTTACGATCTCGATTGTCTCTATCGTCCCAAATCCGTTGCCGTCGTCGGCGCCTCCGAGAATGAGAATTCGATCTCCGGCGCCATTACCCAGAATGTGGTCAGCGCCTTCAAGGGCTCGGTCGACCTCATCAATCCCAACCGACAGAAGATTTTCGGCCGTCCCTGTCTTGCCAGCATCGAGACCATGGAGCAGGCCCCGGACCTCGCGGTCGTAACCACCCCGGCCGATGCCGTGCTGCCCGTCGTGGAGGACCTGGCCCGCTTCGGCACCCGCTCCGCCGTGGTGATCACGGACCCCAAACGCGGCAGCCAGCCCGGCATCGATATTCGCCGCCACCTGTTCCGCATCGCCCGGGAAACCGGCATGCGCATCAACGGTCCCAATTGCCTTGGCATCTCCACGCCCGCCGTCGGGCTCCACGCCACCATGGCCCGCATCCGCGCCGAGGACGGCAATCTGGCCTTTTTCGGTCAGTCCGCCACCGCCGCCGGACCCATCATGGATTGGGCCCATCTCCAGGGCCTTGGCTTTTCCCATGTCATCTCGCTCGGCGACATGGTCGATGTGGACTATGCCGATGTTCTCTTCTACCTGGCCGATGATCCGTACACCCGGGTGATCATTCTTTATGCAGAGCGCCTGTCCAACACCCAGCGCTTCATGTCGGCCGCCCGCCATGCCGCCCAGACAAAGCCGGTGATCATTCTCAAGGCCGGCGCCCTGTCCGGCGACTATCTGCCGCCCGGCACCCAACTCGATTCGGACTTGCCGCCCCGCGACCGGGTCTACGACGCGGCCTTCCGCCGGGCGGGGGTCTTGCGGGTCAGAACGCTGGGCAATCTGTTCGATGCGGTCGAGGCCCTGTCCATGCGCCTGCCCGGCGATACGCCGTCCTCATTGGGCGAACGTCTGGCCATCCTGGCCAATGGCGAAAGCATCGGCACGCTTGCCATGGACAGCCTCCTGGAACAAGGCGGCAACCTCGCCAGTCTTGGGCCCGAGACCATCGAAAAGCTGACCGCCATCATGCCGCCCGGCCGACAGCGCAGCAATCCGGTGGACATCCTGCCGGACGCCACGGGCGAGCGTTATGCGGCGGCCCTCTCCATCCTGATGGAAGACAAGGGCATTGACGCGGTCCTGGTCCTGGCCGGCCCCACGGGCGTGGCGTCGGGAGAGAGCATGGCGAAGGCCGTGGCAGACGTGGTGGAAGGCGCTCGGCGCAAACCCGGCAAGCGCCGGCCCTGGATCGGAACCTCCTGGCCCGGTGGCACGGAGGCGATGCCCGCACGGAAGGTTTTTGCCGAGGCCCATATCGCCACCTTCGATACGCCCTCGACGGCGGTTTCCGCGTTCCATGTCCTCAACCGCCACCGGCGCATCTGCGACGGCATGCGCGAAACGCCCGTGTCGATCCCCGGCGCCTTCGATTTTGATCCGGGCCCGGCGCGCCAGATCCTGGCCGCCGCGCGGGCGCGGGGGGACACGACCCTGTCCCTCCAGGAAGCGGCGGGCGTCCTATCCGCCTACGGACTGCTGAGCGAACAGAAGGAAACGCCGGAGACGGGCGGCCCCTCGCCCATCATCTGGCGCATCGCGACCGCTTTCGACCCGGAATTCGGCCCCATCATTACCTTCGGCCTTACCGGGGCGGTGGCGCCCCTCATTGACCGGGGCGTCGTTGCCCTGCCCCCCTTGACCCAGACCTTGGCCCGGGACGTGATCCTGTCCCATGCGGCGGGTGCGCGCCTGTTTGCGCCACTGACGGAGTCACCGGAACATGTGGCGGCGTTTGATCATCTGGCCCTGGCGCTGATGCAGATCAGCCAGATGCTGGTCGATCTGGAGGATCTGGGGCGCGTCGTGCTCGACCCGGTGAGGCTCTGGCCCGATGGCGCCCGCTGGGGTGGCGCGCTGGTCACGCCGCTCGAAGCGGAGGCCTCTCCGCGGGCCGGCGCCCAGCAGCTCGCGATCAAGCCCTTTCCGAAGGAACTTGAGCGGGATGTGGAATCGAAATCCGGGCTGACCGGCCATTTGCGCCCGATCCGTCCGGAGGATGAACCGGCCCTCGGCGCCTTCCAGGAAAAGCTCAGCGACGAGGACATTCGGCTCCGCTTCTTCCGCATGATCCGCAAGAACGATCACGCGATGCTCGTCGGCCTCACCCAGATCGACTATGCGTGGCACATGGCTTTTGTCCTGACCGGACCGGGCCTGCCGGGCGAAGCCGAGATCTACGGCGTGGTGCGCCTTGTCCGTGATCACACGTCGGATGCCGGCGAATATGCCGTCGTGATCCGGTCGGACATGAAGGGCCATGGATTGGGGCGCATGCTGATGGAAGAGATCATCCGCTATGGCCGCACGATCGGCCTGGATGAAATCTACGGCCTCGTCCTGGCCGAGAACCGGGCCATGTTGGGCCTGGCCCAGGCGCTTGGTTTCGAGGTCCGGGCAGAACCGGATGATCCCACGGTCGTGCGCACGGTCCTGCCCCTGTGTTGAGCGGGCACTCAGGCCCGGAGCGCCGCTCGACACAGCCTCGCAAAGGGGTTTTGCACCGCAGCGAAGGATCTGTATAGTCCGGCGCGACTGAGTTATCCGGAAATCCCGAACACGCCTTCGACGCGTCGCGTCGTGGAGCACCTTTGACATGTGAGTCATGCCTTGCGGCTGGTTCCGGACTCAAATGTCAAAGTCAAAAGCCCCGCGAAACCGACAAGCTGCCAGTGGTTCTTCTTGCTCCGGCATGTGCCAATGAGCAGACCACCGGTGGGATGCAGATGTCGGAGCCGAACCACGAGTGCGGACCGAGCCCATGACCTTGCGCAATATCGCGATCATCGCCCATGTCGACCACGGCAAGACCACCCTGGTCGATCAGCTCCTGAAACAAAGCGGCATGTTCCGCGAAAACCAGGCCGTGGCGGAACGGGCCATGGATTCAAACGACCTGGAGCGCGAACGCGGCATCACCATCCTGGCCAAATGCACCAGTGTTTCCTGTTCCTCGACGGCCGGGCTAACCGTTCGATTCAACATCGTGGACACAGCTGGCCACGCGGTTTTCGGCGGCGTGGTCGAGCGCATCCTGTCCTTGGT